>NZ_JBNKHD010000003.1:0-151651 GCF_050290165.1 Tenacibaculum sp. | reverse complement strand
TGGGGTGTTACAACCTTCTAACTTATAATCGGGTACATCAACAATCTCTGGATTGGTTACATCGTAATCTCTAGATACTAATGTTGTTTCGGTATCGGTGTTTCCACAATCATCAGTAACCATAAAAGTATACAGTCTGTATTGAGTACAACCGTCTTCGCTATCTGGTTGATCGACTCCACCATCAGACAAGATGCCTTGACCGCCTGCTGAACAGTTATCTGTCCAATCGGTAGTTAAGTTCTCTGGCCATGGCGTGTTACAACCTTCTAACTTATAATCGGGTACATCAACAATCTCTGGATCTGTTTCATCTGGTGTTACTGTAAATGTTCTTTCACACATTTTCACCTGCTCACACTCATCAGAAACTTCGTACTTTAATGTTATGCTTCCTCCACAGGTATTTGGTGCTTCTAGAGTATTAACATCTACCTCTTGATCATTAACATAGTATTTCTCTACCACAGTTCCATTTCCTCCTGAATAAGAGAATCCTGATAACCAATTACCAAATGCTGTGTTTATTTCTTCTTGTGAAGTACATTCAGGAATTGTTTGATTTTCTGGGCACACTTGATTTAACGGAATTAATGGTTCTCCGTTTACTTCAAACTCATCCTCTGCCGTACAACCAAAAACACCTGGTGCAAACTCTAATGTGGCAGTTACTCTATAAACCCCCGTTTCTGTTACTTGTAGTGTATTTCCAGTTTCTCCCATAAGCTCCACATCATCTTTATACCATACATAATTAAATGTATTTCCCGCAGGAGTCGCTGTTGCTGTTAAGGTGATACTCTCTTCTGTACAAGCTAAATCTTCTCCTTCAATATTTACTGTTACCTCAGGAGTATCAGCTAAACTAAATGGCCCTGCTAAGTCTTTTAACTCCGCAGTAAACGAATCAGAAGATCTTGTTTTTACAATTACACTCCCTAGTGGACTAATACAATCTGTACCTGGCGCACTACTTGAATCAAACCCTAATGCTGATGCATTAATCGCAATTTCAGCAAAAGTGTTTTGTTGATAATTTGCTACTATATTTCCTGATTTATCTATAGTTCCCCAAGGACCTGCTGGCACAGCTCCTCCATCATTTACTTGAGAAAAAACAGCTTCGAAACCAGGAGGTAAGTCACTTCTTAATTGTACTTCTGCATATCCATAGTTTCCAGCTCCATCCCCTCCATCATATTGTATATATCCATTGTTATCTTGTTTAAATTCAAAAGGTCTAGCAGGTAATGTATTTTGGGTATCAAAATAAGAGTCAGGTACACCTACCAATTCAACCCAAACATATAGTTTGATAATCGCATTGGCTCCACCGTTTGCATAATCAACAGAAAGAGTAATATCTCCATGTTGAGTTACTGCACCCGTTACAGGATCAAACAAATAAGGTGTTCTACCCCCTGTTGTCTGTAACGCTGCAATTTCAGCAGGAGTAACAAACATTCCATCATATACAATTGTATTCCCTTCTAACTTTATTTTTTTTCTAAAATATTCAAAATCTAAGTGACTATCACCACTGTCATTCCTTGTTGATGCCCCTATAAAAGCCCATTCATTGGTATCTACAGTAGCTCCTTCTCTTCTTAAATGTCCAAAAACATCAATAATATCATTCTTTTGAGGTACGGAAGCATCTGTGATGGTCCAGGTATTCGGGTTGTCATTATTTTTATCTGATCCCCCAGTAAAAACATTTGAATCTGAATTATTTCCTTGAGAGTTTTGATCTCTAATAAATACGGCATCAATCCATAGCCTTCCATCTACAATTGAATAGATAGGAACACTCATTCTTATTTCTGCAGATGCATTATCATCTACTAACAAATTAGCAGTTGTAGCTGTAGGAGTTTCATCTATAACTCCCTTTCCTGATTCACCCAAGAACCAATCGTCTGTTCCAAATGGGAAAACCATTCCATTAGGAAAGGAAACTAATCCTGAATGTACATCTGAGTCTACCCCAAAGTTGGCTTTTACGGTCGTCTCAGTGGGCACGTTTTGTGCATGGAGTGTAGTTATAGAAAACAAAAAAAGCATGACAAGAAAACCCGTCATACAATTTAGGTACCCTTTTAAATTACTCTCAATGCAGCATTTTTTTAACATGTTTAACCTTTTCCTTTTACAGGCAGGCTGTGTGTCATTAAGCAACATAGTGTAATATTTTACATAGTATTATTCTTTAATTTTAAGTTATTAGAGAGGTCACGCAGCAAACTAACTTCCTGTAGTTTTTATGGAGTTAGTTGTAAAATATCTTTATTAAGAGGTTGGTAAATAAAATAAATTTAAGGGCAACATTTTTTAACTTCAAGAGAGGTTATTATGTAGAGAGGTAAAGGGATTAAGGGATATAGTAAGAGGTTATTATAATGTTGAGAGGTAATTAAATAAGGGGTGTAGTAAGAGGTTACAACTCGCTAAGGAGCGCGAATTGGAATGTAAAATTAATCATTTAACGCATATTTAACAAATCTCCCCATGGTACCTAATAAGAAAAAAGGGGTTTTCCCCTCTATTAAAATAATACGTCGCAAGTGATTTAAAAGTTGACAAACTCGTAATTGTTTTTCTAAGCTTGTTTCTATTTACAGGGAAAATCCCTTTGTTAAAGTAATTTTTGACTTACTTTTTCATACACCTTAACAAGTTCTTTCGCTTCTTTTTGAGCACTCCAATTTTGTTCTATTTCTTTTCGAGCATTCTTACCCAAAACCGGAAGCTCTTTATTTATCAACTTGTGAACTAATTTTTGAAGTTCAGCAATATTTCCTGATTTGAATAAGTATCCTGACTCTAAATTTGTTATGAGCTCAGAGTGTACTCCAACATTTTCTGTAGCTATAACAGTATTTCCACACGCCATAGCTTCTGCACATACCAAAGAAAAGCCTTCTGTAAAAGAAGGTACTACTGCAATGGTCGCTGCTTGGTAATAAGAAACAATTTCTGAAGTTTCATCAATAAAATAAACTTGGTTTTCTATTTGATTCTTCTCTGCAATTTCTTTTAATTCTTCTAAAAACTGAGGCTTATCTACTTTCCCAACAATAACTAGTGACCAATCTTCATTTTTTTGTAACTCAGGGGCTACAGCTTCTAACAAAACTACTTGTCCTTTCGCTTTTCTTACCCTGCCTGCACAAAGAATTATATTTTTGTGAGAAATATGATTTAATTTCTTTTCTGAATTAGGAACAAAAAGGTTTGTATCTACTCCGTGTGACACTTTTGTATTTGGTATTCCTAGGTTTTTATGCATTGAATTTGTCAATGTTATTACCTCATCTGATTTTTTTAATAAAAACCTAGTAAATCCTGAAGGCTCAGTTTCTGCATGTCTTGTAGACACTAACTTAAATTTTGCCCCTAAAACTCGATACCATAACATTTTTAAAATTTCATTGTTACGGTGGCAATGAACAACACTATTTTTATTAGAGAATAATAGTTTTTTTAATTCAGAAGTTGTGATTTTCTCTCCTTCAATTCCATACCCATAAAGATACGTTGTGCATAACTGTTTTAAATCAGGAAGTACATTTTCAATACTTCTTGTAACCCCCGTTCTTCTTTTATGAAAATGAGTATGTATAACTATGAAGTCGGAATTCATCTAAGCAAATCTTCTTTCTATGATTTCTAACAATCTGTTTTCGTATTCTTCTTTTGTAGCCCAATCATAGTCTGGTTTTATCATTTTATTGATAAACTTTTTTGCTTCTTTTTCTGTTTTAAATGTATTAAGCTGAGAAATTACTCTATTAAAGTCATTTTGATCTCCATCAAATAAATGCTTTACAAAAGCAATTCTATCATTTAAATCAATTTGAATTGTACTTTGAAAATGGTCATTTAATGATTTTTTTGGCTCTGCTTTAGTAAACAAGTCTTTCATTACATCTACTGAAATAGTATCTTGTAACTCATCCTCTAATGTTAGTGTTTTTCTTTCTCCAACATCCTTTACATCATCTTTTACATCTCCAGTAGTACCATGTAACAATTCTTCAAGTTCATCAAAAGGTTGTTCTATGATTTCTTCTACAACTGTTTTCTCTTGTACTTCTTTAATGACTTCTACTTCTTCAATAACTTTTTCGGAAATCTCATCAATCTCTTGCTCCAACTCTTCTTCTACTTCTAAATGATGTATGATTCTTTCCTCTTCCAAAGACTCTTCCTCTTTTACTACTTCTAAAGTAGAAACTCCCTGAGCTATCTCTTTAGTTTCAACCTCAACAACTTCAGTAGTCTCAATAACTTCTTCTACTTCCTCTTTAACAACTGTTTCTTTAACTAATGAATTCTCAATTAATAGCTCCTCTTCTTTCTTTTGCTCAGCCAACAACACTTCTTGCAACAACTCATCTTTAGTTTTAGTAGGATTTGGAGTATTATTAATGTACTCTTCTACATACGCTAAAACCGAAAGTTTTTCGTAAACCTCATATGCCTTTTGCTTTAACTCAAACACATCCTCTTTATTTTTCATTTGTAAGATACTGTGTGCTAAACTGGTTAAATCTGCTGCTAGTTTTTTGTGCATAAGTTATCCTTGTATTTTATTTTTTGCTATTAAATTTTAATAAATTTGTTCCTCGTTCGAAAGTAATACAAAAATCAATAATTTAGAGCTTAAAATTACAAAATGTTTCTTGAAAATACGGTAAATCACACAGAACAATTTGGTTGGATTGAGGTAATTTGTGGCTCAATGTTTTCGGGTAAAACCGAAGAATTAATTAGAAGACTTAAACGTGCTCAGTTTGCTAAGCAACGTGTTGAAATATTTAAACCTGCTGTTGATACTCGTTATCACGATGAAGAAGTGGTATCGCATAACGAAAATAGAATTCGCTCTACGCCAGTACCAGCATCTTCTAACATAAGGCTACTTGCTAATGATGTTGACGTAGTAGGAATAGACGAAGCTCAGTTTTTTGATGATGAAATTGTAGCTGTTTGTAACGATTTAGCCAACAGAGGCATTCGTGTTATAGTTGCTGGTTTAGATATGGACTTTAAAGGAAATCCTTTTGGACCTATGCCTGCTTTAATGGCAACTGCTGAGTATGTTACCAAAGTACATGCAGTTTGCACCCGTACTGGCAACCTAGCACATTATAGTTATAGGAAAGCACAAAGTGACGATTTAGTATTATTGGGTGAAACCCAAGAATATGAACCTTTAAGCAGAGCTGCCTATTATAAAGCCATGAAAGAGCAAGAAGCTCATAATAAAGAAGAAGAAACCGATAATGAATAACAATCACGTTACTGTTTTAGAAATCGATTCGCAAGCTGTGTTGCACAACCTAGCTTATTTTAAACAAAAATTACAGCCTCAAACCAAAATTTTGGCAGTAGTTAAGGCATATGGCTACGGAAGTGAATCAGTAGAGATTGCTAAAATTGTACAAGATCAGGTTGATTACTTTGCTGTTGCCTACTCTAATGAAGGTATTGCGTTACGTGAAGCAGGAATAACAACTCCTATTTTAGTGTTACAACCTCAAATTCAAAACTTAAAAGAGATTGTAAAATATCGTCTTGAACCTAGTTTATATAGTTTCAAAATTTTTGATGCATTTATGCAACTTGCAGATGAGACTCCTTTGATGAATTATCCTATTCATATAAAATTCAATACCGGATTAAACAGACTAGGGTTTTGGCACACAGATGTACCTGCATTAATTTCAGGGTTAAAAAAATCAAACAATGTAAAAGTTGAATCAATTTTTTCACATTTAGCTGCTAGTGAAGATCCTTATGAGCAAGATTTTACTATAGGTCAGATTAACAACTTCGCCTATATTGTAAAACAAATTTATTCACACCTAGATTACGAACCTACACTTCATATCTTAAACACTTCTGGAATTATCAATTATCCACAGGCTCAATTTGATATGGTTCGCTTAGGCATAGGATTGTACGGTTTTGGAAATGATGATCAAGAAACTGCTCAATTAAAAAATACCCATACTTTAAAGTCTATTATTTCTCAAATTCACCTAATTCAACCTGGTGAAACTGTTGGTTACAATAGAGCTTTTGTTGCAAATCAACCTACTCGAAGTGCTACGATTCCTATTGGACATGCAGATGGTATTTCAAGAAAACTAGGAAATAAAAATGGTTTTGTTTTTATCAATAATCAACCAGCTCCTATTATTGGAAATGTGTGTATGGATATGATTATGGTTGATGTTACAAAAATTGATTGTAACGAAGGAGATGAAGTAATTATCTTTAACCATCAACAACATGTGGAATATATGGCTCATAAGAGTGAAACCATTCCATATGAAATACTTACCTCTTTATCTCAACGCATAAAAAGATTGGTAAAACACTAATTTTTTTATACTTTTCAATTCAGTTAACTATTAAAAATCAAAAATATGGGAATGCTTAAAGAGTTTAAAGACTTTGCCATGAAAGGCAATTTAGTAGACATTGCAGTAGGTTTTGTAATGGGTGCTGCTTTTAAACAAGTAGTAACATCTTTTACTGGAGGAATTGTTTCTCCTTTAATTGGACTTATTTTCAAAGCCAACTTTAAAGATGTAAAATATATAATTAAAGAAGGTGTTGCAGATGAAGCAGGAAAAGTAACAGGAGAAGTTGCTATAATGTATGGCGAATTTTTAACTCATGTTATTGATTTTATCATTGTAGCTTTTGTAATGTTTATGGTCGTAAAAGCTGTAAATGCTATGAAGAAAAAAGAAGAAGCTGCTCCAGAAGCCCCTAAAGGACCTAGTCAAGAAGAACTATTAACTGAAATTAGAGATTTATTAAAAAAATAATTCAGTTAGATACTTAATAAAAAAAGCTCGCAAATGCGAGCTTTTAATTTTTATACATGCTTTCCTTTGTTCCAACCATGTTTTCCTAAATATTGTTTTCCACTTTCAACGGCACCATCTTCAATACTTGTTCCCATAGAATCATTCCAACGATTTAAATATCCAAAAAGAGAGATCACTCCTAACATTTCTACTATCTCTCCTTCATCCCAATATTTATACAACTCCTCTTTTATTTTTTCATCTACCATATTTGGAACCATCGAAGCCGCCAATGAAAAATCTAATGCTGCACGTTCAGCATCAGAAAATGCTGAGTGTGTTTTATATTCCCAAATATTATCTAATTGTTCTTGTTCTGCACCGTAACGTTCAGCAGCACGAATTGCATGTGCTTGACAGTAACGACAACCTGTAGCATTGCTGCTTACCCAAGCAATCATACGTTTTAAAGCAGAAGTCACACGACCATGGTTAGCCATTACCGCTTTATTTAAATTGATAAATGCTTTAGAAATTTCTGGTCGGCGTTGCATTGTTAACACCGAATTTGGGCAAAAACCTAAGGTTTCATTATAAAAATCAGACAACTGTTTTGTTTCTGCATCATGATTCGAATCTAAAGGAGTTACTAAAGGCATAGTTTTATTTTTTAAGTTTTTAATACTAACTTTTTACTGTAAGTTTGTGTTACTATTTAAATACTTAAGTCAAAATACACATTGACTTACTTATGCAATAAACAAAAAATTATCAAGATATGGCAACAAACACAGTTACAACCGTTTGGAAAGAAAATATGCAATTTGAAAGTGATAACCCAAGTGGACATTCAATAGTAATTGACACTTCTGAAGAGCATGGAGGAAATAATACTGGGTTACGACCTAAAGCCATGATGCTTTCTTCATTAGCAGGTTGTTCTGGTTTAGATATCGTTCCTATGTTAGAAAAAATGCGTGTAAAAATTGATGATTTTAAAATTGTTGTTACTGGTGAATTAACCGAAGAGCACCCAAAATATTACCATAAAGTTTTGGTTGATTATCATTTTTACGGAAGCGATTTAGACGAGAAAAAAATTAACAAAGCAGTAGATTTATCGATTGAAAAATACTGTGGTGTTATGGAAATGTTTAGAAAATTTGCTGATGTAACTACCGCTATTCATTTACATAACAACTAATTTATTTTCGATTAAATTGCTATGCGTTGGACACTAAAACCGCAACCAGACACCATTAAAGTAAAACAATTAGCTAAAGAATTAGCTGTGGATACTACCTTGGCTAAAATTTTAGTGCAACGCGGTATTGAAACCTTTGATGAAGCCAAACTATTTTTTCGTCCATCACTAAGCGATTTACACAATCCTTTTTTAATGAAGGATATGGAGCTCGCTGTTCAACGCATAGAAACCGCTATTACTAACAACGAAAATATCTTAGTTTTTGGTGATTATGATGTTGACGGAACTACAGCTGTTTCTTTACTATCTTCTTACCTAAAAACAATTCACCCTAATATTGCAACCTATATTCCTGACCGATACGAAGAAGGCTATGGAGTTTCTTTTCAAGGAATTGATTTTGCTGAGGACAATGGTTTTTCGCTTATCATTGCTTTAGACTGCGGTATTAAAGCTATTGATAAAGTTGATTATGCTACTAAAAAAGGAATTGATTTTATTATTTGTGATCACCATAAACCCGGAAGTGAGGTTCCAAAAGCTATTGCTGTTTTAAACCCTAAACAAATAGACTGCAACTATCCTTATGATGAGCTATGTGGTTGTGGTGTTGGCTTTAAATTGATTCAGGCGTTAGCTTCAAAAAGAAATCAAACGATTGAAGACTTAATTCCATATTTAGATTTAGTTGCTACAGCAATCGCCGCAGACATTGTTCCAATGACTGGTGAAAATAGAGTATTAGCGTATCACGGACTACAAGTCATCAATTCGCAACCCAGAAATGGTATTAAGGCTATTATTCATCAGTTACAAAAAAAGGAACTCACCATTACCGATGTAGTTTTTATCATCGCTCCGCGGATAAATGCTGCTGGTCGTATGAAACATGGAAACTATGCAGTTGAATTGTTAACCGAAATGGATTTTGATTCAGCCGTTGAGTTTGCTTCAGCTATTGAAAAATTTAATTCAGACAGAAAAGAACTGGATAGAGCAATTACCCAAGAAGCTTTATTACAAATTGAAAAAAATAACGAACAAGAAAATTACACCACAGTTGTTTTTGACGAAAATTGGCACAAAGGAGTCATTGGTATTGTAGCCTCTCGTTTAACAGAAACTTACTACAGACCTACGTTGGTTTTTACTAAGAGTGGTGAAAAATTAGCTGCCTCAGCTCGTTCCGTAAAAGGATTTGATGTGTACAATGCTTTGGAAGAATGCTCTGAGTTTATCGAACAATTTGGTGGACATAAATATGCAGCGGGGTTAACCTTGTTACCTGAGCAATATCAAAACTTTAAAAATAAGTTTGAAGAAGTAGTTAAAGCAACCATTGATAAAGACTTGTTAACTCCAGAAATCACTATTGATGCTGAGATTGACTTATCAGAAATCACTCCAAAGTTTTTCCGCATTATTCAACAAATGGCCCCGTTTGGTCCGCAAAACATGAAACCTGTTTTTACCACAACTGCTGTGAGAGATAATGGTTACGGAAAACAAGTTGGCACTGACAGTAGTCATTTAAAATTGAATATCATTTACGGCACTGACCAAAAAACATACAATGCAATTGGGTTTGGTTTGGGAGACAAAATAACTTCAACACAAAACGATTTTGACATTGCCTATACCTTAGATGAAAATACTTGGAATGGGTACACTTCTATTCAGCTAATGTTAAAAGATTTAAAATAGTATTTTTTTTATTTAGAATAATTCCAAATAAACTTTTATATTTGTTTCATAATTAACTATGATTATGGAAAGTATAACAAAGATATACGACAATAAAATAGGTATTTCTTTTCAATGGAAAGAAAACAAGGCTAACCTAATTCAACTCATATTTAGAGACACTGGATTTCATTTAAAAGAACGAGAAATTGAAGAGTTCTTAGAAAAAGTAATGGATTCAAGACAACAAAAAAACTGTGATACGTGTATCAAGGGAAAGCACTGTAAATCTATTTTGCTACAAACCCCATCTGACAAAATTAGTTTGGCAGTATCATTAGTCGAATTGGGACAAATAGATGATTTGTTGAGAGGTACCTTATTTCAATTAAGAATGAACAACTATTTAAACGATATTTGTAAAAATTAAAAGGACTTGCAATTGCAAGTCCTTTTAATTTTATTCCTCTTTAATCAAGTACATATATACCGGGTAATGATCACTATAACCTCCCGTATATTTTCCATAAGAAAAACTTCTAAAAGGATATCCTTTATAACGACCACTCTTTTGTGTCAAGAAACGCTTATTAAAGATTGCTGACTTGAACATTTTATAAGTTGAAAAATCTTTCTCTCCTTTATCCAATAATGGAGAAGTAAACATTATTTGGTCAAATAAATTAATATTATCTCTATAACCAAGTGTATTAAATCCACGACGGAACATATCTTCATATGGATTGTAAACATCACCTTCTTTTACATTATTCTTTTTGCTCTTGGTTAGCAAAACAGTTTTAAAACTCGAGTTTATGGGATCATCATTAAAGTCTCCCATTATTAAAACTTTTGGATTTGGGTCACTCTCTTTAATTTTTTCTATAAGCTGTTTTACTTTATATGCTGCTTTTTCACGTAAAGGTCTACTTTTTGCTTCTCCTCCTCTACGAGACGGCCAGTGATTTACAATAATATGTATAAGTTCATCATCAAGGTATCCTGAAACTAACAAGATGTCACGTGTATAGACTTTATGATTCTGATCGTAAATATTCGGATTGAATGCTTCAAAATGAATTGGTTTAAAATAACGTGGTTGATATAAGAAACCTACATCAATCCCTCTTTTATCAGGAGAATCAAAATGAATAATATCATAACGCTTCTTTTTTAACCTTTCAGATTTCACTAAATCTTCAAGCACCTTTTTATTCTCTACTTCTGCTACCCCTAAAATAGCAGGACTTGTATGTGCTTTTTCTTCCCCCAATTGAGAAATAACTTCACCAAGCTTATCTATTTTATCCCAATAAACCTCTTCTTTATTTCCCTTCATTTCCATAATCGGACTCGCCTCATCGTTTTTTTCAGGGTCATTTTTGGTATCAAAAAGGTTTTCTAAATTATAAAAACCTACGGTTCTAATTTTATATTTTTTTTGTCCTTGCTGCGCATATGAAGAAAAAACAACAAGAGTTAAAACTAAGAGTGTAGCTATATTTCTCATTTAATAAATTTTACGCGGCAAAAGTAAAACAATTTTCAAGCCAAAACTTACAATTTACACAAAACCCTCATTCATAACATTAACTTAATATTAACATAATGATAATTTTATTAATTTTGCCTCCCTTTTGCTGTAATTTTCGGCACTGGGAACTAACTTATTTAAATATTTTATAAACAATTATTTATGAGAAATTTTACGATAACAATGTTATTGTTGCTTTCAGGCTTATTTAGCCTTAATGCGCAGAACATTGTAAAGGGGATCGTAATAAACAGCGATTCAGAAAATCCTATGCAAGGTGTTTCTGTAAGTGTAAAAGACGCCAACATTTCAAGCATTACTGATGCTAGCGGTACTTTTACATTAAATGGTTTACCAAACGGAAGACAAATTGTAACGGTATCATTAAACGGGTATGAAACCCAAAATTTTCCAGTAGAATTATCTGGTAAAACTGTAGACTTAGGAACTATCTTTATGTATGAAGATATATCTGAAGACCAAGATTTAAGTACTATCACCATTACGGATGATGAATTAAACGATGACACAAGTGCTGCAGATAATATTTCTGGTTTATTACAAGCTACCAGAGATATATACTTACGTACTGCTGCTTTTGAATGGAGTGGTTCATTCTACAGAGTTCGCGGTTTAGATTCTGAGAACGGTAAAGTTTTGATTAACGGTATTGAAATGAACAAGTTGTACAACGGAAGACCTCAATGGAGTAACTGGGGAGGATTGAACGACGTATTACGTAATCAAGAATTTAGTAACGGGTTAACTCCTTCTAATTATGCTTTTGGTGGTGTATTAGGTTCTACAAATATTAACACTAGAGCTTCTGAATATAGTGAAGGAACACGTATTTCTTACGCTTCTTCTAATAGAAGTTATAAACATCGTTTAATGGCCACTTACACTTCTGGTTTATTAGCTAATGGTTGGGCAATAGCAGTTTCTGGAAGTAGACGAGCAGGTAACGAAGGTTATGTTGATGGAACTTTTTACGATGCTAACTCTATCTTTTTATCACTTGAAAAGCAGATTAACGATGTTCACAGCTTAAACTTAACTGTGATTGCTGCTGAAAATGAAAGAGGTAAATCGTCACCTAATACTCAAGAAGTTTTTGATATCAGAGGTATTCGTTATAACTCTTACTGGGGGAATCAAAATGGAAAAATGAGAAACTCAAGAGTTAAGAGATTATACGAGCCAATCATAATGTTAAATCACTATTGGAACCTTTCTGATAACACCATGTTAAACACCAATATTGGTTATCAATTCGGAGAGATTGGAAATAGTCGTTTAGATTATAACGGAACAAACAATCCTGATCCTACATATTATAGAAAACTACCTAGTTGGTATTTATCAGATCCTAATGGACCTGACTACGAAAATGCATATAAAGCATTAACTAGTTTCCAAAATGACGGACAAATTGATTGGGATGAGTTATACATAGGAAATGAAGGTAGTCCAGAAAATGCTCGTGCTATCTTATATGAAGACAGAAACGATGACAAGCAATTAACTGCAAACATGATTCTATCTTCTGAATTAAATGATAATATTACATTAACTGCCAACGCAGAGTACAGAAAATTAAGATCTGAAAACTTTGCTACTCCAATAGATATGCTTGGAGCTACAGGTTATTTAGATGTTAATACTTTTGGAAGTACTTTTGACCAACAACAAAGCAATCTATTAACACCTAGTAGAACTGTTGGTTTGGGTGATCGTTTCAAATACAACTATAATTTTGAATCTGAAGTATATGGTGGTTTTGCACAATTACAATTCAAGTACAACAAAGTTGATTTTTATGTAGCTGGACAAGCAAATAATACTACTCATCAGAGAGAAGGCTTATTCCAAAACGGATACTTCCCTACTAATTCTTATGGAAAGTCAGATAAATTAGACTTCTTTAACTACGGAGCTAAAGGAGGTTTAACTTATAAAATTTCTGGTCGTCATTTACTAGACATAAATGGTGGTTATATTACAAAAGCACCTTCTTTACGTAATTCTTTTGCTAATTCAAGAGCAAATAATGTTACTGTTGCTGATGTAGCAGAATTAAACAGTGAGAAAATTTTATCTGGAGATATTAGTTACATTTTCAGAAGCCCATTAATCACTTCAAAAGTGACTGGTTATTTTACAGATATTAAAGATGCTACTGAGATTTCTTTCTTCTTTGCTGATGGTATTGGAGGAGATACTTCTGCTTTTATTCAGGAAATCCTAACAGGCATTGATAAAAGACACTTTGGTGTTGAATTGGGTATCGAAGCACAAGTTACTTCTACTATTAAATTAAAAGGGGCTGCAAATATTGGTCAGTATACATACAATAACAATCCTAATCTTGTTATTACTACTGAAAATGCATCCACTCCTGGATTTATAAACGGTAAAAGAGATATGGGAGCTGCTTCTCTTAAAGATTATAGAATTGCTGCAGGACCACAAAAAGCATACTCTTTTGGATTTGAATACAGAGATCCTGATTACTGGTGGTTTGGAGCTACTATTAATTATTTAGATGAATCTTTTGTAGATGTTTCCCCTATTAGAAGAACTAGTAACTTTATAAGTGATGTAGACGGTGCTCCTTTTGCAGATTATGACCCTATATTAGCTAGAAAACTATTACAGCAAGAACAATTCAACGATTATATCGTAGTAAATGCTATTGGAGGAAAATCTTGGAAAGTAGGTGATGGCAAATATATCGGTTTATTTGCTAGTATTAATAATATATTCAATGAAGAATATAAAACAGGAGGATACGAACAAGGTAGAAGAGCTAACTACCGTGAGTTACGTGACGATAACGCAAACGGAACTCCTACTTTCGGAAACAAATACTGGTACGGTAGAGGTACCACTTATTTCTTAAACGTAAATTATAGATTCTAAAAAACACTCAAGATGAAAAAAATAAATTTATACAAGATTTTTGCAATTCTTTTTATTGCAATTTCAGCCTCATGTGTTGATAATAACGATTTTGAATTACCAACAATTGGATCAGACAAAGAATATACTAACTTAAAATCATTAAGTGAAATCATTGCTTTGTACAATGGTGATGTAGTAGAGTTTAATGACGATATTACTATTTCTGGTTATGTTATTTCTGATGACAGAGAAGGTAACTTCTACAAAACATTAGTTATACAAGACAAACCTGAAAATCCTACAGTAGGAGTTGAAATTAAAATTGATGATGCTAACTTAGGAGCTAGATATAATGTAGGAAGAAAAGTATATGTTAAACTAAAAGGTTTAGCCTTAAGCAAACCCTACTCAGCTTTTGAAATTGGTATCAAAGGTACTGGTAATCGTACTGACAGAATTGGAGCTGAGGATTATGTAAGCAAAATAGATAGATCTTCTGAAATCGTAGATATCGTACCAACTACTTTAACAATTGGTGACTTAACTGATAACCACATCAATACGTTAGTGAAAATTGAAGGTTTACAATCAGCAACAAAAGGATTGCAATATGCTTACCCTGAAGACGATAGTTACATTACAAGAACTATGACTTCTTGTGAAACTTTTGAAAAAATTGATATTTCTACAAGTAAGTTCGTTAGCTTCAAAGAATATCCAATTCCTGATAAAAAAGGAAGTATTACTGCTATTTTAGATGAATTTTCAGGTAGCTATCAATTAGTTCTTAGAGACACTAACGATGTTAACTTTACTCAAGAATATGGTTGTAACAATAACCCTACAGAAGCTACATTAGCTTACGTTAAGTCTTTATATACTAATAGTGAAGTTACCATTACTGAAAATTTAAAAGTAAAACTTGTAATTACTTCAGATTTAGCTGCTGGAAATACATCAAACCAAAATGCTTTTGCACAAGACGCATCAGCTGGTATTGCTTTACGTTTTAGTGGTGCATACGATTTAAACTTAGGAGACGAAGTAGAAATTGCAGTTGGTGGAGCTAAATTAAGTGAATATAAAGGTTTATTACAATTAAATGTTTCTCCATCTAGCATTCTTAGTAAAACTGCAGGTACTTTACCAACACCTGAAGTAATTACCATAGCACAAGCTTTAACTGGAGACTATCAAGGTAAATTAGTACAAATTGAAGGAGTACAATTCAAAGACAACGCTAAAAATTATAGTGGGAATAATGAGTTAATTTCAGAATGTGATGGAGATGCTTTAACAACATATGTTAGTAGTCAAGCTAACTTTGCTAATAACCCTGTAAGTAATAAAAAAGGTACTCTTACTGGAGTAATGTCTAATTTTGATGGAGTTCAAATCTATTTAAGAAATGAAGCTGATGTAAACTTTACTGAAGATTACACAACTTGTGGTGGAGGTGGTACACCTGTACCTACTGGTTCTTTAGCTTTTGCTGGAGGTGATTTTGAAGATTTCACAGCATTTACAAATGGTTTAAACAGTTTTGGTCTTAAAAGTTACGCTACTGAAAGTGCAGGAAATGGAGTTGACAGTAGTACTGCTTTAAGCATCAATATGAGTTCAACAGGTGGTAATGATTATGTTTTTACTTCTTTAGCTCAAAATGGATTACCAAGTACTTACAATTCTATTACTTTTTATGTTAAAGGAACTTCAACAGGAAAAAGTATCTCTATCAACTTATATAAATCAGATGGTACATCATACTACCCATTTAATTTAGGTGATATTACTGGAGACACTACTATTTCTGCTAGTGGTAGCAATAGCTATACTGGTTCTATCAACACTGCTGGACAATGGGTTAAGATCACCTTAGATTTAACAGGTATTACTGATTTAAACACATCTGATTTAAGCAAAAGTTTCTTTGCTTTAAAAGTTGGAAAGAGTGCTCCTTTCGATATTTATTTAGACAACTTTACTATACAATAAGGTGATTTAACAAACCAATATTTAGATATAAATAACCCAAAAAACCCAAGTTTTAAAACTTGGGTTTTTTTTATACTCTGTAAACAATTACTTTTTAACTAATTGTTTAGTATACATTTTTCCCGTATCGTCAAGAGACACAAAATAAATCCCGGCTGATAACTTTGAAACATCTATATTGTTGCTTCTTGAACTCATTTTTACTTTTTGAAGCAACCTTCCATTTGCATTATAGATAGCAACTTCTTTGTTTTTCCACAATTCATTATTTACTTGTAAGGTGATTACTCCCTTTTCAACAGGGTTGGGAGAAAATTCAATTACATTTTTATCATTTACTAAAATTTCCTTTGTATCTGATTTAGTGACTTTAGCACTACTACAATTTCCAATACTGTTCCATCCACTTGATGTTCTCTCATACAAAACATCAAAATAAACAACTCTATCACCAACCTGATAGCTTTGAGAAGAATCATATTGCGGTACTCCGTCACAAATATTTGTACTAGTATCACCATCTCCTTCAATAATATTTATAGTATAATCTTCAACCTCTCCATAATCAAAAGAACCACAAGAAGAAGGAATCGTATTATACCGCATAGAAACTCTCATTCTTGTAGTTCCTAGTTTTACAGTGTTAGGTATAGTAAAAGTCCCATTCACAGAGCTATCAGTAGATGCACTTTTAACCCATACTTGCTCTCCGCTATCTTCAAAGTCAGAATCTTGATTGTAATCAATCCAAACTGCATATCCTTCTTTATAAACTGTACCTGTCCATTTAGGAATAATAGTAACTGTATTGGAACTACCTTGTTCTAAATTGGTAGAAATATTCGTAAAATCTTGATAACCATTTGTAGCTCCTGAATTATTATTAATAGTCCCAAGTTTTACATTTTGAATATATTCATCATTTATATTGTTTCCTTTTGAATCGCAGTAAGCTGGTACACTAACACTTCCTTTACTTTTTGCTACTTCAATTAAATACTCTAAACCAAGCTTTGCAAATTTTGCTGCATGTGTTGCATTGGCTGTTGGGAATCGGTCTGAAGTATCATTAACAGTATGAATATAAGGACTTGAATCGTTAAATGATGCTTCAAAAGGAAAAGCAGCATCATATCCTTGTTGCGCCCAACTATAATGATCAGAACAACCGTAATTACATCGTGTATAATCGTAGGTAAATTGATGGTTCCCCGAAGCATTATAATGATCCATAAGGCTCGCTAAAAAAGCATTAAGTGTACTGCTATTATAGCTATCATCAGAAATGTAAACATCTTTTGGCGATCCTTTATAATTAGTCATATCAAATTGCACATACGACAAAACATTGATACTACTATTTTTATAATCCTGAGCAATCTCTTTTGAACCTCTTAAACCAACTTCTTCAGCAGCAAATGCCATAAACTCTATTGTTCTTTTAGGTTGAAAATCCATTTGAAAAAGCACTCTAGCCATTTCGGTAATTGTAGCAATACCAGAAGCATTATCATCAGCACCAGGAGCATTAGTTTCTCTTTCTGGACTAACAGAATCGATATGACCACCTATAATTACATATTCATTCGGAAGATCACTTCCTTGAATTGTCATAACTACGGAAGGCATAGTGGTACTACTATGGTCAACTATTCTAACACTAACATCAGATCTACCACTGGCCATAGTTTCCCATTTTTGTTTTAAGTCTTGTACTGCCTGTGTTGCCTTCTGGGTAGTATGATATCTAGTACCATAGTTTTCAAGCTCTACAATATGATTGGCAATATTTGTATTGTTTACCAAACCTAAACTTTGACTTACAAGTTGATCTTCACTAATAGTATATGATGCTCTCTGCTGATAAGCTTTCTTACTTTGTAGTTTCTGAATTGTTTGTATAGCTTGTTTTTCAGACGGTTCATAAATAAACCCTGGACCATGAGTTAAAATCATGTGATGCAATTTTTCAGCTGCATGATGGCTTAGCTTTACAGCACTAAATCCATTTTGGGAGGAAAGAATCTTAATATCAGAGGGAGCAACTTTTTGTAGTTTTAAGGCATCTTTAGTTTCAATAGTACCATAAAACATTTTTTCTTGACTGTAAACATTAGAAAAACTAAGGCACAGCAATAGTAACGAAAGTAATAAATACTTTTTTTTCATTTTTGAAGGGTATTAAAGTTAGTTTTTAAATTTTTACGTAAGTTATTAAAAATTAACATTATAACACACTTAAGTATTTTAACATCTTACTTACCCATAAACTTAATTTCAAAATGTATTCTCAGTAAGTTTATAGAAATTCAGTGTTTTATTTATTTTTTATGCATCTTTATCTAGTAAAATTAGTATACATGTTTTCTTCAAACAGTAGAATCAGTAAAGCTTTTAGAGAAGCGAAAAAGTTACCTTTTAACGAAAAGTCTAGATACATTATATTTTCTGATTGTCATCGAGGTGATAGTAGTTTTGCCGATGATTTTGTGCATAATAGAAAAATATACCATTATGCCCTATCTCAATATCTTCAAAAAGAATTTACCTATATAGAATTAGGCGATGGTGATGAACTATGGGAAAACAAATTTGAAAACATTTTTAATGCTAATAAAGATATTTACTTATTACTTAAAGAATTTTACCAGCAAAACAAACTACATTTTATTTGGGGAAACCATGATATGGATTATAAAAACCCTAAAAATGTAACAAAAAACCTAAGTACTTATCTCGACACTATCGATGGAAAAGAAAAAGAATTGTTACCTAACGCTTCCTTTTCAGAAGCTATTCGATTAGTTCAACATGACGGAAAATCAATCTTTCTACTCCACGGTCACCAAGCTGATTGGTTTAATTATACTTTTTGGAAACTCAGCCGGTTTTTAGTTCGCTTTTTATGGCGCCCACTTCAAATATACGGGATTAAAGATCCTACGAGCCCCGCAAAAAACTTTAAAGGACTAATAAAAGTAGAACACCGATTAGAAAAATGGATTCAAAAAAACAATCGTCAAATGATTGTTACTGGTCATACGCATCGTCCAAGGTTTCCTTCATGCGAAGAATTGCCTCATTTTAATGATGGCAGTTGCGTGCATCCAAGATGTATTACTGGTCTCGAAATTGAAAACAATGAAATAACACTCATTAAGTGGCATTTAATCACAAATAAAAATGGAACCATGCAAATTGTGCGAACCATTTTAGAAGGACCAGAAAAAATAGCAGATTATATATAGCTCCCTCCAAGTTAACTTAAAATTTACCTTGGTAACAGTTTGTTAAATTACACTTAATATTAGTATCGGAAAAAGCCAGTAATTTTGACTTCCCTCTACTAGAGGATGTACAGTCATTATAAATTTATTAGTTTTTGTCGACTATTTATTTGACTTACCTAAAACTGCCTTTTTCTAAGGCAGTTTTTTAATATTCAATTAACACTAACTTAACATTAGTGTTAGTTATTTGCCGCGACAAAAACTAATAACGATATTCTAATGAACTGTAAAACAGTACTTACCATAGTAAGTATGTTTGTATTTTCATATACAAATGCACAGCAAACTAACTCTCCAAAATTTGGTAAAGGTTTATTTAACCTAATAGGAAAAGATAGCACATGGTCTATGAACATGGGGGCTAGAGTACAATTTTTAGCTACTGCTGAATGGGATTCTAACAAAGAAGGATTATACAATCCATCCTCATCAATGCTTGTAAGAAGAGCCCGTTTAAAATTTGACGGGTTTGTGCTTTCGCCTAAATTAAAATACAAATTAGAACTTGGCTTATCTAATAAAGATATTAGTGGAGCTTCAGAACATACTGGAAATGCTCCAAGATATATTTTAGATGCCGTTGTAAAATGGAATTTTCATCAAAATTTTGAACTGTGGTTTGGACAAACTAAACTACCAGGTAACCGCGAACGCGTTATATCTTCAGCTAACATGCAACTTGTTGACCGATCTTTACTAAACAGCAGATTTAATATTGATAGAGACATGGGCTTACAATTAAGACACCATTTTAATTTATCAGATAAGTTTATTGTTCGTGAAGCATTCTCTTTTGCACAAGGTGAAGGAAGAAATGTTACTGTAGGAAACCTTGGCGGACACCAATATACCGCTCGTTTAGAATTTTTACCCTTTGGTAATTTTGAAGGAGGTGGAGATTATAAAGGAGGTGATTTAAAAAGAGAACAAACTCCTAAGCTTGCCATAGGTACTAGTTACGATTTTAACAATAATGCTGTTAAAAACAGAAGTAACCAAGGTACCTACATGGTAAATGATATTGGGTACTATGAAACGAATATAACTACTATATTTGCCGACGCCATGTTTAAATACAAAGGTTTTTCTTTTATGGGGGAATATGCTTATAGAGATGCCAAAGACCCTATTGCAAAAAACTCTGATGGAACTCCAACGGGTGATGTAGTACAAGTAGGAAGTGGATTAAACCTTCAATCGGGATATTTATTTGCTAAAAACTGGGAAGTAACAGGGCGTTATACCAATATTGCATTGGACAAAAACATTACAGGAAAAGACATTGAAAATCAATATACATTAGGGTTATCAAAATACATTGTCGGACATAAATTAAAGATTCAAACCGATGTTAGTTATTTAGATATACCAACGGCTGCAAACCAATTAATGTATCGATTACAAGTAGATATTCATTTCTAAAATGATAACATAAACATAACATAAGAGCATTCTTGTGTAAGTAAATTTGCAAAACTTAAATTAAATACTAAAAAATGGGAGATCCATATATTTTGATGTTAGTCGCTTTAGCTGTTTTAGCTGTTGTTGACTTAGTTGTGGGAGTTAGTAACGATGCTGTTAACTTTTTAAATTCAGCAATCGGTTCTAAAGCAATTAAAGTAAGAAATATTATGATAATTGCTAGTGTTGGAGTTTTCTTGGGAGCTGTAACATCAAGCGGTATGATGGAAGTTGCTCGTAAGGGTATTTTTAACCCGAGCATGTTCATGTTCCAAGACATCATGTTCATTTTTATGGCAGTAATGATTACAGACATTTTATTACTAGATATCTTTAACTCATTAGGAATGCCTACTTCAACAACGGTATCTATCGTTTTTGAATTATTAGGAGCTGCAGTATGTATTTCGTTTATTAAAATTGCGGCTAATGATTCGCAGTCTATTTCAGATATTTGGAATTATATCAACCATAAAAAAGCCATTCAAATTATAAATGGTATTCTCCTTTCGGTAGTAGTTGCCTTTTCTGTTGGAGCTATTGTACAGTTCTTTTCTCGTTTAATTTATTCTTTTAATTTCGAAAAAAGGGCTTCTTATATCAACGCTTTGTTTGGTGGTTTTGCAATTACTGCAATTACCTATTTTATCTTCGTAAAAGGATTAAAAGGAACTCCTTTTTATAAAGATTTAAAGCACTTAATTGAAGGTAATACCTTAATTATTATTGCAGGAGGATTTGTTTTCTGGAGTGCTATATCACAAGTCTTAATCCAATTTTTTAAAGTTAATATTTTAAAAGTAATTATTGGAGTTGGTACTTTCTCGTTGGCAATGGCATTCTCAGGAAATGACTTAGTAAACTTTATTGGGGTACCAATCGCAGCATGGAACTCATACCAAGCCTGGGAAGTTTCAGGAGTAGCTGCTGACGCCTTTTCAATGGGAATATTAGCTAAAAAAGTACCTTCTAATGTATGGTTACTTTTATTAGCAGGAGCCATTATGGTAGTTACTTTATGGACTTCTAGCAAAGCAAGAAACGTAATTAAAACAGGAATTGATTTATCACGTCAAGGTGATGGACATGAGAAGTTTCAACCAAACCCATTATCAAGAGTTGTTGTTAGAACTTCAATGGGAATTAATTTAGGTATCAATGCTATTTTTCCTAAGAAAACTTTAGCTTTTATCGACTCTAAATTTCAAAAACCAGTAATTGAACTACCTAAAGACAAAACTTATGAAATGCCTGCTTTCGATTTAGTAAGAGCTTCGGTTAACTTAATTGTTGCTGGTATTTTAATATCTATTGCAACTTCAATGAAGTTACCTTTATCAACTACTTATGTAACTTTCATGGTAGCAATGGGTACCTCTTTGGCTGATAGAGCTTGGGGACGTGAAAGTGCTGTGTATAGAGTTGCTGGTGTAATCAATGTAATTGGAGGATGGTTTTTAACCGCTTTTGTAGCATTCGTTGCTTCAGCTGTGGTAGCTTATTTAATTAGTTGGGATAAAACAATGATTCCTGTGTTGTTATTAGTAGTTGCGCTTTTAATTGGAAGAAACACCTTAATACACAGAAGAAAATCTAAAGAAGAAAAGAAGCAAATTCACATGGAAAGAGCTGAGTTAATTACTATTAATGGAGTAATTGAAGAAAGTTCTGATCATATCGCAGGGGTAGCACAACGTGTTAACAAATTATATTCAAGTGTTGTTAATGATTTGGCTACACACGATTTAGTAAAATTGCGTAAAACGGATAAGCATGTTACCAAATTAAATGATGAAATTGATAGCTTGAAAGATGGTGTATTCTATTTCATTAAATCTCTAGATGATACTTCGGTACAAGCAAGTAGGTTCTATATTTTAATTTTAGGGTATTTACAAGACGTAGCACAATCTATTAGTTATATTTCTAGAGCTACCTACAAGCACGTAAATAACAATCATAAAAACCTTAAAAAAGGACAAATTAAAGACCTAAAAAGTATTGACAACACCCTTTCTAAATTATTAGATGATATTAGTAATACTTTTGAGGCTAGAAGTTTTGATAATTTAGAACATATCATTAACGAGAAGAAAGAATTATTAAAAGATGTATCAAAGTCTATTGAAAAACAAGTAGAACGAATTAGAACAGATGAAACAAGTCCTAAAAATACTACTTTATACTTTAGTATTTTGATTGAAACACAAGATTTAGTTTCTGGATTGATGAGTTTATTAGAAACTTACCAAGAATTTCATATAAGCACAAAAGCTGTTGAAATAGAAGCTTAATCAAACAACATAAAAAAGCCGAGTTTTAAACTCGGCTTTTTTATTTCATATATACGAACTTCTACTTCTTTTTCATCGGTCTCATTAAACCTTCTTGAGCTACCGAAGCTATAAGCTCACCCTTTCTTGTATAAATATTTCCACAAGCAAAACCTCGAGCGCCATAAGTATTGGGGCTTTCAACCGAGAACAACATCCAATCATCAAAATCAAAATCACGGTAAAACCACATGGAGTGGTCTAAGCTTGCCATTTGTGTATTTCCAAAATTAGCTACACTTGCATTTGGATTTAAACAAGCAGTTAAAATATTATAGTCTGAAATGTACGTTAAGATTTGTTGCTTAATTGATAATGGTAAGTCCCTCGCTTCTCCTTTTAATTTAAACCAAACATCAACAACTGGTGGCAAATCTTTTCTTTCAAGCGGATTTCCTGGTTGTACCGGTTTAAAATCTATTGGGCGTTCTATACTTAAAAAAGCTTTCATCTTTTTTGGTAAAAAATCACCAAATCTATCTAACATATCTGTCCAACTCAACAATTCTTCAGGCTGTCTTATGTCTTTTTTGATGGGCATTTGATGCTCATATCCTTCTTCCCTTTTATGAAAAGAACAAGCCAGAATAAAAATAGTTTTATCCTTTTGGTGTGCAGTAACTCTTCGGGTAGAAAAACTACCTCCATCACGAATTGTTTGTACATTATACGTAATTGGCAACTCTAAGTTTCCTGCTTCTAAAAAATACGAATGTAATGAGTGTAAAATACGTTCTTCTGGGGTTGTTCTATATGCTGCATTTAATGCTTGTGCCAGTACTTGTCCACCAAAAACATTCGGGCTTCCTATATCTCTACTTACTCCATTAAAATTACCATTTCCTATATCATCAAGGGTAAGTATATTTAATAATTCTTGTGTGTTTTTCATGTATTAATTACAATAAAGAGGTTTTATTTCTTTATACTACTTCTAGTTTAAAAGGTTTTTTTAAACTGAACTCTGTAGGTTGAATTCGTTTTAAAAATAAGCTTAAGATTCTATTAGGTATGCTCTTTTTATGACGCAAATAAATAGTTAAATCTTGAGGAACCGCTCCTACTGAACTTTTTATCTCACTTGCTGTTCTACCAAAGTTTATCATCTTTACCTTTTGCTCTATTGCTAAAGAAATATAATCGTACAACATTCTCTGATAAATTGCATAGGTCTTGTTATATTGATAATCTATTCCAACAAAATGTGCATCCAATGAGTTCTGATTCATGATTCCTGATAGAAAACCTACCAACTTATCCTCCAACCAATACGCTCTAATAAAATAATTTTCTTTCAAGTTTTCCTTTAAAAACTTATAGGTCTCTAAATTAAAATCCCCTAAATTAAAACTCGCTTTGTTGGATACTGTCTTATACAATAACGTCATTTTAGGCAATAATTGCGCTATCTCATCAATTTGAACATCTTCAATTCGCAAATGAGCACTTTGTTTTATCGCTTTTCTGGCTTTTACCCTAAATTTTGTTTTTAAAACGGCTAAATAATCATCAAATGTATCCCAATCATCTCCTAGTGTTAATACCATATTAGGATCTACATTAAACGAATTATAACTTACATCGTATAAAGTATCCGTTATAAAAAGCGATTCATTGACAAAATCTTTCAACATAAAAGCATCAATAGGTTCTTCTGAAATATCTTTTTCAAAAGCTACAATTGCCTTGGCAAGTTGTTGTACTATTTGTTTTTTATCTTGATCAGACTTGATAAAAATTCCGTGCTCTCCACTTACAAAAGTATTTCCGCAGGTAAGTATTTTAAACGGTTTTTGTGATGATAGCAAGTGTAATCTTCTTCCCATGCACCTAACCCATTCAACAACTGATTGTAAATTGTTTTGAACACTATCTAAATGAAAATCGATTACTTGAATTGTAGCCAATGCTACTGCTTTCTTAGCATCATCTAACAGTAAAACATAAGCAAACTGTATTTGTGGATTCCCTTTTTCTAAAGCTGCTAAATATTTTGGCTGAAAGTACAAATTACCTTCACACTGAAGTTCTTGCCAAACTTCTTCAGCAATATCATCAACCGAAGAAAAATAGCACGCATTAGATACTCTTTTTTTACACGACAAATTTTTTACCAAACCCCTTTTTATTATTTGAGTGTAAATTAGTAAAAGTTTACTAAATCTTTAAAATTTCTTTACGCCACATTTCTATTCCACACAGGAATCTTTAAAAGCCTACTTATTTTCACCATATCACTCAACAAATACTCTTTATCTCCATGATTTAATAAGTTATAACGTTCTCCTTGTTGAGTTACTACATTTAACTCATAACAGTAGTAACCTCCAGACTTATTGCCTTCTACAAATTTTGACAATACTTGTAAGGCGTATAATTGTTGAAAAGGTATTGTTTTACCATCAACTAAAACTTTTCTTTTTTGTGAGTTTATATAGGTGGTAGCTCCAAAAGAAGTCAATAAAAATCCTCCCACTAATAAAAAAGAGCCTCCTGAAGTAAAAAATAATTTTCCACCATGCATAAATGTTAAGGGTTCTTTTGAAAACTCAAAAAACTCTATAAATGACCAAGCTACATAGTTTAAACCCATTAAAAAGAAACTCCAAGCTACAAACTTCATATATGAACTGGAAGTAATTTTGTATCCAAAAGCTGTTTTTCGTAATCGTTCACTTAAAAAATTGCTCCCTGAACCTTTAAGTGCATTCCAAGAAATATGTTGCCCAATGGCATCGGTTGTAAAGTCACCAAAAGAAAATTCTATTTGTTTATTACTTGATGATTTTTTCTTTCTTTGTGCCCAATAACTAGAGCCAAACATACCGATAAACATAAAAGCTAATACAGCTAGCATTCCTCCTGTTTTATAGTAAATATATCGCTGTTTTTCTATGCTTAACTGATGAATTGGAACACTAATTTCAAGACGCTTAATGTTGTTTAAATCTTTTCTTGTAGGATTTGTAAGCTGTTGCAATGAATCTAGTTCTCGCATACTCTGTTGCATTTCCATTTCTCTTTTATGAAACGATTCATAAGTATTTTGTAACTGTGGAAGTGCTACAAAAATGAAGATTCCAATTGGAATTATTGCAAAGAACCAAGTGTTGTTAAGGGATACTTTTTTCATATTTATTTTTTTTTTGGAAAGCAAATTTGAGAAAAGTTTTTGGATCGTACTATAAAATTATATATCTAATATTGCTTATATACTAAGTTAATCATTAAAAAAAAGCTATTGTTATATAACAATAGCTTTTTATATTTTTTTATGCCTTATTAAATTATTCTTGGCAATAAGCAACTTTAAAAAGTCCTTCTACAGTATTATCAGCACTTGAATTTGCTTTTACCTTTAAAGTAATCTCATCATTTGCAATACTTAAAACTTCAACGTTAGCACCTAAAAAATTTAAAGGTGTTTCTCCTTCTTTTTCAAATACTACATTTACATCATTGTAAACTCCAACCTCCGCAGGTATGTATGTAGAGATAGCAATTTCATAATCAAATATTGAAGAAGTACAATCAGCTTCAATATTGGTAATGTTTACTGAAATTTTATCACCAGATGTAAACGCTTTTCCTCCTTTTGCACTGAAACTTACTCCGTATACTTTCCCTGACAAGTTAGTTTCAGCTATTCCTGACGGATCATTATCACTGTCAGAGCAACTGCTCATTACTAATGTTAAACATACTAAAACTGCATAGCTAATTTTAAAAATCTTTTTCATTTAATTAAATATTTAAATTGTTATTATTAGCCGACAATGTTAATAATTTTACCTGGAACAACAATCACTTTTTTCGGTTTTCTTCCTTGTAATTGTTGTTGTGTTTTTTCGTGTGCCATTACCGTTTTTTCAATTTCATCTTTGCTCATATCTAACGGTAACTCTAACGTAAATCGCATTTTACCATTGAAAGAAACTGGATAGTTCTTAGAACTTTCAACCAAATGCTTTTCTTCAAATTTTGGGAAAGCTACAGTTGAAATAGATTCGGCATGTCCTAACTGACTCCATAATTCTTCTGCAATATGAGGAGCATACGGAGAAATCAATACTAACAATGGTTCTAAAATACTACGTTTGTTACATTTTAAGGCCGATAACTCATTCACCGCAATCATAAAAGTAGAAACTGACGTGTTGAACGAGAAGTTCTCAATATCTTCTTCTACTTTCTTAATCGTTTTATGTAAGGTTTTTAATTCCTCTTTAGTTGGTGCTGTGTCTGAAACATTGATACCATTTTCATCAGCAAATAATTTCCATAATTTCTTTAGGAAAGAATATACTCCTGAAATCCCTGAAGTTTTCCAAGGCTTGGTTTGCTCTAACGGACCTAAGAACATTTCGAATAAACGTAAACTATCGGCTCCATACTCTTCACAAATCAAATCTGGGTTTACTACGTTGTACTTCGACTTCGACATTTTTTCAACTTCTCGACCTACAATGTATTTACCATCCTCTAAAATGAATTCTGCATCTTTAAAATCAATATTTAACGGATGATTTTTGAATCCTTCAATATCTAATTCATCAGAAGAATTTACTAACGAAACATCAGCATGAATAGGTTGCACTATTTTATCTCCAATCAATCCTTTAGAAACAAACGTATTTGTTCCTTCAACTCTATATACAAAAGCAGAAGTTCCTAAAATCATTCCTTGGTTGATGAGTTTTTTAGCAAATTCATCAACAGGTAAGAAACCTCTATCAAATAAGAATTTTTGCCAAAAACGTTCATATAATAAATGTCCTGTTGCATGTTCAGAACCTCCGATATATAAATCTACTTCTTTCCAATAGTCAACCGCTTCCTTACTTACAAATTCTCCTTCGTTATTCGAATCCATATAGCGGTTAAAGTACCAAGAACTTCCTGCCCACCCTGGCATTGAATTTAACTCTAGTGGGAAAACAGTTTCGTTGTCAATCTTAGTATTTTCAACAACAGTATTTGTTGTTGTGTCCCATGCCCAAACCTCAGCGTTTCCTAATGGTGGTTTTCCGTCTTCAGTAGGTAAGTATTTTTCAACTTCAGGTAATACAATTGGTAAATGCTTTGCATCAATCATTTGCGGCATTTCGTCTTTGTAGTATACCGGGAATGGTTCTCCCCAGTAGCGTTGACGACTGAATACTGCATCGCGTAAACGATAGTTTATTTTTCCGTAACCAAAACCGCGTTTTTCTAGTTCGTAAATCACGGTTTTCATTCCTTTGTTATAGTTTAAACCATCTAAGAAATCAGAATTCGCTAATTTGATTCCTTCTTTAGCATCATTTGCTTTTTCAGAAATATCAACATCTGCAAAAATGTTTGGAATCTCTAATCCGAAGTGTTTTGCAAAATCGTAATCACGTTGGTCACCACATGGTACCGCCATAACAGCCCCTGTACCGTAACTTGCTAATACATAATCACCAATCCAAATGGGTACTTGTTTTCCTGTAAATGGATGTAATGCATAGGCACCAGTAAACACTCCTGAAATAGTTTTTACATCTGCCATACGATCACGTTCAGAACGTTTTGACGTCGCATCTATATAAGCTTCAACTGCCTCTTTTTGTTCAGCAGTAGTAATTTGTGCCACTAAATCGTGTTCTGGAGCTAAGGTCATAAAAGACACTCCGAAAATAGTATCAGGACGTGTAGTAAACACATCTATTTTAGCATCGTGTCCATCCACATCAAAAGAAACCATCGCCCCTTGTGAACGACCAATCCAGTTGGTTTGGCTATCTTTTAACGGTTGAGGCCAATCGATAGTTTCTAAACCGTCTAATAAACGTTGTGCGTAGGCAGAAATTCGCATAGACCACTGGGTCATTTTTTTACGAATTACTGGATGTCCTCCACGTTCTGAAACTCCGTTTACAATTTCATCGTTTGCTAATACCGTTCCTAAAGCTGGACACCAGTTTACTTCGGTATCCGATAAAAAGGTTAAACGGTATTGTAATAATATTTCTAGTTGTTTTGTTGCTGAGAAGTTCTTCCACTCTTCCGCAGAAAATTGCTGTACATCTTCATCAGAAACCGCATTCACATTCGCGTTTCCTTCTGCTTCAAAGGTAGCTACTAAGGTTGCAATATCTTCTGCTTTATCAGTATCTTTATTATACCAAGAGTTGAACAATTGGATAAAAATCCACTGTGTCCATTTGTAGTACTCAGGATTTGAAGTACGTACTTCGCGAGACCAATCAAATGAAAATCCGATTTTGTCTAACTGACCACGGTATGTTTTGATATTTGTTTCGGTCGTAATTGCTGGATGCTGTCCTGTTTGAATCGCATATTGTTCAGCAGGTAATCCAAAAGAATCATATCCTTGTGGATGCAATACATTAAACCCTTTATGACGCTTGTAACGTGCATAAATATCAGATGCGATATATCCTAATGGATGCCCAACGTGCAATCCAGCTCCTGAAGGATAAGGAAACATATCTAACACATAATATTTTGGTTTATCAGAATTGTTACTGGCTTTAAATGTTTGGTTATTTGCCCAAAATTCTTGCCACTTACGTTCTATTTCTTGATGATTGTACTGCATTTGTAACTTCTTGTTTTAAAGGACGCAAATTTACAGTTATTGTTTGGAAGTAGAAAGCATCCATATATTTTTATCCTGTTCAAGAACACCCTAATTTTAAAAATAAGAAAGTCTTCACTTCATTAATAACTACGATTATTCTATTTTTAGATCGAAAACTAACCTAAAAACCATCTATTAATCAGCTATGAACAAAAATGCAACTGCTATAGATCTTAAAGAGAAAGTATTAATGCTACTCGAAAGCACCACTCAACAAACTGAAGTAGAAAGCTTAATTAATGAAATACATTCTTATTTTCAAGAACTCACTCAGCTAACTGGATTTGATAATGATATAGAGCATCTTGCTGCTGTAACAACAGCAAAAGGAAAAGCACTGGGATTGAATCATGCAGCACAGTGTTTACTGGATTATAAAAGAACTGTGAAGTTTTTAAAGGCTATAGTAACCGCCATTAAAGACAAGCTACAAAGCCACCCTAATGAAATTATTCATGTTTTTTATGCTGGTTGCGGACCCTATGCTCCATTTGTTACTTTGATTGCGCCTCTTTTTAGTCCTGAAGAAGTTCAGTTTTCATTACTAGAGATTAATGATAAATCTTTAGAGTATGCCAAAAACCTTATTCAAAAACTGGAGCTTACCAATTACATAACAAACTACTATACTGCTGATGCTGTTACTTTCAAAATCCCTGAAGCTGAAAAGTATCATATTCTTTTTAGTGAAACATTAGATGCCTTACTATACAGAGAATGCTATGTTCCCATTGTATTCAATTTATTACCTCAACTATCAGAAGAAGTTACTTTAATTCCTGAAAATGTGCTGGTAAAGATGAGTCTATCAGCCAATTCAACTACTAACTCTGAACATACATCTAAAGAAATTGACACCATTGTTGATGTTAGAAAAGCTATCCTTTCTAACACAGCCAAAAACTCAGTACCTAGTCAACTTTCTGATAAAGAAGTAGTGATTAAACCATTAAATATTGAGCAATACAATTATCTAGTACTTGACACCCTAGTGCATGTTTATGAAGATATTTGGCTAACAAAAAATGAATCATCTTTAACAATACCTTTAGAAATGGGAATTGAGCACCCCTTTCTTTTTAGCTCAATAATATTTACATATCAAATGGAACCTAGTATTGAGTTAAAATACAAACTAGTAGAATAATATTACTTTAAAATAAAAAAGCATAACCAAATTGGTTATGCTTTCATTAAATATTTATAAAAGTTTTTATCCTTTAACAGGTACAGTAACTACAACATTACCCCATCCTAAATACATATTAAAAATATCCTCTTCTCCTTCAAAAGCAATAGAGAAAACCTCTATAGGTTTTGCTACTTTGGAAACTTTTCCTGTTACACGTACAACATCATCCGATTCGTTGTAAGAAAAGGCACCCCATACATTTACTGCTGTATTTAAAATAACAGTCCATTCTTTTTCTCCTGGAATGGTAAACAACGTATAGGTTCCTGCTTTTACGTCTTTTCCTCCAAAAGTAACATCTTTATAGAATGTAATTTCAGTAGCTTCATTGGCTCCTGTTCTCCATACTTTTCCAGTTGGAGCTAGTTTTGCTAATGATCTTTTTTTTAACTGTGGGCGTCCATAAATAACTTTTACCTTTTTATCAGAAACTCTATAAATCGCAGGGTACGTTGAGGCATCCATTGGACTTTTATCTAAACTTGCAAATTTTTGAGCCGCTACTTCATTAGAAAACACAAGTGCTACAACAAATACTATAACTGATAAAATTGATTTCTTCATACTATTATTTTAATGATTAATTTCTCTGATTGGTCATCAAAATTAAGCAACCTTACATTAAAATTAAAATTTATACTGTAAAAAGGCTGTGAAATTCCTTCCAGATTCATTGATTTTTGACATTGGTAAACCCGATTGGTTTTTATAAGCAAAATTTAAGTGGTTTGTGTACGTTTTATCAAACACATTTAAACAAGCCACTCCTATAGTAACTCTCTTAATAGGTTTTACTCCTAGTTTTACATCTAGAATTTGATAACCTGCTGTTTCGGTTTCTCCAAAAGAAGGAGCTATATTTTCTTGTTTTGATACAATATTGTACTGCATTTTTGCCCAATAACTTTCTTTATCTACCCCTATAGAAATTTTTGAAGTAAAAGGCGGATTTAATGGTAGTGATTCATTAAAATCTTTATTTTTTGTTTTTACATATGCTGTCTCAGTCTGTAGATAGTAATCATTTAACAATTCTAACTTTACTACAATTTCAAACCCTTTTTTGGTAGCATTTTCTATATTAGTAAACACTTTTGTATATTGAGGTTGCATTGTTGGCATAAACTTTCTTGGAATTGTTGGATCTACCACCGCGGAAATATAATCTTCAAAGATTGAGTAAAATACGGATGTTTGATAGTGTAATTGTAAACTTTTGCTCAACCCAATTTTTCCTTTTAAGCCTAATTCAAACTGATTATTTATCTCTGGTTTTAACAATGGATTCCCCAAATATTCATAAGAATCTGACCCTATTGTAAAATGATTGATATAACGTTCGGCCATACTAGCTGTTCGAACTCCTCTACCAAAAGCAGCTTCAAGAATTGCTTTCTTAGAAAATGCATGCTTTAATGAAATGTTACCACTTACATTAGTTTCATGAGTTTTCACTATTGGATACATTGCTGCGAAATCAGCTTCTAAATCTTTTGCATTTGCTTTTACAATATCAACACGAGCCCCAGTAGTTAAAACGGTTTTAGGAGCTAAATTAAATTTTGCTTCGGTAAATACCCCTACATCATTTATATAAGCATCTTGCCAAATCTTATCTACTTTAACCATTGGTATTGGTAGCATCGTACCATTCATCATTTTAATGGTACGAGTACGATTTCCTTCTCGTTTTATATGATTGATATCACTTCCTACAAATAACTTAAAATCATCATGTAAATTTAATTCAAACTCTACTTTACCTCCTGTGGTTTCAGATTTTACTGGCGACAAGGCATATACCATATTAAAATTGGGGCGGTCTTCATTCGTCATTAAATGATCTACATAACTATAAAATCCTTTAGTAGTAATTGTTTTTAAAGTGTTACCAATGTTTATTGCCTTATAATCTAACGATACAATTGTGCTGTTATCATAATCTGTATCCATTGGTAATGCAGCATGCTTTATGTCTCTACCAAACGATTGACGCCAGTGTGCTTGTAAACGCTGACTCTCTGTTAAATTATACCCTAACTTTACACCATAATCGGTACTGGTAAATGAAGAAGGAACTTCTGTATTGTTTCCATCTTTATAATCTCCAAAATTTCGATATCCAACGTTCCCTACCACATCAAACTTGTTGGTAACATGTTGTAACTGTAACATATTTACAAATGAATTCCCATTCGTTTCATAACCTGATGAAAATTTTCCATGAAATCCGTCATCTAACAATCTATGGTTTTCGGTAACCATATTTACAATTCCCCCAAAAGTCGCCCCATATCTTACCGTAAAAGGGCCTTTGATAATTTCAATTTTTGAAATTTCTTCGGGTATGATATGGGTGGTAATTGGATCCATCCTACTAGGACAAGCATTCACTGCTTTAGTACCCCCATCGTACATAACATTTAGCTGTTCGTAAGCAGCGCCTCTAAATGTTGGATCCATCGCATAGTTTCCCCTTTTTATAACTGAAAATCCATTGATTTCAGAAAACAAGTCCGCTACATTTTTAGGTTGAATTACCTTTTTTTGATAGTCATTTTTTACTGTAGCATGAACAGGATTCGTTTTTATTTTTCCATTAACAATCACTTCGTTTAACTGTATGATTTGTTGCTTAACTGTGTCTTTTTTTTGTTGTGCAGACACACTTATAGTGAAGATGCTAAAAAGCATCCATCCTAAATTTTTCATTAAAATTGAGTTTATTTTTTTTACATAATTATATAGCAACACATATCAATTCAAAAATTTTGAATTGTTTGCGTTGAAAAAAAAGTGGTATGTAAAATTTAAACTGTAGGAGGGTGGAATATCTTGTCACTAGATAAATAGAAATAGTTTCTATTATAATTAAAATGCTTTTTCGATATCGATGAAAAAAGCTTTTGAGTTTCAATATCTAAAATAGTTACAAACCCTATTGGATATTCTTCCATTGAAATTCGTAACGATTTATAATCATCGTCTTGTTGTTTTTCAAGTTTTTTCATAAGCTGACATTTTCCATTACAGGCAAGCTCCGGCTTATCTTTATTGATACACAAAACCTTTGATATATAATCATAGTTTATTGCATACTCAACAAAAGGAGCTATGGGACGTAACATGGCGACCATGTACAATCCAACAAGAAAAAATATGCTTACTTTCTTTAACAAAAAGAGAGGTTTTATTTATGATTACAAAGATACTGCTATCCTTTTTGCTGCGCAATCGAAAAAATTATGTTTTTATTTTAATTTATTCTAAATAAAAGATTTATATTTGCATCGAATTTTTGAAGAATGATTGTTTTTTATACTAGTACTAAGAAGGTTACCTCTGTGGTTCCTATACAAAAAGCGCAAAATTTAACAGCTTGCAATTCGGTATGTACTTCTAACTGTATCAAACCAAAAAGTAAATGTTGTAATAAATATCAGAAGAAAGGGATAAACTGTAAGCGATGTCCTTTAACGTTTGATTTTAAAGCTGTTTCCTAAAAATATTTTCCCCACGTTTATTATTAAATGTAAACACAAAAAAACCTTAAAAGTATCTTCTTTTAAGGTTTTGTTTTTATATATGTAGTACAGAACTATTGTACTTTTAATAGAAAATAGTTCTTCTTACCTCTTTGTAACAGTACGTACTTACCTGCAATTAAATCTTTTGATGTAATTACAAAATCTTCGCCTACCTTTTCTTTATTTACAGATATAGAGCTTTCTTTTAAAGCTCTACGGGCATCTCCGTTCGACTTTAGGAAGCTTGTTTTTGCAGCTAAAGCAGCAATCATATCCAAACCTTCTTTAATATCTTCAGAAGATACTTCTGCTTGAGGAACACCGTCAAACACATCTAAGAAAGTTTGCTCATCTAAGCTCTTTAAATCATCTGCTGTTGATTTACCAAATAAAATATTTGATGCAGCTATTGCCTTATCTAACTCTTCTTTTGAATGTACAAAAGTTGTAACTTCTTCAGCTAATTTTTTCTGTAAAATTCTTTGATGTGGTGCTTCTCTGTGTTCAGCAATTAAAGTTTCAATAGTTTCTTTGTCTAAGAACGTAAATATTTTAATGTACTTTTCAGCATCTTCATCCGACGTATTTAACCAAAATTGGTAAAACTTGTAAACTGAAGTCTTATCGGCATCTAACCACACATTTCCTCCTTCTGATTTTCCAAATTTTGAACCATCAGCTTTCGTAATTAACGGACAAGTAGCCGCAAATGCCTTAGCTTCTTCACCCGGAGTCATTCTACGGACTAGTTCTGTACCCGTAGTGATATTTCCCCATTGGTCAGAACCTCCCATTTGCAATTTACAATTATATGCTTTGTATAAATGATAGAAGTCGTACCCTTGTATTAATTGGTATGTGAACTCGGTAAAACTCATTCCTCCACCAGCTTCTCCTGTGATACGTTTTTTTACAGAATCTTTTGCCATCATATAATTTACCGTGATACGTTTACCAACATCACGTGCAAATTCAATGAAAGAAAAGTCTTTCATCCAATCGTAGTTATTTACCAATATTGGAGAGTTTTCTTTTCCATTATCAAAATTCAAAAAACGTCCAAGAGTTCTTTTTATTCCAGCAACGTTTTTTGCCAATGTTTCTTCATTCAACAGATTACGTTCATCAGATTTTCCTGAAGGATCACCTATCATTCCTGTAGCTCCTCCCACTAAAGCAATAGGTTGATGCCCTGCTTTTTCTATATGTACCAATAAAATAATTGGCACCAAACTACCAATATGTAACGAATCAGATGTTGGATCGAAACCGATATAGGCAGTTGTCATTTCATTTTGTAATTGCTCTTCAGTTCCAGGCATGATATCGTGAATCATTCCACGCCAACGTAATTCTTCTACTAAATTCTTGGTCATTATATTCTATTTTAAAGGCACAAAGATAACTTTATCAACTAAAAAAAACTAAATTCGCTGTATGATTTTAGTTACTGGCGGAACTGGTTTAGTAGGCTCACATTTACTGTATCATCTTACACAAAAGTATGATACCGTTAGAGCTATTTTTAGAACAAATAAAAAACGTGAACATGTAAAAAATATCTTTTCTTTTTACACAGATGATGTTCAACAGTACTTTTCTAAAATCGAATGGATACAAGCAGATATTACCGATGTACCATCTTTAGAGCCCGTATTTGATAATGTAACTAAAGTATATCATTGTGCCGCCTTAGTTTCTTTTAATCCAAGAGATTATAGAAGAATGCGTAGGGTGAATATTGAAGGAACAGCCAATATTGTAAACTTTTCTATTGATCAAGGGGTAAAAAAACTTTGCTTTGTAAGCTCTATTGCTGCCGTTGGTGATTCCATAAACGGAAAAACCATTAATGAAGAAAACGAATGGACAGACTCAACCGACAATCATGAGTACTCTATAACCAAATATGGGGCTGAAATGGAAGTTTGGAGAGGTAGTCAAGAAGGGCTTAATGTAGTAATTGTAAACCCTGGTGTTATTTTAGGTAGTGGATTTTGGAATGAAGGTTCTGGAAAATTATTCTCAAAAATCAATACTGGTTTTTCCTTTTACACTGAAGGAATAACAGGCTTTGTTGGAGTAACAGATGTAGCAAAAGTTATGATACAACTCACTGAATCAACTGTGAAAAACGAGCGTTTTATCCTGGTATCAGAAAACAAATCGTATAAAGATGTTTTATTTTCTATTGCCGATGGTTTGCATAAAAAAAGACCTTCAATTAAAACAGGGAGGTTAATCACTGGTGTTTTTTGGAGAATAGATTGGTTACTTACAAAACTAACTGGTAAAGAGCCTTTATTAATGAAAAGTTCCGCAAAATCGTCACATAATACATCTTATTATTCTTCAGAAAAAATTAAAAAACAAGTCCACTTTGAATTTGAACCCATTGATAAAGTTATTTCTAAAGTTTGCAGTGATTTCCAACCATAAACTACCTTTCCTTCTCTATTTCTAATTCTTTTTTGTTAAGCGCTTTTTCTTTCTTTTGAACCAATTCCTCAGGGAGATCTGTTAACTCCATTCTTCTTTTTAACAACGTATCTTTTTTAACCTTGTCTTTTCCTGTTAATCCTTTTAAAGAATCTTGAACCAATTGTTCTTCTCTATACATTACTTCTAAAGAATCAATGTTTGATTTAACCTTTTTTAGCATCTCTGTATACTCATCAATTTTTGAAGTATAATACGTATTGCTTATGTCAAAACGAGTGCTATCTATTTTATATTTTTCGTAGACCAACACAACATAATTGTTCTCTCTTTTTAAGAATTTATTCTTTTGGTTCTTGGCTGAAGAAGCAATATACATATCGGTTAGCAAAGCCACCATCGAATCTTTTGGAATCAAGTTTTTAGGTTTTTTATAAATCGTGTTACTGGTACACGAAACCAAAACTAAACCGATAAGTATATATAAAACTGTTCTCATTATCTATTAAATAATAGTCGTTTTCCTTTAATTTCTTCGTTAAACTCCCCTTGGTTATACATTAGGTTTCCATTAACGAAAGTATGTGTTATTTGATTTGAAAACTCAACCCCTTCAAACGGAGACCATCCACACTTATACAAAACATTGTCTTTGGTAACTGTCCATTTCTTATCGGCATCAACTAAAACAACATCTGCATAAAACCCTTCTTTGATAAAACCTCTTTTTTCAATTTTGAAGATTTTAGCAGGGTTATGACTCATTTTTTCCACCGCTTTTTCAATTGATAATACTCCTTCCTTTACCTTTTCTAAAACAGCTATAACCGCATGTTGTACTAAGGGTCCTCCACTAGGCGCTTTGGTATATACGTTATCTTTTTCTTCTAAAGTATGAGGTGCATGGTCGGTTGCAATGATATCAATTCTATCATCTAATAAAGCCTTCCATAAACCGTCTTTATCTTTTTGTGTTTTTACCGCAGGATTCCATTTTATATGTGTTCCTTTTGTATCATAATCAGCATCGGTAAACCACAAGTGATGTACACAAACCTCTGCTGTGATTTGTTTTTCTTCTAGTGGAATATCGTTTCTGAATAAATGCGTTTCCTTTTCTGTAGACAAATGGAAAATATGTAAACGCGCTCCTGTTTTCTTTGCTAATTCAATTGCCTTTGACGACGATAAATAGCATGCTTCTTCACTACGGATTAATGGGTGATACTTCATAGGAATATCATCACCATATTTCGCTTTGTATTCCTCCGTATTTTTTCTAATAGTTGCCTCATCTTCACAATGTACTGAGATTAGCATCTTAGTTGATGAGAATATTTTTTCCAGTACTTCTTCATTATCTACCAACATATTTCCTGTTGAAGATCCTAAAAACAACTTGATTCCTGCAACATCTTTAGGATTTGTCTTTAACAACTCCTCTAAATTATCATTAGTACCACCAAACATGAACGAGTAGTTAGCGTACGATGTTTTGCTTGCAATATCAAACTTGTCTTCTAATAATTCTTGAGTCGTTGCTTGTGGAACTGTATTTGGCATTTCAATGAATGACGTAATTCCTCCTGCAATAGCCGCCCTACTTTCTGTAGCAATGTTAGCTTTATGTGTTAATCCAGGCTCACGAAAATGCACCTGGTCATCAATCATACCAGGAATTAGGTATTTTCCTGTAGCATCTATTACCTGCATATCATCTGTAGAAGTGATGCTTTCTCCTATCTCCTTAATGAATTCTCCTTCTAATAAAACATCGCCTTTAAAAACCTTGTTTTCATTAACGATTTGTGCATTCTTAATTAAAATTGATTGTTTCATTGTCTGCTAAATTTCCATTTTCATGTTAATCAAACTCTTGTTAAAACCAAAACGTTCATAAGACTTAATTGCTCCTAAATTCTCATTATAAACATCTAACCTTAGTTCTTTCAATCCTTGTTTCTTGGCCCATTCTTTTAAAGACTCCAAAATTACAGAACTTATTCTTTTCCTTCTAAAATTTGGCTTTACATACATGAACCCAATATAACCGTTTAACTCATTTTTATGATAACTACCCGATTTTTCTATTCTAAGATAACCTGACCCCACAATTTCATCTTCCGCAACAGCTACAATTAAATGTACATGTTCAGCAAAAATCATCTCCTCTAAATTGTAGTAGCTAATTTTTCCTTCTCTCAACAATGGATCAAAAGGTCTTTCAGCTTCAATAATACCTTGTTCAAACTCTAACAAGGTTTCTAAATCTTCTTTCTTTGCTATTCTAGTGGTTATTTGGAACATTGTCTTATTTTGGTAATCCGTTAATTCTCATTTTTATTACACCAAAGATTGCTTCTTTAATAATTCCTTTACTAAGCTTCGATTTTCCTAAAACTCGATCAGTAAAAATTACCGAAACTTCTTTGATGTTAAATTTGTGTTTCCATGCTTTATATTTCATCTCAATCTGAAATGCATATCCTACAAATTTAACTTTGTCAAGTTTGATTGTTTCTAATACTTTTCTTTTATAACACACAAAACCTGCTGTCGTATCATGAATTGGCATTCGTGTTATTAATCTCACATATTTTGAAGCAAAATATGACAACAACACTCTACTCATTGGCCAGTTTACTACATTTACACCTACCGAATATCTTGAACCTATTGCTACATCTGCTCCTTCTTTCTCACACTCATTATACAATCGAATTAAGTCGTTAGGATTATGCGAAAAATCTGCATCCATTTCAATAATATAATCGTATTTTTTTGCTATAGCCCATTTGAATCCATGAATATAGGCCGTACCTAATCCGTTTTTTCCTTTTCGCTTTTCAATAAACAAACGTTCAGGGAATTCGTTTTGTAAGTTTTCTACAATTTCAGCAGTTCCATCAGGTGAATTATCGTCTACCACCAATACATGAAACACCTTTTCTTGATCAAACGTTGCTCGAACAATAGCTTCGATGTTTTCTTTTTCGTTATATGTAGGGATTATAACTAAAGCGTCTGACTTCATGTAATTTTCGTATGAATTAGGGCAAAGATACACTAATTTATTACTAATTTTGTGTTAATAAAAAGCATAAAAAACAATTGCAAGCAGTAGAACGGATTATTAATAATGAAAGTTGGATTACTATAGTTATTTTAATAGCTATCATATTGCTGTCATTAATGAAATTACTAAACTCAGACAAATTATTGGGCTATGCTACCGCTTTTTATACGCCAGGTTTTTTTCAGAAACGTGTGGAAGATAATCCTTCTTTTACAAGTCCTTTTAATTTGATTTTGTTTACATATACTGCCATAGTTATATCGCTATTTGCGTTTTTAGTTTTGTTACCGAAATCATTTAAACATGACTTTTACACTTTTTCAATTTTATTCTTATGCCTTTTGTGTTATATCCTTTTTAGAAAAGCATTAGATTATTTCTTAGTTAATGTTTTAGGACTTACTCAAATTCTCAAATACTTTTTGCTCACAAAACTTGGGTATTTATATGTATCATGTTTATGGCTACTCCCTTTTGTTGTCTTATATCAATTCACTTTTAAAAGTCCGATTTTTTTAATAAGCTCTTTTAGTATCTTATTTGTTTTCAGAGCCTTTTTAATTTTAAACAATAATAAAAGAATTGTTATTGGTAAAATGTTTTATTTTATTTTGTACTTTTGCACACTTGAAATAGCACCGCTATTAATTCTTTATAAAACAACAACTACGTAATAGAGAAAGTTTATGAAAGTGAAAACTATTTTAGTCTCTCAACCTGAACCAAAGACAGAAACTTCACCTTATTTTGATTTAGCTGAAAAGCAAAAAGTGAAGGTTGATTTTCGCTCATTCATCCATGTTGAAGGAATCCCTGTAAAGGAAGTTAGAGCTCAAAAAGTGGATTTAAAAAATTACACTGCAATTATTTTAACTAGTAGAAATGCTGTTGATCATTTCTTCAGAATTGCAGAAGAAATGCGTTTTACTGTACCTGACGACATGAAATATTTTTGTCAATCAGAAGCAGTAGCTTACTACTTGCAAAAGTATGTGGTTTACCGTAAACGTAAAATTTATGTTGGAAACAGAACATTTCCTGAATTAACTAAGTTAATCAAAAAACATAAAGACGAAAAATTCTTGCTACCATCATCAGACAAGTTAAAACCGTCAATCCCCGAAGAATTAAATCAATTAGGAGTTGACTGGAAACGTGCCGATTTATATCGAACTGTAGTAAGCGATTTATCAGATTTAGAAAATGTTTTTTATGACATTTTAGTATTCTTTAGCCCTTCAGGAATTGATAGTTTATTTGAAAACTTCCCTGATTTTAAACAAAACAATACCAGAATAGCTGTATTTGGTAATACAACTATCCAAGCTGTTGAAGATAGAGGGTTGCGTGTAGATATTGCTGCACCAACACCAGAAACTCCATCAATGACTATGGCTTTAGAAAAGTATATTAAAGAAGTAAACGGTAAGAAATAATTCTTCACCAATAAAATAAAAACCGCTAAGACAACCTTAGCGGTTTTTTCATTTTTAACTCTTTTTAACTTTAATACTTCTTCGTTTAACCAAAGTAGTTAACGGTCAATTTGTATCTTTAGCGTTTTAAAAATTAACAGATGAAGTACATAAAAATTCTATTCTTATTTATTGCCGTTCAAGTTACTGCACAACAAGGTGGCATGTGGATTCCTTCTCTTTTACAAGGAATGAACGAACAAGAAATGACTTCTTTAGGAAGCAAATTAACCGCAAAAGATATTTACGACGTTAACAACTCAAGTTTAAAAGATGCTATTGGGCATTTTAATGGAGGGTGTACGAGTGAAGTAATTTCTCCTGAAGGATTAATATTAACTAATCACCACTGTGGCTTTGGACAAATTCAATCACATTCTTCTTTAGAAAATGATTATTTAAAAGATGGATTTTGGGCAATGAACAAAAATGAAGAATTGCCAAACGACAATTTATATGTTGAGTTTATTGTACGTATTGATGATGTAACTTCTCAAACTTTAAACGGGGTTACTAATACAATGACAGAGCGTGAAAAGCAATCAGCTATTGATAAAAACATCAATGAAATTAGAAAAACAACACAAAAAGAAACATGGCAAGATGTTAAGGTAAAACCCTTTTTCCAAGGAAATCAGTATTTTTTATTTGTTACTGAGAAATTTGAAGATGTTCGTTTGGTTGGTGCTCCTCCTAGTAGTATCGGAAAATTTGGTAGCGATACAGATAACTGGGTTTTTCCTCGTCATACAGGGGATTTTTCGTTGTTTAGAATTTACGCTGATAAAAACAACCGTCCTGCTAAATACAGCAAAGACAACGTTCCTTATAAACCAAAACACTTTTTACCAGTTTCTTTAGACGGAATTGAAGAAGGTGATTTTACGATGGTTTTTGGGTTCCCAGGTCGTACCAATGAGTATTTACCAGCTGCTGCTATCAAACACATTACACAAGAGTTTAACCCAAGTAACATTGCTATAAGAGAAGCTGCGTTAAAAGAAATTGATGCACAAATGAAAGCGAGCGATGCTGTTCGTATCAAATATGCATCAAAACAAGCACGCATTGCCAATGCTTGGAAAAAGTGGATTGGAGAAAACTTAGGAATCAAAAAGAGTAACGCTATTGCAGAACGTTTAGCTTTTGAAGCTACTTTTAAAAAAGCGTTAAAAGAAAAAGGGTTAGAAGCTAGTTACGGAAATATTCTTCCAGAGTTTGATAAATTATACGCTGATTTTGCTAAAATCAATATTAAAAGAAGAAACTTTATTGAAGTTTTTTTAGTAACTAACGAGTTGATGCAAATGACTTTTAGAGCTTATCAATTAGAGCAAGTTGCTTTAAATAAGCCAGAAAAGTTTGAAGAAGCAAGAACCGCTTTAATTAATCAGATCAAAGGAATTCACAAAAACTTTGATGTAAATGTAGACAAAGGTGTATTTAACAATGTAATGCCTTTATACAACCCTAACAATGTAAATACTTCTATCTACAACAAAACGAGTTTTACCAATTTAGATAAAGCTTTAAAATTATTGGAAGGAGATGCTAAAAAAGTAGTTAAAAATTTAAGCAAAGATGCTGCCTACCTATATGCAAAACCTATGATTGAAGAATTTTACAAAAAAATCAATCCTGAGTTTCAGCAAAAAAACCAACCGATTACTGCTTTACAAAAAACCTACATGAAGGCTTTGATGGAAGCCTTGCCAAATGCTCGCTATTTTCCAGATGCTAACAGTACATTACGTGTTACCTACGGACAAGTTCACGGATACTCTCCAAGAGACGCAGTATATTACAATCCTGTGAGTTACTTAGATGGTGTGATTGAAAAATATGTACCTGGTGATTACGAGTTTGATGTTCCGCAGAAATTACGTGATTTATACGACGCTAAAGATTTTGGTCAGTATGCAGATAAAAACGGAAAAGTTCCTGTATGTTTCTTAGGAACTAATCATACAACAGGAGGTAACTCAGGTAGTCCTGCTATTGATGCGCATGGGAATTTAATTGGATTAAACTTTGATCGTGTGTGGGAAGGAACCATGAGTGATATGAATTACGACCCTGAAATTTGTAGAAATATTATGGTGGATGCTCGCTACGTATTATTTATTATTGATAAATATGCTGGAGCAAAACATTTAATTGAAGAAATGAAATTAGTACACCCTAAAAAGAAGTGATTTTTTCAAAAAACCAACATAAAATCCGATAAATAAACCTATTTGTCGGATTTTTTCATTTAAAACATATCAAAAGTTTCAAAAACCATAAAAGATAGTATCTTAGCGGCGTCAAAAAAACAAGTCAGATTTTTTTTAATATCACTTTAAATAATGGTTTTAGAATACACAATAATTACGCTATACACTATATCATTAGTTCTTATTTTATTATACGCTTTAGCGCAATTAAACTTACTTCTTAATTATTTAAGAGCAAGAAAGAAAAATGACAACTCACCTAAATTTGATTTTACAAACCCAGATGAAATTCCATTTGTAACTATTCAATTACCCGTTTTTAACGAATTGTATGTAATGGAACGTTTGCTAAACAATATTGCTAAACTAGAATATCCTCGCGAAAAATTAGAAATTCAAGTATTAGATGATTCTACAGATGAATCGGTTGAAAGTACTGCAAAACAAATAGAAGAACTTCAAAAAACAGGTTTAGACATTCAACATATTCGACGCGAAAATCGTCAAGGTTTTAAAGCCGGAGCTTTAAAAGAAGGACTTAAAACTGCTAAAGGCGAGTTTATAGCTATTTTTGATGCCGATTTTTTACCTGAAACAAACTGGCTTTTAGAGACTGTTCCTTATTTTAAAAATCCAGAAATTGGAGTAGTTCAAACTAGATGGGGACATATTAACAGAAATTATTCAACCTTAACTAAAATTCAAGCTTTTGCCTTAGATGCTCATTTTACACTAGAGCAAGTAGGACGTAATAGCCAAGGTCATTTTATCAATTTTAATGGTACCGCTGGTATATGGCGTAAAGAATGTATTTATGATGCAGGAAACTGGGAAGGAGACACCTTAACGGAAGATTTAGACTTGAGCTACCGAGCACAATTAAAAAAATGGAAGTTCAAATATTTAGAAAATGTAGTTACACCTGCCGAATTACCTGTTGTGATTAGTGCTGCACGTTCTCAACAATTTAGATGGAACAAAGGAGGGGCTGAGAACTTTCAAAAAATGCTAAAAAGAATTATTACTAGCAATACTATTTCGCTTAAAACAAAAATTCATGGAACTTTACATTTGTTAAACAGTTCTATGTTTACCTGTATTTTTTTAGTCGCTATATTAAGCATTCCTATGTTGTATATCAAAAATGAATATGCACATTTAAGAATTTACTTTTTAGTGATGAGCTTTTTTATTGTTAGCACGATAATTTTCTTTATTTGTTATTGGTTTATGTACAAAAAAACCTACGGAGGAGGGTTCATAAACTTTATAAAATATATAGGAGCTTTTTTTGCTTTCTTTTCTATCGCGATGGGCTTCTCACTACATAATACGATTGCTGTATTAGAAGGACATATAGGTAAAAAAAGTGAATTTGTTAGAACACCAAAATTCAATATTAAATCACTAAAAGATAGTTGGAAAACCAATAAATATATTCGTAAAAAACCATCATTACATGTAATTATCGAAGGCTTGTTAGCTGTTTATTTTGCTTTTGGTATGTACAGTGCTTTTATAGTAGGTGACCAAGGAGGAGACTTCGGATTATTTCCTTTTCATTTAATGCTTTTTGTTGGTTTTGGATATGTGTTTTACAAATCACTATTCTCAAAAGCATAAGCCTTTTTTAAGAATTAAAAACTACAACCAAGTATTAGATTATCTTAGTAGAAAACTCTCTTCTTTTAGAGGGTAAAATCCTGTTGTAATAAATCTAACTTTAAAAATACCCCATAAAAAAACCCACTCAAAATTGAGTGGGAAAAATTGCTATGAAAAAGAAAAAGAAAGTGGTTTTTCAACCACGATTCAAATATAAGACAAGATTTTATTTTTACAAAATACTTTTTAAAAAATTTTAATGTTTTTTTAACCCTATATAAATATTAAATTAAACTTTAATTATTTTATTCTTCTTCAGCTGATATTTGTCCCCACTTTCAACACAAATAGTAAAGCCATTATTATTAAGATTCTAGCAGTACCCATATTCATTTATTAAAACTATTTGTTTATTTATATTTTACATATAAAAGCTCAATCATTTTGATTGAGCTTTTGTTTTCTATTCAACTTTAAAAGTAATTGGCAACGTATACTTTACTTTTACCTCTTTATTATTCTGTTTCCCTGGTTGAAATTGTGGAATTTTGTGAACTACTCTATTAGCCTCCTTCTCTAACTTGTAATGTGGTGCTCTAATTTGTATATCTGTAATTTTTCCTGTTTTGTCAATAACGAACTGAGTTGAAATTCTGTATTTCCCTGAACTCAACCCTACATCTTGAGCTAAATCTGCATTAAAATTACGTTGTATATGCTGCTGTATTTTTCTTTCAAAGCATTTCCTATTCTCTAACTCTGATAAACCTTCACATCCTTTAAAAACAGGTGATTTCTGTACATTGTTAATTGAAACTGGATCATCACTCGTTTCTATAATCTCTTCTTCTTTCGCTTGTGGCAAATTCGACAAATTAATCAAAGGAATATCATTCTTTGGAGTATCTACAACAGTTGTGTTATCTGTTTTATTATCTACAACTTTAGGGTTTAAAAGTTCTTTAGGCACAGCATTCTTTTTTATTACTTCTTTTGTCTGTTCTAGTTTTTTAACAATAATTGGCTTTTGAAATGTAGGTATAGGTTCATAAACTCTGTCTGTTGACGGTTGTACTATTGCTGTTTCTTTAACTGTTTTGTGTTCTAAAACAAGAAAAACTACAAACAGGGCAAGCACCAAACCCAGTTGCATAAAAATAGTTGAGAAACTCTCTAATTGCTTTCGTGCATGTTTTTTTGTTGTTTTCATAGTAATTGTATTTATAATTATTGTTTTTATTGAAAACAAGAAACATGCCAATAAAAAAAGCAACCCAAAATGGGTTGCTTTTTTTATTTTTAAATAAGTAGTAACTATTCAACGTTGAATGTAATTGGTAATGTATAACCTACTCTTACAGGTCTACCTCTTTGTCTACCTGGTTCCATTTTTGGTATCTTTTTTGCTACTCTTTCTGCTTCTTGTTTTAACCTTGGATGCGGAGCTCTCGCCACTACATTAGTAATAGAACCATCTTTGTCAATTTTAAATTGAACGTAAATTCTCTTTTTACCTGGTGATAATCCAAGTTCGTTAGCTAATTCAGCGTTAAAATTACGTTGAACGTGTTTTTGTAATTTTTCATTTAAACAAGCTTTCTTTTGAGCTTTAGTACCTGTACATCCAGGAAATACAGGAACCTCTTCAATGATAGCGAAAGGTACATCTTCTACTACTTCTTCTACTTCTTCTACTTCTTGAATATCTTCTACTTCTACAGCTTCAGATTCGTCTGTTTCAGTAGACTCAATAACTGTCTCTTCTACTTCTTTCTCGTCTTCTACTACTTCAATTTTTTCAGGAGCTGGTGGTGGAGGGGTATTTGGTTTTGGCTTTGGTGGCTCAACTTGAAGCTCAATAGTTTCTTCTTCAATTTCTGAAGCCATATTAGCCACTCCTAAATCTCCATACTCTTTATCATATGTTTTACTCTCAATAGCAACATACGTTACAAATAAAGCTAAAACCAAACCTATCTGCATAAACAGTTTACTATAGTTTTCTAAGTTTGATTTTGGATTTTTCTTAATTTCCATCCTAAATGTTTTTAATAGTTCGCTAATTTAATTAATTTATTTCAACTTTTACAAGCTTAATCTTTAAATAGCTTTATTTTTCTTAAAAAATGAATTGTAAGTAATTAAAGCCACCAAAATACCCATCGAATTTGCAACAGCATCTAAAAGCTCTCCTGATCGATACGTTGTTATAGTTACTTGTAAAACCTCAATAATTATGCCGTAAAAAAAACAACAAAAAACTATAAAGTATTTATTAATTTTTGTTGTTATCAAAGCTCTTAACCATATGATGGTTAATACAAAATAAGCAAAAGCATGTTCTAATTTATCTATATGATTAATTTTTACAGGGGCTTTACCTAGCTTTATTAAACTAACAATAGCAATACTTATCGAGATAAGTATTGCTAGTATTATTAATTTATCCTTTAATAAGTTCTTGATATTCTTCAGCACTTAATAAATCCGCTACTTGTGAATCGTCTGATAATTTTACTTTTATCATCCATCCTTCTCCATAAGGATCAGAGTTTACCAATTCTGGTTCGTCCTCTAAAGCATCGTTAAATTCTACTACTTCACCTGATACTGGCATAAAAAGATCTGAAACAGTTTTTACTGCTTCTACAGAACCGAATACTTCTTCTGCATCTAAAGTATCATCTAAAGTATCCACATCTACATATACGATATCTCCTAACTCACCTTGTGCAAAATCGGTAATACCAATAGTTGCTACATCACCTTCTACCTTAACCCATTCGTGGTCTTTAGTGTATTTTAATTCTGATGGAATGTTCATTGTAATTATTTTTTATTGTGTTTGTTTTTAATTTCCTAAGTTGTATACTAAATTAATTCCTGCGTTAATAGATTGTCTTGGAAAAGTAGTAGAAACCGCATACTCAAATGTTTGATGATTATAATAAAAAGAGGCTGTTAGGTTGCTGCTTAAATTATAATCGGCAATAAATTTCAAACCAAATAATTTTTCCCCTCCTGTAATTTGACTATTCTCTTCATCAACACTTCTTATCAACGTCAAATTATCTCTTAACGAAATATCAGCTCTTAAATTTATATCTCCTTTTAAGGTTTCTTTCTTTCCTGTAAATCTGGTCACAAATTTAACATCTCTGATCTTATATCCAAATCCTAAAACATATTCTGTTCCTTTAACATCTGTCAAAGTATTGTTATTAAAATTTAGCGTTAAACTTCTATCTTTTCGAATTTCACCTTTAAAAGAAACAGAATTTTTCATTCTAAAATCTACTTTTACTAATGGAGAAAACTCATCTATCAAAGTTGCGGACGAAATTAAGAGTTCTGGTTGATAATTACCAGAAGTATTTGTATTTGTTGAACTAGTAGTATCGTACTGTAAATTATTGGTGTAATTTCCTATAGTATAAGATGATTTATACCCATGAGACAATGTAAATGAACTAAAGTTTTTCTTAAACCATTTAAATTTCATAAACCCGTTATAGTTCAATGTCCAGTTCGGAATAGGGATATTTCTAAACACCCCAGTACTTATAGAATTAGGACTACTTCCTGAATATGCAGCAATGAAAGCTGGTAACATGGCTTGTTGCCCATTTGTTTTAAATCCTGGGTTATTATTACTCGGATCAGAATCATTAGCAGCTACTCCTTGTTCGTTCGCTATTCTTCCTGAAATCGTTTGTCTATAATCCAAGAACTTTTGATACAACTCTTCATTATCAGTAAAAACTGTACCTATCATTACATGGCTTATACTATAGTTTCCTGTTTCAAAAGGCTTGATGTTAGGGTCTTGTTGAAATCCTCCACTACCATCAGAAATAACATCGAGTTGTTGTGATAAATTGCTTGTTTGAATTCTATTTCCACGTAAATCAATAGTTAAATCTTTATGTGGTTTAACAGACACATTATAATCTAACTTTTTATACCTTGTTTTTCCATAGGTCTTACTATAATAAGGTTGGTTAGGATCATCTTGACTTGTTCTGGTTACTAGCCATCCATTTTCAATAGCCTTATTTAAGATGTCTGTTTGACTACCAAAGACAAAACCAAGCGTTGGAGCCATTCCTCCGTCAAAATTATTTCTTCCTAAGAACCCTATCGAAGGCTTATACCCTTGTAATAAGGTTCCATTATTTTGTGAGTAACTAATTTTTGCTCTTTTTACTGATGTTAATACATCGTACACTCCTTTTCCTAACTTTTGACCAAAAGAAGCACTCTTTTTAAGTTTTGTTTTTTGAACTACTTCTTTGCCTCCAAGAGCGGTTGTTCCTTTTTGTGTTGGTTGGTTTTTAGCTCCTTTTAACAACAATTTATCTACTCCAATAATTTTATAAAAACGTCCAAAATCTATATTGGTATTTAAGTTATGAGTATTTGCATTTTGAATCATATTACCCACAACATCTAAATAACTAATATTATCTCCACTTGGTAATACTAAGTTACTTTGCGATCCTGCTTTCCAATCAAAATCTGCCGTATAACCATAATCAGAACTGATGAAGTTTAAAAACGGGAATTTATCTAGTGGTAATTTATAGGTAGCATTTAATTTTTGATGATAATTATCTGGTCTTCCTACATTAAAAAATTGGTCGTATACCTCTAAGTTTTCTTCTTCGCCAAAACTATCATATATGTAATTATTAGCGGCGTTAAAATTTAACTGTAACGATTTAGTAATGTCAAAACCAATTGTGTAATCCCAATTAAATAAAAATCTTCGCTGAATTAATTCTGGCTGTGCTACTGGTAAATCAATTAGGTTTCTTGACTGCTGACTATTGTAATTTCTATTAATCCTAGAATTAACAGCTAAGGTTTTAGGTACCGGATTAAAATTTAAATCTTTAATAAACTTTAAATATCGACTCTTAAATCCTTTTGACTTTTTAAATGGCTCTATAACGAAAGGAACAAAATTAAAATTATAACTAGCTCCTGCCATTACATTTTTATTTTCATATTTTTCAATATTATAATCTTTATGGAACTCTTCGCTATGCGCATATGAAGCAGAAAAATTCTCTACATCGTAAAACTTAGGTTTTTTCTTACTTTCTGGGTTTCTGTTCTTTTTTACATTGATAAAACTAATGCTCTTTCTTCTTGTATAATCTTGTGCATTCTTACTATTTGGGTTTTTATCAATAGCGTCTTTTAATTCAACATCCTGAAACTGCGGATCGTACTTTGGATCTCTAAACTCTTCACCATAACTATAACTCATAGGTACTTGCATGTTCCATTTTTTAGGCATCATTTTACCTAGCTGTATATTCGTAGCTACACTATATTGTTTTACCTCTTCTATGCTTCGTTGCTGTACACGATCTTCTACATTACCAAAACCAACAGTTGACATTCGTCCAGCTAAGGATACATCTAATACATCGGCCATATTCGCATCAGCATTTACAACTGCTGCCCAACCACCTTTATTATCAAAACCAACGGCACGCAGTTCATTAAACCATACTTCTACCGATTTTGGAGAACTAGTATCATTTTTAACCCCTAACATTACCGTTCTTACTTGTGCCAGAGTTGGATTACCTTTAACAGATATATTCAACCCATTAGAAGTTACCCCAGAAAAAACATTAGAAATAGGATCTCCTGCAGGTCTATTAATTTTAAGATTGGCTAATTCTTTCAATGGAATATCTAAATCATTATCCGTTGGCCAAACATCTGTAGGTGATGCATACGAAGTAGATATTTTTAACGGTTTTTCTATTTCGTAATAGTTATCGTTTAAATCGGTACCTAAACGTATTATCGCTACCATATCATCATTGCCAGCATCGTTTGCGCTACTTATCTTTTCAGCATGTAAAAACATACGTAGCTTTTTATACCTGCGCATATCAATACTAATATTCTTATAGATTGTTCTTAAGGAATCTGCTTCTAAATCTGTAACTTTTAAGGTAACCGATTGTTCATTTTGACGTTGAACTCTATTGGTTCCTTGTAAACGTTCTCTTTGAATTCCTGGGGGTAATTGATAACGATTAGGATTTTGTTCAATACTTACTACCCCTACTTCAAAATTATTAAGCTCATCATCAGGAACATTTTTTGTATATCTTCTCCAATCTCCTCTTACCAACTCTAGCTCACCAAAACGCAATACCACTGGCATTTTAAACTGCGACAAGAACATACGTATAAAACGAATACTATTAAAGTCGGTAATATTGTTAATTTTTTGAGCATCAGAATTTCTGACTGGAATTCTAAATTGATACCAAGTAGAGTTTCTTGTTGCTCCATTTAACAGCGTAACTTCTTGTGTTTTTACATCAATAATATGATTTTGACCCAATACTAAATCTGTTTTGTTTAATGAAACCTCATATTCAAAGTAGCTGTTTACAGGGTTCATTGTTTGATCTTTGTTGATATCTTCTGTATCTGGATAGGTGGTTGATGATGTTGGATATGATTCTCCTGATTGACTTGCTGTTGGCGAGTTTCCTTCCGTACCATTGTAATTTTTATATCGAGATAATACCGAAGGATCGGTATTTTCAATAGCACCTCCTCTAAAAAACTGGAAGTTATCTCCTGCAGGATCATCCAACCCAGCAAAAGCAGGGTATTTTGCTCTTTCTTCCTCATCATTTAACCCATCTAAACCAATATCTTGATTGGTTCTGGCATCATTGCTAGAATCAAAAGCATATAAAATTGAAGGATTTATAGGTGTATTACCCCAAAATGATGAACGTACATTACCTCCATCTACTTTTACTCCATCTGCAGGCAACCCATTTTCATATTGTTTTCTACCATCTTTCAAAATATCCTCTGAAACATTTCCTAAGTTGATAAATAATTTCCCTACTTGATTAGATGGATCTTGTGGGTTGATTCCTGCTTGCAATCCTTCTTCAGTTGTAATCGAATAATTCTCATAAGGATCCATTAACCAAAACTGAATGTATTCTACGTTCGCTTGTTCAAAATTATTGGTAGTTAGCGATCGCATAATTCCTCCCCAGCGTTCTTCTGGAGTTACCGTATTTGCATTCTCATTATAGTTATAAGGCCCTCTTTCTGCTGGATAATATGCCAAATCTAGCGTACGTACCAAATTTTGTTGGGTAATATCTAAATCTGTATTGGGAAATAATTCATTGTAACGAATTTGACGAACCTCGTCTCTTGACAACTCATTTTCATCAATATTGCTTGGTCTATTCCCACTACCATAAAATAACTGATCGATATTATACCATGCTAATTTCCCTCTTTTATAGTTATATTCTAATCCAAAAGACCCTCCATCATATCCCTGTGATTCTGGTGTACTTGCTAAAAACCACTGTTGTGGTGAGTTCAAGTTAATTGGTATTTGAGATGCTTCAAAATCATCTAAATATGAAGTAGCGGTACCATCTACATTAATTCCACTTGGAGATCCTGGTAATAAATACGCCATATCAGCTCGTACCGAAACATTTGACGGAGCCTCAGTTTCAACAAACGGTAGTTTATTAGCCAATTTTGTTAAATAAGGTACTTCAGAAGAATAATCTAAATTCAAACCAAACATTATATTGTCAATTGGTTCTCCACCTAAATTTACCTTAGGAGTAATAGGTTTTTCGCTTACATTTAAAAATGTTCCACCTAATATGAATTGGTCTGAGAAACGATGTTCAACATCTATTCCTATAAATGTTTTTCGCTGTTGATTAAAAAAAGTATTGTTTTCTACAGAAGCATTAATTGGAATCCCCGAGGCTTCTAAACCTGGATCTAAAATTTGTACACGTCCTAATTGATAATCGACCACATAATCAATCCCTTCAACCAATTGTCTACCTCCAGCAGTAACTCTTACAGAACCTCTTGGGACATTAAAAGCCCCCAAAGAAATTCCTCTACTTGTTTCTGACTTAAAATATCCTTTTAAAAAGAATTTGTCTTTATTCTGATATTCATTTTTTGCCTGAATCTTAGTAGTCAAGTATAATTCCTCAAAGACATATTTGTCTTGATCTGTAGCATTGGTTAATTCATCTTTTAAATCATCTCCAAAAGGTTCTGGTTCTGGAAACAACACATACCCTCTCTCTGAATTTACCGTAATACCTTCTACATAATCAAAAAAACCATCTCCATTAGGAACCGCATATTCACTTTGATCTAATTTATCTAAATTTAAAATACGTAATAATGGTTTATCTGTTATTCCTGGAGTTAGCGCATTTTGCAGGGTATTTTGTAAAGTCCCTGTTTCATCATCTCGATACAATAATTCAAAACGGAAACCATCACGTTGTAAAGGAAATGCTCCTAAAGCATACACGTTTTTCATCATTAAACGCCAAGTTGGGAATGCTTCAGCTGGAACTATTGGCGTACCTGTATCATCTAAACGTATTGTGTTTAAAATTTCACTACGAAGTAATTTAACTGCAATATTAGCAGGGGCAACAATCCCATCGTTTGAGAACTCTCCAACTTTAAAAACAGTTTCTCCATTTGAAGCTCCAACCACCGTATATTCATACGCTACAGCTAATACTTCTCCATCATTTAATCTTCTATTTAAAGATATAAACCCTAACTGAGGATGTAGCCTAAATTCATTTGGTTGTAACTTACGTGCATTTTGTAAATATGTATAATTGAATCCTTGTTTTGCAGGTACTCCAATCCCATTAATAGCATCATCAATTGTTGCCACATCTCTAATTCCATCTGTGGTAGCAGTTAATAACGAGCTTAAATTGTTCACTCCATTATACGGTATAAATTGAGAGTTTACTGATATTGCTCCTGGGGTTGTTGTTATTTCTGTTGGGTTTACCTCATTTGCATCATATGACTCCCCTAAATCGGCTAATGCTACAATACTACGATAATCACTTACATTTTGATTTCTATTAGTTACCCAAACTTCAACTCTTGTAATATTAATAGGGCTATTGATTAATGGATAGTTTTTTAACGCGTTTGAATAATTTTCTCTAAAATATTGAGATAAGAAAAAGTGTCGGTCGTTATCATAATCCGAAGCTCTTAACTCAAACGGTTCTATGGTAGCACCTCCTTGAGCTACCACAGTTTTAGATTGTGAGTTCTGTTGTGAAAATGCAGCAGTTATGTATGTTTTACCAAACTGTAATTCAGTTTTCACCCCAAACAATGATTGTGCTCCATTGATTAATGAATTCTTAATTGGCATACTAATATTACCTGCCTCAATATTTCTAATGATATCATCTTCGGTAGGAGTGTACTCTAACTTAATAACGTTTTGAAAATCGAAAGTCGATTGGGTATCATAATTAGCTGTCACTTTCAATCGTTTACCTACCTTTGCTTGTAAACTTGCACTAATTTGTTGATCAAAATCAAATGTGAAACTGCTTTGGTTCTCAACAGATATTTGAGGATTTTCGTTGTTTTGATATACCCCTCCTAACTTTATATTTATCTGTCCTGTTGGATTTACTTCAACTGTATTTCCTCCAAAAACAGATTCAAAAAATTTAGAGTTTACATAATATTTTGGAAGTAAATTTTTACGAGCTGCATCATTTCCTTTTTTCTTTGGATTCGTTGCATCTACCTTTTCTTTGAAATAGTCTTTTAAGTCATTTTTTAAGCGATACTCATCATACTCTCTAGGGGTCATAAAAATAGGAGTTCCTACATAGTAGTCTCCAATTTTTTCCACCACCATAAATTTGTTTAACGCTTTATCGTAAGTAACAATTTTTTGAGTAGGGTTATTTAAATAGAGAGTTCCGTTTTGGTTGTATTTAAAATTATATTTGAGAGGAACGACAGTATCTTTTTTAATAGCTTTTGTACTATTGACTTGTGTATTTTGTGAAAACGAAACAACACTCACTAAAAAAGTAAGTGCTGTAAGTAATCTATTCATAACTGCTTTTTCCAATCTTTTTTATAATTTTTTCAACGCCTGTTTTATAAGTATTTCAACACTTGCATCAGGTGTTTCTTTTAATATTCCCCCTATTACTTTATCGGCTTGCTTCCGAACGAAGCCTAGAACCTCTAAAGCAGATAACGCTTCTTCTTTATTTGTATTGTTCTGTACCACAGAAACTTCGTCCAATCCAAAAGTCTTTAAAACCTTATCTTTTAAATCAACAATTACTCTCTGTGCTGTTTTTGCTCCAATGCCTTTCACCGATTGTATCAGCTTCACATCCTCAGAAGCGATGGCTTGTTGAACTTCTTCTGAAGTCATAGAAGATAACATGGTTCTTGCTGTACTGGGGCCTACTCCAGAAACTGAAGTTAATAATAAAAAGACCTCTCGTTCCATTTTTGTTGAAAAACCATATAGCGTATGAGCGTCTTCTCTTATAGATAAGTGTGTATATAACAACACATTTTCATCACTAGGTAGTGATGAAAATGTGTTTAAAGAAATATTCATTAAGTATCCTACTCCGTTGCAATCTACCACGGCATATGTAGGATTTTTTTCCACAAGCTTCCCCTTAATTTGTGTAATCATCCAGCTATTTTTTCTATTTGCCTAAAATAGGCAAAATTATTTTTTAAAAAAAAGCCTTATGCATTTATAGCCTTTGTACTATTTTTTGCTTGCTTTTCTTTATTTTGAGCATCAATAACAGCTACTGCCGCCATATTTACCATTTCATCCACACTAGCCCCTAATTGTAAAATGTGCACAGGCTTACTCATTCCTAATAAAATTGGCCCAATAGTTTCTACTTCATCAACTTCTTTCATTAACTTATAAGTAATATTTGCCGATTCTAAATTAGGAAATATCAACACATTCGCTCTTTTTCCATTAAGCTTAGAAAAAGGAAATTCTTTCGCCAACAATTCAGGATTTAGAGCAAAATCTGCTTGTAACTCACCATCAACTACCACATTAGGATAATGACGATGAATGTATGAAACTGCTTCTCTTATTTTGGTTGAGCTTTCAGATTTTGAAGAACCAAAGTTTGAAAAACCTAGCATTGCTACATTTGGTTTCATTCCAAACATTTTTACTAATACTGAGGTTAACTGCGTAATTTTAGCTAAATCTTTTGCAGTTGGGTTTATATTGATGGTTGTATCTGCTAAGAACAATGGTCCTTGTTTTGTTAACATCATATTCGTAGCCGCCACCCTCGTTACTCCTTGATCTTTTTCAATCAACTCTAACATTGGTTTTACTACTGACGGATAAGGTCTTGAATACCCTGTAATTAAAGCGTCTGCTTCACCAGAATTCACCATCATTGCAGCAAAATAGTTACGCTCACGCATCCATTTCTGCGCTTCTAAGAACGTCACCCCTTTACGTTGTCTTGTTTTCCAAAAAGCCTCCGCATAACGATTTCTTCTTGCTTCTTCTTCATCTGTTTTAGGATCGATAATTGGCACATCTGCATCAAAACCTAACTCTGCTTTTAGCTCTAAAATGATTTCTCTTCTTCCTAATAAAATCGGTTTCCCTATTTTTTCTTCATAAACTCTTTGCGCCGCTTTTAATACATCTAAATGATCTGCTTCTGCAAACACCAAACGTTTTGGATCTTTTTTAGCTCGGTTATGTAACAATCGTACTTCTTTAGTTCCTGTACCTGAACGATCCATTAATTCTTCACGGTATTTGTCCCAGTCATCAATAGGTTCTTGAGCTACACCAGAATCCATTGCTGCTTTTGCAATCGCTGGTGGAATTTCATAAATCAATCTTGGGTCAAATGGTTTAGGAATAATATACTCTTTTCCAAAAGAAAGACTTACTTCGTCGTATACTATATTTACTTGCTCAGGTACTGATTGCTTAGCTAAATCTGCTAAAGCATGTACCGCTGCCATTTTCATTTCTTCATTGATTTTCTTTGCTCGAACATCTAATGCTCCACGGAAAATGAATGGAAAACCTAATACATTATTTACTTGGTTAGGATGATCTGATCTTCCTGTAGCCATAATAATATCATCTCTTGTAGCAATTGCTAAATCGTAATCAATTTCTGGTTCTGGGTTAGCCATAGCAAAAACGATAGGATTTTTCGCCATCGATAAGAGCATTTCAGGAGTCACAACATTCCCTTTTGACAGTCCAATAAACACATCTGCATTTAACATCGCCTCTTCTAAGGTATGTACATCTTGGCTAGTAGCAAACTCTGCTTTTTGAGAAGTTAAATTCTCATTATCTTTTCTAATAACTCCTTTACTATCGCACATTACTACATTTTCACGTTTAGCTCCAAGAGCTAAATACAAACGTGTACATGAAATAGCCGCAGCTCCTGCTCCGTTTACAACTATTTTAACATCTTCAATGTTTTTCTCATTAATTTCCAATGCATTTTTTAAAGCTGCAGCAGAAATAATAGCTGTACCATGTTGATCATCGTGCATTACAGGAATATCTAATTCCTCTTTTAATCTTCTTTCTATTTCAAAAGCTTCTGGAGCTTTGATATCTTCTAAATTGATTCCTCCAAAAGTAGGAGCAATAGCTTTTACTGTTTCAACAAATTTATCTACATCAGTCGTATCGACTTCAATGTCAAAAACATCAATATCAGCAAAAATTTTAAACAGTAATCCTTTTCCTTCCATTACAGGTTTAGATGCTTCTGGACCAATATCCCCAAGTCCTAAAACCGCGGTTCCATTAGATATAACTGCTACTAAATTACCTTTTGAAGTATACTTATAAACGTTGTTTTTGTCTTTTGCTATTTCTAAACAAGGCTCTGCTACTCCTGGTGAATATGCCAACGACAAATCGTGTTGTGTCGCATATTTTTTAGTAGGTACTACTGCTATTTTTCCTGGCTTCGGTTTAGCATGATAAAGTAGAGCTTCATGCCTCTTTCTAGAATCTCTCATAGGTTCGTTCTTGTTTGTTTGAACTTACAAATATACATTTTGTTTATGAAGTAAAAATATTTTGTAACCTGATAAAAGTCATATTTAATCTCCTGAATACTTCTGACTTTTGTACAACTTTAAACCAAACAGAATAAATGGAAACTACATTAAGACACATTATTGACGAAGAAGTACAATGGGACAAAACAAAAACCATTGTAAGTAAAACAGATATTTACGGAACCATATTATACGCAAACGATGTTTTCTCTAAAACTTGCGAGTACAGCACTATTGAGTTAGTGGGTGAACCGCATAATATTATTCGTCACCCAGACATGCCTAAAGTAGCTTTTAAAGTATTATGGGATGCCTTAAAAAAAGGTGAAAACTTTCATGCTATAGTTAAAAACCTAACGAGAACTGGTAGATACTACTGGGTAATTACCGACTTTACCATAGACAAAGACGAAGAAGGTAATATTGTTGGGTATACAGCGAGAAGAAAAGCGGTACCAAGTGGTGTTGTTAAAAAAGTAGAGCCTCTATACAAAACACTTTTAGACATTGAAAAATTAAAAGGAGAAAAAGCAAGTGAGATGTATTTTGATGCTTACTTAAAAGAAGAGGTTGGTAAAACCTATAATGAATTTGTTGTTGATTTATTTAATGAAGAACTTTCTAAAGAAGAAGCTGAAAAAATTAAAAACGAAACAAGTCCTATAAAAAAGGGGTTAAACTGGTTCTTTTTCGGAGAAACTGATCCAAAATAAATACCCCCTATAAATTCCCTTAACCAGTATACATTAAAGGATAGAGTTTTTAAGAACTCTATCCTTTTTTATTTAAAAACACTTTGTACTCTTCCCTTATTCTCAACATAAAGTGCTGGCACAATATTTTTCTATTTCTTAATTATAACTTTAACTTTTTTTAACCTTTTTTAAAAAAAAAGTAGTTTACTCTTGAAGTAAAAAAGCTTTACATTTGCTGACCTTTAAAAAAAGCTACCCGAAACTATTAAAAAAACATAAATGAACACAAATGACACTCTTAAACCTTCCAAAGTCATAGATGAGGAGGTTAAGTGGGACAAATCAAAAACCATTATTAGTAAAACTGATTCTGTTGGAACTATTTTATACATGAACGACACCTTTGAAGAAGCTTCAGAGTACAATAAAATAGAACTGATTGGAGAACCTCATAATATTATTAGACACCCAGATATGCCTAAAGTTGTATTTAAGGTATTATGGGATAATCTAAAACAGGGAAACAACTTTCACGCTATTGTTAAAAACTTAACAAGAACAGGTAGATATTACTGGGTTATTACTGATTTTGATGTAGAAAAAGATGAAACAGGAAAAATTACAGGTTATACAGGAAGAAGAAAAGCTTTACCTGAAAATGTTGTGAAAAAAATTGAACCTTTATACAAAACTTTGTTAGAAATTGAAAAAGTTAAAGGAGAAAAAGCAAGTGAATTGTATTTTAACTCTTACCTTCAAGAAGAAGTAAATTCATCTTATGAAGATTTTGTAGTAAATTTATTTGAACAAGAAGCTTCTAACTCAAAAGAAAACAATGATAATGCTCCTTCTAAAGAGAGTGGAATTATTAAAAAAGGAATCAACTGGTTTTTCTTCGGAGAAACTGATCCAAAATAACACTAAAATAAAACAGGCTCTAGAGCCTGTTTTATTTTTTTAAAAAATCAATATTTCTTGAGAGCCCTAAAAACTTAGTTCTCTTTACTGCCGATTTTTTAAATACTTTACTAAACGTTTCTTGAGTTAATTCTTGCCAATCACGTTTTGTCATATTCAATAAACTTTCTTGCGGTGTAAACAAAGATTCTTCATGTGGTTTTGAAAAACGATTCCAAGGACATACATCTTGACACACATCACACCCAAACATCCAATCTTGCAGTTGTCCTTCAAACCCTGATGGAATTGCATCTTTTAACTCAATCGTTAAATATGAGATACATTTACTCCCATCTACTGTATTATTAGGTAAAATTGCTTGTGTTGGACACGTATCAATACAACGAGTACAACTACCACAATGATCTGTTTTAAAAGGCGTGTCGTATTCGAGTTCTAAATCAATAATCAATTCAGCTAAAAAGAAAAAGGATCCTTGTTGCTTTTGAATTAATAACGAGTGTTTCCCATTCCAACCTAACCCTGATTTTGCTGCCCAAGCACGTTCTAACACAGGGGCAGAATCAACAAAACAACGTCCTGAAACTTCTCCTATTTCATCATTAATCAACTGCAATAATTCTCGCAATTTATCTTTGATGATATGATGATAATCTTGTCCGTAAGCATATTTAGAAATCTTATAACTTCCTTCTTGCTGAACTTCGGCTGGAAAATAGTTATACGACAAAGAAATCACCGATTTTGAACCCTCTACCAACAACCTTGGATCTAAGCGTTTATCAAAATGGTTTTCCATGTAATGCATCTCTCCATGATATCCATTTTCTAACCATTTTTCTAATCGCGGAGCTTCATCCTCTAAAAAATCAGCTTTTGCAATACCGCACCCCAAAAACCCCAAGCGTTTTGCCTGTGTTTTAATAAAGTTTGAATATTGTTGTTTCTGGTTCAAAATACGTGATTTTATCAGCGCAAAATTACCAAAAGAAAATTTATCATTTCATTGACTTTCTTTTTACAAATAATTGTTGAACTTTGTTCGTTAGTATTACATGACAAACTTTATTCACAATGAAAAAGATTTATAAAATAGTATTAGGCGTTATTATTTTTTTCTTTATCCTTTTAATTAGCATTCCCCTGTTATTCCAAGATAAAGTAATGAACTTGGTGAAAACCACCATTAACGACAATGTAAATGCACAAGTTGACTTCAGCGACTCGAGTTTAAGTTTACTTAGAAATTTCCCAAATGCATCGGTACAGTTATCGAACTTAACTGTTATTAATAAAGCTCCTTTTGAAGGCGATACTTTAGTATATGCTAAAGAAATAAATTTAGCGTTAAGGCTTACCGATCTTTTTAAAGCTTCTTCTGAACAGCTAAATATCAAATCATTTACTATTGACGAAGCTTTGGTAAATGTACTAGTTGATGAAAAAGGGAATGCAAATTACGATATTGCAAAGCCTTCAAAAACAGAAGAAACTACAAATGAAGAACCATCTTCTTTTGGATTGTCTATTAATTCATACGCAATTAATAATTCAACCATAAAGTACAACGATAAGCAAGGAAAATTAACTCTTGAGCTAACAGAATTTAACCATAGCGGAAGTGGTGATTTTTCACAATCAAATACCGAGTTAGATACACAAACATCTACCTTAGTTTCATTCGGAATGGATGGAAACACCTATGCTAAAAATCAAAAAATACAATTGGATGCTGTTTTAGGAATGGACTTAACTAACAAGAAGTTTTCTTTCCTAAAAAATGAAGCCAAATTGAATAACTTGCCTTTAATTTTTGACGGATATCTTCAAATGAATGAGAACAACCAAGAGGTTGACATTAATTTTAAAACTCCTTCGTCAGATTTTAAAAACTTTTTAGGGTTAATTCCTGAAGCTTATACCAAAAGTATTGCAAATGTTTCTACAACTGGTAACTTTAGTGTAAATGGAAAAATAAATGGAATTATTGATGATAATCATATTCCGAAGTTAGACATCACTATGCAATCTAACAACGCTTCGTTTAAATATCCTGATTTACCTAAAAGTGTTCAAAACATCAATATAGACGCGCAAATAAAAAACACCACTGGTAAAACTGAAAATACCTTTGTTTCCATCAATAACTTATCTTTTAAAATTGATGAAGATACTTTTTCTGGAAAAGGAAATGTATACAACTTAACAACAAACCCTAAAGTTAATGCTACCGTAAAAGGAACATTGAATCTTGCTAAATTAAACCAAGCTTACCCTATTAACTTAGAAAATGAACTAAGTGGAATTTTAAAAGCGGATTTACATACTGAATTTGATATGAAAGCTATTGAAAATAGTATTGTAAGTCGTATTAAAAATAGCGGAAAAATGGAGGTGAGTAATTTTGTCTTTTCTTCAGAAGATCTGGTGAATCCTATTCATATTAAAAATACCGTTGTTAATTTCACTCCAAGTACTGTTTCATTAACTAAGTTTGACGCAACTACTGGAAAAAGTGACTTAAACGCTACTGGAACTCTTAAAAACTTATTAGGTTTTTTACTTTCTGACAAAAAACTACAAGGAAACTTCGCATTAAACTCAAACGCATTTTATGTAAGTGATTTTATGCAAGAAAATCCCGAAACCTCTGAAAAGAAAGAGGAAACTTCTGATGAAAACGCTCCAAAAGAATCTTTAAAAATTCCTGCATTTTTAGATTGTTCTGTAATGGCTAATGCAAAAACAGTACACTATGACAATCTAACCCTGCAAAATGTTAAAGGAACATTGCTTTTAAAGGATGAAAAAGCCATACTTCAAAATGTTGATGCAAATATTTTTAACGGTCAAATTGCACTAAACGGAGAAGTTAACACCCAACCAAAGCAACCTACTTTTGACATGAAATTAGGAATTAAATCATTCGACATTGCACAATCATTTACTGGCTTAGATTTATTACAATCATTAGGTCCTATTGCAGGAGCTATGAGTGGTAAATTAAATTCTGACATTGATTTAGCAGGAAGTTTAAATGATGATTTTACTCCAAATTTAGCTTCTGTTTCAGGTAAAGCATTGGCAGAATTATTAACTACTAGTATCAATCCTGAAAAAACAAAAGCTTTAAGTTTATTAAATGATAAATTATCATTTATTGATTTAACAAAACTAGACTTATCAGACATTAAAACCCACCTATCTTTTAGCGATGGTAAAGTAGTGGTAAAACCTTTTGATTTAAAATATAACGACATTGGAATTACTGTTGGTGGTAGTCATGGTTTTGACAAAACAATGAGTTATAATGTTACTCTTAATGTTCCTGCCAAATATTTAGGTAACGAAGCTCAAGGACTGCTTTCAAAATTAAGCCCTAAAGAACAACAAAATATTACGGTTCCTGTTACTGCTAACATAACAGGTAATATGACAAATCCGTCGGTTACGACAGATTTATCTTCATCTGTTACTAAATTGAGTCAGAAATTGATTCAACAGCAAAAAGATAACCTAGTAAATAATGCTTTGGGCGGATTATTAGGTGACAAAAAGAAAGACAGCACCTCTACAACCAACAAAAAAGGCGAAACAGTAAAAAAAGTAACAGACGTTTTAGGTGGTTTATTTGGAAAAAAGAAGAAAAGCCAACAAAAAGATACTGTTAAGTAATTTTTAGTAACATTTTTCTTATTTCATAGTCTACATAGTATTAAGAGAACTTTGTAAGTTATTTAACACTTATTAAATACATTTTACAAAGTTCTTCTTTTATGTTTGTCACAATCAACCAACTGACTATGAAAAATATAGCTACACTTATACTTTTAATATATTCTTCAATTACCTTTTCTCAAATTAAAGGAAAAGTTACTGACGTTAAAGACCACCCTATCTCTTTAGCAAGTGTATATTTAGAAAATACTATTACCGGTACCACTACCAACAATAATGGTGACTATAGTTTACCCATTGCCAAAACAGGTACATACACTATAATTTTTCAAATGTTGGGATATAAAACGGTCAAGAAAATTATAGATGTAAACTCTTTTCCTCATACTTTAAACATAATTTTAGAGGAAGAAGAAGTTACCTTGGATGAAGTTGTTGTTAATTCAGAAGAAAATCCTGCCAATAAAATCATTAGAAATGCTATTGCTAATAAAGCAAAGAATACTGATAAGTTCGCAAAATTCACTGCTGATTTTTACTCTCGAGGTTTATTCAAAGTTAAAGACCTACCGAAAAAGTTTTTAGGACAAGATATTGGTGATATGGGAGGTGGACTGGATTCAACCAGAAGTGGAATTGTGTATCTATCTGAAACAGTCTCTAAAATTGCATTTCAAAAAAGACCTAAAAATTTTAAAGAGCATATTATCGCTTCAAAAGTTAGTGGACAAGACAACGGAATTAGTTTTAATCAGGCTGAAGATGTAAATTTTAACTTTTACGAAAACTCCTTTGATTTGGCTGATGTTAAAGTAATTTCCCCTATCGCTAATGGTGCTTTTGGCTATTACAACTACAAACTAACAGGTGTTTTTTATGATAAAAACGGAAAGTTGATCAACAAAATCCAATTACTTCCAAAACGAAAGAACGATCGTGTTTTTAGTGGTTTTATTTACATAGTTGAAGATGATTGGGCTATTTATGGTGCTGATGTTATTGTTACTGGGACACAAATAAGCTTACCTATAGTGGATACTTTACATATTAAACAGAATTATAATTTCTCTACCAATAATAAAGCTTGGGTACCTGTAACTCAAACCATCGACTTTAAAGCAGGAATGTTTGGCTTTAATTTTAACGGACGATTTTCTGCCGCATATTCTAATTATAATTTCACTCCTAACTTTACTGAGCAGACTTTTAGTAATGAAATACTTTCATTTGCTGAACATGCTACCGAAAAAGATTCTGTATACTGGAAAACCATTCGTCCCGTTGCTTTAACTTCTGAAGAGATATCAGATTATAAGCTAAAAGATAGCATTAAAACCATTCGAACATCTGAAAAGTATTTGGATTCAATTGATGGTAAAAACAATAAATTTAAACCGTTAGATATTCTTTTTGGATACACCTACGAAGATTCTTTCAATAAATGGTCATTAAGCACTTCTTCCCCTATTGAAAACCTCAACTTTAATACCGTACAAGGTTGGAATTCTACTATAGGGATTGACTATCGTAAACTACTAAACAAAAAAGGAAAACGATTAAGTATTGGAGCAGATGTAAACTATGGCTTTTCTGAAAAGAAAGTACGCCCTACTGCTAATTTTAGTTACCAATGGAACAATACTACCAAACCTGTTTTAACTATGTCTGGAGGAGTCGCTACACCGCAATTCAACGAAAAACAACCTATTTCTAAATTTTGGAATACGATAAGCTCAGTATTTTTTGAAAGGAATTACCTAAAAAATTATGAAAAAACTTTTGCTAAAGTTTCATTTTCACAAGAAGTAACTAATGGAATACGTATGTTCTCTTCTTTAGAATTTGCAGATAGAAAACCATTATTTAACACTACTGATTATGTGATGTTTCCTAAAGATGATGTAAGTTATACTTCTAACAATCCACAAGAACCTTCCAACTTTACCACTGGATTTACACCACACCATATGTGGACTTTTTCTCTTGGAACAAACATAAATTTTGGACAAAAGTATTTATCATATCCTAACGGGAAATACAATATCTCAAGTCGTAAGTATCCATCATTATTTATTGGATATAAAAAGAATTTTGGTTCCGGAAATACAGAATGGAATTCTGACCTTGTATTTTCTGAATTACGCCAAAAAATCAATTTGAGTAACTGGGGAGAATTTGCATACAAAGCTAAAGGAGGACTATTTTTAGAACAAAAAGACATTCCGTTTATCGATTATGCTCACTTTAATGGAAACCGCTTACTAATAGCTCCTAAAAGCAATTATTTAGATAATTTTTACATGCTTCCTTATTACCAATTAAGCACTAACGATAAATTTGTTGAATTGCACGGAGAATATAATTTTAAGGGTGCTTTATTGAGTAAAATTCCTTTACTAAACAAACTTAACTTCCATTTAGTTACCAGTGGAAAAGCATTGTTTACACCAGATAACAAACCATACTCTGAATTTGCTGTAGGATTAGATAATGTTGGTTTTGGAAAATGGCGCTTATTACGAGTAGACTTTGCTCGTTCGACTTTTAATGGAAAGCACGAAAACAGAGTTGTTTTAGGGATAAAGTTGTAGCTTTGTATCATATCCGTTTTACATGAAAACAACCCTATTACTTTTTGGTATAGCTGCAGACTTAGCAGGTAATTCTTCACTAACAATGGAGCTTCCTAACAAAAGCACCGTTGCTAGTTTTAAAGAATTTCTTTCAGCTGAATTTCCAGAGTTCCAAAAAATGAGTTCTTATGCCGTAGCCATTAATGAGAGCTATGCTACCGATGAAGCTTTAATACAAGAAAATGATGTAATTGCTATTATCCCACCAGTAAGCGGAGGATAAATTATTAGTTATTTATATAGAGTAATCTTTTAATTAGAAAACTTAGATTAAAAGATTACTCTATAATTTACATATTAAGTCTGTCTTAAGATTTTTTATAATCTCCTTCTTGTTTAAGATATTTTCCAACGAAAAATGTTCCGAAAGGTAATATAGATAACAAACAAACGATTCCGAAGTTTTTAGTGTTCCAGTTTAAATCGTACTTCAACATAATTGCCAATACGATATATCCTACAAATAGTAATCCATGGGGCATTCCTAGCATTTTTACATACTCAGGATTTCCTTGAGTATATTTAATTGGCACTGCTATAAAAAGTAATAATATATAAGATATTCCTTCTAATAAACTTACTAATCTAAAAAAATTAATCATTTGTTCTTGCTTAAAAATTTGTTTGCAAAGATACTGAAATATTGCGTCCTGCTGCAGAAACTCCTGAGGCAAACTCCTTATAATGTTCATCTAATAAATTAAATAACTGAGCTTGTATAGCTATGTTTTTATTAAGCTGATATTTTCCGTATAAACCAACAGTCATCCAGCTTGGAGTTCCATAATACTTGTCAATATCTTCAGTAGCATCAGGATTTACAATAGGTGTTTGTTGAGGATTGTCAATCCCTTCAATCAAGTTATAATCTGAAATATCTTTTTTAGCATTAAAAACTAGGTTAGCCCCTCCTTCGAACTTCTTGTGAACATAATTCAAATCGAAACGCCCAAATAAGGGTGGAATAGACGATAATGGACCGCTAGATGGCAAATCATCACGATAGGTATGTCCTTTTGTATAAGTAATTGAGCCTGATGTTTTCCAGTGTTTAAACAATTTACCTTCATAACTTGCTGTGAAACCAGTAATATAAGCTCTTCCCATATTTAAATTTGTTAAAATTTCTCCATCAGCAGTATTATATTCATCACCATCATAAAACACAGTACTTTGTCCAAAATACGAATAAGGAACTCTTGTGATGTTTCTATCTATGATTGTATAGTATGCATTCAACCCAACTCTAAACTTTCTATTGTTAAAATACTTTTGAAGCCCTACTTCAAAATTATAGGCGTACTCTGGTCCTAACTCAGTATTTGGAACGGTTAACTTACCACTCTTTTCTCTAATTTTCCCAACATCATCAATATTTGGAGAACGGAAACCTGAAGAAACAACACCATTTAATTGCCAGTTTTTAGTCGGTTTATATACATAACCGATTGTTGCAGTAATTGATTGATTGTCTAATCGAATATCATTTTGAGGTATCTCAATAAATGTTTCATCAATCCATTTTGCTTTCAATACTGTATGTGTACCTCTAATTCCTGTATTTAAGGTAGATTTACTAGTAATATCTTGACGGTAATCTACATAAAAAGCGGAGCTTAAATAGCTACTCCCTCCATCAGGGTAACGAGACTGTACAACAAAATCTCCGTCGAAATCAATAATTTTGTTTCCGTCTACACGCAATGTTTTTCCATAGGAATTTGATGCAACATCGTTATATGCTACTTCAAATCCGTATCCCAAATTTCTATTCTTTGCTAATAACACAGCAAAATCTCCATTCAAACTAAAAACATCAACATTTTCTTTTCTGTAAGACCTGTCTAAACTTCCAAATTTTCGTTGAATGCGGCTTTCTTTTATATTCTGATATGCTAGTGTAATTGTTCCATTATCCATCCATTTTTTCTTTGGATTGATAATCAATTGTGGGGAAATTAATAAACGATCTTGAGGTCCATAATACCACTCTGCAAACTTTAAACTCCCTTTTTTAAGTTCCGTCAATTTATCAAAACGTGGTATGTTAGAAGAAGTAGAATACTGTAAGTTTAATTTAAAATCGGTGTTTTTAGAAAAAGGAACATAGAATTTTTGTAACACATCCGTTTGGCTGTAGCCCGTATTTCTTTGCAAGTTTTCATCAGAGTTTGCAACAGGTGTGTCGTTATAATATGTACTCGTATTATTTGAGTAGAAAGGAACTTTTCCCCAATCGTCAAAACCATGAGAACGATTTTTTCCCATTTTTAAATCTCCAAAATTACTATGTGATACACTTGTAAACGATGCCCATTTTTTAAATTGAAGTTCAGCTGATACCACATTAGTCACTTCTTTGTTTGCTGAACTATATCGTAAAAAAGTACCTCCTTTAACTTCACTTCCTTTTTCTGATATTTTTGGTGTCTTCGTATAATAATGAATAACTCCCCCCAAAGCATCTGAACCGTAAATTACCGACGATGGTCCGAAAACAATTTCAGTTCTATCTAATAAATTAGGAGCTACTGTGATAGAATTTTGTAAGTGTCCTTTTCGGTAAATTGCATTATTCATTCGCACTCCATCAACCACTAGCAACACTCGATTACTTTCCATACCACGCATCACAGGGCTACCCCCTCCAAACTGTGATTTTTGAATTTTTATTCCTGGTACACTTGCTAGTAAATCTGCTGATGTTTGTGGTGATAGCTTTTCTATTTCTTCGGATGACACTATTGCAATTTGCTCTGCAATTCGATTTGTTTTTTCCTTATTTTTAAATACAGAAACTACCACCTCATCTAACTGCTCTGAATTTTTTGATAGAAACACACGGTAGTTGTTCTTTTTTAGTACTGATTTTTTTTCTTGATACTCTGCATATGATACATGTGAAAAAATTAAAATTTCATTCTTTTGAAAGTCTGAAATATCAACTTTTCCAACATCATCACTCACGGCTGATGTAGTTCTCTCTTTGTTAAACACTGCAACAGCATCAACAGGCTTTCCTGTTTCAGCATCAATTATGGTAAGGTTTTGGGAAAAAATGGAAGTAACAAGTAGTAAAAAAAATATAGTAATTTTTTGTTTCATAAACTAACTAAAAACAGTTTCTAAAATATCTAATGATTTGGGCTTTCTAAATCCTTCTAAATGTAATTCATAATATCGAACTATAATTCGAAGAATAATTTGTCTTTCTTTTTTTGAATAAGAAATTGTGTGTATTGCATCAAAATTTATGCCTAACATACTTTTGAATAGCATTATTTCTTCACCTAATAAACTTCCTTTATCATAAACAAGATCTGTAAACCTCCCTTCCAATAAATTGAAGGCTTTTTTATCAACTTCAGAAACATCTGGATAAAACCCTAAATACTTTGATAAATTCAGTAAAAACAATAAATGGAAGTTCGCAACTTCATTATGGGTATCTAACCAAATTAAAGACGTTTCTATGTATTGATACAAGGACAAATTCTCTTCTTCCTCTTGAACTATTGTTGACAACACTTCGGATAAAAATAATACTATCGTTTGCTTAACCACAGAAGTATGTATAGTTTCATACGGATGAATTACCTGTACTTCTTTAATAGAATGTAATGAACTTTTATTACTGTGATTTGCTACAAGTTGTAACTGTGTTAGCGGTTGAAAATGTGCAGGCTTCAGTTTTCCTTTTTTTGCCTTTAACACTCCTTTTATCATATAGGATTTCACTCCCTCTTGCAAAGTAAAACATTTTACAATCAAGCTAGTATCACCATACTTAAGAGAACTTAAAACAATAGCTTTCGTAGTAACAACCGCCATTTAATTGAATTTATCTGTTAAAATCATCAATCAAAGATATTCAATAATACCAACAAAAATGGTACATTCGTACAAATTTGATTTGGTTTGATATGACAGTAGAAATAGAGCGAAAATTCCTAGTAACATCTTTAGATTTTAAACAAGATGCTTTTCAAAAAAACTACATCAAACAAGGATTTTTAAATTCTGACAAAGAACGCGTAGTACGTGTTCGAATTAAAGACGACAAAGGCTTTTTAACCATCAAAGGCCCTTCAAATGCTAATGGAACTACTCGTTTTGAATGGGAAAAGGAAATTGATAGAGACGAAGCCGAAAAACTTTTCGGTTTATGCGAAAAAGGTATTATTGAAAAATACCGATATTTGATAAAAACGGGAAAACACATTTTTGAAGTAGATGAGTTTTTAGGAGAAAATAACGGATTATTTATTGCTGAAGTTGAGTTGGAAGATGAAAACGAGCATTTTGCTAAACCTCAATGGTTAGGAAAAGAAGTTACAGGAATTGCCCAATATTACAATTCAAACTTAAGTAAGCACCCCTATAATGAATGGTAAAAAGCCCGTTTGAAAACTCAAACAGGCTCAAAGCTTTAATTAAGAATGTTTCTTTATTCTTTTATTACACTCATTGTTTTGACATCTTTTTCTGTGTATAATTTTAACAAATAAATTCCACTTTTTTTAATCATGGTATCATCTACTATAACTGATGTTGATGACGAAGGAATTACTCTTCCATAAATATACCTTCCTGATAAATCATACACTTCTAATTTCATTCCGCTCTTATTCTCTATACTCGATATATCAATTTTAGCTTTCATGTTAAATGGATTAGGAGTCACTGACACTATGTTTGTATCTAAACCATTTTTATCTGGTCCTACAGTTCCTCTTGTTTCTGTATAAATTGTTCCATTAGCCGTTTTATTATAGGCATAATCAGTAATTGAATATGATTTTCCATCATTTGCTACGGTTATGTGAAACCACCCGTAATGTGTATTCCCATTTATTTTAAATGTGAATCCTATAAATCCTGTCTTTCCATTCGAACTAGAGTAATCATCAGAACTAACCACATAGCTATTAGACTCTACTACAAAATTACTTGATGAACCTACTACTACATTTTCTCCTAAAAGCAATACATTTCTAGTATTTCCATCACAAACAACATCTTTATCATAAGTAACAAGTCTTACTGAACCACTACTATACCACGCTCCATATCCTGTGTCATCTCCAGTTTCTATTCTAAAAAACTCCCAAGTGTTACTAGCACTTACTGTTAAATCCGGAATATCAACATATACTATTTCATCATTTGTGCTACAAGGTGCGCAGCTACCTCCACAATCAACTCCAGTTTCATCTCCATTTTGAATTCCATCACTACACGTTGGCTGTGAATCTTCACTTATAATTACTTTATAATCTTCTACTTCACCATAGCTAAACGATTCGCAAGAAGTAGGTATGCCATTATACTTCATAGAAACCCTCATTCTAGTACTTCCTAATTTAGCGGTACTGGGAACTGAAAACTGACCTGTTCCCGAAGTATCTTTTGAGGCTGCTTTAGTCCATACTTGTTCACCTGCATCTGTAAAATCCCCATCTTGATTGTAATCAATCCAAACACTGTATCCTTCTGAATAAACAGTACTGCTCCAACTGGGAGTGATAGTTATTGAATAATCATTGTCTTTTGATAATGATGTAGATATACTTTTTGTATAGTCTTCATATCCTCCACTTGATCCTGATGAACTATTACTAATAGTATTTAATTCAACTTTACTAATAAATTCATCGTTAACACTCTTTCCATTAGAATCGCAATATATTACAGCACAAGGCTCACAAGAACCACCACAATCTACACCTGTTTCATCTCCATTCTGAATTCCGTCACTACATGTAGCTCCAGTATTCCCATCCCAAACCTTACTTCCAGCTTTGATAGCACCAAAAGGCTCTGTACTATATGCGTAATCTAATAAAGAATATGACGTTCCATTGTTGTTAACACTAACTCTAAACCAACCATAATTAGTTTTTCCTGGATATAGTTCTAATTGAAAACCTATGTAAGCTGTTTTACCATCCCAAGAAGTATAACTCGACTTTCTAATTACATGCAAATCGGGATATCCTCCTCCATCTACCCAAGAACTTTCCTGATTAATTACTGTATTCTCTTCAATTGGCTTCACATTTCTAGTTCCTGTTTGACATATCAATGCTTTTTTATAGGTCTCTAATATCAACGAATTATTCTCGTAAAAAGTTCCAAACCTATTGTTAGTAGCACCGTCTATTGTAAAAAACGTCCAGGTATTTCCTGAATTAGCTGTGTAATCTTGGTTATCAAAATACACTACTTTGTAAGGATCATAAAAAGAAAAATTAAACGTTACTTTATTAGAATTTAAAGAAGATGTTCCTCCTGAAATTGCAGCATCTTTAAATGTAACAGAACCTGTAGTGTTATTTAATTTAGCATGGTTTGTTGCTTTCCCTGTAAATTTTACACTCAGCGTTGTATTATTAAGTGCAGTTATTTGAACAGATATACCTTGAGGAAGATTTGCATCAAAATGAGTTCCAGAAGTTAAACTTCCTGAAGAAACTGAAAACGTAGTTCCATCTACAGATATATTTTTTGCCTCATCAACCATTGAACCATCATTTGACAACGCTTCTTCCACTATAGTAGAATCAACTATTAATGATGCTCCATCTAAATTTACTCCTGTAGCTGTTAAGTTTGCTTGCTGCCACAAAGGTTTACGAGCTGGATGCTCTAATGTCACTAGCATTCTATCAACCTGACCTTTTGTAAACATTTTTCCACATCCAGCAGCAGCATCGTATCCCATATAATTTTCGTAGTTTATTAAATTACCACAATCACTGGCGCCTACAGTACAACCATCGTCTCCAGAATTGGAGTCTTCTTTTGGTGTATCATCCACATAATCGCCATTCGGATCATTACATCCACCTTCAAACGTATGAATTAAATTTAACCAATGGCCAAATTCATGAGTTAACACAGAAGCAAATTCTTTATCTGTATTACCATAAATATATCGTCCATTATAAACAACTCTTGCTGTATTATTATCTGACATGGATGTATTTGGATACCATGCAACCCCAGAGTTTGTAGCACCTCCATCTCCATACAAATCTCCCATAATATATACATTCATATACTTGTAGTTGTCCCAAGCATCCGCAGCTATTTGATCGTCATAGCCACCGCCATTACCATAACCTGATTTTTCAGCATGAAAAACAACTCCGTTGGTACTTCCTCCATTAGGATCAATTTTTGCTAATGCAAAACGTATACTTAGTGTTGCTTTTCTACCGTCAAAAACAGGATCAATAGAATTAAAGTCATCATTTAAACCATTAAAGTCTTCATTTAATTTGTCGAGTGCAATTTTGATTTTGTCGTATGTAACTGTTTTCCCATGTTGAACATCACCATAAACATGCACAACTACGGGAATTGTATATGTTTCACCAGACTTATTAAGTCTTGTCTGTTTTCTCTCCTTAACTATTCTTTTTGTTAGAACATTAAAGTTATTGTATTCTACCTTTGATTTTGGGTATTTTAAAAATACCTTTTGATTTTCGCTGGTTACCCTGCAATCTTGAGCTGTAAGTGTTGTTGATACTAAAATTAAAAAGCTTAAGAAGGGTAACAAAATAGTTTTTTGCTTCATAATTGATTGATTTTTAAATACTTAAATCTACAACTATAAAACATGTTAGATTGATACAATACTAACTAATACAAGTAAAAAAATAACCATTTGCAATAAATTAACATTTAAATTACTTTTTATTTATTTTTTTAACAGACAAAAAGCTTACAACGAGTATTTAAACACTAGATATATAAGTATATAGTCATAAAATGACTAAAGCTTCCTAAGAGAACAAAAACATGAAATATTGCGTGGTTATATTTTAGCTTATTAATGGAATAAAAAATAGCCCCAGCGGTATAAAAAACTCCACCAAAAAAAAGATATAGTAAACCACTATTTGAAAAATTATCAATCAAAGGTTTGATTAAAAATATAATTTGCCACCCCATTAGCAAATATATAGCTGTTGATAGCTTATCGAACTTCCCAGTAAAAAACAACTTGAGAATAACACCCGTTAAAGCAAAAATCCAAACTACTATAAACAAATACCATCCTATTTTTTGGGGCAATACTAATAAGCAAAAAGGAGTATAGGTTCCTGCAATGAGCACATAAATTGCAGCATGATCAAAAATATTTAACTTCCGTCTAATTTTTGGTTCTTTTGCAGCATGATAAAATGTTGATGCTGCATAAAGAATTATCATGCTTATTCCGTAAACGTAAAAACTAGATATTTTCCAAAAATCAGTATATACAAACGATTTTTGTATTAAAAATGGGAAAACAATGATACTTAGCAACAATCCGAAACCATGTGTAAGTATATTCAGTTTTTCTTCTTTATCGTTATAATGGTGATTTAAATTCTCGCTCATTATTTGGTCTATAAGTATCTTCCATATACAACTCATCATTTATTAATTCATTGTATATCAAATTGTACGTTTTATTTTTTAACTGCTCTTTTTCTTCTAAATTTAGCTCATCACACTCAATAAATTTACACTGCTTTACTCTTAAAGTCCCTGGACGTCCTTTAAAAAAATCCCAAGAAAATAAACGCTTTCCATCATAATATACTTGAGGTACTATGGGTATTTGATGCTCTATTGCTAAACTAAACGCTCCATTTTTAAAAGGAGCTAGTACGATATTTTCAGTAGGTACTAATCCCTCAGGAAAAATAGCTACACTCGTTCCATTTTTAAGTCTGTTCTTGGCTCTCCCGTATACATTTTTCCTACTTTTGGCATCATTTCTATCAACCATCACAACTACTTTTTTGTAGAAAAACCCAAAAATTGGCAACTTTACTAATTCTTTTTTTCCAACAAAAACAATTGGATTTTTACTTGTAGCTATTAGTACCCATGGATCTATTAATGATGCATGATTGGCACAAAACATATAGCTTTTATTTCGATCAATTTCTTGCTCTCTTTCTACCTTTAACCTAAAGCCCATTCCATAGATCAAAAAAAACGACCATCCCCTCATTACCTTCCAAAAAATAGGATAGTATTTTTCATCTGAGGTAAGTATCAACATAAATGGCGCCATAATTAATATGGAAATAATGACGAGTACATAAAACCAAATACGCCAAATAAGTCTAAAAGGAAAATATATATATTTCAAATCTTTAATTTATAATTAACCCAATTCCATTTAACCCTTTCTTTTGTAGAAGAACTAAACTTTACTGTAACAAATCTCTACTGTAGAATTTAACTATAAGTGCGAATGTAGTAATTTCTTTTGTTTGATAAATTTTAAGCTTATTTTTGCTTGCTTAAGTAATAACTTAAATACAAATATTACAAAACAGACCTATGTCAAGAATTTTAACAGGCGTACAAAGTACAGGAACCCCACATTTAGGAAATTTATTAGGAGCAATTTTACCTGCTATTGATATGGCAAATGATTCTAAAAATGAATCATTTATTTTCATTGCCGATATGCACTCTTTAACTCAGATTAAAGATGGAAACGAATTGCGAGAAAACACCTATAGTGTTGCTGCAACTTGGCTTGCCTGTGGTATAGATATTAGTAAAACAGTATTTTACCGTCAAAGTGATATTCCTGAAGTTACTGAGTTAACTTGGTATTTGAGCTGCTTTTTTCCATACCAACGTTTAACCTTGGCGCACGGTTTTAAAGACAAAGCCGATCGTTTAGCCGATGTAAATGCTGGTTTATTTACCTACCCGATGTTAATGGCTGCAGATATTTTATTGTACGATGCTGAAATTGTGCCTGTAGGAAAAGATCAGTTACAGCATTTAGAAATGACTCGCGATGTAGCTAACAGATTTAACAATATTGTGGGTGAAACTTTAGTTCCACCTCAAGAAAAAATAAGTGAAGACACCAAATTAGTTCCTGGAACTGATGGTGAAAAAATGAGTAAATCACGAAATAATTTCATCAATATTTTCTTACCAGACAAGAAATTGCGTAAGCAAATTATGGGGATTCAAACAGATAGTAAAGCTTTAGAAGATCCTAAGGATCCAGATACTGATAACGTTTTTGCTTTGTATAAACTATTAGCTTCTGAAGAGCAAATAGCTGAAATGCGTGCAAATTATGAAGGTGGAAACTATGGTTATGGTCATGCTAAACAAGCTTTATACGAATTAATCATAGAAGAATTCGCTGATATTCGTACTAAGTACAACCACTATATGGAAAATCGTCATGAAATTGATGAAGCATTAGCTGTGGGTGCAGAAAAGGCTCGTATAATCGCAAAAGATGTTTTACAAAGAGTTCGTAAAAAGATAGGGTATTAATTATAAAACCCTTAAAATTTTGGTCTTTCTATCCTTAAAATTCAGGAGTATCTCCCTCTTATAAACAGGGAATACGATTGGTATTACAGTATTATTTTTTGATAGTTTTACACAACTATTAACCTCAAAATAAAATTATTATGCCACATTATGCACAAGGAACGACAGGATGGACAAAATTAACGAGCTATCAAGCATTATGGGATCCTAAAATTGATTTAGGAAAATTTTACTTTACTACATTTCAAGGAAAAAGAGAAGAAACCCCATACATGACAGCCGAAAATTTCGCTAGAGTAATTGATATTCTTAGAAATGAAACTCCAGTATATGGAAATGCTAGTACAGGTTCAGTAACCACACAAGGAGAACCTGTTGGAGAAGAAGAAAGTTAGCCAATAAATAGTATAAAGATAAAAACCCAGAATAAATTTATTCTGGGTTTTTTATGGTTATTTACCTATATTCACCCTATGAAAAAATTACTAATTATAGCTTTTATTGGAATTGCTTCTTGCAACACTCCTAAAGAAAAAACTCAAATCGTTGAAGCTTCTTGCGGACAATGTCAATTCGGATTGAAAAATCAAAACGGATGTGATTTAGCCATAAAAATAGATGGTCAAGCCTATTTTATTGATGGTGCTCACATAGACGATTATGGCGATGCACATGATGAAAATATTGGTTTTTGTAATGTGGTTAGAAAAGCAGAAGTTGCTGGAAAAATTGAAAACGGTCGATTTAAAGCTACTTCTTTTAAAATAGTTGAAGAATAAAATGTATAAAAAAAACCGAAGTAAAGTTTACTTCGTTTTTTTTTATTTATTGCATCACTACCTAATTAAGGTGCTGGATTAGGAATCATTGTATGTACTGCTTCAATCTCTGCTAAAATATCATCAGACAATTCTATATTGATAGAATTGATATTCTCTTTTAACTGACTCATTTTAGTAGCTCCAATAATATTACTCGTTACAAATGGTAACTGATTGATATACGCCAATGATAGTTCTGTTAACGTCAATCCGTATTTAGTTGCTATTTTTTGATACTCTAAAACTGCTTTTTCTGAACCTTCATTTTTATACCTAGCAATAAACCTTGGAAATAAAGTTCCTCTCGCTCCTTCTGGAGTTTTTCCGTCAATATATTTTCCTGTTAATACTCCTTGTGCTAGTGGAGAGTAAGCCAGTAATCCAATATTTTCTCTCATAGAAACCTCAGACATTCCCACCTCATATCCTCTGTGAATTAACGAGTATGAGTTTTGAATCGTAACCATTCTTGGTAAACCATGTTGCTCTGCTGTTTGCAAGTATTTCATCGTTCCCCAAGGCGTTTCGTTAGACAAACCTACGTGCTTTATTTTTCCTTGTTTTACAAAGTCATTTAAAGTCTCTAAAATTTCTAAATGCTTTTCAGCTTCTTTCGCAGAAGTTTTATACGGATAATCACGTACTCCAAAACAGTTCACTCCACGATCTGGCCAGTGTAACTGATACAAATCAATATAATCGGTTTGTAGACGTTTTAAACTACCTTCAATCGCTTCTGATATATTTTTTCTATTAAATCCTCCTGTTCTAATATGCGCAGTATAATCGCCTCCTCCAGCAATTTTAGATGCTAACACTACTTTATCTCTATTTCCAGTTTTTTTGAACCAAGAACCTATAATTTTCTCAGTAGCTCCATATGTTTCTGGGGTGGCTGGTACAGAATACAATTCCGCGGTATCAAAAAAGTTCACCCCTTGTTCTAAGGCATAATCCATTTGTTCATGACCTTCTGCTTCTGTATTTTGTCGCCCCCATGTCATCGTTCCTAAACAAATTTTAGAAACTTTTACATTGGTATTGGGTAGTGTTGTATATTTCATATTGTTGTATAACTATTAAGGTTTACTATAAACCAATAGTCATTTCGAAAGAGGCACGATTGAGAAATCTTTAATTTAAAAAGTTACTCCCTTTAATGAGATTTCTCGCTACCGCTCGAAATGACAAATTATTTTAAAATTGCTTCAATTCCTGGTAAGGTACGTCCTTCTAACATTTCTAACATCGCTCCTCCACCTGTAGACACATAACTCACTTTATCAGCAAATCCGAATTGTTTTACCGCTGCAACTGAATCTCCTCCTCCAACTAACGAGAATGCACCATTCTTAGTTGCTTCATCAATTGCATTTCCTAAACCAATGGTTCCTTGTGCAAACTTTTCCATTTCAAAAACTCCTAAAGGACCATTCCATAAAATCGTTTTAGACTTTGCGATAACTTTAGCAAATTTTTCAACGGTTTTAGGTCCGCAATCTAACCCCATCCATCCATCAGGAATTTCATTTGTGTCTACTACTTGTGTATTGGCATCGTTTGAAAAAGCATCTGCAATAACAGCATCTACTGGTAAATGAATTTCAGTATTATTCTCTTTCGCTTTCGCTAAAATTTCTAAGGCTAAGGCTAATTTATCCTCTTCAACTAATGAGTTTCCAATCTTACCTCCTAAAGCTTTAATAAACGTAAACGTCATCCCACCACCAACGATGATGTGATCTACTTTCTCAATAATATTTTCAATCACACCAATTTTAGACGACACTTTCGCACCTCCTAAAATAGCAGTTACTGGTTTTTCTGAATTGTTTAATACTTTATCAATACTTTCAATTTCTGTTGCTAATAAATTACCGAAACATTTATTTTCTGGAAAAAATTGTGCAATAATTGCAGTAGAAGCATGTGCTCTGTGTGCAGTACCAAATGCGTCATTTACATATACATCACCCCATTTAGATAATTGTTCGGCAAACGCAACATCTCCTGCTTTTTCTTCTGGATAAAAACGTAAGTTTTCTAGTAGTAAAATCTCTCCACTTTTTAAATTGGTTACAGCCTCTTCAACTGCTGAGCCAATACAGTCATCAACAAATTTCACTTGTACACCTAACACTTCTGTTACTTTGCTAACAATATGACGTAACGAAAACTGATCTTCTTTACCTTTTGGGCGCCCTAAATGCGACATTAACACACAGCTACCTCCATCTTCTAATATTTTAATAATCGTTGGTTTTGCTGCTTGAATTCTTGTATCGTCTGTTACTTCAAAAGTATCGTTTAAAGGCACGTTAAAGTCTACACGGATTAATGCTTTTTTATTTTCGAAATTGAAATCGTTCAATGTTTTCATCACTTAAATCTAATTGATTGTTATTTTTAAAAATTGTTTTTTGTTTTTTCTTTGACCATATAAAATTAGTTCTTTATCTGAAACTTGCTCTATAAACCTACAATTAAATGGTGTTTCTTCTTCTTTATTAGATAATAGCGATTTATAAACAATTTCACCACTTGGATCTAACTTAACAATATATAAGTTTGTGTTATTTTTTGTTGTATTCCATAAAAAACTTTCTCTAAATTTAATTCTCCCACCAGATAATTCTCCCATTTTCTTATGTGCATTCAAAATTAGGTATTTATCATTATTATATTGTGCTGTTCCAAATGACATTAATGGATCTGAAAAATAATTTGATGTTTGAGCTTTATTAATATTTCTAGCCCATTTTAACCTGCCTTCTTTATCTAATCTAAGAACAATTATATCATCAAAATTATATGATATTCTCGTATATCCTCCATATTGGTTGTGTACATACGTTGTTGTTATAAAAAATTCTTCTGCAGTGATAATCATTCCTCCTTCTTTCATATAAGAAACATCTTTAAACTTAACATTTCTTAATTCTCGATCTTTAGACTCTCCATATTTGTCCTTCAAAAATTGTTCTGTAAAAGGCGAAAATGTTGAATTTTCAATATTAATATCTTTTGTGTTTAAAATAAATGAGCATACTCCTTTAAATCTATTTTCATTTATATCAGAATAAAAACCAAGACAACTCAATTTATTTTTTTCTGTTAATTCCAACTCTAAAGTTGCTACAAAATGATCTTCAACAGATATTTTTATCGATGATACATTATTTTCTACAATTTTAAATAATTCATAATGATAATTACCTCCTTTTTCTTTCTTCTTTTTTGGATATACTTTTCCTAAAACAAATACTTCTCCATTATCAGAAACTTTAACTTCTTGAAGTTTGAACCTCTTATCTTTATATGGTAACTCAAATTCTTTCTCCCATAATCTATTAAAATCCTCATCAAAAACCTTAATACTGTGATGTTCATTTTTTTTATCGGAAGAATCAATATTAAAAACATTATAATTTCCCGATCTAGAAAATGACATATTTCCTTTAAAATCTTTGTCAATTTTTGAAGCTGAAAAAACTGATTCAAAAAAAGAAGGATATCTATCAAGAGTGACCTCAAAAATTTTCTTCTTTTCAAATTTAAGTTCATTCTTTAGCGAAGTGTATAGAAAAGCCTCTATTTTATTTTCTTTATTATTTGTATAATATTCTACAAACCCTAATTTGCCCTGTTTAAAAAAACCTCCTACAATTCTACGTTTTCTTTCAATTTTATGTTCAAAAAAGTTAATTTTATTAAACTTACTATCAAAAACATCAATCAACAAACTTCCTTTAGAATCTAAAGTTCTTATGGTATATAAATTATTTAACTCGTCTTTATAAATAGTATTTAAAACACTTCTTTTGCTTTCTTTAAAAACCCCACTCTTATCCAAAGATATGCTCATCAAATCTTCTTGGGAGCTTAATTTCAATGTAAAAACAGCTAAAAAACATAGCAATATACTTTTCTTCATATTATTTAATTTAGTATTTTCAGCTGCCGAAAATACTATATTTTTAACTTTAGTTTTAATCTCTTTATAGTTAAATAATGAATCTTGCTTCTATAAAAATAACTTCAGAAAAACTCAATTTACAAGAATGTTACGATTTTGTAGCCGATCCTTCTTGTGGTGGAATTGCTGTTTTTGTAGGTACTGTAAGAAATACTACTCAAAACAAAGAGGTTACTCAACTTGATTTTTCTACTTACAAGCCTATGGCAATTAAGGAAATGCAAAAAATTACAGATGCTGCTTTAGAAAAATTTGGAGTAACCAAAATAGCTATTCATCATGCAGAAGGTTTGTTAACTATTGGTGATATTCCTGTAATTATTACGGTTTCTTCTCCACACAGAAAAGCCGCTTTTGAAGCTTGTCAGTATGCCATTGACACCTTAAAAGAAACAGTGCCCATTTGGAAAAAAGAATTTTTTGAAGATGGAGAAGTTTGGGTGAATGCGCATCCTTAAAAATACTATATTTGGTATTAAGTCATTTCTAATAATGTAAATGCATAACAATCTTTATTGGGGCATTAGCTCAGTTGGCTAGAGCGTTTGACTGGCAGTCAAAAGGTCATCGGTTCGACTCCGATATGCTCCACTTTTTTATCTTTTAATTATGATTGAGTTCACTACTGCAACCCACCCAACAGAATTGCTTCAAATATTGGAATTGCAACAACAAAACTTACCCGAAAAATTATCAGAAACAGATAAAAAAGAACAGGGATTTGTTACGGTTCGTCATGACTTAGAGTTGTTGCAAAAAATGAACGATATACATCCACATATCATTGCAAAAAATAATAGCACTGTTGTTGGTTATGCTTTATCAATGTCTAAAATTTTCAGAAATGACATCCCTATTCTCATTCCTATGTTTGATGAAATAGATACCACTTCACAAGGTACTAAACCTTATATATTAATGGGACAAGTTTGTATAGACAAACATTATCGAGGTAAGGGTATTTTTAGAGATTTGTATGCAAAAATGAAAGAAGAATTCTCTGGAATATACGACTCTATTATCACAGAAATTGATGAAAAGAATACTCGATCTGTCAATGCGCATAAAGCAATTGGTTTTAAAACTTTAAAAACCTATACAAGTAACAACCAAGATTGGGAAATTGTTTATTTAAATATTCAAGCTGTAAGCTCTTGATAGTAATTAAAAAAATGAAAAAAGAATACAACTACCATATTACATCTGACTTAAGAGAAATTAACAAAGACTCCTTTGATCATTTTTTAGCCACTTTAGAACTCGAAGACAACAAGTTTGATGCTTCAATAGATAGTTTAATTTCTTCTAAAGAAGAAGGTATAAAAATACTCAATGAAAAACTAAGAAAGTCCCTTCAACAAAATCACCATCATGAAAATTTTGATACAGAAACTTTAAATTTTGAACTGGAATCATTTAAATCAGAAAATCAAACTGTTATTTGGTATATAGAAGAAGAATTAAAAGCTTTAGCTGAAATGAAAATTGTTTATGCTTTTAAATCCATAGAGATTAACATTAAAAAACTTATCTCTGACTCTTTCAAAATTAAAAACAAAAGAGACTTCTTTAATTGGAAAACGGTTGAAACTTTTTTAAATAGTAAAAACATCAACCTTCAAAAGCTAAAAGGATATGAAGAAATATATCAATTAAAGCAACTAAATAATTCAATAAAACATTCTAAAAAAGTAGAAGAAAAAACATTAAACCTGATTTTTAATAAAGAAGAATATGAAAGAGTTCCTACATCTCCTTTCTTTTCAGAAAAAATAATTACCTACAAACACCTTTTAAATTTTTATAATAGGATTGAACCTTTTATCAAAATATTTCTTTCCGACTTATGTAATATGATTTATGAAGAATTATATGTTTTTAGTAAAGATAAAATTGAAAACCTCGCTGAGGACTTGGTTTTAAGAATGGAAAAAGAAGATGCTCTTGAGTTAATTGACAAGATAAAAAAACATTATTAATAAGGTAAATTAGTAGCTTCTACAAAGCTGAGTACAGGATTGTATAATTCTGTTAACACTGTTTTTATTTCGGTCATAAACTCTTCTAACCTTTCCTCTGTAATAGCATTATCAGGTTTTCGATAATTGGATGAAAAATTCATTTGTAAAAAGCCACTTTTTAAATTTTTAAATGAGATAATTCCAGCTGCTAAGGGTTTCTCAAAATTAAATTGTGTGTGTTGGGTATACAAAAATGCATACAACATTACCTGAATAGCTTTGTGGTATTTTAAATCACGTATCACTTCAAAGTCGATTACTTTTAAGTTTGTATTATCAACCATCCCTGTTTTATAATCGATAATTCGAGTAACACCATTGAGCTCATCAATTCGATCGACAATTCCTTTTATTTTTATAGGAAAATCAATTCCTTCCACCTTTATTTCTGAAGACAACTCTTGCTCTGTAGCAATTATTTTTAGTTGGTTATTCTCATCCTTCAGCAATTGTTTTTCCTTCAATAGAAAATTCTCTACAAAACGATTGGCTACTTCAAAAATCAATCGGTTTTTACCTGTGGTTACATCGCCGTTTTTAAAATGTTTCGAAAAGTAAAAAGTGATGAATTTTTTTATTTTTTGTTGCATTCCCTCAATATCATGTGCTTGCAGAAACTTCCCTATAAAAGGTTTGTACAATTCCTCTAACGTATCGTGTACTACTGTTCCCATCGTATTAGCGGCAACAGTTTCTTCTACATCTTCTAGCTCATTTATTTTTAAAATTTTCTGCTTGTAAAATGCAATCTGGTTATATAAATAATTGGTCAATGCCGATGGAGAAATTCCTTTTTGAGCTAATTCTTGTAAACGTTCTAATACCTTTTCATCCTTTTGAATTTCTTTTAATTGAATAGGTGATGTTACTACTTTCGGGCTTATAATCTTTTCAGTAATATCGTCTCGCATCATTTCTAACTGCGTTACAAAACGACTTTTTTCTCCACTTCCAAATACATCGTGCTCGGTATTGTATAAAATGTAAATATTTTTGGCACGTTGTAACAATCGGAAAAAGTGGTAGGAAAACAGCGCATCTTTTTCTCTGTATGTTGGTAAACCAAACTCTATTTTTACATCAAAAGGAATAAACGTGTTTTGTTGATGATTTCCTGGTAAAACACCTTCATTCACTGAAGTGATGATTACATTTTCAAAATCTAGCACACGTGTTTCTAATACTCCCATTAACTGTAATCCCTGTAACGGCTCTCCTTGAAATGATAAACTTTCTGATTGTATTAGTTGCCTAAAAAATTGATGCAACGTTTTTAAATCTTGTACATAACCAAATTCATTATGCAAGTTTTGCAACTGAGTAAATGCTGTGTAAAAACGGAATAAATATTCCTTTTCTAACTCGTTAGCATTTTCTTTCAGCAGGTTGATTAACTCAATAATTCTGTTTAGAAACTCACTAATCGATACAAACGAATTGAAAATAGTAGCTATTCTTTCTTGAATCTCCTTACTAACTGGAGAAAGAAATGTTATAATTTCTTCTTGATTAATAAAGGTATTATTCTCTTTAGCTACTGTTTCTGAAAGTACATCTGCAATGTTTGTTTGCTCATCAACCTGTAATAATCGATAAATAGTAGCATCCTTTACCAAGCGTACCACATCTTTATGATAAAAAAGGTTCTCTTCCTTCTTTTCTAACTTTTCTTGATTTAGAAATAATTGAAAAATAGCAAAGATTAAACTCGTTGTTGGAATATCTTTTAGTGGATATCCCATCGTAATATTGATAGCATTTACACTTGCTGGTAACGAGTTCAACGTAATTGGTAATAGTGTTTCATCTGCCAAAACCAACGCTGTGTTATTATAATTAGGAAGTTTTTCTAAAATCTCTCCTGCATACTTTATCTGCGTGATGTTTTTAGAAGCTCCGATTACCTCAATATGTTTTCTTTCTGAAAAGTAGTCTTTAATCGTTTGAATTGGGTGCTGCTGATAATACTTCCATCGAGTTTTATACTTTCTTAAAAAGCTTCCCGCTTGATGTTGACTTTCATAAAACGTTTTGTCAATATCCCAATAGACTTCTGCATTTCCATTCAACAAAAATTGTTCGAATAACAATTCTTCCGCAGCATTTAACGCATTAAACCCTATAAAAAAGTATTTCTTTTGTTGATTTCTATGGATGAAATCCGCTACTTTTTTAGTTGATTCTCGATATAAAACCCCTTGATATCCGATATTGTTTTCAACCAAAAACTGATAAAACGCATCGTAATACTTATTCAACTTTTCCATAAAAGAAAAGTGATCTTTCATCAATTCGGTTTCTTTAAACTCTCCTTTTACCGACCATTTTCGTAAACGATGAATATCTCGCAAATACACAAAGATTTCTCTCGAATTGATCAAGTGCTGATCGATTTCATTAAAATCTTGCAAAAGTGTAAATGCCCAAGACGAAAACACATCAAACGAATCTGGATTCTCTTCTTGTTCTTTGTAAATAGTATAAAAATGAAAAAGGAGCTGAACTGCATCAATCTTTTTCATTTCAGAAATTTCTTCAACAAAATCACCAATATTTATAATCTCTGGTAAAAAACCTGCCGAAATTTTCTTTTTAAACGTTTCTTTTACAAAAACTCCTGCCCTTTGTGAAGGTAATATAAACACAACATTTTCAAACGATTTGGTGTTTTGTAAAATAGTATCTAACGTTTCTGAAATAAAAGACTGCATACCTTAGTTTTCTTGTAAGCAAAGTACAATTTTTATCCTACTTTTGATAGTACAGACAATATATGATTATGAACACAGCAAATACTTTAAAAGTAACTTTGATTCAATCGGATTTGGTTTGGGAAAATCCAGCAGAAAACAGAAAACGATTTGAAGAAAAAATCAAAGGTTTGTCAGATGAAATTGATTTAGTCGTTTTACCTGAGATGTTTACTACAGGATTTACCATGAATGCTTCAATTGTTGCTGAAACTATGGATGGCGAAACTGTTCAATGGCTAAAAAATTTAGCTCGAAAAAAGGCTATTGCAATTACTGGAAGTATCGTTATTCGTGAAAATGATCGTTTTTACAATCGTTTATTATTTGTGCATCCTTCAGGAAAAATAAACTCATATAACAAAAAACACACCTTTACGCTGGCAGGTGAACATGAAGTGTTTTCTGCAGGAACTGAAAGAATTATAATTGACTATAAAGGATGGAAAATTTGTCCGTTAATATGTTATGATTTACGTTTTCCTGTATGGGCTAGAAATACCGATAATTATGATTTATTGCTGTATGTAGCCAGTTGGCCTCAACCTCGTATTGAAGCTTGGGATACTTTATTAAAAGCGCGCGCTATTGAAAATATGACCTATACAATAGGTGTGAATAGAGTAGGTGTTGATGCCAACAACTATGAGTATACAGGAAATACGGTTTGCTATGATACTTTAGGAAACTGTTTAGTTAAAAACAACCAAGGAACTGAGGAAATATTGATTATTGAATTAGATAAACATCAACTAATAGAAACGCGTAACCGTTTTCGTTTTTTGGACGACCAAGACAAATTTATATTCCAATAAAAAAGCAACCTAATAGGTTGCTTTTTTATTCTTATGCTGGAATCATCCATTTAAAATTGAACTTTGTATCGGGCACTACGATACGTTCAGTGATTCGATACATTCTGTCTGGTAATTTCATTAAGAAATCACGTGCTTTTTCTGCTTCTGGGGTTAAATTAGTAATCTTATCAATTTCCCAAGTCGTATTTAACTTTTTCAAGATATCTACATAATCAAAACCAGTGTACACACCTATTCTTTGTGCTACTGCAGAGAAGTCATCAAATAAACTTCCTTTAGCACCGAAAGATTCTCTTAAATGCATAGCAGGCATTACAATCTTGTGCTTCATCATGTGTTGAAATGCCAACATCATTTCACTTGGATCTATCTTAAAAATTTCTTTAACAAACTCCGTGTAGGCCATGTGATGACGCATTTCATCTCCAGCAATGATTTTAGACATTTTTGCCAAAGCTTTGTGTCCTTGTTTTTTAGCTATTTTGGCTACATTATTGTGTGAAATGTACGTTGCTAACTCTTGAAAACTTGTATATACGAAGTTTTTGTACGGATCGGTAGCGGTACCAATATCAAATCCGTCAGCAATTAAATGCTGTGTAGACATTTCTACCTCACGCATATTTACTCTTCCTGAAAGATATAAATACTTGTTTAACACATCTCCATGACGGTTTTCTTCAGCGGTCCAAGCACGAACCCATTTTGCCCAACCATTATCCGGTTGTTGTGTTACTCCGTCTAGGTCTAACAACCAAGATTCATAAGTTGGTAATGCTTCTTCAGTAATAGTATCTCCTACCAAAACCACCCAAAAGTCATCATCAAGCTCTTTTGATAGCTCTTGAATTTCTTTTACTTCATCAATAAAAGAATCTTGTTGTGAGTTTGGTAAAAAATCGGTCGGTTGCCAAATTTTTTCGATTGGCATTAAGAATTTGTCTACAAAACTGTCAATGTTTTTTTCCAGCGTTTGCATTACTTCCTTTCGAATGTTTTGTAATGACATAATTAAATTTAAGGGTTTATATTTATTGTTATTTGTTTTTTAGTGTATTCCAGACTTAACTGTTGTTTCCACTTTGGTTACTAACTCATCAAACGGTAAACTATCAACTTTTATAGGTTCGTGAGTTACAATTTTTATCGGACTGCCAATTCCTAATGGGAATTTCCCGTATTTAAATACTTTCCACGAGTTATTTATTGATAACGGAACGATATAAGCCTGTGGATTGTATTTAGCTATCATTTTAAGCCCGTTTACAGAGAATGCCTTTGGTTTTCCTGTTCTACTTCTTGTTCCTTCCGGAAAAATCGCTGCAGACCATTTATTTTCATTAATTCGTTTGGCGAACTTACCTAATTCAGATAAGGCTTGCTTAGGATCTTTCCTGTCAATTAAAGCAGCTCCTCCATATTTTAAATTGAAAGAGATACTTGGAATTCCTTTTCCTAATTCTTTTTTAGATACAAACTTTGGGTAGTGCCTCCTAAGATACCAAATAATTGGCGGAATATCAAATGTACTTTGATGATTTGCTACAAAAATTAATGTAGTATTTTCTGGTAACTCTTGTTTATTTTCAAATTGAACGCGAATTCCTAATATTAACAGTGATTTTATTAGAAACCAATTCATGATGTTTACTACTTTTTGATGCCCTTCTTGACCAAAAAGTTTTAACCCCACCCACTGTATTGGATGGAAAATTAACAGTAAAGAAAAAAATACCAATCCAAAGATTGATGAGAGTATATAGCTTAAAAATTTCATTATTAACTTTTTACTAAAGCGCAAAAATAGAAAATCCCGCGAAAGCGGGACTATAAATTTGTCTTAAAACCAATTATTCCAAGGAATTCTTGCTAATATTAACACTAAAGCCAATCCATAAAAGATGGCAAAGGTTTTAAATTTAGCTTCGCTTTTAACTTGTTTTTTATGTTTAGACCATCCTATAGTGATTAATGTAATAGCAATAATCATTGTTAAAGGGTGTTCAATAGCTAATAATCGTGTCATTGGTTCACTCATTACTTCTCCTCCATTTGCTTTTAAAGCCTTATACCAAGGTGACATAAAATACCATCCTAAACCAATTAATAATTGAATATGTGCTGTGATTAGCGTAAATAAGCCTAAACGGAACTCTTTGTGGGTAAATTCTTTTTTCTGTACTAATCCTATAATAGCATTTACAACCGTAAATATTAAAACTGCTAATACAACGTATGCCCAATAAGAGTGTAATGTTTTCATCATGATTTTTAAGTTTTGTCTGTGTAAAAATACTGAATTTTCTGCATAAAAAAACCACCTCTAGTGAGGTGGTTTTTGAATATTTTTAATTCTAAATAATTAGAAGTTGTATCTTACAGAGAAATTCCATGTAGTACCCATACCAAAGTAACCAGAGTTACGAGTATCAATACCTTTATAGGTATTTGTTGTACCTGCACCTACCTGATAAGAACTTCTTAATTCTGAAATATATTCAGTATCTAAAACATTATTAACATTCGCTCTAAAGTTTAAAGATTTAGAACCTTCACCTAATCTTAATTTATAAGATACACCCGCATCTAATAAACCATAAGAAGGTAATTTTAAATCTTCATTTGTAGCACCATTATTAGAATACAATTCATCATAGAATCTGTAATCAGAATCAATGCTAAGATCATCAGTTATAGAATAATCAAACCCAAGACCAGCTGTAAACTGAGCTGCATCTCCTACATGGCGACCATCTACTTCTACAGTTGTAGATGGAGCTGTAACATTTCTATCTTCATCTAAAGTTCTTGTAACTACCTCCCCTGTATAAATCCAATCTCCTACTGAAAGGAAACCTTTAACATTTAACTGTGCTAATGGTTTAGCTACAAAATCAAATTCAACTCCTTTATGATATTGACTTTGACCTGTAGTTTCAGTAATAGTAACAACATTATTTACAACATCAGTAGTTGCATCAACTCTGTTCTTCCATACAGTATTGTATAAGTTAACATTTGCACTGAAAAATTCTGATTTAAAGTTATATCCAAATTCTAAACCATAAATATCTTCATTTTGAGAACTTGGGTTAATAGAGTTATCAAAATTGTTAAAAATATTATCATGGTAAGGTTGACGAGAATAATAACCTGTATTGAAATAGAATGATCCCTTTTCAGAAGTTTTAAAACCAAGTCCCATTTTTAAATTGTAACCTAAGTTATCAACTTTTTTTGAATCTTCATACTCTGGTAAATAATCATATCTATCAAATCTTTGGTGTTGTTGATTAGAAATAGCTCCTTGGAAGAACGCAGACATGTTATCATTTGAATACTCAAGTTGAGTAAATACTCCACCATAAGTAATTCTTTCGCTACTATCATAATCAATTCTTTGATCTTCTCCAGCTGAATTAAACATTGTTGACCAAGGATTAGTACCAAAGCTTTCAGTAGCTGTAACCGATACAGTAGGACCAACTTCATTATGAGTCCCATCTTTTAAATCTCTATCTTCTGTCCAAGAATCTAAACCATGGAAATTTGCTACTTGTCTAAAGTGAGTTCCATAGTATGTTCTAACATCTGCTCCAATATTAAAAGTTAAATTTTCGTTGATATCATGTTCAAAGTTAGAAACTAAACCAAACCACTCATGGTTATTCATTGAAGCTCTAGTAATATATGTACCATTACCAAACATACCTACTCCACCAGCAGCTGCATTATTTGCATAAATTGCATCATAATCTATAAGTCCATCAGCTGTTCTTACTCTAGACCCTCTGTTTCCAGTTCCTCCTCCTCGACCAAACGAAGCGTATAAAACAGTAGATAATCTTGACACTTCAGAAATATCATAATCCCAGTTAAGGTTTAATACTGGTTTATGATAGAAGTTTCTTCTTTCTGACATGTACTCTCCTTTATAAGTACCCCAATTATCGTTATACTTAGTACCTTTGTCTAAGTATGTTTGGATACTTTTTGTGAAATTTTGATCATGCCATTGAGGAGCTCCTGTAAGTAAAAAGTTGAAATTATGTTTCTCATTTGGCTTGTAACCAAAAGAAATAAAATAAGTTTGACCTTGTCCCTTTGTACCATCAAAATATCCGTCTCCTTGCCAATGAGAAAGCATAACACTCGCTCCCCATCCACTTTGACTCAAACCTGTATTATATACAGCAGATACCTTATAGTAGTTGTCATTTGCGGTACCAGCATAAAAATACCCTCCTTCTTTCTTGTCTGTTGTCTTAGTTACAAAGTTCATAGTACCTCCAACAGAAGAAATAGCTAATTTTGAAGCTCCTAACCCTCTTTGAATCTGTACTGCACTAGCAATATCGTTAACTCCTGACCAGTTAGACCAGTACATTTTTCCATCTTCCATACCATTAATTGGCTGTCCGTTTAATAAGAAAGCTGTATTCGTTTGATCAAATCCACGTACAGAAATTCTAGAGTCTCCAAAACCACCTGATTGTCCTGCAACATAAACAGATGGAGTATTTACTAAAGCCATAGTAACATCTTGTGTTCCTATTTTTTTCTGAATCTCAGCTGCTTTAATTGTAGAAACCGCTACTGGTGTTTTTCTTCCTCCAGCTAAATCAATTACCCCTTTACCTATGATTACAATTTCATCTAAAGTGTTAGAAGGCTCTAAAGCTATTGTTCCTAAGTCTGCTGCTCCTGAGTAAGATACTTCTTTTTTGTTGTACCCTACAAAAGACACTACTACTACTCCTGATTCTGCGCTAGCGCTTAACATAAATTTACCATCAAAATCAGTAGCAGTTCCGTTAGTAGTCCCTTTTACTACAACGTTAGCTCCTGGTAATGGTTCCCCCATTTCGTCAACTACTTTACCAGTAATTTTTGTTTGTCCTAAGACCGTAGCCGTTACAAAGAACAAAGCTACAAGTAATACATTTTTAAATGTTTTCATTTTTTAATCTAATTGTTATTAAATGCAAGTGCAAATATCCTGCTTTTACATATTGTCAGTATTAACTTAATGTTAAGTTTTAACAAGAAATTAAGACATTACAAAGTAAGAAAAAAAATGTTTTTCACTGACTTTCAGTTAATTACATTTCAATAAGCTTATTAACAAAAAATCACTATATCTTAAAAAAATCTAAAAAGGTTTAGTTTTTAAAATATTTATCAGAAGCAAACGTTTTTTGAGCCAATTCTTTTCCAAGCTCTACACCAAACTGGTCAAAAGAATAAATATTCCAGATTACACCTTGAGTAAAAATTTTATGTTCATATATAGCTATGAGCATCCCTAAAGAAAATGGAGTTAATTTATCAAATAAAATTGAGTTGCTTGGATGGTTACCTTTAAATACTTTATAAGGTAAAAGTTCATGAATCTTATTTGAGTGGTTATTTATTTTTAAATCTAAGTGTGCATCTTCTTTTGTCTTACCAAAAGCCAAAGCATCTCGTTGGGCAAAATAATTTGCCATTAGTTTCTCATGATGATCCTCTAAATTATATAAAGATTCTTTAAATCCAATAAAATCAACAGGTATTAATTTAGTTCCATGGTGTAGTAACTGCATAAAAGCATGTTGAGAATTCACTCCTGTTCCTCCCCAAACAATAGTCCCTGTTTGGTAATCTATCTCATCACCATTTCTATCAACATTTTTCCCATTACTTTCCATTGCCGCTTGTTGTAAATACATTGGAAATTTTTCCAAATATTCACTATAAGGTAAGATCATTTCTGTTTCAGCTTCAAAAAAATTATTATACCAAATACTTATCAAAGCCAGCATTACAGGTATATTTTTATCAAAACTTGCAGATCTAAAATGCTTATCTATTTTTTCTGCTCCTCTTAATAATTCTTTGAAATTCTCAAAACCTATAGCTAAACAGATAGACAAACCTACTGTTGACCATAGTGAAAATCGTCCCCCAACCCAATCCCACATTGGGAACACATTTTTTTTGTCTATTCCAAAATTATCTACTGCTTTCAAATTACAAGACACGGCAATAAAATGTTTAGAAACATCAAAAACTGTAGCTGATTTTAAAAACCAATCTCGTATTGTGTTAGCATTATTTATTGTTTCTTGAGTAGTAAAACTCTTAGAAACTACTATAAATAAGGTGGTTTCTGGGTTAACTTTTTTTAACACCTCAGACACATGATCTCCATCAATATTAGAAACAAAGTGTATGTTTAATCTATTTTTATAAAACCTAAGACTCTCAACTACCATCTTTGGTCCTAAATCAGAACCTCCTATTCCTATATTAACTATATCAGTAATTGGTTTACCTGTATACCCTTTCCATTTTCCTGAAATTACTTTACCACTAAAAGCTTTCATTTTTCGAAAAGCAGATTGAATTTTAGGCTTAATATCTTTTCCGTCTACAACAATAGAAGAATCAGAACTACTTCTCAAGGCTGTATGCAACACTGCTCTGTTTTCAGTTTCATTAATTTTATCTCCTGAAAAATATTTTTCAATTGCATCTTTTAATTCAACTTCCTCAGCTAAGGATATTAACAGATCAATCGTTTCCTTTGTAATTCGATTTTTAGAATAATCAACAGACAATTCATCTAAACAAACAGAGAATTCACGTTCTCTATTCTTATTTTCAAGAAATAAGTTTTTTAACTCAACGCTTTTTACTTCGTTAAAATGTTCTGTTAATTTTTCCCAAGCAGCAGTTTGAGTTGGATTTATATTTGATAATGGCATAGTTAATTTGTAGCTAAAATTTCTTTTTCTTTAAACGAAAGTGGTTCAGGTTTTGGCAATTTTATGCTATCTAACTGCTGTTTAAATGGTTTTATATATTCTAAATATGTAGGTTTAATTTTAGGATCCAAAGGTTCTGCTGAAGGTAATTTTTCACGAAAAGGATCAACCTGTCTTCCATATTTCCAAAAACGGTAACAAACATGAGGACCGCTAGTATTTCCTGTCATACCTACCCAACCGATAACATCTCCTTGCTTTACATAGTCACCCACCCTAACATTCCGTCTTTTCATATGCAAATATTGAGTTGTATATGTACTATTATGTTTTACTTTTACGTAATTACCATTACCTCCTCTTCTTGCTGACTCAACAACAGTACCACTTGCAGTTGTCATAATCGGTGTTCCATAAGGTGCTGCAAAATCAGTTCCTTTATGCGCTTTTACCCTACCATATAAAGCTATCTTTCTTCTTAAATTATACCTTGAAGAGATTCTATACTGGAACTTTATGGGTGATTTTAAAAATGCTCTACGTAGCATATTTCCATCTTGGTCATAGTATTCAGGTATTTTTTTTATCGAATCTGCAACAAACTTATAAGCATATAAATCTTCACCTCCATGTGTAAAAATAGCTGCTTTTACTTCTCCATACCCTACAAACGTAGTGTCATTTATATATTTCTCCTCATAGATTAACTTAAAAGTATCTCCCTTTTGTAAACGATAGAAATCTAAAGTCCAAGCATAAATATCTGCAACAGTATTTGTAAGTGTTGGTCTAAGTTTTAAACTATCCATTGTAACTGATAAATTCGAGTAAATTTTGCCTGCAATTTCTTTTTCTACAACTTTTATTTTTTCTCTATGTTTATATGCTGATATTATTGAATCTTTAAAGTCAATAATTGTAGCTTCTACTTTATTATGTTTATAAATAAAAACCTGCGCCTGTTCTAACGAATCTTTAGATGCTAATATTGTATATGCTCTACCAGTTCTAACTCTTCTAACATCAAAAGTGTCCTTTATTTTAGTAGCTATTTCATTAATTTTAGGATACATCACATGATATCTATCCATAATAATCCCAAAACTCTCTCCATTTTTAATTGTATCATTAATAACCGTATAATTATCTAAATTAAAACCATAAGCTATAACAGGCTTTGGTTTTTCTATTTTAACTGGTTCAGATACAACTACTTTTTTTTCCTCTTTACAAGAAAAAATAAGACACAAAATAATAAATGGAAGGATGAATTTTTTCAAAAAAAAGCTGCTTTAAATTTGAGTTTATGCGCAAAAGTACAAATAAATACTATTTTTCCTTACACTTTAACAATTCATAAACAGCTTTTATATTTTTAGTCAACTATTATTTCAAAAGGGTTCGCTAGCCCTTTGTATGCATCTAACTCTGCACGCAATGATCCTACTGCTAATGATGCTTTCATTTTTACGGGTATTTTGTTATCATCGGCCGAAATCCATATGGTTACACTTTCTTGCGCTTTAAACACTCTACCTGCCTGAACTAATGGTCTAAATTTTAGCGTTTTGACTTTACCAAATTTAGTTTTTAATGTTTCATAGCCTAAAAATTTTAGTTTAAATGGATAACTCTTATTATCGAAAAACATATCCAATTTAATTTCTTCTCCTTTTTTAAGGTTTTTAATATTTTGACTTCTTAAAAAATAGAACGTAGAAATCATATCTTGAGGTGAATTCACAGAAATAAGCGTGTCTTTTTTCTTGCGAAAATCCTGAACATATGCTGTGTTCTTATCATGATTAAAAGTTACATGGCGATTTTTTTTATGTCCTCCTTCATCTATTTTTCTTTTGAATAAATAAGGTTCAACTTTATCTATACCAAAATAACTTTCGTATCGATCATCAACTTTAAAAAACCAACTGATTACTCCTGTTGTTTTACCTTTTCCTACAGCATGCAATACTTTTTTATCATCTAGCTTTTTTTCTTTAAGCTCCAAAACTGCTGTTCCTGCTTTTAAAAAACCGCTATAACTCATATCAAACCTTAGCCATTCACCACTTTTATAAGCTGTTTTACAGCATTGTGAAAAAATGCTTTGCGCTGCTACTAAGAATATAAAAAATACTATTTTTTTTCTCATAATGTTCAAACTTATGAAAATTGATAGACAATTACCATTCCAAAAATTAAAAAAGCTGTTTAACAGAACATTAAACAGCTTTTATTTTATTGTTATTGTGACTAAAAAGTTCCCCAATTTTTTAATTCTTCTTCACTCCATAGGTATGGGAAGAAAATTCTTCTTTGATACTTTGGATGCAAATATTTACGCCAATTACTACCTCCAGTTGCTTCCAAATCTCCATCACCTCCACCTAGGTATTTTCCTGCTGCATTATAATGAGCCATAACCCATTTTACATTCACTGTATAATCATAATGACGCATTGCTTTAATTAGTTCTTCATCTTCCTGTACTTCTTTAGGCAATTGTTTAAATTTTCTAGAAAGGTTACAATCATTATAATCTTCCATAAAATCTATAAAATCACCCATATATTTTTTTTCGAACAAGGTTAACAAAGTAGTTTTTTGACCTGTTGTATAATTTTTTCCTGCTGCTTGCCAATATAAATGATCATAAGCATTTTTAAATGATGAATTTCTATCAATCGTATCCCTATATCGAGCATCTATCAAATTGATCAAATCGGTAGAAGCAAACTCAATCTTACGATACTGGGCACTTTGAAATCCACTAGCAGGAGTTAAGGTATTACGAAATTTTAAGTATTGCTCTACATCCATTCCTTCACCCATTACCGTAAACGAACTACACAACATATCAAAATAACGACTGATGCGCATTAGGTGCTTTGAGAACTTTTCAGCGGTAATTTCAGAGGATTTAGCTACCTGATCAATTTCCCACAATACCATTTTAAACAACAATTCGTTTACTTGATGATACATGATAAACACCATTTCATCAGGTAATGTAGTTCTAGGGATTTGTAACCCTAAAAGTGCATCGGTTTGTATATAATCCCAATAAGTTATAGGTTCGCTCCAAAGTAATCCTTCTAACATTGCTTCAACAGGAACTCCTAACTTATCGTATTTTTCTTCAATTGCTTTTAATATTTCTTCTTTCTTCATTTTTATATATTCTTTTGTAATTAATTTAAAACTTACTATTCATGCAAGTAAGTTTTATGAGAAAGGAGATTTTATTAGTAAATATCGATCCATCATTTAAAAACAAAAAACCAAGAAACAAGACATTAAATCGGTCTTGAATCAAGGTTTTTAATTTGCTTTATCTTATAATTTGTGATTTTATAACGTTCCTCTTAATTGTTGCTCTCTTTCAATTGACTCGAACAACGCTTTAAAGTTTCCTGCTCCAAATCCGCGAGCTCCCATACGTTGAATAATTTCAAAGAATAGCGTTGGTCTATCTTCAACAGGTTTTGTAAAGATTTGTAATAAATACCCTTCTTCATCTGCATCAACCAAAATAGACAACTCTTGTAATTTTGAAATATCTTCTTTCATTATTTCCATATGCTCGCCTAAACGCTCTGGAATCATATCATAATATGATTGAGGTGGAGGTGGTAAGAACTCTACTCCGTTCGCTTTTAATTGAGAGACTGTTTTAATGATATCATCAGTAGCCACAGCAATATGCTGCACCCCTTCTCCTTCATAAAAATCTAAGTACTCTTCAATTTGTGAACGTTTAGCTGCTTTAGCTGGTTCATTAATTGGGAATTTTATACGACCATTTCCGTTACTCATAACTTTACTCATTAATGCTGAATATTCAGTATGAATTTGTTTATCATCAAAAGATAAAAAGTTTACAAATCCCATCACGTCTTCATACCATTTTACCCATTTATCCATTTGTCCCCAACCAACATTACCAACCATATGGTCTATATATTTCAGTCCTGCTGATGGTGGGGTATAATCTGATTTCCACTCTTGAAAACCTGGTAAAAACACTCCTTCATAATTCTTACGCTCTACAAACATATGAACTGTTTCTCCGTAGGTATAAATACCAGCACGAACAATTTCTCCATGTTCATCTGTTTCAACGGTTGGCTCCATGTATGATTTTGCTCCTCTCTTAGTGGTTTCTTCCCATGCGGAACGAGCATCTTCAACCCAAAGAGCTACTACTTTCACACCATCACCATGTTTTACAATATGGTCATTAATTGGTGATTCACTGTTTAAAGGTGTTGTTAATACTAAGCGTATTTTATCTTGCTTTAACACATAACTAACCTCATCTCTTGATCCTGTTTCTAATCCTTTGTACGCGTATGATTGGAACCCAAATGCTGTTTTATAAAAATGTGCAGCTTGTTTTGCATTACCTACATAAAACTCTACATAGTCTGTTCCTAAAAGTGGTAAGAAGTCCTGTGTTCCTTCAAATATTTTTTCTAAACCGTAGTTTACTGATTTTATCTCTTTACTCATGATGTTGTTTGTTAATGTTGTTATTCTAACCAAGATTTGTAATAATCTTCATCTGCTATTTTCATAGCCTCTTCCGTTACTTTTAATGGCTTAAAAGTATCTACCATTACCGCTAATTCTTCGGTTACTGTTTCTCCAATACTTCTTTCTGTAGCTCCTGGATGTGGACCGTGAGGAATTCCCGCTGGGTGTAATGATATATGACCTGGTGCAATATCATTTCTACTCATAAAATCACCATCAACATAATACAATACCTCATCAGAGTCTATATTACTATGGTTATATGGTGCAGGAATTGCTTGTGGGTGATAATCATACAAACGGGGCACAAAACTACAAATCACAAATGCGTCAGTTTCAAATGTTTGATGTACTGGTGGCGGTTGATGAATACGTCCTGTTATTGGTTCGAAATCGTGAATTGAAAAAGCATATGGGTAATTATATCCATCATATCCAACCACATCAAAAGGATGTGTTGCATACACCATTTCAATAATTTCGTCTTGCTTTTTTACATTGATAACAAAATCTCCTTTTTCGTTATGTGTTTCTAATTCTTCAGGTCTACGAATATCACGCTCACAGAATGGCGAATGTTCTAATAATTGTCCAAACCAGTTTCGGTATCTTTTTGGTGTATATACTGGACGATATGATTCTACAATAAACATTCTGTTATCGTCAGTATCAAAATCTAACTTGTAAATAATACCTCGAGGGATTACTAAATAGTCACCATATTTAAAATCTAAATTCCCAAGCATGGTACGCAACTTTCCTGTTCCTTTATGGATGAAAATTACCTCATCTGCATCAGTATTTTTATAAAAATAATCTTTTGTAGATTCTTTTGGAGCTGCTAAAATGATATTACAATCAGAATTGGTAAGTACTACTTTTCTACTTTTTAAATAGTCATTTTCTGGTTGTACCTGAAACCCTCTAAAACGATATGATTGAATGTTATTTTCTCTGGCTACTTTAGGAGCAACCGAATATTGCTTCCGAATTTCTTTGACCATTGTTGGTCTGTATTCATGATAACTGTTGGTTGACATCCCGTCAAAACCAATCGTACCAAATAATTGTTCGTAATATAGACTTCCATCTTCTTTACGAAATTGAGTATGTCTTTTAGGTGGAATTTTTCCTAATTTATGATAAAAAGGCATATTTTTTTGATTTAAAGATTTTTAAATTAAACTACTTTCTCCAAATCATATAAATCACTCTGGGTTTCTCTTTATTAGAAACTTCAGAAGTATAAGTAAACCATCAAAGGGGTTACAAGCCATCATAATTAATTATTCTTCTCACAAATATACAGAATATAATTTTCTATTAAGTAACCAATTTTCAAATCCTTAAAAATTTTTATTTAAAATTAATCTAAATAAACTTTGTTTGTTTGTTCTTATAAAATACATTTGCTGTTTTAAATTTTATTTTTATTCAATCTAAATAAACAAAATGAAAGAAATAATTACAACTTTTTTTATCTTATTTACAGTAGTCTCAATAGCACAAGAAAACATAATACGTGGTATTGTAGAAGATAACAATGGTATTCCTTTAATTGGCGTTACGGTCATTACAAAAGGCACCGAAAATGGAACACAAACAGATGTTAATGGTTCCTTTGAAATAAAAAGACTAACAAGCAAAACTGAACAAGCTTTGGTTTTTTCTTATGTTGGATATAAAACCAAAACAGTAATCGTTAATCAAACTTCAAACAATTTAAAAATTGTTCTTTTTGAGGGAAATGAACTTTTAAGTGAAGTAGTTGTCGACACTAACAGAAAAAATAAATTTTCAAGAAAAGAAAGCGCTTATGTAGCTAAACTACCTTTAAAAAACATAGAAAACTCACAAGTTTATAGCACTATCACTAATCAGCTGTTAGTTTCTCAAAGTACTACAAGTTTTGAAGATGCCTTAAAAAATTCTGTCGGAATTAGTAAACTTTGGACCTCAACTGGTCGTGGTGGAGATGGGGCTGGATATTATGCTCTTAGAGGTTTTGCTGTCCAACCTAAACTAGTAAATGGAGTTTCTGGTATTACTAATGGCTTTGTAAACCCTAATAACGTAGAAAGAATTGAAGTCATTAAAGGACCTTCAGCCACCTTATTTGGTAGTACTATTACTTCTTATGGTGGTCTTATAAATATTATTACTAAAAAACCTTATCAAGGCACTGGTGGTAATATTACTATTAGCGGAGGTTCTTTTAACTTTAAAAAAATTGCTTTAGATGTTAATACCGACTTGGAAGATAACGAAAATATTTCCTTACGATTAAATGCAGGGTATCAATCAGAAGATAGCTTTCAAGATCAAGGATTTAGAAAATCACTATTCTTAGCGCCTTCATTATCGTATAAAATAAATGACAAATTATCCTTAAATTTTAGCTACGAATTATCTTCTAATGAACAAACCAATCCTACATTTTTATTTTTAAACAGGTCAGTTCCTTTAGTATTTAAAAATTTAAAAGAATTGAACTACGACACAAGTAAATCATTAACCAATAACGATGTCACTATAAACAACCCAACACAAAATTATAGAGGAGAAGTATCTTACAAAATTACTGATAATTGGTCCTCTCAAACTATTATAGCTGGAGGAAATGCTACATCTAAAGGAATCTACACTTATTTATGGAATCCTGTAAATCCACAAGACAACACACAAGCATTACCACTTTTTAGTTTACTAGCTCAAAATACCGATTCTGAAACCAACACTTTCAATATTCAGCAAAACTTTACTGGTGACTTCAAAATTGGCGAGGTACGTAATAGACTTGTTGTTGGTTTCGATTATTTAGATTCTCAATCTATCAATAAAAGCTCTGGATGGGGTATGGTAAACGCTGTGACTCCACAAGGTCAAATAGTTTCAGGTGTCCCTATTAATAAAGAAAACGTAGATGCTATTTTAACTAACAGTGCAAGAAGTAACACAAATGTAAACCAAAATATTATTGGCGTGTACGCTTCTGATGTGGTAAATATTTTACCTGAACTTTCATTAATGGCTGGAGTTAGGTATGATAGATTCAATTATAAAGGAGATAAAAATGACACTTCAGATGACGAAAAAACGTATACTAAATCTACCTTTTCACCAAAGTTTGGAATTGTTTATCAACCTATGTTGAATAAACTTTCTGTTTTTGCAAACTATCAAAATGGGTTTTCTTATGTAAATCCAGAGTTAGCACCAAGCGATCCTAATAATCCAACATCTGATCGTGTGTTAGTTTCTTACGATTTAGAAAAAGCCAATCAATATGAGTTTGGTGTCAAAACAAACTTATTCAACAATAAATTAGATGCTACTGTAAACTACTACAATATTACGGTGAGCGATAAAGTAATTGGTTACGGTCCTAGTAAGCAACAAAACGGAAAAGTAAATAGTCAAGGTATTGAAGTCGAAATTAATGCTAACCCTGTTAGCGGATTAAACGTAAGAGGAGGTTTTAGCTATAACGATGCTAAGGTTGTTAGCTCACCAAGCACTCCAGCTTCTGAAGGAAAAAGATATGCTGAAGCAGGTCCAGAAATCGCTTACAACTTCTGGGCTGATTATAAATTGCAAGATGGAGTATTAAAAAACTTAGGCTTTGGAGCTGGATTTAATGGTACTAGTGAATTTAACACTATGGCTAGTTACCCTCAATTAGGAGAATTCATCTTACCTGCTTACACCATTTTCAATGCTTCAATTTATTACGAAACATCAAGATATAGAATTGCTTTGAAGGCTAACAATATTACTGATAAAGAATATTTTACAGGATGGAGTACCATTACCCCTCAAAACCCAAGAACATTCTTAGGTACTATTAGTTATAAATTTTAAACATGAATAGTTATTTGAATTATTAAATATTATAAACACAAAACTCTGAACTTTATGTTCAGGGTTTTGTTACTCCAATAAACCACTATGAAAACAGTTACTTTTCTTATTATTTTCCTCGGATGTTATGCCTTATATAACTCTTCTGAAAAAGCTTATTTGCCTTATGCTATTTCCTTGCAAAAATGGCTTCACAGTAATAAATTTTATACCAAGATATCTGGGTTAATCTTCATACTTGTAGGATTATCCTTATCTATCACCTTTTTTGGGCTTTCAGCTGGAATCATTACATGGCTTGTGGCTACTTCACTTTTTTTAAGTCTTATCATTCTCATTGTTCCTTTAAGAGTGATAAACTATATTTTCTTATCAGTCTTATTCACGTTAACTTTTATAATAGAATACTTTTTATAATATGCCTGCTAACTCTAAATACTTAAACCAATCACCTTGGCAGCAGTTTGCAAAAATTTCTGCAGGCTTAATAGGTGGATATATCATAAGTGCCTTACTACATATGTGCTTAGTTTTATGGTTACCCAATCCTAAAGAAATATTAATTACATCTATCTATACCATTTTTATTGTTTGGGGTGCTTTATTAATTGTCCCTTTTTTGTTTAAAAATGGATGGAAAGCTTGGATTTTGTACTTCATGATTTCAATAATCCTATATGTTATCTATTACTTCGGAAATCAACAAAATCCCTTTATGTAATGAGTAACAGAAATTACAATGTGTTTTTTAACACACATACCGTTAGTGGTATTGTTATAAGTGTTGCCCTGTATGTTATTTTTTTTACGGGGGCTTTTGCTCTTTTTAAAGATGAAATTGAAGCCTGGGAAGATGGCAAACATTCACAAAATATTGCTCGAGAAAATATTGATTATGATTTCTTATTAAAAAAACTCTCAGCAAAGCATCATTTAACAAGTAGAGATATTCGTTTTTATTTAGGGCATAACAGTGACAATATCTATGTATTAACTTCAGCTGCAAAAGATACAGTAAACATTCCTGATGAAGCGAAATATCAAAACTATCAAGCTATAAACATTCATACTGGTGAAACCGCTAGTTATGTAGAAAAATATGGTTTAGGGGAGTTTTTATACCGCTTACATTTCTTTACGCAAATCCCCACTATAGGAATTTATCTTGCTGGTTTTGTATCCTTATTCTTTTTATTTGCCATTGTTACTGGTGTGATTGTACATTGGAAAAAAATTATTTCAAATTTTTATCAATTCAACCCAAAAGTTTCTTTAAAAAGGGTGTGGACAGATGCTCATACTGTATTAGGTATCATTGGACTTCCTTTTCAGTTTATGTACGCAGTTACTGCTGCTTATTTCTGTTTAAGCTTGTTTGTTTTACTTCCTGCAAACTTTTTATACGGTGGTAATCAAGATAAACTAATGGAAGATTTACGTCCAGACCGTAAATCGTATGAGTGGATTGCTAAAACAGATAAAGAAATCCCTAGTGTAAACCAGTTTGTGAAAGAGAACGCCAACCGTTGGTCTCATTTTAATTCAAACTATGTTTTAATTAACAACTATGGAGGTACCAACATGAAATATTGCTTGATTGGCGAACTGGATTATAAAGAACGTTTTTTAAGTTCTGGAATGATATTGTATGATTTCGAGACAGATGAAACTTCGATTGTAAGAAATCCTAATGAAAGTAAGTATACAGATGACATTCAACTTTCTGTAAGCCGCTTACATTATGGTAATTTTGGCGGTATTGCTGTAAAAGTTATTTACTTTATTCTTGCGCTTATCACTTGTTTTGTAATTATTACTGGTGTACTCATATGGATAGAAGCTCGTAACAAGAAAAGTATGAGTTTAAAACAACGTTTATACACAGCTAAAGTAGGACATATTTATCTTGCTATTTGCTTGTCTTTGTATCCTGTTATTGCTTTGTTTTTCTTAGTAGTGAAAATTCTGCCTGAAAACTATCAAACCCAAAAAATGAGTATTTTATATACTTGGTTTTTTGTTATTTGGTTATTAGCTACCATTTACTTCAGGTTTAAAAGAAATAATTACTTCACTAACAAAATTACTCTTCTAACAGGAGCTATTCTTGGTTTTTTAATTCCAATTGCTAGTGGTATAGTTTCCAACAACTGGATTTGGAACACTTACAAGGCTAAACAATTTGATATCCTTACAATCGATTTATTATGGATAGGCATTTCAATTACTGCCCTATTCGTCTACTTTAAAATTAAACCAGAAGCAAAAGCCCAAAGCGCTTTTGCGAAACACCCTATAGATTACAAAAATCGTAAGCAGTTGTTAACTGAAGAAACTCAAAAAACGACTCAAATTTTAACCGCTGAAAAAAACAATCAATTATTAAAAAATAAAAACCACATACCTATGAGAACAAAAATTATAATACTTTGGATATTTTTAGCAATTGGCTGGATAGTTCACCATATTTATGGACTGTTCAATATATACTACAATGAAACCTTAGTAATGGAGGGCGCAACAGGTGAAGCTCCTTTTGCACATCATATGTACCGCATACTATTTGAAGGAATGTGCTTGCTTTTTGGTTTGCTAACCATTGAGATTTCTAAAAAATGGTTTAGGGTAACCTCGCTAGTTTGGGCAAGTATTGCTGGATTATACAACGTATATCATTTATTTGAAGCTATTATGCATGAAGCAAGTAACATCTCTGAGATATTCATGCTTCTTTTAGTAGCTATAGCTAGTGTATTTTTAATCATTAATATTTATAAATGGATTAAAGACCACTAACTAACTCATCAAACCCTTTTAAACACCGTGACACAAGTGACAAGATATTCAAAATAACCTTGTCACTTGTTCCATCGGCTTATTCTTCATTTCCTAGTCTCCCTATATTTCATGGAAATTGCTATTGCCAACAACAAAACACCACAGTTAAAAAAAATATTGCAACTACAAACTGAAAGTTTAGATTGCGGTATAAAGACCTCTATATTTACAATTAATCCCGTCTATGGCAAAGGGTTTGTTACTAGTTATTATTTTGATGGTTTATTAATTAATATTATTAATGCTAGATTCAAAGAGGATTTTCTTTTTATCTCAAATGATAACATAAGTATTTTAGAACTTTCTGTTTTAATTGAAGGAGAAAAAATTATCCGTGCTTCTAATTTCAAAAATGACCTCATCCTCGAAAAAAATGAAAGCTGTCTCTTGTATAATAGCAATATAGACAATAAAACATTTTTTTATAGAGATAAGCCTATAAACGAGATTAAAATTAGAATGTATGATTATTTCATACAGAAACACCAAATGCAAGCTCTTTTGTCCAATGATAAAGCTCTTGGCTTAAAAAAAAAGGAAAATTTCACTCAACAGTTAACTTCTAATATGGAGAAAATTGTTACCGAAATACTCCTTAATTCACAAAAAGGGTTGCTTAAACGTCTTTTTTTAGAATCAAAAATTTTAGAATTGCTACACCTGCAGTTAGCTATTCGTACAGAAAAAACAAGCAGTTCTAATGAAAACATTCTTAAGAAAATATATAAGGTAGAAGCTATACTTCAAACAAATCTACATGAACAAATATCCATACAGCAACTTGCTCGTAAAGTATTATTGAATCAAAATGTTTTAAAAAATGAGTTTAAAAAATTGTTTGATGAAACTATTTTTAATTACGCTAAAAAATTAAGAATGGAGAAGGCTAAAAACTTATTAATCCACACTCAAAAACCTATTTATGAAGTAGCTGATATGGTAGGGTATAAAAACCCTACTCATTTTACAGCTGCTTTTAAAAAGTTTGAAAAAGTCACTCCTAAAGAGTTTAGAAAGAGTTATTCTTCCCTTCTTAAAAATTAGAATCTAATTTTATACTTTTTTATTTATCAAGTTTATTTAACCTAGCTTCATTTCTGTACTCTCTTGCTTTCTTTCCTCCATCAATGTGGTTCCAACCTGGAGGCTTAAAAATATAATTTACTTTGTCTGTTAATCTTGGCGCTTTTTTAACATCTAACCATAACTCTTTCCATAGTAGAAACTGTACATCCCATAGGCTTTCACTATTCAATTTGTCATGCATAATTCCATATTGAATTTTTTCATTCTCTAACTCTTTTTGAAAGGTTTTAAATAAACGATCCCAAATACTAAAGGTCTCGCCATAATTTCTATCTAAATAAATATGATTTTTAGCATGATGAACCCTATGAATTGAAGGAGTAATTAATATCTTATCTAACCATTTTTGCTTCCCAATAACTTTTTCATTTATATGTGTTAAAGTTGCATATAGCCTTGCTATAGGCTCAATTACAAAAATCATTAATGGATGAAACCCTACTATTGGAAGCCATATAAAATTGAACGGAGTAAAAAACACATCAAAGATTGATCCTCTTGCAACTACAGTTAAATTCATTTCTTCTGCAGTATGGTGTACACCATGAATACACCATAAAACTCGAACTTTATGTCCTAATAAATGAATAAAAAACACTGTAAAATCGTACAACAAGTAAGCTGCTATCCACACATACCATTGAAAACCCAAGTTGAACAACTTATTTTCATATAGCAAAAACATGGTGCCTACAATCAATACTTTTGACAATAGAAAATACGGAATACTTTGTACTAAATAAGATACAATGCTAACCACACCTTCTTTATTTTTTTCTACATAACTTGTTACAATAAGAATTCCCCATTCAACTAACATTAAAACAAGTACTGTTATACTCATATGTTCTAATTGACCTACAAGTGTTTTTATAGACGATAAATCCATTTTTAATTATTCTTATAAAAATTATTCTTTAAAAAAGTACACACTTGTACTACAGCTGCTTTTGATGTTTCGGTTTCCCTGAGAGCATTTAGTACTATAAAATCATGTATTGCTCCTCCATATCTTGTTGAAACAACTGGTACTTTAGCCATTCGTAACTTTTTAGCATATGCTTCTCCTTCATCTCTTAGCACATCATATTCTGCCGTTATTAAAAGAGTTTTAGGTAAACCTTTAAGTTCTTCTAAACTAGCTTTTAAAGGGGCAACAGTTGTTAGTGATTGTGTACTTTTATCAGGAGCATATACTTCCCAGAACCATTTCATAGTAGCTCTAGTTAAATAATGTCCTTTTGAAAATTGTTCGTATGATTTCGTGTTTAAATTAGTATCGGTTACAGGATACAACAACACTTGTCCAAGAATTTTAGGAACTCCTTCCTCTTTTGCCTTCATTGCTACAATTGTTGCCATATTTCCTCCTACACTGTCACCACCAACTATAATTCTGTTTGAATCTAATCCATATCTTTTCCCATATTTCGACATAAATAAAGCTGCTGTATATCCTTCTTCATTTGCTACAGGATACTTTACTTCTGGTACTCTTGAATATTCTACAAAAACCACCCCTACGTTTGCTTTTAAAGCAATATCTCTCATTAAACGTTTGTGTGTTTCAAAGCTATTGAACACCCAACCTCCTCCATGAAAGTATATTAATGTAGGGAGTAATTTTTCTGCCTTTTTTGGCTTTATTATTACTGCGTTTATTTTTCGATTCCCTTCCTTAAAAATAGTTTTGGTAAAAGTAACTTTGTCGTAAGCTATGGTTGAATCTTTTTGCATGTTTTCCATCGCAAGTCTACCTACATCTAACGGTAATTTTTGCAATGGTGGACCTTGATAAGAATGGATAACTTCTAAAAATTCTTGAACAGTAGGATCTAATCCATAGCTCCCTGCTAGTTTTGCTTGTGCTATGGATTTAAGCTGTAATAGAACAACAATAATAACTAATAACTTCCTCATAATTATACCATTTGTTGTACCACTCTTGTTTTTTTACTTCTCTTGGTAACCTTGTATTTGTTAAACAGATACAATAAGCTAAAAGTTCCTAAATTTACAACTAGCATAATGGCTAAAACCATTGGTTCACTATAAGCTGAGAATTCTGTAAACGCTAACAACCAATAAATTAACACCCATTGTATAATGTAAAAAGGAGTGACATTTTTACTGCAGTAAAAGAACAACTTACTTACATAATTGTTCTTAGGCAGATTTCGCTCTATTAAATAATACACCCAGAAAAGAACTAAAATACATCCCATTAACCCCATACTTCCTCCTGGACCTAAATGATAATAATCTCCAAAATGGTATTCATAATTATAATCACACAGTAACTTCCCTATTACGAGAAAAACGATTCCGATGTACAACATTGGTCTGAATAAAGATTTATCAGCGTTTTCAGGTGCTTCCTGATATCTTAATCCTAGATATAACCCCGTCAGAATAAATGAAATCCACGGAAATAAAGGAAAATATACATCAAAGTTATTACCCCAAATAAGATTTAAAACATAATCTACCCCAGGAATTCCTAATTGAATACCACTTACTATTTTTGAAAGCCACATGACAACCAATGCAATAACTATAAGTATGTTTTTATTTTTAATTAAGAACTTAAACGATATACCTATTAAAAATAATGATATACCTATCAGTTGAAACATATCTCCTTTTAAGAAGTAGTTTAGCATGCTATATGAATTACTTACTTGAAGCCCGCTTGCCTTTACAAAGCTTTCTGGGAAACCTCCAAAAAACAAAAGTGGTACTATAAATCTTAAGAAATTTAAAATGTACCCTAAAGTAATAATGAATAACGCTTTTTTAAGAATTCCTTTTTTATTTGAGTTTCTTGAGAATGCAAATGAAATCCCCATTACAATAAGAAAAACAGGTGATCCTCTTTCTAATAACTGAGCTATATTTCCAGTTATCGAATTTTCCCAAGTATCCATACTTGAAAAAATCATCATCACATGCACTGGAATCATAACAAGAACACTAAACCCTCTTACAAAGTCTACAGCCCTTACTCTTTGTGTTTTTTGCATTTGTAATGTATTTATTTTACGTGTTTTGAATTATTATCTTAGTTTCTATTTCCTCTTCTTTTTTAAATTTAGCAAGCGGATTTTCTAAGGTTCCTTCCAATTTTAAGCTCTCGATTGGGTCGGCTAAACTCAACATTTGTTTTGTATTACTTAATTGTAACCTGTTTAAACAACAGCGATCAAACTCATCAACAAACAAATCATATCGCTTGTATTTCTCTGAAAACTCTGGATGCTCTTCCTGATACTCATACACACATTCTGCCACCAATTCCCAGAAGTTTTCTTCTGAAAAGTTTGCATAACTGTCTAATTGTTGCGCCATAAAACGGAAAAAGCAATCAAAAACATCTGTAAAAATGGTTAGCACTTTCATTTTATCAGAAGTTTTAGTAAACAATCTTTCAGCGTGTTCTGGTAAGCGTATTTCTTCATTAAAAACAATCACTTCTTCGGTAATGTCTTTCATTAAAACATATACAGGAGTGCTTTCTTCTAATACTAGAATAAGATTTTCTCCATGAGGCATAAACACAAATTCGTACTTATAGAAACAATGCAATAAAGGAGCTAAATAAGCTTTTAAATAACATTGAAACCAAGTACTTGTATCATATGGTGATGTTTCTATTAAAGATGCTAGTAATGAATTTTCTTGGTAATCTACATGTAATAAAGCTGCCATGGTAAGCACACGTTGATTGGAGCTAATTTTTGTAAACGGACTCTCGCGCCACAAGGCCGATAACATTTTATTATGCGGATTCGTTTTTCCTAATACCTCGTAATAATGATTGTGGTATCCTACCGTTGCTACTTCACCTAACATGGTAAAACCATTATTTTTTAGGTATGTATCATCTGCCAACAAATCTGTTATCCATTTTGTGATGTGTGGGGTGCTTTGCATATAATACGGAGATAATCCACGCATAAAGCCCATGTTTAAAATAGATAAAGCTGTTTTTGTGTATAATTTTTCTGGATTTGAGGCATTAAATAATGTTCTAATAGATTGCTGTGCTGAAAATTCATCGTCACTTTCTCCTACCAAAATGATATTTTTTTGTGCTATGTCTGCCCCAAAAACGGCTACTATTTTATTTTTCCATTGCCAAGGATGTACAGGCATAAAAATGAAATCGTCTAGAGCCACATTTTGCTTCTTTACAACTTCTTTAAATGACGTTAATTTTTCTTTTCCTAACTCACTTTCTAAAAGTTTTTCATATTCATAACCTTTAAAAGCTGTGTAGGTCGCATATTCCTTATGTGCCGCGATCCATACAAGTTTAAAAGGATGATTGCTTTCTGGTGCATATGCATGGTAATCATCAATATTGAATCCTATTCTACCATTATTTGCTACAAAACAGGGGTGACCTTCAGTCATCGCTTGTTCTATTTCTTGAAAACTTTTCTCTGCTAATTCACTTGCTGAAAATTTCTCATTTACATATTTATATGCTGCTCCTGAAAGTGTACTTGTTATTTCTTCTAAATAGGTTGCTAAAAACTCATTAGGAATACCTAATGTGTTCTGAAACTCTGTTATAAAATGCAATGCATCTAGATAAACTTCTTCTGAAGTACTGTTCTTTTTGGTGATACTTTTTACATCTACCAACCAGTGATCAAGCAAATATTTTTTTGCTATAAATCGATAGATAAGCTTCTTATTATCAGAAGTTATTTGGTATGTGCATCCATCCTCTTCTTCTGAAATAAATTCGGGAGTTAAAATAAGTTCGTGAGAGAATTCACTAATGGCTTTTTTTATTAATTGACGATTTACAAAACTCCATACTTCGGGTTGTAAATGTGCTATATTATTTGTCATGTTGTTCTAATTTGGTTAAAGCTGATTGGTACATCTCTCTTGTACAAAAAGCTAAGGCCGCTTTTTTATGAGGTAACTCAACTTCTTTTTGGTATTCAAAACCTGCTTTTTTATTTAGCGTATGTATTTTTTCGTTGTTCACATCAGGCTCAACGACAATTCTTTCTATTTGTGGCAAACTGAAAAAATAATCGATAATAGTTGAAAATACATACCAAGTAAACTGTGGTATTTTTTTTTCCACTGGGGCTACTAAAACGTGCATTCCGTAATCGTTTTCCTGTACATCGTAATAGTTTGCTATAATATCTTTTGATGCTTTGTATTGTTCCATCAAAAACACAGGAGTATCATTTAACATCCCGATATAACTATGATGATGTAGGCTGTTTTCAATTTCTTGATATTCACTATACACTTCGTCTAAAGACTTATCTAACATTCCCCAATATTTTGCATACGGTTTTGTTACCCAACTATGCAACATTGGTGTATCAATTTCTAATTGAAACGGACGAATACTTATTACTCCTAATCCAGTTATTTCTTTGCTAAATACTTTTTGAAACGTTTGAACCATAATTATACTTCCTGAGTTTTAAATACTGCTATTGGGTTGTCTAGTTTACCCGCAAATTGTAGTAAGGCAACGGGGTCGTCTAAATCAATCATCTGCTTGTGATTGTTTAATTGTAATCTATTTAAACACGACAGTTTAAAGTCTTCAGCAAACAAATCATATTGTTCAAACTTCTTCGACAATTCTGGGAACTGTTCTTGATATTCTTGAATATTTTCTGCTACCAACTTCCAAAAACGGTTCTCGCTATAATTAGCGTGCTCTTCTAAAATTGGAGCTAAAAAACGGAAGAAACCATCAAACATATCTGTAAATATGGATAGTAATTTTACGTCTTCCGGAACGGGTGCATACATTCTTTTTAAGTCTTCTGGCAGCTCAACTTCTGGATTTAAAATACATGCTTCTTCCGTAATATCTTTTAATAAAACATATGCAGGAATGTTATTTTCTAATACTAAAATAATGTTTTCACCATGGGGCATAAACACTAAATCGTACTCATAAAAACAGTGTAACATCGGACTTAAATATGCTTTTAAATAACTACGTAACCAGTTGTCTATTGAAGTTCCAGAGTCTTTAATTATCTCTGGCAGTAATGCTTTTCCGTGATGGTCTATATGTAATAATGCTGCCATTGTTAATGGTTTTTGATTTTGTTTAACCACTGAATATGGACTTTCTCTCCATAACGATGCTAACATTTTATTGTAATCGTTGTGCGGACCAAATTCTTCAAAATATGGATTCACATAGCTAACCGAACCAATTTCACTCAACATTCTAAATCCGTTTTCCTTTATATACGCATCATTATACAACAGGTTTTCTAACCAAACTGCCATTTTAGGAGCAGTTCCTAAATAATACAATGGCAATCCTCTCATAAAGCCCATGTTTAGAATAGACAATGCCGTTTTTGTATAAAATTTCTGTGGATTAGTTATATTAAATAGGGTTCTTATTGATTGCTGTGCTAAGTATTGGTCTGGTCCATATCCTAAACAGATTAAATCTCCTTTGGCAACTTCTGAAGCAAAAATTGTAGCTAGTTTGTTAAACCATTGCCATGGGTGAACAGGAATAAATAAATACTCTTTTGGGCTAAAGCCTTTTTCTTTAATTATTTTATTGAATTGTGCTATAGTATCGGCATCTAACTCCTGATGTATTAAAGTTTCATAGGGCAATGCTTCTATCGCTGAAAAAACTGCTTTTGATGTATGTCCTGCCAACCATAATAACGAAAAAGAATTTCCTGCTTCTGGTGCATACGAACGATAATCGCTACTATCAAAACCTATTCTTCCATTATTTGCTACAAACCCTGGATGTCCTTCCGTCATAGATTGCTCTATGGTTTGAAAATCAGCTATCGCTAATGCTACTGCTGTTGGATTTCCTTTAGTCATTTTAAATGCGCTTCCGTATAATGTGTTTATAATTTCTTCTAAATACACAGGCATTTTTTCATCAGCAATTCCTAATGCTTTTCTAAATTCTTTTATAAAAGCAATCGCATCGATTTCTTCTTCAACATCTTTTGCATATTTTTTTATAGAGTTTTCATCAATCATCAAATGATTTAAAGCCATTGGTTTTGCTTCAAACTCATATTGGGTTTCAATATCATCTGCATAAACTTTATACTGATTGTATCCATCGCTTAGCTCTTGAATTATTTCTGGTTGAATTAATAGTTCATGCGAAAACTCGCACAGTGCTTTTTTTACTAATAATAGGTTAGCTTTTTGCCAAACCTCTGGTTGTATATGTTGGGTTGATTGTTGTGGAGAAACCACATTATCTAAGGTGTTCATGGCACTTCTTTTTGATGGTATAAAGGATTGTATTTGTTGTTGGTAATTGGTTTTGGTTAAAAATGCTAGTTGTGCTGTTTTGTTAGGTAATTCTATTACGCTTCCTAGTTGAAAACCTATGCGTTGACACAGTGCAAACATTTTTTTGTTTCGGATATCGGGTTCTATTACTATTCTATTGATAGTAGGGTTCGTAAAAACAAAATCCATGATAGATCGAAACATAAACCACGTAAAGTTTGGTGTTTTAGTGATTTTTGGTGGTGCCACAATAATGTGTACGCCACAGTCGGTCGTTTTAGCTTTATAAAAATTATGAATAATGTCTAGTTGCGGATTATAACGCTCTAATACAAATGCAGGTTCGTCATCAAACATTCCTACAAAAACATCATAATGTTCTGGGGCTATAAGTTGGGTATATTCTTCTTCAACTTCTTTTACCGTTGCGTTTTGCATTCCCCAAAAAACAGCATACTCTTGTGTTACCCATTTTTGTAAAAAAACACTGTCTTTTTTTACTTGAAAAGGACGAATGGTAATTCTTCCAAAATCTTTGTATTTTTTTGAAAAAGCTATGGTTTCTGTTGTTCTCATAATTTAAGCTTTGGCTAATTGTTTGTGTACTTTCCTTACCGATTTAAACACGATAAAGTACAAGACTAGTGTGAGTGTAAATCCGCCTAAAGCAATAATGAAAGGTATACTTAAACCAAAGCTATCGACTATAATCCCTACGTTTAGCGAAGCTAATAGTACACCTAGGTTTTGAAAGAAATGTATTTTACTGTAATCTACCGAGTATGATTCTGGAGAACTCAACTCGAATAATAAAATATCGAATTTCACGACTCCTTGAAAAATTGCCCATCCGTAAATAATTCTTCCTAAAACAACTGCTGCTTCATTGGGTATTCCTTGCAATACCAGCCCTATCAAACCTATACACAAGGCGTTTATAATTCCTTCGTGTCCTTTTGATTTTCGTTTGTTATTAATCCATAATGCTACTAAGGCAACAAAACCTGGAATGGCATAGATAGTCCCTGAAACCAATTTGCTTTTATACATTGAAAAACTTTCCCAATATGATGAAAAGAAAGGTCTGATTAAAAAATCACTGAAATACAATATCAATGTAATCAAGCCTAATTTCAAAATAAATCCTTTTGGAATAATTTTTTCATCAGTTACGGCTGACTCTTCTGAAATAATTAAATCAGTAGCATACTTTTTACTTTTTAATAAATAACCACTCATAGCCATTTGAATAAAATCGCCTGCAGCCATGATTAAAAAAATACTACTTGGGTTTATATAATCTACTGTTAAACCTCCCAACACCGCTCCTAAGATTCCTCCTAAATGCACCACTACTGAAAGTAATCCGATTGTACTTGGATGTTCTTCTTTTGTAATGATTTTTAAAATGTAAGGATATACCAGTAAATAGCTTCCTTTAAACAGTACCATTACAAGTGATACTATCCAGAAATTAATATATGATGTAGTATAATAGCAATACAATGCTAACATACCTGCAACTGCCTGAGTGTAAACTAAAATGTTTAATTCGGAAACTTTTTTAGAAACATACGCCCAAAAAGGAAATGCAATCATTACCATAAAGCAGATGGCTGCAAAATAGTATCCAACATTTTTAGGATTCTTCATTCCAAAACGAAGCTCAAAAAACTGCGGATAAAATGGATGTAGTAAATAATCGCTTACTACTGCAACCAGTGTCATTAGTATTAAAAATGTTTTTAACTTCATACCTCTATGCAAAGACATTGAGCTCTATTTCTTCTTCCTGCGTCACTTCAAATTGCTGAAATGCAATTTTTTGCTCAATAGGGTAATATTCTACTCCTGTTATTTCTTTAATAATGTATGAGTTTTTATAAGCTGCCATCCCTAAATCAGGGGTTACAAAACCATGTGTATGTAGCTCTACATTCTGAACAAAGATTTCGTTGTGATTTTTATCTATACTATAATTGCGTTGTACATCGAAACGATCTTGATAATCCCATAAAATTCGGTCTGTAATTCCTTCTATAAAATCAGGTAATTGATATTCATATCCTGTGGCGAGCACCAATCCGTCAGTTTCATGTTTAAAATATTTGTCTTGTTCTACTTGATGAAGTTCAAGTTTAATACCGGTATCTGATACTTTGGTAGTTTTCAATTCCGAATTGGTACGCAATGAAACTTTTAAAGGTTCTTTTGATAGGACTCGTTTCGCATATAATGTATCGTGAATCGCTCCTATTAAATCCTGATTTATCCCTTTATATAAATGCTTTTGATTTTTAATTAGCATATCCCTTTTGGATGCTGGCAAGTTATAAAAGTAGTCTACATACTCTGGAGAAGTCATTTCCAGTGTTAGCTTCGCATATTCTAAAGGGAAGAAGCGAGGTGAACGGGTTATCCAATTCAATTCATATCCTTTAGTGTCTATTTCTTGTAATAAATCTGAAAAAATTTCCGCAGCACTTTGTCCACTTCCTAGTACTGTTATCCTTTTCTTATGCTGTAATTGTTCTTTATTTGGTAAATATTCTGATGAATGAACTGCAACATCTTTCAACTTTTTACAACAAGCAGGAATGAAAGGCTGTGTTCCAGTTCCTAACACTAATTTCTTAGCTTTATAAATTTTAATTTCCTGTGTTTTTGTGCAAATACTTGTAACCACATATATTTCATCTTTTTGATCGTAATCTACATTCGTAACCTCCGTGTTAAAATAGATGTTAGATAGCTTGCTGATTACCCACTGACAATAGTTATTGTATTCATTTCTAAGCAACAGGAAGTTTTCTCGTATATAAAAAGAATAAATTCTTCCTTGTTCTTTTATATAGTTAAGGAAACTAAAAGGGCTGGTTGGGTCGGCAAGTGTTACCAAATCTGCCATAAAAGGGACTTGTAGGGTAGTATCTTCTAATAACATTCCTGGATGCCAATCAAATTTCTCTTTTTTATCAAGAAAGACTCCATGTAAGTTTTCAATTGGTTCTGATAAACAGGCCAATCCTAAGTTAAAAGGACCTACACCTATGGCTATAAAATCTAATATAGTATTCTTCATCTTTTTTAGTTTGTAGTTTTGTATTGTTCTCCCGTAGTCTTAATCATTTCTATAATGTTTAGGAGGTTGTTAATTGTATTTTTAGGATTTAGCAGCGTAAATTTCAGATAAATGTTACCGTCTAATTTTGTACTTGCTATTGATGCTTTTCCAACTTTGTATAAGGTATTTTTGATATATAAATTAATTGTGTTATGAATGCTATTCTCGATTATTCCTTCTGCTTTATATCGAAATACTAGGGTACTTAGTTCTGGTACGTGAACAGTTTCAAAACAAGCTTGATCTTGAATAACATGATGCACTTTTTTGGCTAAATAGTGCACTTCTTCTAAGTAATTGGCAATGGTTTTAGTCCCCATTGTTTTTAAGGTCAACCATACCTTTAAGGCATCAAATCGACGTGTTGTTTGAATTGATTTTTCAATAAGATTTGGACGTTGTGGATCTTTATCTTCAATAGGGTTTAAGTAATCTGCATAATAAGATACATATTGAAAGTGTTGTTTGTTATTAACTAAAAAGGCACTACAACTTACAGGTTGAAACAACGTTTTATGAAAGTCTATGGTAATAGAATCGGCTAACTCAATTCCTTTAAAATACTCTTTATGCGTATTCGTAAGTGCATAGGCTCCTCCATAAGCACCATCTGCATGTAACCACATTTCATGTTCTCTAGCAATTTTTCCTATGGTTTGTATCGGATCAAAGCTACCATAATCGGTAGTTCCTAATGTTGCTACAACCGCTATCGGAATGTTTCCTTCCTGTTTTGTCTTTTCTATGGCTAGTACCAATTCATTGGCATCCATTTGCATTTTCTTGTCAACCTTTACAGGAATAACTGCATCATAGCCCATACCTAACAAAGCGGCACTTTTTTGAATACTGAAATGTGCCTTTTCTGAACAAAAAACTCTAAACTTACTTATTTCATTACTCCAACCATGTTGCTTGATGTTTATCCCGAAGTTTTTAAAGGCATAATTATCTCGAGCCATAAGCAGCGCCATAAAATTAGATTGTGTTCCTCCACTTGTAAAAACACCGTCTGAATTATCGGAAAAACTAAATACGTTGGTTATCCATTGAATTACTTCTTGTTCTATAAAGGTTGCTGAAGTACTTTGATCCCATGTTTCAACTGCAGTATTAATTGTGGTTGTAATCATTTCTGCAATGATTGAAGGCAAAGTAATTGGACAGTTTAAATGCGCTACATAATTCGGATTATGAAAAGCAATTGCATTTTTTATATACAAGTTATTTAACTCTTCCAAAACACTATCTATAGTGTGTGTTTCTTCTATATTTAATAGCTTTGCTTGTTCTTTATTTTTTTGAATTTCTTCAAGGTTATCTCCTTGGTAAAAAGTTCTATTGGATAAGAATTGTTGAGTGTAAGTGAATGTTTTCTGGATATACTCTTCGTATAATTTTACTGATTCATCATTAAACAAATAGCTATTTAACGATAGTTCCTTTAAAGAAGGGTGTGGTTTGAGAATCATTTATTTTTATTTAGTCTTAATAGTTTTAAACAAAAATATATTCCCTGCTATCAAACTAAATGACGTAAATGGAAATTAAAATGACGCAAATAGCATTTCTCGATAAAAAAGAAGGCGCAGTATTTTAAGTTTGACTTAAAATACTGCGCCTTTAAAATTTTATTTTTTGGTCTTTTAACTCTCTGGAGCTAATTCAACCTCTAAACCATCTAAATCTGGTGTTATTTGTATTTGACAACCTAATCGGCTATTATCTTCCACATAAAAAGCTTCTGCTAACATTGCTTCTTCATCGTCTCCCATTTCTGGTAATACGTGATCTGATTTCACATAGCATTGACATGAAGCACACATTGCCATTCCACCACAAATACCAATGGTTCCTTCTGGAGCTAACTCATAAGAGCGTACCACTTCCATTAAGTTCATTGCCATATCTGTTGGGGCTTGTACCTCGTGAGTTACTCCGTCACGATCAGTAATTTTTATAGTAATATCTTGATCCATCTTACAAATTCATTTTTTTTCGAAGTGTTTTTGCTCTTTTATCTTCTCCATCATGCGTCCAACCTGGTGAATTAAATATATAATTCAGCTTATCACTCCACTTATCTGCTCTTTTTACATCATTCCAAATAGCAGTATATTCATGAGTTGCAACTTTTACAGGGTTGAACGTTTCAATGTTTACTGTAAGACCGTATACAGGTTTATCAACATCTTTTAATTCTTTAGAAAAGGTACCAAACATACGATCCCAAATAATTAAAATTCCCGCATGGTTACAATCCAAATATCTAATATTAGAAGCATGGTGCACTCGGTGATGTGATGGTGTATTGAAAATTAATTCGATTGGTTTTGGCAGTTTATCAACTAGCTCTGTATGTACAAAAAACTGATAAATCAAACTAACTCCCATCATGGTAAACATCATTAATGGGTCAAATCCCAACAACGGAATCCACATCCAAAAGAAAAATTTATGAATACGTTCACCCACTCCTTGACGCAATGCTGTTCCTAAATTCATGTGTATCGACGAGTGATGTGGTACATGACCTGCCCAAAACAAACGCACTTCATGATTTAAACGATGAAACCAATAATAAGCAAAATCATCAGCCAATAATAATAGAATCCATGCCCACCATTGACGTTGTACTATGCCTTTCAACGGACTTATTTCATATAAATAGAAAAAAGCTACAAAGGCTAAAACTTTTGGAATAAACTCAACAATAGCAGAAAACACCATCATTAACAATGATACACCGGTATCTTTACCGTGGTATTTTTCTTTGGCAAATTGGTATTCTACCAACATAGAAATGAAAAATATAGGCAATGCGAAGTACAATAATTTGTCTTCTGATAACTGTTGTATGTATTCTATTAATTTCACGCTTAGTTAATTGCTTTTACTACTGCTTTTGGTGCTTCTTTTCTAGTACCATCAAAACCGTCAACACCGCCAACCGTTGTATATTTCATCACATATTTTTTATCTGGATGAATACGTTGAAAAGCACTCTGACACATTAAAGTTGCTTCGTGAAATCCACATAAAATTAACTTTAATTTTCCAGGATACGTATTTACATCACCAATAGCATAAATACCTTCTACATTCGTTTGATAATCTAAAGCGTTATTTACTTTGATAGCATTTTTCTCAATCTCTAATCCCCAATTGGCAATTGGTCCTAACTTTGGTGCCAATCCAAATAATGGAATAAAATGATCACATGCTAAAGTAAATGGTTCTTTATCTTTTTGCTCAATAACAACACCTTCTACCTTACCTTCACCAACAATTCCTGTTACTTCAGCTGGTGTAATTAGCATTAATTTTCCTTCGTCTTTTAACTCTTGTACTTTATCAACTGAATCTAAGGCTCCCCTAAATTCATTTCTTCTGTGGATTAACGTTACCGATCTAGCCACATCAGTTAAGAAAATAGACCAATCTAAAGCTGAATCTCCTCCTCCTGCAATTACCACATCTTTATCACGATACAGCTCAGGCTCTTTAATCATGTATTCTACTCCCTTATCCTCAAAATTAGCAATGTTAGGAATAGGTGGTTTACGAGGTTCAAAACTTCCGAGTCCTCCAGCAATCGCTACTACTGGTGCTTGGTGTTTTGTTCCTTTATTGGTAGTTACGATGAATGTTCCATCTTCCTGTTTTTCAATCGTATCGGCACGTTCTCCTAAGGTAAACCCAGGTTCAAATTGCTTAATTTGTTCCATTAATTTATCAGTCAAATCTCCTGCTAAAATCTCAGGATATGCTGGGATATCGTAAATAGGTTTCTTTGGATAAATTTCTGAACACTGCCCTCCTGGTTGTGGTAAAGCATCAATTAAATGACAACGTAATTTTAATAATCCTGCTTCAAAAACCGTGAATAATCCCGTTGGTCCTGCTCCAATAATTAATATGTCTGTTTGTATCATTTTAGTTACAAATTGTCTTTTTATACTGACAATTCCTGCCTTGTTACCTAAGACAGGAATGTTTTATGCGTTAGTGATTGAGTGGTTTGTTTGAGCTCTCCCGTTTTTTTTAAACGGGAAGCGAGTAACGAAAGCACGCTCGAACGCCCAAAATTACTGTAATAGTTAAGCTTAAAACCTGACTTTTATCAGTTAGGCTACGTTTATTACTTCTTTAATTTCTGGCGCGTATTTTTTAATGGTCGCTTCCACTCCATTTTTTAAAGTCATCTGATTGACAGAACAACCACTACAAGCACCTTCTAACTGTACTTTTACGGTATCATCTTCAATTGATAACAGCTTTATATTACCTCCATCACTTACTAAAAATGGACGAATTTCTTCTAAAGCTTTTTCTACGTTATTTCTTATGTCTGCTGTTGCCATAATACTTATTTTGTGCTACAACCACTCATGGTAGTAATTCGTACTACTTCTGTAGGTGGTAAATTTGCATTTCTTTTTAATAGTTGCGAAACCATTTCTTTAGTTACCTCAGTAAAAGCTTCTGCTAATGGTGTATTTTCTTGTAAAGCTACTGGATGTCCAACATCTCCTGCTTCACGAATACTTTGTACTAAAGGTATTTCTCCTAAGAAACTTGTTTCTATGTCTTCTGCTAAATGTTTAGCTCCTCCTTCTCCAAAAATATAATATTTATTATCAGGAAGTTCTGCTGGTGTAAAATACGCCATATTTTCAACGATACCTAACACTGGTACGTTAATACTTTCTTGTTGGAACATTGCTACTCCTTTTTTAGCATCTGCTAAAGCAATGTTTTGCGGTGTACTTACCACCACAGCTCCATTAATTGGCACAGCTTGTACTATTGATAAGTGTACATCTCCTGTTCCTGGAGGTAAGTCGATTAGTAAGAAATCTAACTCTCCCCAATCTGCATCAAAAATTAATTGATTTAATGCTTTTGAAGCCATTGGTCCACGCCAAATTACTGCTTGGTTTGGATTGGTAAAAAAACCTAGTGATAATAATTTTACTCCGTAACTCTCAATAGGTTTCATTTTAGAACGCCCATTTACATTTACTGCTAATGGTTTTTCTTGTTCTACATCAAACATTAAATGTTGAGAAGGTCCATAAACATCGGCATCTAACACTCCAACTTTAAAGCCCATTTTAGCTAATGAAACTGCCATGTTTGAAGTTATTGTAGACTTTCCTACTCCTCCCTTTCCTGAAGCAATAGCTATAATATTCTGAATATTTGGAATTTCTTTCCCTCTAATCTGATTAGGATTTTCCTTAGGTTGAACCTCAACTTTCACATTCACCTTTACGTCAATTTTCTGATCAACGTGTTGATGAATAGCCTTCATAATCTCAACTTCAACTTTCTTTTTTGCCTGTAACGAAGGGTTTGCTATCGTAACATCTACAATCACCTCATTACCAAAACTCACTACGTTAGTTACATTTTCATTTTCAATTAAACTTTTGCCTTCTCCAGGCGCTGTAATTGTTTCTAATGCCTTGTATATATCTTGTTTTTTAAAACTCATGTTTTATGCTGTATGCTTTGAGCAGCAAGTAATACTCTTGTTGCTTATTTTTATTTAATCTTAACTGCAAAGATACGTTTTAGCCCTCAGAAAATAAAGTCTTTAGATTGGTAATATTTATAGGATAATAAGTTGGTTTTATAGACACGGATTTCGAAGATTATTGCTAATTATTTTTGAAATATCAGGAAATATAATCTTTCTCAAATCCGTAGATTAATAACGCTTCATATGGATCTCCCTCTAAGCCTAAAAGTTTTGCAAACGCTGGTTCTGTTTTGAGTCCTTGTTGTTTTAACGCTATAACTTCCGATTTAAACTCCTCATTTTCTTTCAACAAAATTTGATACTCAATAAGCATATGCAAGTAGGAATCTTGCTGTTCTGAAGGTTTATTTTGCACAAAAAACTCTATTGGAAATGTGTTATACTCAAATGCAATGATTGTCGTTTTTAAATTTTTATACGACTGAATTGTGTTTACGTGAAATCCAGAGAATTCTCCATACTTTTTGGTTACAATCTCAAGAAGTTCTGAATGATTTTTGCATTCGCAAATAATATCCAAATCACTTGATTCTACATCAATATCAATAGGGATTGTACCAACTAAAATTGGATTAAACTTTTTCAAAAGCTCAAGAATATCTAACTCCAACAATACTTTATAGGCTTCTTTTTGTCTAGAAGTTCCATTTTTTAAATAGGATATATCTTTAAAATTTATCACAACTCCACATTTGGATTCCAAAAGACATTTTCAAAATCTTGAATTTGGTTATCAATTACTTTGATTCCTTCGCTTTCTAACAATTGTTGCATAAGATTGGTTCCATCGAAATGATGCTTTCCTGTCAACAAACCTTTTCTGTTTACCACTCGGTGTGCTGGCACTTCCTTTTCTGAAGAATTATTCATTGCCCACCCTACCATACGCGCTGAACGAGCTGTACCTAAATAAGTAGCTATGGCTCCATAACTTGTTACTCTTCCATACGGAATTAAACGTGCGACTTCATATACTTTTTCGAAGAAATTTTTATCTGTCATGTCGTAAATATAAGACTTAAAGAGCTAACGTTTAACTTCGTTGAACCTTGCGGCTTCTCATTTTACTCGAAATGACATTCACTAGATACTATCCGCGTTAGCGATTGTAGCAAGTAACCGTGTAACGCGGAAAGCGCGACCCAAAGGGTAACGCCCAAAAACAAAAAATCCTGCAAATATGCAGGATTAATAATTGAGTTTGAATTTTATATAGGTAATCGGTTTTCCGATTTCTAAATATTGCTTTTCGTAAAAAGTTTGTGTTCCAGTTACTTCCTCTGGACTGTATACATTTTTGTACACATCGTGGTTCGCATGTAAAATCTCGTGACCTTCACCATGCAATAAACCTAAGGTATATCCGTGCATAAACTCGCTATCAGTTTTTAGGTTTACAACGCCTTCTGAATTTAAAATACGGTGGTATTTCTTTAAAAACTCAGTGTTTGTCATACGATGCTTGGTACGCTTGTATTTAATTTGAGGATCTGGAAAAGTAATCCAAATTTCAGAGACTTCGTTTTCAGCAAAAATATAATCGACCAACTCTATTTGAGTTCTGATAAAAGCCACATTGTTCATATCTTTTTCCAACGCTGTTTTAGCTCCTCGCCAAAAACGTGCTCCTTTGATATCAATACCAATAAAATTTTTATCAGGATTTTTTTCTGCTAAAGCAATTGTATACTCGCCCTTACCACAACCTAGTTCTAAAACTATTGGGTTGTCGTTTTTGAAGAAAGTACTCCATTTTCCTTTATGTGGAAAATCATTGACTACTTCTTCTCGAGTTGGTTGAATAACATTTGCAAACGTTTCATTTTCTCTGAAACGTTTTAATTTGTTTTTACTTCCCAAAGTGTGTAGAAATTAGGCTCTATCTTCAGTTCCTTCTTTTAAAAACTTCGCTGATTCTTTCATCCAGTAAGCGAATAACACTAATAGAACTACTAAAAACAACCAGTTAATAGCGTTTGAAGACCACCATCCACCGTCACCTTTAGCAACGTTTAAGCGTAACCATTGAAATGGTAAGAATAATAAGTCGGTAAATAAACTACCAATCCATTTAAAAATATTGCCTGCTATCATATCTTAAGTATCTTTACAACTGCAAAAATATAAAAAGAAACCATGTTAGCCAATTTTTTCGGCAAATCTAAGCCTGTAAATTTTGTTGTACTCTTTGCACTTTTTTTAGGGTACTTTTTTTTGAGTCTTTTTTCTAAAGAATTGTCTTTTAATCTTGTAAAAGAGTTAGGATGGTTTTTAGTCGTATTTTCTGTTTACAACTTTATCATTGCGAAAAATTTATTGACTTTTGACAACTCTTTTGCTTTTTTGTTTTTTGTAATATTAATTGGTTTTTTTCCTGATACCATAGCTATTAATAAAACCTTTTATGCCAACTTAACAGTACTGCTCTTTTTACGAAAAGTATACAGTTTACAATCTAATAAAAATATTTTTCACAAATTATTTGATGGAGGTTTATGGCTTGGTATATCGTTTTTAATAGAACCTTATACGGGCTTACTCATTATACTTTTTTATCTCTCTATATTTTTACATCAACGTTTTACTTATCAAACACTATCAATTCCTATAATTGGTCTTTTTGGCCCTGTATTTTTATACTATACCTATAACTTTTGGTACGATGAACCTGAGAGGTTCTCTGCACTTTTTAACTGGAATTTTCATCCTGATTTGAGTTTTTACTCTCATCAAAAATCGTTATTCCCTATTCTTTTTATCGGTTTCTTTTTAGTTGCTTCTATTTTCTTAAAAAGTCCAAGAGCATTTTCTGTTAAGAATAAATTCAGAAGAAACTGGATACTAGTTCTTACACAACTTACTATTTCATCTGTAATTTTAATTCTAGTTGAAGATGGTTCTGGAAGTGAATTCCTGTATGTATTCTTTCCTGTTTCGGTAATTATAGCGAATGGAATTGAGTTTTTTCAGAAAAAATGGTATGCCGATGCTATTATTACTTTATTCTTAATAGCTTCCTTTACGGTAAGTGCTATTATGTAATTTACCGTTTTGCTCCGTACGATAAATCACCTGCATCTCCAAGACCCGGAACGATATACCCTTTTTCGTTTAATTTTTCGTCAATATCAGCAATCCATAATGTAGTACTCTCTGGCAAGTGTTTTGCAACATATTCAACACCATCCATAGAACCAATAACTGAAGCTATAATTACTTCTTTAGGAGTTCCGTATTTTTTTATTCCTTCATAAACCTCTACTATTGAACGTCCAGTTGCGAGCATTGGATCAACTAACAACAACGTTTTTCCATCAATAGAAGGTGATGCAAAATACTCTACAACAATTTCGAATTCTTCATCATTATTAGGATGATGACGATACGCAGAAATAAACGCATTTTCGACATCATCAAAATAATTCAACATACCGTTATGCAATGGTAATCCTGCCCTAAGAATAGAACACAATACAATATTGTTAGTTGATAAGTTTGTTTGTTTAATTCCTAATGGGGTAGCTACCTCTTTAACATCATAGTTTAGTTCTTTACTAAGTTCATATCCTAAAATTTCACCAACTCGTTCGATATTTCTTCGAAAACGCATCGAATCTTTTTGAATGGAAACATCTCTAAGTTCTGCTAAAAATTTATTAAGAATCGAATTTTGTTTGGCTAAATGATGAACTTTCATGAACTACTATTTTTATTTTCTACAAAAGTAGCAGAAATTATCAGGATTTTATAAACTCCAATAAAGCTTCTAATAATTCTTCTTTAGCTTCTATATGACTCATATGTCCATTTGGTAATTCTACCAAAGGAGTGTTTGTTCTCTCAGCTTCTTCCTCAAGAATCGTATAATTCAATATCGGGTCTTGCTTTCCTGCAATGATCAATCGTTTATCAATCATTTGCAACACCTCTTCTTTATTGGTACGTAAACGCATTCCTTCACTAACAGCTATATATCCTCTAACAGAAGTTTTTAATGCTTCCTCTCTGGTATTTTCAATTTCTTCGGAAAGTTGCAAACGCATATTTTCAGCAAACAAATTACCTATAGACATTTTTACCAAGGTTTCGTAATTGTCTTTTGCCATTTGATTGGCTCTAAGTCGTAACTTCTTTCTTTCTTCACTATCCGCCTGTGATGTGGAGTTCATCAAACATATTCCTTTTACATTCTTTAGATATTTTTCTGCAAAAGTCAACGCCACATACCCTCCCATTGAGTGTCCTACCATAATAGCTCGACGAATTTTCAACTCTTTTAATACAGCTTCAACAGCATCAGCCATTTCTTCCATTGTATGGATATATCCTATACAACCTGTATTTCCATGACCTAATAAATCGATACAAACCACTCTATTTCTTTTAGAAACCTCTTCAACTACAACATTCCACATCGTGCTGTTTTCTAAAAAACCATGTAGTAAAACAACACAACTTCCTTTGCCTGTATCTGTATAAAAAACCGAAGTTTCTTTAAATTTTGCAATCATTTTTTAATGTATATTCGTTTGCTATTAATTTGTTAAGCAATGCACAAAACTAAGGAGATATTTATAAACGGATTTGCTTTATTTTCCATGTTTTTTGGAGCAGGAAATTTAATTTTACCTCCATTTTTAGGAAAAGGAGCTGGGAACTTATGGTTATGGGTAACCCTAGGCTTTTTTATCACTGCTGTTTTTATTCCTCTTTTAGGGATTTTAGCACATGCTAGATTGCAAGGTACCATGTATGATTTTGCAAAAAAAGTCTCTCCTACATTCAGTCTTACCTATTGTTTTATTGTATACGCTATTTGTATTGCTCTACCAGCCCCAAGGACTGCATCAGTAACTCATGAAATGGCAATAGCTCCTTATTTTAATAGCAGCTCGTTAATTACAAGTAGTGTTTATTTTGGGCTTGTTTTTATATTTTCAATGAATAGATCTAAAGTATTGACTTTGTTGGGAAAATTTTTAACTCCCTTAATTATTTTCATTTTACTTGCTATTATTTTTGTTGGAATTTACACCGCTCCAGAGGTTATAACTTCATCTACTTTTAAAACTCCTTTTGTTGATGGGTTACTCGAAGGATACCAAACTTTTGATGCTATTGCATCCATAGTTGTTGGTGGCGTTTTAGTAATTTCGATGAACTTTAACACCAATACTTCTTTTGAAGAAAAAAAAGAATTGATAACCAAAGCCGGATTTATTGCTGGTTTAGGCTTACTAATTATCTATGCAGGACTAATTTATAATGGAGTTTTATTCAGTACCTCTTTCAGTGAAAATGCTACTAGAACAGAAATTTTAAGTTCTTTAAGCAATCAAACTTTAGGAAATATTGGAAGTGTTTTTTTAAGTGTTTTGGTTGCTTTGGCTTGTTTTACCACTGCTGTAGGAGTTATTACTGGTACAGCTGATTATTTTAAAGGAATTAACAATAACTCTCAAAAAGTTTTTACAATTACAGCCATTATTGGATGTTTGTTAGGAATCGCTGTAGGTCAGTTTGACGTGAAATATATCATCAACATTGCCTTACCTGCTTTAATGTTTATTTACCCAATTACCATCGTGTTGATTGTATTAAATGTATTACCAGAAAAATACACCTCAACTATCGTTTTTAAAATTGTTGTCGGAATAACATTCCTATTCAGTATTCCTGATTTTTTAAATTTTATTGTGAATCCTGCATATTTATCAGGATTAAAAAATAGCATTCCTTTTGCTAACCAAAATTTAGGTTGGGTTTTGCCTGCCGTATTGAGTTTTGTGATCACCAATGTAATCAAACATCAAAGAAATAAAAGCTTAATCTAATTAAGTGTTTCGTTACAAAACAAAAAGCTCACAATTGCGAGCTTTTTGTTTTTAATATCTATTGAATGTCTTAAAATCGATATCCTAAATTTATTCCTACTCTTGGTACTACTGAACGCGATTCTGAAGTAAATAAGTTTCTACCTAAACCTCCATAAATATCGAGCACAAAGCCTCCTGGTGATACATATTTTGACCCAAACGCTAATCCTAACGCTCCATCTGTGTAGTCTTTGTATTCGTAATTATTGGTTCCGGCAATGATAGTTTTTCTTTCTCCTGTGTTTACCCCCATAAAAACCTCTCCAAAATAATTCCATGTACTACTATTGGTAAAATAATGGCGAAAAAAAGGAGTGAACATAGTCTTTTCGTTGTATCTAAAATCTGCTGATCTTTTTTCAAAATTAAACAATGCTGAAACCCCAACCGATGAACGTTCAGTTGTGTAATACTCATATGACACCTCTAAAGTCTTAAGTGCTAGAGCATCAAACAAATCTACTTTAATTTCCTGTTGTGAATAAGCAAAAGAGCTTATAAAAGCTACGCTTGCTAAAAGTATTCTCTTCATATAAAATTTACTGATTATCTTTTTTTTCTACCAAGTATAATACCACAAACATACATCTTTTACAAAAATTGTAATGATAAGGTATTGTTAAAGGCTTTTAAGAGCACTTACAATTAGTGTCGCAATTACTTTTTTTAGTGTTAAAAAAGAATTTCTTCACTAAAAAAGCTACAGCTCCAAAAACAACTATATATGTTATAATCTCTTGCATTAGCTTAAAATTTGATAGGCTGCAAAGGCACACAAGTATGCTAAAACTCCCATACTTACTAATTGTACTATGGGCCACTTCCAGCTTTTAGTTTCGCGTTTTACAATTGCTAAAGTTGCCATACATTGCATTGCAAAAGCATAAAACAACAAGAGTGAAGCTCCTGTAGCAAAATTAAAACGTTTTTCGTTAGTATCCGGATTAATTTCTGATGCCATTTTTTGCTTTATGGTAGTAGAATCTTCTCCATCATCCTCTACACTATATATCGTTGCCAATGTACCTATAAACACTTCACGAGCAGCAAAAGAACTGATTAACCCTATTCCTATTTTCCAATCGTAACCCAATGGTTTGACTACTGGTTCAATTGTTTTTCCCGCAATTCCTATGTACGAATTTTCTAACTTGGCTGAAGCTACTTTTTTAGACAATTCTGCTTCTGACAGTTGTTGATTTGTCGCATTTTCAACCACATTCTTTTCAGCATTATCAAATGACGATGATGGTCCATGAGATGCTAAAAACCATAGTACTATTGAAATTGCTAAAATAATTTTCCCTGCTCCCAAAACAAATGCTTTGGTTTTTTCTATTACATCAAACAACACATTTTTGGCTGATGGCAACTTGTAATTAGGCATTTCAACCACAAAAAAAGAGGTGTTTTTGATTTTTAATGTTTTGTGTAGCACATATGCAGCAATTATGGCTGCTGCAAAACCAAGCGTATACAATACTAGTAATGTAAATCCTTGCAAGCTAAAAAACCCAAGTAATTTAGTATCAGGTATAATTAATGCAATTAAAATAGCATAAACCGGTAATCGAGCAGAACAAGTAGTGAATGGGGTTACCAAAATAGTAATTAAACGCTCTTTCCAGCTCGATATGGTTCGGGTAGCCATAATTGCAGGTATAGCGCAAGCGGTACCTGAAATTAACGGTATAACACTTTTACCACTCATTCCAAATCGACGCATGATTTTATCCATTAAAAAAACCACTCTACTCATATATCCTGTTTCTTCCAAAATGGAAATAAACAAGAATAAAATTGCAATCTGCGGAATAAAAATTACAACTCCTCCAACCCCCGGAATAACTCCATCGGTTAACAAATCGGTAAACATTCCAGCAGGCAATTGTGCTTTAGTAAATTCTGCAATATCAGCAAATAACCCATCGATAAAGTCCATTGGTGTAGATGCCCAATCGAAAATAGATTGAAAAATCAATAATAACAATCCGAAGAAAATGACATATCCGAAGACCTTGTGAGTGAAAACACGATCTAGTTTACTTCTTAAATCGGTTGCTTTTGAAGCATCAACATGATATGTTTTCTTTAAAACTGCATTTATTTTTTGATATCTATATATCGTTTCTTTATGCTGATATTTTTTCTGTTTCGCTATTTCATCTTCAAATGGTTTGATGGCCTTTTTTTCCTCTACTGAAAGTAACGAGTTGTGTTTTTTGGTAAGCATCATCCACAGTTCATATGCTGTAAATTCATTACTTACACTAGCCATTCTATTAAAATAGTCTGCATCAATTTTTTGAGCTAATTCATTAAAGTTTGAATGTACTTTTAACAACTCATAATCAGCAATTATCTTTTTAAGATCATCAACACCTTCATTATTTCTTGCCGACATTAACACCACTTTAGTGTCTAATTCTTTTTCTAGAACTGGTATATCTATAGAAATTCCTTTACGTTGTAGTTGATCTGCCATGTTTAAGGCTAAAACCGTTGGAATTTCTAAATCTTGAATTTGAGAAAACAGTAATAAGTTCCGTTTTAAATTTTCAATATCGGCTACAACCACAATTACGTCTGGTTTCTCATCACGATGAGCAGTCATCAAAGCTTTTAAAACAATACTTTCATCTAAAGAAGTAGGGTTAATACTATAGGTTCCTGGTAAATCGGTAATAGTGGCGGTTTTATTTTTAGATAATTTACAAACTCCTTGTTTTTTATCTACCGTAACTCCTGGGTAATTTCCTACCTTTTGATTTAAACCTGTTAATTGATTAAATAATGATGTTTTACCTGTATTTGGGTTACCTATTAACGCTACTTTTATGCGGTTGCTCATCAGTTATATCTTAGTAATTAAAATTTGACAAGCCGTTTCTTTTCGAATTGCTAAATGACTTCCATTCACACATATATACATAGGGTCTTTTAAAGGAGCTATTTGAAGTAATTCAACTTCAGTTCCTGGTAAACACCCCATTTCTAACAACTTTAATGGAATTCTATCCAAGCACTCCTCAGATATAATTCCTCTTTCCCCTATCTGTAATGATGCAATTGTACTCAAAAACATGTATATTTTAGCTTGCAAATATACTAAAATAGAATCATTCTAAACAATATATCAACACAATATATCATTTATTTACAATAGGTTGTTCTCTCTACTTGTTGTCTTATATTTGTGGTATGATTTTCGACGATATTATTGGGCAAGAACATATAAAGAAACACTTACAGCAATCAGCTGAAAATAATAGAATTCCGCATGCACAACTCTTTGTGGGTAAAGAAGGCTGTGGCACCTTAGCTATGGCTATTGCGTATGCTCAGCATCTACTGTGCAATTTTTCTGATAATGCTGAAGCTTGTAATATAAAATGCAACAAATTACAGCACCCTGATTTACATTTTGCTTTCCCTGTTACAACAAGCGACGCCGTTAAAAAACACCCTGTTAGTAATTTATTTTTAGAAGATTGGAGAACTTTCATTGATAAACAACCTTACGGAAGTTTGTTTAATTGGTTACAACACATTGGTGTTGAAAATAAACAAGGTCAAATAGGTGTTGATGAAGCTGAAGATATTGTAAAAAAATTACAATTAAAATCGTACGAAGGTGGCTTTAAAGTGATGATTATTTGGATGGCAGAAAAAATGAACGTTGCTGCCTCAAACAAACTATTAAAACTAATTGAAGAGCCACCGAGTAAAACAGTTTTTATTTTAGTTACTGAAGATGAAGAGCAAATTATAAACACTATAAAATCTCGATGTCAAGCGTTACACTTTCCTGTATTAAGCGAAAGTGATATTGCAAGTACTTTGATCCAACAAAAAAGTATTTCAGAAAATGAGGCTATTAAAATAGCACACCAATCTGAAGGAAATTACAACAAAGCGCTTCATATTCTCAACAACAATTCAAACGATTTAATTTTTCAGCAGTGGTTTATTACTTGGATTCGTGCTGCTTTTAGAGCTAAAGGAAATGCTGCTGTTATTCAAGATTTAATTGGTTGGTCTGAAGAAATTTCAAAAACAGGAAGGGAAACCCAAAAACAATTTTTACAATATTGTTTACAGTTTTTCAGACAAGCCTTATTACTAAATTATGGAACACCTGATTTGGTGTTCTTGGAAACGCAATCGGCTAATTTTGAGTTATCAAAATTTGCCCCATTTGTTCACAGTGGTAATATCATGACTATTGAAAAGGAAGTAAGTGATGCCCAATATCATATTGAAAGAAACGGAAACGCTAAAATTATTTTATTAGATTTATCTATCAAACTAACGCGTTTATTACACACAAAAGAAGAAAAACTTCAATCATAATAATTATGAGAACATACTATTTTATTGTAGCGTTAATTTTCGGAATGTTTTTTGTTGCCTGTAAACAGGAAAAAAAAGAAAACACCAAAACTGTAGATGAAATAAGCACAACCAAACCTTTGTTAAAAGATTATTTGGTAGGCAGCTGGGAAACTACTTATTTAAAAATTGAATATTTAACCGCCAACGAAACTGATAGTACTGCTGTTTTTGAAGATGACTTTAGCGCTCCAAATTCAGGGAAAGCACAATCGAGCTATAAAAATGATGGAACATTTACAGCATGGTTTGTGCAACCTGATGGAAAAAAAGTAGGTGAAACAGGTGGTAAATGGAACACAAAAGGAGATAGCTTATTTGTTGACTACCCTTATTTAGGAAAACAGGTACAAGTTTGGTATGCAATAAAAATAACCGAAGAAGGTTTTAATGGAATAGCTACTTACGATTGGGATGATGATGGAGTAAATGACGATACTTTGTTAATGAAAACTAAAAGAATTGAATTATAAAATTGCGATTATTTAACAACATATCATTACGAATTAGAATTTTCTTGTCAATGATACTTCTGGTATTATTGGCTTCTATTTTAATTGTTACCGTAACCATTGTTCAGTATGACGAACAAACTCAAGATTATAATGTTTTACGTTTTTCTCGTAAAGAAGCATCCACAAAACAAGATATAGAAATAGAGCTAAAACGTAGAACTACCTATGCCGTAACTACTAAAAATTTAGCTAAAATTTTCCAAGATCGTATCTATGATATTGCTTATGTTCATAAGCTTACTATATCTATGTATGATATGGAAGGGAATCTATTAAAATCATCTATCCCTTATAATTTTGATAAGAAAGAAGGTTTTAATCTTTCTAAAGAAACCATAAGAGATCTTGCCAACAACTCGAACCATAAAATTTTAAAAAGTAGGACCGAAAAAGGAATCACTTACCAATCTTCATATTCCTATATAAACGATACTCGTTTTAAAAGAATAGGAATCTTAGAACTTCAAATTGCACAAGACAATCAAGAGCAAAAAAATGAACTTAGAGAATTTATTACACGTTTACTTTTGGTATATGTGCTCATGCTTATTTTAGGAGTAGTATTGGCTTACTTTTTATCAAGTTATATTACAAGATCAATAAAAACCATCTCAGAAAAAATAAACGAAACTCGTTTAAACAAACGCAACGAAAAAATCAATTTAGACTCAGCAAGTTCAGAAATAAACTCATTAGTTGCAGCCTATAATAACATGATTGATCAGCTAGAGGAAAGTGCTGTAAAACTTGCTCAAAGTGAAAGAGAGCAAGCCTGGAGAGAAATGGCAAAACAGGTAGCGCACGAAATCAAAAATCCATTAACTCCCATGCGCTTATCTGTACAAAGTTTTGAAAGAAAATTTGACCCAGAAGATCCAAACATCAAAGAAAAAATGGCAGAATATAGTAAGTCACTTATTCAACAAATTGATGTAATGAGTTCTATTGCTTCTGCTTTTTCAGATTTCGCTAAAATGCCAACACAACGTCGCGAAAAATTAAATGTTGTTGATGTTGTAAAACACTCATTAGACATTTTTACTGAAGATTACATACAATACCTCCCACAAGAACAAGAGTTATATGCTAACTTAGATAAAACGCAACTTATCCGTATTGTTACCAATCTTGTTAAAAATTCAATACAAGCTATAAAAGATACTGAAACCTATCCTAGAATTGAAGTTAAAGTTGCTTCTGAGGGGAATAGTGTAAAAATTACGGTCTCAGATAATGGTAAAGGAATTAACGACACCAACAAAGAACTCATTTTTGAACCTAAATTCACTACCAAAACAAGTGGTATGGGCTTAGGTTTACCAATGATTAAAAAAATAATTGAAGCGTATGATGGTAACATTTCATTCACTTCCAGTGAAGGAATTGGAACCGTTTTTACAGTAATTTTACCAAAAACATAATACCATGAATTTTGAAAATATTTTAGTTGAAAAATCTAACGGATTAGCAACTATTACAATTAACCGACCTAAAAAACTTAATGCTTTAAATAAAGCGACTATTGAAGAGTTACATAACGCTTTTAAAAGCCTAGATAATGATACTACTATTAAAGCAATTATCATAACAGGAAGCGGTGATAAAGCTTTCGTTGCTGGTGCAGATATTTCTGAATTTGCTCATTTTTCTGTGGAAGAAGGAGGTATGTTAGCTAAAAAAGGACAAGAAACGTTATTTGATTTCGTTGAAAATTTGTCAACTCCTGTTATCGCAGCTATTAATGGTTTTGCATTAGGAGGTGGTTTAGAATTAGCCATGGCTTGTCATTTTAGAATTGCTTCTGATAATGCAAAAATGGGGTTACCTGAGGTATCTTTAGGGGTAATCCCTGGATATGGAGGTACACAACGCTTACCTCAATTAGTTGGTAAAGGAAAAGCAATGGAATTAATTATGACTGCGGGAATGATTACTGCTGATGAAGCTAAAGAGTGTGGTTTAGTGAATCACGTAACTCCACAGGAAGAATTACTTCCTCTTGCAGAAAAAATTGCATCAAAAGTGATGCGCAATTCATCTGTAGCTATTAGTGCAGCCATTAAAGCTGTAAATGCTAATTTTAAAGATGGTATCAATGGTTTTGAAACTGAAATTACTGAGTTTGGGAATTGTTTTGGTACCGAAGATTTTAAAGAAGGAACCTCTGCCTTTTTAGAGAAACGCAAACCAGAGTTTCCTGGTAAATAACCTGATCTTACAATCAATATCCTATAAATAAAAATAGCATCTGAATATATTTAGATGCTATTTTTCTACAATAAGGGGATTATATTAATAAAAAGGGGGATTATTAACTGAAGCAAATATATATTAAATTCAATAAGAACCAAATTTTAACGTTAATTTTTTATTAAACTAACCTAAAGTTTACATTATTAACGTAAAACATATTATTTATTTCCATTCAATTCATTGTGAAATTGCTCTAAAAAACCTTCCATATAAGCATGTCTTTGTTCAGCAATAGCTTTTCCTGTTTGCGTATTCATTTTATCTTTTAACAGCAATAATTTCTCATAAAAATGATTAATTGTGGGTGCTGCTGACTTTTTGTATTCCTCTTTTGTCATATTCATTTTTGGAAGAACCTCAGGATTATACAATTCCCTATTTTTAAAACCTCCGTAGTTAAAACAACGAGCTATACCTATAGCACCTATAGCATCTAGTCGATCTGCATCCTGAATTACATCGAGTTCAGCAGAAGTAAATTTTTGCTCAAAATTTCCTCCTTTAAAAGAAATGTTAGTAATTATCTTTTCTATATGAGTAATTATTTCTTCAGGAACCTTCTGACTTTCTAAAAATGTTCTCGCTTTTTGCGGACCAACAGTTTCATCTCCATTATGAAATTTGCTATCCGCTATATCATGCAGTAAAGCTCCTAAAGAAACTACAAACACATCTACACTTTCATCTTTTGCAATCAACAATGCGTTTTTATATACGCGTTCAATATGAAAAAAATCATGCCCTCCTTCTGCTCCTTTTAAGGTATCTTTTACAAACTCAATCGTATGCTGTATTATTTGTTCTCTATTCATATTTCAAAAATAAAAATCCTGCACTTACAAGCGCAGGATTTCAAATGTACTATTATAATTTATATCTAAGCAGTAACCGATGATTTCACCAAATTGTTAGCTACTAAATATTCTGCTATTTGAATTGTATTGGTCGCCGCTCCTTTACGCAGGTTATCAGCAACAATCCACATATTTAAGGTATTTGGTTGAGATTCGTCTCTTCTAATTCTACCCACGAAAACTTCATCTTTGTTGTTTGCCAAAATTGGCATTGGGTATACATTATTTTGCACATCATCTTGCACAATAACACCATCAGTTTGTGTAAGCAACTCACGTACTTTATCTAATTCAAAATCATTTTCAAATTGAACATTCACTGACTCAGAGTGCCCTCCTGCTGTTGGTATTCTGACTGCCGTAGCTGTAATACTAAAAGAATCGTCTCGTAAAATCTTTTTAGGTTCTTTTACCAACTTCATTTCCTCTTTAGTGTAACCATTTTCTAAAAACACATCACAATGTGGCAATGCATTTCTTCCAATAGGGTGCGGATACGCCATTTCTCCTTTAACGCCTGATTCTTCATTATCTAATTGCTGAACAGCTTTAACACCAGTTCCAGAAACAGATTGATAAGTTGAAATCACCACACGTTTCATTGTATATTCTTTATGTAACGGAGCTAACGCCATTACTAACTGAATAGTAGAGCAGTTTGGATTTGCTATAATTTTATCTTCGCTAGTTAATACATCTCCATTAATTTCTGGAACTACTAACTTCTTTGTTGGATCCATTCTCCAAGCAGAAGAATTGTCAATTACTGTTGTTCCAACAGCTGCAAACTTCGGTGCCCACTCTAAAGAAGTTTCTCCTCCAGCAGAAAACAACGCAATGTCTGGTCGCATAGCTACTGCGGTTTCTAAACCAACAATTGTATAATTTGTTCCTTGAAATTCAATTTGATTTCCTACTGAACGCTCTGAAGCAACAGGAATTAATTCTGTTACTGGAAAATTACGTTCTGCTAATACTTGTAACATTACATTACCTACCATTCCGGTAGCGCCTACCACTGCTACTCTCATTTTTTTTGCTATTTGAGTATAAAATTTATTGTTTGTCAGCTACAAAGGTTTAAAAAAAACAAATTGGTTGTATCTCATTTGTTAGAAAAAATACGTTAAAATTTAAAAAATATACCATTTAACCTTAAATAGTATTGTTTTAAACAGTAAAACTCAAAAAATCAGTACATTTGCACCGGTTTTCTAGAAAAACCACAACATATTTGTTTAACTTAAAAAAGTATAGCATGCAACTGTACAACAAGTTAAGCGCAGAAGAACGCGCTAAATTAATTGATGATGCGGGTAAAGACCGTATTACAATCTCATTCTATCAATATCATAAGATAGAAAATCCAACTTTATTTAGAAATAAATTATTCCTAGAGTGGAATGAACTAGATGTATTAGGAAGAACCTACGTTTCTTACGAAGGTATTAACGCCCAAATATCTGTTCCCTCAGAAAACTTTCTAGCTTTAAAAAAGCAACTAGATAGTATTTCTTTTTTAAATGGTATTCGCTTAAACGTGGCTATAGAGCACGATAATAAATCCTTTTTAAAACTAAAAGTAAAAGTTCGTAACAAAATTGTTGCTGACGGATTAAATGACGACACTTTTGATGTTACCGACAAAGGGGTGCATTTAAATGCAAAAGAGTTTAATGAAATGCTAGCAGACCCAAATACGGTTTGTGTAGATATGCGTAATCATTATGAAAGTGAAATTGGGCATTTTGATGGTGCTATAACTCCAGATGTTGATACGTTTAGAGATTCGTTAGATATTATTGAAGAAGATTTAAAAGACCATAAAGAAGACAAAAACTTATTAATGTATTGTACAGGTGGAATTCGATGTGAAAAAGCATCTGCCTACTATAAACACAAAGGTTTTAAAAATGTTTTCCAGTTAGAAGGTGGAATCATCGAATATACTCGTCAGGTAAAAGATGAAGGTTTAGAAAATAAATTTTTGGGTAAAAATTTTGTCTTTGACCACCGAAGAGCTGAAAAAATTTCTGATGATGTAGTTGCCAATTGTCATCAATGTGGAAAACCTTGTGACACACACACCAACTGCGCCAACGAAGGTTGTCACTTACTATTCATTCAATGCGATGAATGCGCTGAAAAAATGGAAAACACTTGTTCTCCTGAGTGCCAAGACATCATTCATTTACCATACGAAGAGCAAAAAGAATTGCGTAAAGGAAAACACGCGAGCAATAAAATATTTAAAAAAGGGCGTTCAGAAGCTTTAAAATTTAAAAAGTAATGCAAAAGATTGAGTTAATGGCTCCTGCTGGTAATTTTGAATCGTTACAAGCAGCTTTAGACAATGGATGTGATTCTGTATATTTTGGTGTAGAACAATTAAATATGCGTGCTCGAGCATCTATCAATTTTACTTTAGATGATTTAGAAGAAATCTCTCGTAGATGTTCTGAAAAAAATGTTCGTACGTATTTAACATTAAACACCATTGTGTACGATCATGATTTATCTATCGTAAAAACCTTAATCAAAAGAGCCAAAGAAGCAAACATTACTGCTGTAATTGCAATGGATCAAGCTGTAATTGCAATGGCAAGAGCTGAAGATATGGAAGTGCATATTTCTACTCAAATCAACATTACCAATATCGAAACGGTGAAGTTTTATGCCATGTTTGCCGATACTGTAGTGTTGAGTAGAGAGTTAAGCTTACGTCAGGTAAAAAAGATTACCGAGCAAATTGAAAAAGAAGAAATCAAAGGACCTTCAGGTCGTTTGTTAGAAATTGAAATTTTTGGTCACGGTGCTTTGTGTATGGCTGTTTCAGGGAAATGTTACATGAGTTTACACTCACATAACTCATCTGCAAACAGAGGTGCTTGCAAACAAAATTGTCGTAAAAAATATACTGTAATTGATCAGGAATCTGGTTTTGAAATGGAATTAGACAATGAGTACATTATGTCTCCAAAAGATTTATGTACGATTGATTTCTTAGACCAAGTTGCAGATGCTGGAATTAAAGTATTAAAAATTGAAGGTCGTGGTCGTGCTCCTGAATATGTTGCCAAAGTAATTAAATGTTATCGTGACGCTATTGACAGCTTACACAATGGGACATACGATAAAGAAAAGGTTATTAGCTGGATGCAAGAACTTGAAAAGGTGTACAATCGTGGTTTCTGGAATGGATATTACTTAGGTCAGAAATTAGGAGAGTGGAGTAAAGAACCAGGTTCTCATGCTACTCAAAAGAAAGTGTACTTAGGAAAAGGGTTACATTATTTTCCTAAAGCTGAAATTGGTGAATTTAAAATAGAAGCATACGATTTAGCGGTAGGTGACACCATTTTAATTACAGGACCAACTACAGGTGCTCAAGAAATGGAATTAAAAAGCATGTTTGTAAACGATAAGGAAGCACAAACTGCTACCAAAGGAGATGAAGTTACTATGAAATTAGATTTCAGAATTCGCCCATCAGACAAGTTATACAAAATTGTAAAAACTGAATTTGCTAAAAACTAATGGTTGTAATTACCTTACAAAGAAACAAGTGTATTGGCTGTAATTATTGTGTGGAGTTAGCTCCAGCACAATTTCAAATGTCGAAAAAGGATGGAAAATCAGTTTTATTGCATTCCACAGAAAAGAAAGGTTTCTTTACCATAAAATCACACGACGATAGTATTTTTGAGGCTTCACACGAAGCGAAAAAAGCCTGTCCTGTTAAAATTATTGAGGTAAAACAAGTATAATTTTATACAAAAAGAACAAAGACTTATTATAAAGCTCTCTTAATCTTAAGAGGGCTTTTATTATTTTTACAGGATGGAACTTAAACCTCCCTTTCGTAAAATTATTCATGTAGATATGGATGCCTTTTATGCATCTGTAGAACAATTGGATAATCCTGAATTACGAGGTAAACCTGTTGCTGTAGGTGGTAGCGAAGTTCGAGGTGTAGTTTCTGCCGCCAGTTACGAAGCCAGAAAATTCGGAGTTCGTTCTGCCATGAGTGGTATTTTAGCTAAACAAAAATGCCCACATATTATCTTCGTTTCTCCCAGATTTGATCGTTACAAAGAAATATCATCTAAAATTAGGAAGATATTTTACGATTATACAGATTTGGTAGAACCTCTATCATTAGACGAAGCCTACCTAGATGTTACTGAAAACAAAAAAGGGAATCCATCTGCAAGTATGATTGCTCAAGAAATTCGCCAACGAATTTGGGAGGAATTAGAATTACGAGCATCCGCAGGAATATCTATTAATAAGTTTATAGCCAAAGTTGCTTCTGATATTAATAAACCCAATGGACAAAAAACTATCAATCCAGAAGAAGTTCTAGAATTTCTAGAACAGTTACCTGTAAATAAATTTTATGGAGTAGGGAAAGTTACGGCCGCCAAAATGCACAATTTAGGCATTTTTACTGGCTTAGACTTAAAACAAAAGTCGCTGGAAGAACTTTCTAAACTGTTTGGGAAATCAGGATTGCATTACTATAATATTGTTAGAGGTATACATAACTCAGCTGTAAAACCTGACCGTATTCGAAAATCAATTGCTGCCGAAACTACTTTTCGCGAAAATTTATCTTCGGAAGTTTTTATGCTGGAGCGTCTTGAAAAAATAGCCGATGAATTAGAACGTCGCATGAAAAAATCAAACACCAAGGGGAAAACAGTTACCCTAAAAATCAAATACAGCGATTTTACGCTACAAACCCGTAGTAAAACTACCAACCATTATCTTCAATTAAAAAAAGAGTTCTATCCTATCGTAAAAGAGTTATTGTATCAAGACACTCTTAATAATTCTGTTCGTTTATTGGGTATTTCTTTTAGCAATTTAAATACAGAAAAAAAAGAACCTGTTTGGGTTCAATTACGTTTTGATTTTTAACGCATAGGAATTATTAATGAAACTTTAGTTCCTATAATTTTTCCTTCTTTATTAGTTAAATCAGTATAAACAATGGTGTATTTATTTTTAAACTCGTTAGTAAAGTTTTGTAGTCGCTCTTTTGTTAAATCTACTCCTATTGATTTTCGATTTAAAGATTTGCTCTGTTTTATATTCATAGCAGCATCTCGTCCTATACCATTGTCAATAATATCAATTCGAATAAACTCATCAGATATCTTATTTACGGACAGCTCAACTTCCTTTTTCCCTTTTTTAGATGACAAACCATGCCAAATAGAATTTTCTAAAAAAGGCTGTAAAATTAAAGGCGGAACTTTTATCCTTTCAATATTTACATTAGAATCAACCTTTTCTACATAATTTATCTCATTTGAAAACCGAATATTTTCGATACTCATGTATAAATTCATTGTTTTTAATTCTTCACTTAAGGTTACTTCTTTTACAGAGGAAGACTCTAAAATACTGCGAATTAATTTTGAGAATTTGTTTAGATAATGTACTGCATTTTTTTGCTCATTGTTGATAATGTATAGCTTTATTGAATTTAGAGCGTTGAAAACAAAATGAGGGTTCATTTGAATTCTTAAAGCTTCTTGTTCTAGCTTTAATATTTTTTTATCGTTATTCAACAATCGTTGCCTATACATTGAGTATAATAAAACCCCTAACAAGGCTATAGAAACCAGAGTTATTATTAAAATGTTTCTATTTCTTAAAAGCTTTAGTTTAGCAATTTCGTTTTCCTTTGCCAAACTTCTAATTTTATTGCTACTTACCTCATTATCGTATTTATTAATTAAGTTATTTACATATGAAATATTCTTATCATTAAAGGTTTTTCGCTCTCCTTCGATAGCTTTTTTATAAAACTCATATGCTTTTTTATACTCTCCTTTTTTCTCATAAAGCTCAGACAAGTATAAATTTGATTGATTGATTCCTGAAGGTATTTTATGCTCATTTGCGATTGCTAACCCTTTTTCTATATTTACCTGCGCTTTGTCTAAGCTATCTAACTTTAATTGCACATTTCCGAGCGTAGCATATACCTCAGAAGTATAGTACTGGTTTCCTATTCTATCAGAAATTGGCACAACTTCACTTATATATTTATATGCTTCATTATATTTTCCTTGTAATAATAAAACATCGCAAATACTTTGGTGACAAATAACAATTCCTAAATCTGATTTAATCTCTAAATTATATTTCAGAGATTTTTGGTAGTGTTCTAGTGCAGCATCAATATCTCCAAGGTTTTTAAAAGCAAGACCCATATTTTGATAATTGATGGCTAGTCCTCTTTTATTACCTAGTTTTTCTTGTGTTAGTATTGATTTCTTAAACTTTTCTAATGCTAACTGATATTGTTTTAGTGCAAGATATATATTACCTATACTATTGTTGGATATACTAATACTTAACTTAGTATCTTCGTTTGGCATTTCAATTTTATCTGCCAATTCCAATGCCATTTGGTGATAGTTTAATGCATTTCTGATTTTATCTTGTCGTCTATACACCACACCTATTTGGTTGAGCGTAACAATCTCTGCATCTACATTTTTTATCGCTCTAGCCAACTCTAAGGCTTTCTTGTAACTTTCTACAGAGGCATCAAAATAAGCATTGTTTCTATAATCTACTCCAAATAAATTATAGGCATAAATTTCACCTAATTTATAGTCGTTTTTTATACTCTGATCTAAAAGTAAATCTATTTCTTTTTTATCAAATCGTTTTTGTTCAAAGAAATGATGCAATTCGTAGTAATCATCTATTTTTTTAGTAACAGCTGTATGAATTAAGCTATCTATACTTTTATTTTCTTGTTGTGAATAACATGAAAATACAGTAAAGAAAATAAGCAAGAATTTTATTAGCTGTTTCATTAAAATTTTTCTAAGAAGTCCGATTTTCTTTGACGTGATACAGGAATTTTATGGTTATTTTCTAACACGACATAACCTTCTGATTTTAAAAACTCCTTGATTTTATTCAAATTAATGATAAATGAATTATGTATTCTAAAAAAATGATCGTCTGGTAGTAATAAATCTATTTCTTTTAGTTTTTTGGTAACTACTATCTTTTTATTTCCTGAAGTGTGTATTGTCGAATAGTTTCCATCTGATTCAACAAATAAAATTTCATCCTCTGACAGGAAGACTAATTTTCCGTCTGTATTAATTGTTATTTTCCTCCTATTGAACTTTTTATTAAAGTTTGACAGTATTTTTTCAACCTTTTCCGTATTGTCATATTTCTTATGATGACTTTTAATTCTCTCTATGGTTTCTTCTAAATCATCAGAATCTATAGGTTTTAACAAATAGTCTATCGCTTGATTTTTTAATGCTTTAATAGCATACTCATTATATGCGGTTGTAATAACAATAGCAAAATCTCTATTTTCTAGCTTTTCTAACAACTGAAAGCCATCCATTGTAGGCATTTCAATATCTAGAAAAAGACAATCAATAACATTTTTATTAATATATTTAATTGCTTTCTCTGCGTCAGTAAAAGTTTCAATAACCTCTATATCATCACTAAAACTCGATAATTCCCAGGAAAGCCCTTGGATTGCCTTTGGCTCATCATCAACAATTACAGCTCTTAACATCGTACATACATTTAACCCAAATGTAACTGATAATATCTTAAAAATAAAATATATGAATTGTCATTTTTACAACAAAACAATATAAAATCTCAATAGAAATGTAGTCTATTTACCATTTATACAAAAAAATACACCATTTATACAAATACCCTACTGTAACACGCATATTACATCGATATTTGTAGTGTAATACACAAGGGGAATCATATTGATAAATTGGGGGATTAATCAATAATGATATTAAGTTACAAAACACCGCTCAATGAGCGGTGTTTTTTTTTATTTACACAAAGTATTATTTCTTTAAAAACAAAAAAACTCAAACATTTAAAAATGTTTGAGTTTTTATTTATTCTAATCAGTTAGTCTCTTAAGCCTCGAATGGAGTTACAGAAACGTATGATTTATTATCTCTTTTCTTTTGGAATTTTACAACACCATCAACTTTAGCATGTAAAGTATGATCTTTACCCATGTAAACATTTTCACCTGGATTGTGTTGAGTTCCTCTTTGACGAACAATAATGTTACCTGCAATAGCAGCTTGTCCTCCAAAAATCTTTACTCCTAATCGTTTCGATTCCGATTCACGACCGTTCTTCGAACTACCGACACCTTTCTTATGAGCCATCTTTGTAAGTTTTTAAAGTTAATTATTTACTTAACGCTTCAATTAATTCTGCTTTCTTTAAAGAAGTGTATCCTGCAATACCTTTTTCTTTTGCTAAAGCTTTTAATTCTGCAACAGTCATAGAACTTAAATCGTTCGATTCAGCTTTTACCTCTGCTTTAGGAGCTTCTTTTTTAGCAGCTGCCTTAACACCAGAAGTAGCAATTCCTTCAATTTGGATTTCAGTTAAATACTGTCTGTGTCCATTTTTCTTTTTGTAACCTTTTCTTCTTTTCTTTTTGAAAACGATTACTTTATCACCTTTTAAGTGACCTAAAACTTTTGCAGTTACTCCTGCACCTTCTATAGCTGGGGCGCCAATAGTAACGTTTCCGTTATCTTCAACAAGCATTACTTTATCAAAAGTTACTTTTGATCCTTCTGCCTCTTGTAAACGGTGTACGTATACTTTTTGGTCTTTTGCTACTTTAAATTGTTGCCCTGCTATCTCTACGATTGCGTACATACTATTTGTTTTGCGTTTATACTTTTCTCTCATCTTCATAATGAAAATGCGGGTGCAAATATACATTTTTTACACCAAAAAACAATCTATTATTCAGAAAATTACTATTTTAACACAAAAAAGAGCTCTTTTTCTTCTTTTTAAATTGTAACAAAAAGAATCATTTCGCGTCACATTCATTAAAATTAATAAAATTCAAACATCAATCAATGAAAAAAACTGTTATCACTCTTGCTTCTGCTTTGTTAGTAGGTCTTGCTGCTAACGCGCAAAAAGTAGAGTTTGAAGAGTACGATTTAAACAACGGAATGCACGTTATTTTGCATCAAGATAACACTGCACCTGTCGTAACTACTTCAGTAATGTACCACGTAGGAGCAAAAGACGAACAACCTAACCGCACAGGAATGGCTCACTTTTTTGAACACTTACTATTTGAAGGAACTGAAAATATTAAAAAAGGAGAATGGTTTAAAATAGTTTCTTCTAATGGAGGAACCAATAATGCTAATACTACAGATGACAGAACTTATTACTATGAAGTTTTCCCTTCTAACAATCTTGAGTTAGGTTTATGGATGGAATCTGAAAGATTACTTCACCCAATTATAAAACAAGAAGGAGTAAATACTCAAAACGAAGTTGTAAAGGAAGAAAAACGTCTTAGAGTTGATAACCAACCATACTCTCGCTTCTTAGAAAATGTAAAAAAGCACATGTTTAAAAAGCATCCTTATAAAGGTACAACCATCGGTAAAATGGAGCATTTAGATGCTGCTACTTTAGATGAGTTTTTAGCATTTAACAAAAAATTCTACGTGCCAAACAATGCTACTTTAGTTGTTGCTGGTGATATTAACATTGAGGATACTAAAAAGTTAATTGATGCTTATTTTGGATCCATTCCAAAAGGGAAAGATATCACAAGAAACTTCCCTAAAGAAGATCCAATAACAAAAGAGTTTACAGCAAAGGCTTACGACCCTAATATTCAAATTCCTGCTATTGTTGAAGCATATAGAACTCCGTCTATGAAAACTAGAGATGCTAGAGTTTTAGATATGATTTCAACTTACTTAAGTAGTGGTAAAAGTTCTGTGTTGTATAAAAAACTTGTTGATGATAAAAAAATGGCATTACAAGCAGGAGCTTTCAACTTAAGTCAAGAAGATTATGGAACTTACATTTTATTTGCACTTCCGTTAGGTAAAACTTCGCTTACTGATTTGGTAAAAGAAATAGATGAAGAAATTGCTAAAATTCAAAACGAATTGATCTCAGAAAAAGACTTTCAAAAGCTTCAAAACCAATTTGAGAATGATTTTGTAAACTCTAATTCAAGTGTTGAAGGTATTGCAAACTCATTAGCACGTTTTAATGTGCTGTATGGTGATACCAACTTAATCAACACAGAAATTGAAATTTACCGTTCTATCACAAGAGAAGAAATTAGAGAAGTAGCAAAAAAATATTTAAACAAAAACCAAAGATTGGTAATGGAGTATTTACCAGAATCTAAAAAATAATTCAGTAACTAGACATACTTATGAAAAAAACAATTTTATCAGCATTAGCAGTTGTAACCATGTCTTTTGCTGTATCAGCTCAACAAATAGATAGAAGTATTCAACCAAAACCAGGACCTGCTCCTAAAGTTAAATTAGGAAAAGCGGAGAAATTTAACCTATCTAATGGCTTGAAAGTAATTATGGTAGAAAACCATAAACTCCCTAGGGTATCTGCTTCTTTAACTATTGACAACCAACCTGTATTAGAAGGTAATAAAGCTGGTTTATCTAATTTAATGGGAGACTTACTTGGAAATGGTACCTCAAAAATATCTAAAGATGATTATAACGAACGTATCGATTATCTAGGTGCCTCTGTATCTTTTAGAAGTAACGGTGCTTCTACTCGATCTTTAACAAAGTACTTCCCTGAAGTATTAGAGTTAATGGCCAATGGAGTAAAAGATCCTCAATTCACTAAAGAAGAATTTGACAAATCGGTTGAAAGAACTTTAGAGGGAATAAAGTCTAACGAAAAAAATGTAAAAGTAGTAGCTTCTAGAGTGGAAGACGCTTTGGTTTACGGTAAAAATCATCCATATGGTGAATTTATAACTAACGAGAGCATCAAAAACATCACCTTAGAAGATGTTAAAAACAACTACAATACCTATTTCAAACCTAATAATGCTTATTTAGTTGTGGTTGGAGATATAAATCTTGAAGACACTAAAAAGTTAATAACAAAATTATTTGGAGATTGGGCTAAAGGAAACATTCCTACCTATACTTTGCCAACACCAAAGAATGTAGACACTACAGAGATTGACTTCATTAATATGCCAAATGCTGTACAGTCTGAAATTGCTGTTGTTAATTCTGTTGATTTAACTTTAGGAGATAAAGATTATTATGCTGCATTATTAGCAAATAACATCCTTGGTGGAGGGGGAACTGCACGTTTATTTATGAACCTTCGTGAAGACAAAGGATATACATATGGATCATATTCAAGCATTTCTCAAAACAAACTTGATGGAGCTGGTAAATTTAAAGCTGGTGCTGCTGTAAGAAATATAGTTACTGATAGTGCTGTAATAGAAATTCAAAAAGAAATCAACAAAATTAGATATCAGAAAGTATCTGAAGAAGAACTAAAAAATTCTAAAGCAGAATATATTGGTAGCTTTGTTAGAAACGTTCAAAAACCTGCAACTGCTGCACGTTACGCTCTTAATATTGCTCGTTATAATTTACCTGAAAATTTTTACGAAAAATATCTTGAAAACATAAACGCTGTAACATTAGAAGAAGTTCAAAATGCAGCAATCAAATATTTCAAAGGAGATAAAGCTCGTATTATCATTACTGGAAAAGGAATTGATGTTTTAAAGAATTTAGAAAAGACAGCTGATTACAAAATCAATTATTTTGACAAAAATGGTAACCCTACTGAAAAACCAGCGATGAGCTTACCAATTCCTAACGGTGTTACAGCGTCTAGCGTAGTAGACAATTATTTCGAAGCCATTGGAGGAAAAGACAAAGTAGCAAGTGTAAATTCTGTAATGATCACTTCTAATGCTGAAGTTCAAGGAATGCAGTTAAATTTAGTTCAAAAAATTGCAACTCCTAACAAATCCTCAGTAGTAGTTTCTATGATGGGCAATGTGATGCAAAAAGTAATTTTTGACGGAACTAAAGGATATCAAGAAGCTGGTGGACAAAAGAAAGAAATATCAGGTGATGATTTAGAAGAGGTAAAAAACAATACTGCTCCTTTTACTGATAAAGCATACAAAAAAGGAACTTTAGATAGAATTGAGCCTATAGACGGAAATAACGCTTATGTAATTAAGTATGGTAAAAAAGAGGTTTTTTATGATGTAAAATCTGGATTAAAGGTAAAAGAAATTGTTCCTCAAAAAGGGCCTCAAGGAGAAGTTAAAGTACCTGTAGTATTTGAAGATTATAAAGAGGTAGACGGAATTAAATTCCCTCATAAAATGATTCGAACTATGGGACCAATGAAAATGGAATTCATTACCAAAGAAATCAAAATAAACGAAGGAGTTTCTGAAGCTGATTTTCAATAAAAAATTAGACTTTTATAAAAGACAAAAGAACCTAAACATCTGTTTAGGTTCTTTTTTTATTCAAAATATACTAGTTTAAATCTTCCCTCTAAAAATCTACTTCGCTTTATTCACCAACCAAACTCCTGATAAAATAACTCCTCCTGCAAATAGTTGAATTAAGCTTAATTTTTCTCCGTCAACAATTCCCCACAACACAGCGACAATGGGAATTAAATACGTTACGGAAGAAGAAAATACAGGTGAAGAAATATGTATCAATTTATTAAATAGCACTTTCGCTATTCCTGTTCCAATAATAGACAATATTGTTATGTATCCTAATGCACTTGTTGTTCTTGGGGTTACTTCAAACTCTGAGAAAAACCCTGAAAACACCAACACCAATAATGCAGGAATAGCTAATAATAAAAAATGTCCTGTAGTAATTGCCAATGCATCTAAATCAGATAAATATTTTTTTATCATGTTTACATTAAACGCATACCCTATTGACGCTATAATAACCAACAATGCATACCAGTAGTTTTGATTCGGGTTTAATTCGGCTCCTTTTAAGATTAAAACCAAAGTACCTACCAAACCAACTAAAATTCCAATAAACTGTTTCCTTTTAAAAGCAAACCCAAACACCATCGCTCCAAAAATAAACGTATTAAACGGGGTGAGAGAGTTTAAAATTGCTGTTATTGAACTGTCAATTCCTTTGATTGCAAAAGCGAATAAAAACACTGGAAAAAAAGTTCCTAAAGCAGCCGTAATAGCTACATATTTCCAATGTCTTTTTTCAATTCTTTTTAAACTTCTAAACCCTATTAACAATAAAAAAACCGAAGTAATTAACATTCGTAATGCACCTACCTGAACTGGAGTTAAACCGATAAGTGCCTTTTTCATTAAAATAAAAGAGCTTCCCCAAACGAGCGAAAGCACTATTAAAAACAACCATTTTTGTTGTTGATTATTCATTCTCAGCTTATTTAAACACAAAAGTCGTTCATTTCTATTTTTAATTTTGTTTTTATTGATAAATTTGCCGAATAACTCAATAAATAAAAATGATGAAGTTTTTAAAAATATTTTTTGTTGCTGCTTTTGTAAGTTTAGCTATGGTTGCTTGTAAAAACGAAGCTAAAAAAGAAGAAGCTCCTAAAACTGAAGAGGTAGCTGCAAATGTACAAGAAGCTAGTTTTGCTATTTCTGGAATGACCTGCGAAATAGGTTGTGCAAGAAAAATAGCTTCAGATTTAAATAAAAAAGAAGGCGTTTTAGAAGCTAACGTAATATTTAACGATAGTATTGCTAACGTAAAGTTTGATGCTAACAAAACTAACAAAGCAGAATTGATGGCTTTTGTTGATGGTATTAATGAAGCTTATAAAACTTCTGAAATAAGCAAAGAAGCTTGCAAAGCAGATTGTAAAAAAGCTTGTTGTGCTACAAAAGAAGCTGAGAAAAAAATGTGTGAAATGGAGTGTTGCGCAAACAAAACTGATGCAGAAAAAGCTGCTTGTGATAAAGAGTGTTGTGCAAAAACTGAAACTGAGAAAAAGGCTTGCGCTACAAATTGTGAAAAGCCTTGTTGTGCTGAAACAAAGAAAGCATAATTATCTTATAAGCATATACACTAAGCTCCTCAAATGAGGAGCTTTTTTTATGCGTTTATTGTATCTTTGCTAAAACTTTTCGTAGCATGAAAAAACACTTTCCTCTCATTGTAAAAATTGCGTTAATCTCTGTATACGTTATATTTTTAGCGGGCTCAGTTGTTCGTATGACGGGTTCTGGAATGGGGTGTCCTGATTGGCCTAAATGTTTTGGATATTACGTTCCTCCTACCTCAGAAGAACAAATTACATGGCAACCAAACTCTGAGTATAAAAAAGGGATGATTATTGTAAAAGATGAAGCGCTGTTTGTTGCTGAACACAATATAAAAACTACCGAAGAGTTCAACGCTAATAATTGGGAAAAATACACCAAACACAACTACGCTAAGTTTAACAAATATCATACCTGGACAGAATATATCAACCGATTAAGTTCTGCTTTAGCGGGTATTCCTTTTTTGTTTTTAATCATTATTTCTCTTTCTTTTTGGAGAGAAAATAAGCAAATTACTTTATTATCATTTGGAGCTTTCTTTTTACTCCTTTTTGAAGCATGGTTAGGTAAAACAGTGGTAGATTCTAACCTAAAACCTACCATTATTACCATTCATATGGTAGGAGGTTTAATTATTGTAGCATTGCTATTATGGTTGCTTTTTATCCTTTCTGACCGAAAAAAAGGAGCTTATAACTCATTGTTTAGCAAACTAATTATTATTTCCGCAGTATTTTCATTAATTCAAATTGCTTTAGGTACACAAGTACGACAATTTATTGATGAGCAAGTTAAGCTACACGGATTTGAAAACAAACATTATAGTTTAATGAACCCTAGTTTAAAGTTTTATATCCACCGTTCATTTACCATAGCAATTGTATTGGTAAACTTAGGTTTGTTTTACTTAAATCAGGTAAAAGGCTTGGGGTATAAATTGGTAAATTGGATTGTTGCTTTAATCTTTTTAGAAACGATTACGGGTATTTTAATGTATTATGCTGAATTCCCTTTAGGAACCCAAGCTGTACACCTATTATCAGGTGCTATTTTATTTGGATTGCAGTTTTATTTGTGGTTGCAGAGCAGAAAAGTTGGCTAATTTATTTCTTCCACTCCAACGTTTCCATCATATGAATCATATCGTTTTTGATATACTCAACTGCTGGTAAAATAGAATCGTAATTTGGTTTGGTATAAAAAAATAAAGACCCTTTTAAAAAGTGTTTAGAACTATCTGTCGCATGAAATTGGACTTGTGAAGCTGCATTCCCTAAAATTTGATACACACTACCGTATACTTTTTTATCTGGATTCGCATATTCAACTGGTGCGGTAATTTGATCTGCTTTTATAGCATGCTCAAACACTAATTTTTCTGATTCCATTAACAACTCTCTTAAATTTCCTTCAATAGGACGGTACGTTATGTCAACAGATGCTTTTAACGTTGGATACTCAACATTCATCCAGTTTTTAGGTAAATCTTTAGATTCGGTTATTTGCGCCGTTTCAAACGAATATGGTTTATGAAGCGTGATTCTCTTATAGGTTTTCTCTGGGTATTCTAAACTTAAATATCCTTTGGGTTTGGGTAAAGTTTCTTCACCACAACTAATTAAAAGTATTGCTGATACCAGCAAAAATAATTTACGCATTTCGGGTAACTTTTACTTGTTTTATACGCTTTTTAGCCAACGCTTCAATAGTAAACGTATAATTATTGAAGTTTATTTTTTCGCCTTTTTTTGGGAACTTTCCTGAGACCTCTAAAATAAAACCTGCTAAGGTTTCACTTTCTCCTTTAGCTTCTTCAAACTTGT
>NZ_JBNKHD010000002.1:0-515343 GCF_050290165.1 Tenacibaculum sp. | reverse complement strand
CGATCTGTTCAGGAGAGAGCTATACATGGGCGGCTAATGGAGTAACATATACGACGGATCAAAACATCACGATTACCAATGACGGCTGTACAGCAGACCAGGTGTTGAACTTAACGGTAACGCCAAAGCCAGCAACTCCAGAAATTGTTGTAACACAAGAAAGTTGTACTACAGCAGCAACTAATAAAATCAGTAATTATGATAAAGAATTGGTTTATAAATCTACTCCATCAGGGTTAATGGTGGATGAGAATGGATTGATTACTGGTGGAACAACAGGAACTGCTTATACTATTATAGCAGTAAATGCAAATGGTTGTGAATCAATATCGGAGAATTTTATTTATGATGGGGATAAGGAACTACCTTCTCCAAAGGCACCAAAAGTAGAGGTAGAGAGTCCTACTTGTTCTACTTCGGGAAGTGCGATGATTAGCAATTATGATTCAAGTTTGACTTATATTTTTAGTGATTCGACATTAAGTGTTGATGAGAATGGAGTTATAAGCGGATATATTTATGGAGTGTCTTATACGGTAAGCGTTAGTAATAATAAATGTGGAAAACAAGCTTCTTCAAGCTTTGAGGTGCTAGATAAATTATCAGGAAGCGAATGTATAGATACTGATGGAGATGGTATTTCAGATGGAATAGATGTGGATGATGATAATGATGGTATTCCTGATATTGATGAAGGAACAAAAGATACTGATGGAGATGGTATTATTGATAGTTTGGATCTAGATAGTGACAATGATGGTATTTTAGATGTAATTGAAGGAGGAAATGGTAGTTTAGATACAAATGGAGATGGAGTTATAGATTCTAATGATTCAGGTTATACAGATGATAATGGAGACGGACAAGCAGATGCATCAGTAGATACAAATGAAGAACCAGATACAGATGGAGATGGAGTACCAGACTACAAAGACTTAGATAGTGATGATGATGGAATTAATGATGTTATAGAAGGAAATAATTCTGACACTGATGGAGATGGTCAAGTTGATAATCCTCATGTAGATACAGATGGAGATGGTATTGCTGACAGTATAGATAAATTAGGTGGTTTTGGAACTACTAATAATCCAGACAATAATTCAGATGCATTAGATCCTAACAAAGGAGGAAACGGAGTTGTTAGAGATAGTGGAATAGATACAGATGGAGATGGAATAGCTGATAGTGTAGATGGATTAAATGGTTTTGGAGATGCAATTATTGATGACACTTGTGTGAAAGTAAAAAATCTTATGAGTGCGAATGGAGATGATATGAACAGTTATTTACATATTGATTGTATAGAGAACTTCCCGAATAATACTATCGAAATTTTCAATAGATGGGGTAATACTGTATACAGAGTAAGAGGATATAATAATAATGAGGTTAAATTTACAGGAATATCAGAAGGAAGAGTGAATATAAATGCAAATGATAAATTGCCTGTTGGAACTTACTTCTATATATTAGACCTTGGAAATGGAAATAAAGTAAGAAAAGGTTGGCTTTATATCAATAGATAATAACTGTATTGAAAAATAAATAAGGTTAAAGAAAAAAATAATCAAATGAAATTATATTTAGGTTTTATCTTAATATGTGTAATAAGTATCTGTGTAATTACAGATACTTATGCACAACAAGATCCTCAATACACACAGTATATGTACAATACTATGAATGTAAACCCTGCTTATGCTGGTTCAAGAGGATATACAGTTATAACTGCAATAGGAAGAACACAATGGGTAGGGTTTGAAGGAGCTCCTAATACACAAAATTTATCGTACGATACTCCTTTAGGGTATACTGGTTTAGGTTTAGGAGTAAATCTAATGAACGATCAAATAGGTCCTTCTAGTGAAATTTATTTAGACACCAATGTTTCTTATACTATCCTAACAGGTGAAGAAGGTAACTTAGCTTTTGGATTGCGTTTAGGAGGTAGACTATTGAACATTGATTGGACAAAAGGGACTCAAAACGATCCTGGAGATTCTTCATTTGCACCAATTAATAATAGATTTTTACCAACTGTAGGAGCAGGTATTTATTATCATCAGCCACAATGGTATGTGGGATTATCTGTTCCTAATATATTAAGAAAGGAACATTACGATGCTGAAAATCCCATAGGAGAGGTAGCAGTAGAGCGAATGCACTTCTTTTTAATAGCAGGTTATGTTTTTGATCTTACTGAAGATATAAAATTTAAGCCAGCTGCTTTGTTAAAAGGGGTTTCAGGAGCGCCTTTATCTCTAGATGTCTCAGCTAATTTATTATTTAACGAAAAGTTTAGAGTAGGAGCAGCTTGGAGGTGGGATGATTCTGTAAGTGCCCTTTTAGGTTTCCAAATAAGTGATTCTTTACTTATAGGATATTCTTATGATTTAACAACATCAAATTATAACGTAACCAATTCAGGTACACATGAAATTATGTTACGATATGAAATATTTAAAGACCAAGATATAAGATATAGATCACCAAGATTCTTTTAAAAGAAAAATTACATGAGTTTTAAAAAAGTACTATTGCTATCATTATTAATGATGGTAATAACAAGTTTTGGGCAAAGCAGAAAAGTAGCAGATCGTTATTTTGAAGAATTCTCATACATACAGTCGGCAAAATTATATAAAGATTTAGTTTTAATTAAAGGAGATAGTTCTAAGCATGTATTGAGTAGACTAGCAGAATCTTATTACAACAATTCAGAGACTGAAGAAGCAGAGATTTGGTTAAAAAAGCTAATATCTAATTATAGTAATGAACTAGAAGATAAATACTTGTTTAAATATGCTCAAGTTTTAAGAAGTAATGGAAAGTATAAAAAATCAGACTCAATATTTTTTAAACTAGCAGAAAACAAGAATAGTAATTTTAATAACGAGTTAAAGAAGGAAAACAATTTATTAAACAATTCTAATAGTAAAAGAATTGGTGTTAGAAATTTAGCAATTAATACGCCATATTCAGATTTTGGAGGTTTTTTACTTAATGGAAAATCGTATTTTACGTCATCTGCACCAACAGGTTCAAGAAAGCAAAAGATTTACAAATGGAATAATCAACCATTTTTAAATATTTATAAGGCAGAAGAAGATATACAAACTATAGAAGGAAGTATACAAGATACAATATTGGTATTAGTAAATAGTCAAAAGTTTGAAGAACCAATAACTTCTGAGCTTCATGAATCAACTCCAGTTTTTACAAGAGATGGGAAAACTATGTATTTTACTAGTAACAATTCTGATGTTAAAAGAGTAAGAAGAAGTAAAAGAAGAACCTCTAATCTAAAAATTTACAAAGCAAGTTTTATAAATGGTAAATGGGGAAATATAGAAGAATTGCCTTTTAATAATGATGAATATGTAACAGGACACCCTGCACTAAGTCCAGATGAGAAAACGTTGTATTTTGTGTCTAATATGCCTGGTGGTTATGGAGAGTCTGATATTTATAAAGTTGAAATTAAAGGTAAAAATGAATACGGAACTCCTATTAATTTAGGAAGTACAATTAATACTTCTGAAAAAGAAGTTTTTCCTTATGTAGGAAGTGATAATGTATTGTACTTCTCATCTAACGGACATTTAGGTTTCGGGCTTTTAGATATATTCCAATCAAAGATTGAAAAAGATGGTACTTTTTCTTCCCCAGAAAATTTAGGGAACCCTTTTAATAGTAAAAAAGATGATTTCTCATTTTTTATTAGTGAAAATGGTAAAAGAGGTTTTTTCTCGTCTAATAGAGACAAAGGAAAAGGAGATGATGATATATACAGCTTTTATATTTATACCGATACATCAATCTGTACACAAATAATAACAGGAACCATTGTAAATAATAAACTTAATGTTCCTGTGGAAGGGGCTACAGTAAAATTGATAAGTAAAGAAAAAGAAGTAATAGCCAAAACTGTTTCTGATAACCTTGGTCGTTATATTTTTAATGATGTGCCTTGTAATGAAGTGTATACAGCTATTGCTACAAAATTAGATCATAAACCAGGGAGAAATATTGTATCAACTACAGGTAAAAAAGATATTGAACTAACAACAAACTTAGAGCTAACCCCTTTAATTATAGAAAATCAGATTGTAATAAATCCAATTTATTTTGATTATGACGAATCCGTTATAAGAGAAGATGCACAATATGAGTTAGAAAATATTGTAACAGTAATGAACAATCATCCAGAATTAGTAATAAAAATTGAATCTCATACTGATAGTCGCGGACCAAAAGAATATAATAGAACATTATCAGATAAAAGAGCTAAATCTACAAGGGATTTTATTTTATCGAGAGGAATTGCAGCTAATAGAGTAGAAAGTGCTATAGGTTATGGTGAAGATAAGCCTTTAAATAATTGTGTTGATGGTAAAAAGTGTTCAGAAGAAGAATATCAATTAAATCGACGTTCTTATTTTTATATAATTAAAGGCAAAGGAGAAATACAAGCGAAACAATAATAAGAAGTTTAAAAAGTATATAAAACGGTAAAGAGAAGTTAAAAAAGTCTACAGAAAACTAAAAATAAATAATTGTTTACCTTAATCAAGGTAATTATGTCTAAAGCTCCTGAAAAAAGGAGCTTTTTTATTGATTAAAGTATAATATTATGTAGAAAAATCAGTTATTAGGGTACATTAACTTATTATATCATTATTATTAATTATGAGAAAACTAATTATCCCCCTGGCGTTATTGGCTTTAACAATGACGTCTTGTGTATCTAAAAAGAAGTATGTCGAACTAGAACAGAAGTACAATGACACAAGAGGAACTTTACAAAAGACTACGTTAGAGAAAGAACAATTAGAAGCAAAATTTGCTAAAATTGAAAAAAGAGTTGAGGATTATAACGAAAAAATAAGCTCATTGAGTAATGTAAACGAGTCGTTACAAAAGGAAAACAATGTAAAGTTAGATATGGTTGGTAATACAGCTGTTATTTCTAACTCTATGAAAGAGAAAATGAGAGAGACACTTAAAAATGTTGATCCTGCTGAGTTAGCGAATGCGAAGACATTAAAAGATTCAATGAACATTGCAGTGTCTTATAATCTTAAGAAATCAATTAACACATCAGAATTAGAAAATGATGAAGATGTAAACATTGATATTGATCAAACTGTTGTAATGATTTCAGTTTCCGATAAAATGTTATTCAACACAGCAAGTTACAGAGTTAAGAGTAATGCTCACAAATTAATTAAAAAGTTAGCTGATGTTATCAACTCTGAACCAAGTATGGATGTAATGATTGAAGGGCATACAGATTCAAGATCATACAATTCTGGAATCTTACAAGATAACTGGGATTTGAGTGTAAAAAGAGCAACATCAATTGTTCGACTTTTAGAGAAAAAATATGGGGTTGATCCTAGTAGGTTAATCGCATCGGGTAGAGGTAGTGCAGTACCATTAGTAGAAAACAATACAGCTTCTAATAGAGCAAAAAATAGAAGAACTAGAATTGTGATACTACCTAACCTAGATAAATTCTTCGGATTATTAGCTAAGGAAGAAAAAATAACACCATAATTTTTAAAGAATAATTAAAAACCAGCAAAATACTTGCTGGTTTTTTTATGAATATAAAAAGTGACTGCTAGTATAATTTAGTGTCTAAATAAATATTAACCCTAATAATTAAATTATGAAAAAACTATTGATTTTAACATTTGGAATTCTTTTTATGGTGTCTTGTACAGACAAAAAAAAGAAAGAAGAAGAAAAAAAGATTGAAGCTGCCATTCAAAAAATCGATTCTATAGAAAGTGAAGTAAAGGCCGGTATAGAAAAGTTAGATGAAGTAACTAAAGAATTAGAAGAAGAGTTACAAAAAATAGATAGCATATAAACCTAAATAAAACACATTTATTATGAAAAATATAAAATTCGTAGTGTCAATTATTGTGCTTTTAGCATTTATTGGCGTACAGCAAGTTGAGGCACAAGAAAAGGAAAAAGAAAAAAGTGCAGAAGTGAAACAAAAAGATAAGACTCATAAAGTTAAAGAAGATGTAGAGCAAGACGCTAAAGATAAAGGAAAGGAAAAGGCACAGGAGATGAAAGAGAAGAAGAATGAAAAAATAAAAGAAGCCAAAGATCAAAAGCGTAAGGACAAAGCTAAAGAAGAAAAAGTAAAGAAAGAATATAAAGGCAAAGGAAATGCTTATGGTCGAGATAAAGATGGAATGAGTGGTAGAGAGTTTGGTAAAATGAGGTCTAAAGAAGCAAAAGAGAAAATAGAAGAACAGGAGAGAAGTATACGAGATAGCGAAGATGTTTTAAGAAAAGGTAGAGAGAAAGTAAGTAAAGCTAATGAAAGAGTAAGAGAAGCTAAGGAGAAAAAGGAAATTACAGATGAAGTAGCTAAAGAAAAAGAAGAAGTAATTAGAAAAACTAATGAGAGACTCAATGAATTAGATAAAAAAATTCAAGAGCAAAAGGAAAAAGTTATAAGAGACAAAGAAGCCTTAAAGAAAATTTTGTTTCCACAAGAAGAAGATAAGTAATAATATTATTTAATATATAAAAAAGAGGAAGTTTTTAGCTTCCTCTTTTTTATATATAAACAAAAAAGCTTCAAACTGAAAAGTTTGAAGCTTTTTAAACACTTATTAATTAAGCTTAAAGTTAACAGGAATGTAATACTCTACATTGGCAGTTTTTCCATTATGCTCACCTGGAATAAATTTAGGTAAATTAGATACCATTTTTTTAGCTTCAAGCTCTAATAATTGGCCATTTTCAGGTCCTTTCATTTTTATATTAGTAACGTTACCTTTTTTATCGATTATGAAACGAACCCATACTCTACCTTCAATATTTTGAACAGCAGCAGCAACAGGGTAATTGAAGTTTCTTTGTATATGGCTAACCATTCTTTCATTAAAACAGTTTAATTTTTGCATGTCAGGAACTTTAGTACAAGCTTTAAATTGTGGAATACTTTGTACTTCAGCGAACTTAACAAAATCAGTTATAACTTTTTCTTTAGAAACTGGAGCTTTTTTTACTATTTTTTTAGTTGTATTAGTAACAGAAGTAGAAGTGTTATTAGATGCGGCTCCTGGAGCTTTAAATGTAATAGGAACACCATACTTTACTTTTACAGTTTTTCCATTATGTTTACCTGGTATAAATTTAGGAAGGTTATTAATAATTCTACTTGCTTCTTTTTCTAAAGCTTCTCCATCTTTTGGACCACGCATTATTATACTTTCCACATCTCCTTGCTCATTAATGGTAAATTGAACTAACACTCTTCCTTGAATTCCAGCATCTATGGCTTCTTGTGGATAGTTAAAGTTGTTAATAATATGCTTAGCCATGTTACTTTCAAAACATTTTGCTTGTTTAATTAAAGGCACATTATTACATTTCTCAAATAATGGAATCTCTTCTACTAAGTTAAAAGGAATTTTTTCTATTGTAGCTGAATTATCTTCTTCTAACTCAAGTTTACCTACTAGTAAAGAATTCTTCTTAATGTCAGCTACTTTTTGAGAAGTGTCGATACTTCCTCCAATAGCTGAAACAGCTTCTTTATTTTTACGAACTACACGTCTTCTTGTAGAAACTTCGATTGATAATTGTTTCTTTGCACCGCCATCAACATCTTGGATTGCACATTTAGTGATACTGTTTGGATCTGCTATTGACTCGTCAGGAGTGGTACATACTTCCTGTCCTACAGCTGCTAAAGAAAATAGCATTACTGCAACTACTGAGGGGAAATTTTTCATCATTGTGCTCTAATTTAAGTGTTTATAAAGTTAACTAGCTGTTAATTACTTGCTGAGTAATGCCGTAAATATAAAAAAAAATTATAGAGCTACAAATTTATTTTAAATTTCCATTCTTTTCTATGTTATTTAATTTTAAAAATTAAAAGAAATACTATTTTCTTGGCGCTTTAAATATGATTGGTAAAGCATATTTAACATTTACCAAATTGCCTTTATGAGTACCAGGTATAAATTTAGGTAACGAAGAAATAAGTCTTTGAGCTTCAGTTTCTAAAATCTCACCATTTTGAGGCCCTTTTTTCTTTATATCAATAACATTTCCTTCTTTATCAATGGTAAACTGAACTAATACTTTACCTTCAATACCTTTCTGTATTGCTTCTTTAGGGTAATCAAAATTTCTAATAATATGTTTTGTCATTTGTTGTTCAAAACATTTAGATTGTTTGATTATAGGAGTGTCTTTGCATGCTTCAAATAAAGGAATTTGTTCTACTAAATGGAAAGGAACTTTGTTTAATGACATTAGAATATCATTCTTGACACTTAATTCTTCAACTAATTCTTTTTCATTATCTATCTGATCTATCTGATTCGAAGTTGCCGAAATTGAACTAACTTTTCTAAGTTTTCTGTGTCTTTTCTTTCTAACTGAAATCTCTTTAGCTTCTTCATTTTCAAGAGCTTCTTTTACATCTTTAATAGAGCATTTAGTAATGCTAATGCTATTAATATCTTGAATGTTTTCATTTGGACTCTCACATTTTTCTTGTGAAAAAGAGATTGATGTAGTGAAAAAAGCGGTAATTATAAAAATGAGAGTTCTCATGTTATTTTATTTAAAGGGATTTAGGAGGAGCGAAAATAAAAATATTTGTATTTTTTAGAATATGGTTGATATTAATTTAACGTTAAGGTTATAGGGAATGAGTAAGTAACATTTACGGGTATTCCTTTTTCTTTGCCAGAGGTCAAAAGTGGAAGTTTATTAATTATTCTATGGACTTCCTTAGTAATAACATCACTAGTTTTAGAACTTACTACTTGAATGTTTTTAGGTTTACCGTAAACATCAATCGTAAATTGAATTAAAATTCGACCTTGAATACCTTCTTCTGAAAATACTTCTGGATAAAAGTTTTTTGTAAAATGTTTTTGCATATTATCCTTAAAACATTTTTTTGCATTTTCATTTGAATCATCTTTACAATTAGGGAACAAAGGAACTTGTTCTACCACAGAAAATAAAACCTCTTTAGTTTGAGATTTTAAAGTGTTTTCTAAACTTAAATCATAACTTTCTATTATGACAGAAATGCTAGAGTTGGCATTTAAACTTGACTGATTTTGTTGAGTTTCTTTTCTAACTTTTTTAATTCTATTTCTAGCAGTTACGGTAGTTGTAATTCTTTTTCGAGGCTGTGTTTTCTCAACCGTGGCATCACATTTTTTTGAACTAATTACATTTAAGTCTAAAGTACTTTCTTCTGGGCTAGTACACACGTTTTGACCGTAATTAATTTGAAATAAAAGAAGGAAAAAGAATAGTAAAATTGTTTTCATTGTCTATGGTTTAGTTTGCTACCGTAAAAATGAAATAAATGTTACTTTTAATGGTTAGTTTAATATCATAAGTCTGTTAAAGAAAGTCGTATCCAATGTTATGAAGTTTAATTTAATATTAAGCGTATTTCGCTAATAAAAAAAGGCTTTCGATATATCGAAAGCCTTTTAAAAATATAAATAAATTTAATTATTTTACATTCATTAATTCTACATCAAAAATTAAGGTAGCATTTGGAGGGATTACTCCACCAGCACCTCTTTCTCCATAAGCTAAATCCGATGGAATTACTAAGCGAGCTTTGTCACCTACTTTTAATAATTGAATTCCTTCATCCCAACCAGCAATTACTTGTCCAACACCGATAGCAAAATCGATGGGTTGTTTACGTTTGTATGAAGAGTCAAATACAGTTCCATCTAATAACTGACCTTTGTAGTGTACAGAAACCATTGCTCCTTTAGTCGCTTGTTTTCCGTCTCCGTTTTGTAAGATTTTATAACGTAATCCGCTTGGAGTTTCATCATACCCAGCAGCTACTTGATCTAATAATTCTTTTTGATGAGCTTTAGCTTCTGCTTCACGTTTTTCACGAGCTCCTTCAAAAGTTCTAAATGCTTCAACAGCATTCCATTTTTCAGCAGCATCCCCAACACGGATAATTTCTACATCCATAGTGTCTTCTTGCTCAACAGCATCAACAACATCTTGCCCTTCAATAACACTACCAAAAACAGTATGCTTACCATCTAACCAAGGAGTAGCAACGTGTGTAATAAAAAATTGAGAACCATTAGTTCCGGGGCCTGCATTAGCCATTGATAATTTTCCCGGAGCATCGTGCTTTAATTCAGGATGAATTTCATCATCAAATTTATAACCAGGGTTTCCTGTTCCTGTTCCTTGTGGGCAACCACCTTGAATCATAAAATCTGCAATTACACGATGGAATTTTAATCCGTTATAATAAGGAGTTCCTTGTGGTTTCGCTGAGTTTTCTAAATTTCCTTCTGCTAAAGCAACAAAGTTACCTACAGTTCCAGGAGTTTTCTCGTATTCTAAGTTTACTAAAATATCACCTTTTGGAGTGGTGAACTTTGCATAAATTCCGTTATCCATTTTTTTCTCTTATTTTATATGTGTGTCATTCCGAATGAAATGAAGGAATCTTTTTTATTAAGATTATTACACCATTTCGTTCTTTACGATGACAAAGTTAGTTCTTTACAGACAAAGTTGAAAGGTTAAAGCTTAAACCTATGTTAATATTGTTTGAATTGACGTTACCGAAAGGTGAATAGTATCGACCACCAGAAGCAATTACTGAAACTTGATTTGTTACATCATAACTCAATCCAAGAGTTGGTCGCATAATAATTCCTTCATCAGTGTCTACTCCAGCACCACCACCAGCACCTGTCATTATTTCTATAAATCCACGCATTTTTTGGTTAAAAAAGTGAGGGCTATATATACCACCACCTGCTAATCCGTGAGCATAACCACCTGAACGACCATCATATGAAAAACCAGCTTCACCAGCGATGTATAGCCATTTGTTTAAATCGTAATTTACTTTTAACCCGATTAATTGTAAATCAATTTCGGTAACATCATAGATGTCATCAGTTTTAGCAACATCAAAATAACTTTGATTTTGTACTTCTACTCGTAATCCTTGAGTGTAGTAAGTTTTATTTTCTTCGGAAGATATTCCGCCATTAAGTCCAAAATATTTTAAACCGAAACCATAAGTATAAGCTTCTAAATCACCAGCGATAGCACGATAATATCCACCATGACCAGTTAAAGCAATATTTTTAAATAGTTTTAAATCGATTCCTGCTGAAGGATACATCATTAATCCACCTTCTGGAGCCACACGACCACCAGCTGCACCAACACCTAATTTTCCGAAAATATTAATATATTTTGATTGGTATGGATGATATCCTGCTCCAAAAAACAAGTCCATAAAACCTGCACGTAACCCTTTGTATATAGCATCGGTATGTGCAAATAAAAAAGTGTTATCACTCAAGTATTTTTGATATTCAAAACCGATTACATACAAAGTTTCTGTAAGAGGTTCTTGGTTGTTAGCGTCATCTTTTCTAGAATTTCCAATGGGTTTAAAAAAGTCAAAACGAATTTGTTGTACATTTTTAACAGCAGGTTTGCTCCAAAAACTTTCAGGAGAAAGGTTATCCGCTACAAATTCTTTATGTGCTTTATCGTAATCGGTAAAACGTAAAATACTAGGAATTTCTACAAAGAAAGAAACTGAATTGTTTTTAATTTCTCCTGATAAAAAATTAACGTGACTGTATTGTATCCCAAAGGAATAATCATTCTTCTTGTATTGTAAACCGATATTTGGATTTATAAATCCGCCATCGTTCACTAAATTTCTATAGCCACCGCCACCTCCAAAATGGAAGTTTGCATCTAGGTATATGTTTTTATATAACTGTTTATTGATTCCTAATTCAGCTCCTAAGGTAAATAAGCCTCCTTGATCGCCTGTTACCGCAAAGTGAAATCCAGCACCTCCATATAACCAATTATTAATAGGGATTTGGTAATGTAAACCCGCTAAACCCATTGTTGGTTTTAGGTTAGGGAATTTATCCGTAGGCATTTCAACAGGAATAAAATTTAAACGAACTTTATTATGTAGTTCTTTTCCCTGTAAGTTTGATAAATTCTCTTGACTATACATTAGAAAAGAGAAAAAAGAAAAGAGAAAAAAGAGATATAAATCATTACGAGTGCAACGAAGTAATCTTTCTTTTATAGTTTGAGATAGTTTCATTTTGTTCGTAATGACGTTATAACTTTTACTTTTCATAATTGGATAAATACTTAATGCCAATTATTGGCTAAAATTCACTAGTGAAATGTAATTTTACAGTTGGATATTTTTGTTGTGTCATTTGAATAGTAAACGGAGAATCTGCTAAAAATACTAACTGACCCTGTTTATCTTTTGCTAAATAACGTTGCTTTACACGTTTAAATTCTTTGAATTCCTCGTTTTTTGGATCTTCTGGTTGAACCCAACAAGCTTTGTGCACAGCAATATTTTCATATGAACATTTAGCTCCGTATTCGTGCTCTAAACGATATTGAATTACTTCATATTGTAAAGCTCCCACAGTTCCTACAATCTTACGTCCGTTCATTTCCATGGTGAATAACTGTGCAACTCCTTCATCCATTAATTGATCTAAACCTTTGTACAATTGTTTAGCTTTCATAGGGTCAGCATTATTCACATAACGGAAATGTTCTGGAGAGAAACTAGGAATTCCTTTAAAGTTTAATTGTTCTCCTTCAGTTAATGTATCTCCAATTTTGAAGCTACCAGTATCGTGTAAACCAACAATATCTCCAGGGAAAGATTCTTCTACAATTTCTTTCTTTTCAGCAAAAAAGGCATTCGGACTTGAGAATTTTACTTTTTTACCATTACGAACGTGTAGGTAAGGAGTATTTCTTTTAAAAGTACCCGATACAATTTTAACAAAAGCTAAACGATCTCGGTGTTTTGGATCCATGTTTGCGTGGATTTTAAATACAAACCCAGTTAGTTTGTCTTCTTTCGAGTCAACCAAACGCTCTTCAGCTTGTTTTGGTTGCGGATTAGGAGCAATGTCAATAAAACAATCTAATAATTCTTTTACTCCAAAATTATTTAAAGCAGAACCGAAGAATACTGGTTGCAAATCTCCTTTAATATATGCTTCTTGGTCAAAATCAGGATATACTTCACTAACTAACTCTAGTTCTTCACGAAGGTTGTTTGCAGAGTTTTCTCCAATTTTTTTGTCTAATTCAGGGTTGTTAATGTCATCAAATTCAATACCTTCAGAAATAGTTTGTTTATTGTCTCCTGAAAAAAGATTTAACTTTTTGCCCCAAATATTATAGATTCCCTTGAAGTCGTATCCCATTCCAATAGGAAAACTTAACGGAGTTACTTTTAATCCTAACTTTTGTTCAACTTCATCTAATAAATCAAAAGCATCTTTACCTTCTCGGTCTAATTTATTAATGAAAACAATCATTGGAATTTTTCGCATACGACAAACCTCTACTAACTTTTCGGTTTGTTCCTCAACTCCTTTTGCAACGTCAATAACTACAATAACACTATCAACTGCAGTTAAGGTTCTAAAGGTATCTTCAGCAAAATCCTTGTGACCTGGGGTGTCAAGAATATTGATTTTACGATCTTTATAAATGAAAGCTAATACAGAGGTAGCAACCGAGATACCACGTTGGCGCTCAATTTCCATAAAATCGGAAGTAGCTCCTTTTTTAATTTTATTGTTTTTAACAGCACCTGCTTCTTGGATAGCTCCTCCAAAAAGTAATAATTTTTCTGTTAAAGTAGTTTTACCAGCATCGGGATGCGATATAATTCCGAATGTACGTCTCTTCTGTATTTCTTCTAAAAAACTCATCTATAAATTTTAAGGTTGCAAAGATACATTTTAAAGCGAACTGTTCAAAGGGTTTAATTGTTGGACTGAACTCAATTTTGTAAGTTTGCTTTTCGTATACTCTAAAGATGAAAGAACACGTAATTTTAGTTGATGAACAAGACAATCCATTAGGGTTAATGGAAAAAATAGAAGCGCATGAAAAAGCCTTGTTACATAGAGCATTTTCAGTATTTGTTTTTAACGATAAAAATGAATTAATGCTTCAACAACGTGCTGCTGAAAAATATCATTCTCCTATGCTATGGACAAACACATGTTGTTCACATCAACGAGAAGGAGAGTCAAATATTGAAGCAGGAAAACGTAGATTACAAGAAGAAATGGGGTTTTTGTGTGAGTTAGAAGAAGTGTTTTCTTTCATTTATAAAGCTCCGTTTGATAATGGTTTAACAGAGCATGAATTAGATCATGTAATGATTGGGCGATTTAACGACGAACCTATTATAAATACAGAAGAAGTGGCTTCGTATAAATGGATGCCTTTAGAGGCGGTGAAAAATGATATAGAAAACCATCCTGAAAAATACACAGCGTGGTTTAAGATTATTTTTAAAGAATCATATAAAAAAATATCTAAGTTTATATAATATGCCAAAAGTAACTGTACATAGAAAAGCGCATTTTAATGCAGCACATCGTCTATTCAATCCTAATTGGTCTGATGAAAAAAACTTTGAGGTTTTTGGTAAGTGTAGCAATCCAAATTACCATGGGCATAATTATGAGTTAATCGTTTCATTAACTGGAGAAATTAATGAAGAGACAGGTTATGTCTATGACTTAGGAGAACTCAAAAACTTAATACAACTAAAAGTTGAAGATGCTTTAGATCATAAAAACTTGAATATGGAGGTTGAAGAGTTTAAAAATTTGAATCCTACGGCAGAAAATATATCAGTAGTAATTTATAATAAATTACGAGTAAGTATTCCTGAAAACTTAGATTTAGAAGTTACTTTATACGAAACACCAAGAAACTACGTAACTTATAGAGGAGCTTAATTTATGATAAATCAACTACTACGATTTACTCCAATTTTGAAACAAAAAATTTGGGGAGGGAAAAAATTAAATCAATTACTACATAAAAGCTCTGATGGTAATAATATTGGAGAAAGCTGGGAAATTTCTGATGTTGATGGAGATGAATCCGTCATAAGTAATGGTTCGTTACAAGGAAAAACATTGCGAGATCTTCTAAAAGAATATAAGCATGATTTAGTAGGGAATTATGTATACAAAACCTTTGGAGATGAATTTCCTTTATTAATAAAGTTTATTGATGCTAATGAAGTGTTGAGTATTCAAGTACATCCTGATGACGATTCAGCAGAAATTCAAGATTCTTTTGGGAAAACAGAAATGTGGTACATTGTTCAAGCAGATGAAAAGTCAAACATTATTGTGGGGTTTAAAAAAGATTCTAATAAAGAAGAATACTTACAACATCTTGCTAATAAAACCTTGCTAGACATTTTAAATGTAGATGAAGTAAAAAAAGGCGATGTGTATTTTGTGCCACCAGGAAGAGTTCATGCTATTGGAGCTGGTTTACTAATTGCTGAAATCCAACAGACTTCGGATATAACTTATCGAATATATGATTGGGACAGAAAAGATATAGATGGAAATTATAGAGAATTACATACAGAAGAAGCTTTGGATGTTATTGATTTTTCTGCAAAAGAAATCTATAAAACTCCATATTTAAAAGAAAAAAATGTAGCAACTGAGGTAGTTTCTTGTCCTTACTTTACAACCAATGTTCTTCCTGCAAGTGATGAACTTACAATTGATTTATCTTCAAAAGATAGCTTTGTAATTTATATGTGCGTAGAAGGTGAAGTGGTTTTTGAATATAAAGAACAACAAGAAGTTGTTAAAAAGGGAGAAACCATTTTAGTTCCAGCTTGTATTAAGGAAGTGAAAATTTTATCAACCGGTTCATCTGAATTATTAGAGATATTCATAAAATAAGCTTAAGAGAAAACTCTCTTAAGCTTATAAACAAACTAAACTAACTTAAAATTGCATGATTGATTGTTGAATCAATCGTAGGAATAATTAAGAAGCTTTTTCTAAACTGTAGCCAAATACAGCTGTACAAATAATATCTTGTTTCTTTTCTTCTTTTTTTGATACAGTAATGTTTAAAACAACTTCTGTAGTACTCAATTTTTTAATATTGTTTTTAATGATAAGTTTATCATTTAAATAAGCATTTTCTAGTAGGTCAAATTCAATGCTTTTAAAACTTAAATCAGATGAGTTCTTGTATAAGTTAAGTGAAGACTGTACGCTAGACTCAATTTTGTCGTATAAGATAGATGTCTTTAGTACCTTGTTTTTGCTAACTTGTTTTTTGCTAACAATAAATTGATTTTTTATGTTTTGTGTAGTGTTTAATGATTTCATGATAGTTACGGGTTAAGTATTAGTAATTCTGGATCTCTGTAAAAAGGGTTTTGTACTGAGTACATTATAGTTGAGGCTACATGTTTTCTAATTGAATTTCGATACTTAAAAGTGTTCATAATGTTTAAAATTTAAAATATTAGTAAATAAAAAAGGTGCTTTTTGTAAAAAGCACCTTTGTAAGTTTATAGTAAAATTGATTTTATTAAAATCGATGTTTATATCTATTGTTTTGGGTGCTTTGTGTTATATATACATACTGTTTATTGTGCATACGGGCATTACACGAAATCGAATTGATCGTGTTAAAAATAAACGTATATGTGCGTAAAAGCGCCTTCATAATGACCAAAAATAGTGAAACTTTTTAAAAATTGTATAAAACATAGAATTAATTAATGTTAAAGTTTTGTCAATCCACTGTTTGTATACTTTTATTATAGTTGTATAAATATGTATCTTTGATACATAGTTTTATATCATTTATGAAGATAATAGCAATGATTCCTGCGCGTTACAGCGCATCACGTTTTCCAGGGAAATTGATGAAAGATTTGGGTGGAAAGCCAGTAATTGTAAGAACCTATGAAGCTGCTTTACAAGCTAATTTGTTTGATGAAGTATATGTAGTTACTGATTCAGAAGTAATTTTTAATACTATTGAGGCTGCTGGAGGTAAAGTACTGATGAGTAAAAAAGAACACGAATGTGGTTCCGATAGAATAGCAGAAGCTGTTGAAGGTATGGATGTGGATATTGTGGTAAACGTACAAGGAGATGAACCTTTTATTGATACAGTTTCTTTATCAAAATTAATTGATGTTTTTAAAGGAGATGATAAAAAGGAGATAGATTTAGCTTCCCTGAAAGTAAAAATGACAGATGTTGAAGATATTCAGAATCCAAATAATGTAAAAGTAATTACAGATACGAATGATTTTGCTATTTACTTTTCAAGAAGTGTAATTCCATATCATAGAGATCAAGAAGTGAATGTAGATTATTACAAACACAAAGGTGTGTATGCTTTCAGAAAAAATGCTTTAATTGATTTTTATTATACACCAATGACACCAATTGAAGCAGCTGAAAAAATAGAATGTATTCGCTATTTAGAAGTAGGAAAGAAAATTAAAATGATTGAAACTTCAGTTGAAAGCATTGGTATTGATACCCCTGAAGATTTAGAAAAAGCCATAAAACAATTAGCAAATGAATAAGATTAAAGTAATATCTTTTGATGCAGACGATACACTTTGGGTAAACGAAACTTATTTTCGTGAAGCTGAAGATGAGTTTGCAAAATTGTTATCAGATTATGAAACAGAGAACAAAATCCATCAAGAGTTATTTAAAAAGGAAATAGAAAACCTTAAAATTTATGGCTACGGAGTAAAAGGTTTTATGCTATCAATGGTTGAATGTGCTTTAGAAATTTCTAATTACAAAATTACTCCCAGAACAATGGAGGAAATCTTAGAAATAGGAAAAGATATGTTAGAAAAACCTATTGAGTTGTTAGATGGAGTAGAAGAGGTATTACAACATCTACATGGCAAGTATAAATTGATTGTGGCTACCAAAGGAGATCTGTTAGATCAAGAACGTAAATTGGCCAAATCTGGAATTTTAAAGTATTTTCATCATACAGAAGTAATGAGTGAAAAGAAAAAAGCTGATTATAAGAGATTGGTAAAACGATTGGATATTAATCCGTCAGAGTTTTTAATGATAGGAAATTCGTTAAAATCAGATGTATTACCATTGTTAGAAATTGGAGCAACAGCTATACACGTGCCATTTCATACTACATGGGCACACGAAGAGGTTAGTGATGAACAAAAATCTGATGCTTATAAAACAGTATCTAATATTACAGATATATTAAGTTTTTTATAAATGAAGTATTTAGATATTGAAAACTGGAATAGAAAAGAACTTTTTGAACATTTTAGAACCTTAGCTGATCCAACTTTTGGATTGGTAGCAGATGTAGATGTGACAAATATATATGAGTCAGTAAATGAAAAAAAACACTCCTTTTTTGTACGATATTTACATGCTTGCATGAAAGCTATTAATGCAGTTGAGAATTTAAAATATAGAATAGAAGGTAATCAAATTGCTATTTATGAAACAATCAATGCTTCTGCAACTATTGCAAGACCTGATAATACTTTTGGTTTTTCGTATATAGTTTATTCTGAAAATTTTGAAGAGTTTAATTTTAATTTTCAAAAAGAAAAAGAACGAATTTTAAATTCAAAAGAGTTATTTCCTCTGGAGTATTCTTTGGGATGTATACATTGTTCGGCAATTCCTTGGGTTAGTTTTTCAGGACATAAAGAACCTTTTTCAGGAAATAAAAATGATAGTGTACCTCAATTAGCTTTTGGTAAAATAAAACACGAAAATAATAAAATGCTAATGCCTGTTGCTATAAATGTAAATCACGCTTTGGTTGATGGATATCATGTTGGGCAGTTTTTTGAAAAATTTCAACAAGAATTAGATAAAATCGATTAATTTTGCATCAAAATTTATAATTATGTCAAGCGTAAAAAATTTAAAAAAAGATATTAACTATACTTTAGGAGACATTATTAGTATTTGTCAAATAGCTTCTGAATTAAATCCTGAGGCTAATAAAGAGAAAGCAGATGCTATTGTTGATGAGGTTATTGTAACTTTTGATGATTTAATTGCAAAAGTAAACGCAAAAAATGTTGAAAATAAAAAAGCTCATTACAAGTCAGTTAGTGCTGAGTTAGAGACAAGAGCAAATGCTTTAATAGAAAAGGTAAACAATTTATAATTAATAAGTTAGTTGTTTATAGGAATCGAGACTTGATCAAGTCTCGATTTTTTTTTGATAAAATTTAACACCTAATATGGAATAAATTTTTGTAAATTACGTTCTGAAATAAATAACAGATAACCCCAATAAAGATATGGCAAGAGCTATGTATGAGTACACTAAAACTGTACTCCAAAAAGTTAGTTTTAACGCCGATTTGTTTTGTAGAGAGCTTGAAAAAGCTTTAAGTAGATTATTACCCTACGAAATAGAAGAGCTAACAATTTGGCTTAGACAATTTACAGCAAACAAACCAGATTTATATGTTTGTTTAGCATTAGTAGATAAGTAAAAAAGGAAGCGATTATCGCTTCCTTTTTTATTTGTGATACTCTTTATTCCTGCCTTTGAGTTTTCCTATAAGCTTGCGGTTAAATTCGTGTTCCGCAATTTCAAGCTGAAGGATTTTCTTGTAGGGTAAAATTTTAGTCAACTTGGAATAAAACTCAGTCTTTGTTTCATATTGTTGTTTTGCAACTAATTTAATTTTGTCAAAAATCTCTTTTGATTCTTTTTCAGATAAACTATCAAGACCGCCACTACTCATGATATTTTTCTTTATACCACGTCGTTCTTCTCTATGAAGCTCCATCATTTTTTTATCATATATGTTATAGATAGGCCAAAATTTTTCAGCTTCGTGTTCTGTTAAATTTAGTCTTTCGGTAAGAAAAGCTATTTTAAAAGCTCTAATTTTTTCATATCCTCCTTTTCTTGTTTGCGCTTGAGTAAAAAAAACACTTAAGCATAAAAAGAAGGTTAAAAGTATGTTTTTTTTCATTCTATTCAATTTCATTTAATAGTGTATTGTTGTCAATTGTATTTAAATAATCCTCTAAATTTTCGTCACTAATAGTTGATAATATGTCTTCTTCAATATCAGCAGGATTAATAACTGTAGCTAACTCATCGGTATTGGTATTTCCATATCCATTATCGTACCAAGATTCAACATCGGCAATGGTTATATCATCAAAAGAAATCTTTTGAGAGCTAAAGTAGTTAATTCCAATAAAAAGTAATACAGATGCCGCTGCTGCAGCTGGTATGTATTGAAATAGACGATTACGAAGCGGTATAACTTTTACTTTTGTATTTTCTTTTTGTTCTATTTTTGATAGAATATTTTTTTCTACAGAGGTGAAATAATCATCAGGTGTAGAAAACGGTTTCTCTTTAGGTAGGCTGTCTACAAATAAAGAGGAATAAATACTCTCCTGAACATTGTCGAAATATCCTTCTGGGGCAGAAAACCCCGTTTTTTTATCCACCTTTTGGTTTAAATAATCTATAGTATGTTTTAAATCTTTCTTCATTACTCTAATAAGACTTTATTTTACTTAAAAGGTTTAATTATAGTTCTTTATAAATTGTTCAATTTTTTTAGCGGCTATATGATACGATGCTTTTAATGCTCCAACCGAGGTTTCTAAAATGTCAGAAATCTCTTCGTATTTCATTTCATCAAAATACTTCATATTAAATACCAACTGCTGTTTTTGAGGTAACGTAGCAATTGCTTTTTGTAAAATTACTTGGATTTCATCTCCAGAAAACCATTGATCACTATCAAAATTCGAGATTAATACTTGTTGATAATCAGAAATATCAATGTTTTTTTCTTTAGCTCTTTTGTTAATGAATGTAATTGATTCGTTTGTTGCTATTCGATACATCCACGAATACAGTTTGCTGTCTCTTTTAAAACTATCAATATTCTTAAATATTTTGATAAAAGTATTTTGTAAAACATCATCGGCATCATCATGAGAAATTACAATTTTCCTAATATGCCAATACAATCGCTCTTTATAGTGCGATACCAAATGCTTAAAAGCAACCTCTTTTGTTTGAGGCTGCTGTAGTTTATCTATAAGTGTAATTTCGTCAGTCAACTAAAAAAGTTATTTAGTTGTTAGACTTTAAAGATACTAAAAGGTTTAAAAAGAAGGAAAATAAGTTATCCCAGTTTTTTAGTACAACCGAATAAACGTTTTTCTTTGATGATTTCAGCTACCCCTTTAGGTAACATTTCTTCCCAACCATCTTCTCCGTTTTTAATCATCTTTAAAACTTTTCTAGAGAAAATATGTAAAATATCAGGATTGAAATCTTTAATATCAAGAAGTCTACCGTTGTTTTTAAAGAACTTATACAATTCTTTCATTCTAGGGTGTACTTTTAAGTTTTCACTAGTAATAAACTCTCCTGTTTCCTCATCTTTATAAGGATACATGTACACTTTTAAGTCTCTGTAGAATAATTTACCAAAGGCTTCTAAAATACCACCACTTAAATCGCGGTAATACTTTTCATCAAAAATTTGAATAAGATTATATACTCCCATAGCTAATCCCATTCTTTCTTTAGTAAATTCACTAAAGTATTCAACCAATTTAAAGTACTCTTGATAGTTGGTAATCATTACGTTCAGCCCTAAAGAACACAAAAGTTCTGCTCTGTCTAAGAAATCTCGTTCATTAATTTCTCCTTCAGCTCGAAGATTACTTAAGGTAATTTCAAAGATAATTTTGGTTTTACTAGGGTCTACTTTGTTCTCATTAAAAAATAATTGCTTAGAACGTTCAAACATATCCATGTTTACTTTTGTTACAGGTCTGTAACTACCACGAAGCGCTAAGATATTTTTTTTGTAAAGTACTTGTGCAGGTAACATATTGTTACCATCAGGTCCAAACATTACAGCGTTAGTCATACCGTTTTTAACTAGTTGTAAACTCATTAAACGGTTATCAACATACATAAAACGAGGACCAGAGAAGTTGATCATATCTATCTCTAAACGATCTTTATCTATATTATCATAAAAAGATTTAAGTAACTCTTTAGGGTTATCATTTAAATAATAAGCGCCATATATTAGGTTAACACCTAAAATACCTAAAGTTTCTTGTTGTAAACGAGCATCCGTTTCTTTAAAACGAAGGTGTAAAACAATTTCGTTATAATCTTCTAAAGGATCTAATTGAAAACGAATTCCAACCCAACCATGACCTTTAAACTTTTTAGTAAAGTTTATTGTAGCCACGGTATTAGCATAACTAAAAAATAATTTATCTGGATGTTTTTGACGATCTAAACGTTCTTCGATTAAATCCATTTCATGCTTTAACATTTTCTTTAATCGAAGTTCTGTAACATAACGATTGTCTTTTTCAACTCCATAAATGGCATCAGAAAAATCTTTGTCATATGCACTCATTGCTTTTGCAATAGTACCCGATGCTCCTCCGGCTCTAAAAAAATTACGAACAGTTTCTTGTCCAGCTCCAATTTCAGCAAAAGTCCCATATATATGGGCATTCAAGTTAATTTTTAACGCTTTAGTTTTGGTTGTAGGTACTGTATTTATTTTTTGATCTCCTTTTAACGTAATTGCCATTTTGTTATTTTTTGTTACGTAGTACAAATGTACTGAAATTAGGAGCCACCAGACAATTTTTGTTGTATTTTTGTGATGAAAATGAAGAAAAAAAAACAATTAAAAGTAACCTTTTTAGGAACTGGAACTTCGACTGGTGTTCCAATGATTGCAAGCAAACATCCAGTAGCTTTATCTAAAAACCCGAAAGACAAACGATTACGTTCTTCCATTCTAATTTCTTGGGATGATGTTAATTATGTGATTGATTGTGGTCCTGATTTTCGTCAACAAATGATGCGAGAGGAAGTACAATTAGTAAATGGGATTTTGTTTACCCATGAACATGCAGATCATATTGCAGGACTGGATGAAATTCGTCCTTATTGTTTTCAAATAGGAGAGATGCCTCTATATGCTACTGATAGGGTTTTTGATATTTTGAAAAAACGATATGATTATATTTTTGCTACAGAAAATAGGTATCCAAGCGCTCCTAAAGTAAAAGTTAATACAATTTCATATAAAGAAAACTTTATGTTGGATGGAGTAGAGATGATTCCAATAGAAGTAATGCATGGACAGTTGCCTATTTTAGGTTATCGTTTTAATGATATAGCTTATGTAACGGATATTAAGACAATTTCTGAAGAAGAAAAAAAGAAATTGAAAGATCTTGATGTTTTAATTGTAACAGGGTTACGAAAAGAACCACATAAGACACATTTTAATCTAGAGGAAGCGTTGAGTTTTATAGAAGATGTTCAGCCTAAAAAAGCATATTTAACGCATATTAGTGAGTTATTAGGTTTTCATGATGAGGTTGAAAAAGAGTTGCCAAAAAATGTGTTTTTGGCTTATGACGGACTAAAAATATAGTATTAAATTTATCAATACTGTAATCAATATTAATTACTCGAAGTAATTGATGGTTTTAAAATTGCTTCTTATTTTTACCGTAAATATTTATTGAATGAAGATTATTATTTCACCTGCCAAATCGTTAGACTTTGATACTAAAGCAACGACAGAGATATATACACAACCTAGATTTTTAGAACAATCGGAAAAGTTGAATAAGAAACTTAAGACACTATCTAGAAAAAAAATAGGAGAGGTGATGAAGATTTCTGATGACTTAGCGAGCTTAAACTACGATAGAAATCAAGAATGGCATCCACCTTTTTCTTTAGAAAATGCAAAGCAAGCAGTTTTTGCTTTTACAGGAGAGGTGTATAGAGGGATTGATGTAAACTCTCTTTCAGAAGATAAGGTTCCTGTATTGCAAGATAAGTTGAGAATTTTGTCTGGTTTATATGGTTTGTTGAAACCGTTAGATTTGATTCAGCCGTATCGTTTAGAAATGGGAACCAAATTGAAAGTGGGAAGAGCAGATAATTTGTACAAATTTTGGGGCACTACTTTAGCAGAGTCGTTAAATGAAGAATTAGCTGATGACGAACTACTAATCAATCTAGCAAGTTCAGAGTATTTTAAAGCACTTCCTAAAAAAGCATTGAAAGTACCAATGATTACTCCCGTTTTTAAAGATTTTAAAAACGGACAGTATAAAACTATCATGACTTTTGCTAAAAAAGCACGAGGGTTAATGGTACGTTATATAGTTGATCATAATATTGAAACTATAGAAGAGTTAAAAGGTTTTGATGTTGAAGGGTATGGGTTTTCTCAAGAAATGTCAACTGAAACTGAATTGGTATTTACTAGGTAAATGAAGAGAAAAAAAGTTGCTATTGTTTTTCTGATAAGTTGTTTTTTAACTATTATTATAATTGCTGTTTCTAATATAACTATAGTTAATAATGCTAAAGGAAAAGTATTTAACACCACAGAAAATATCCCAAAAAATAAAGTAGGTCTTTTATTGGGTACAGTAAAGTATCTTTCTGATGGAAGAGTCAATTTATATTATCAATTTCGGTTGGATGCAGCAATTGAATTGTATAAAGCTCAAAAGATAGATTTTATTGTAGTAAGCGGAGATAATGGTTCTGAAAATTACGATGAACCTACTGATTTTAAAAATGATTTAATAAAATCGGGAATTCCAGAGGATAAAATCTTTTTAGATTATGCAGGTTTTAGAACGTTGGATTCAGTTATAAGAGTCAAAGAAATTTTCGGGCAAACTTCTGTAACGGTTATTTCTCAACCATCTCATAATGAGAGAGCTCTGTATTTGGCTCAACATTTTGATATTGATGCAATAGGATTCAATGCCAAAGGAGTTTCAGGTAAAAGAGCTATAAAAGTTCAACTAAGAGAATACCTTGCAAGAGTAAAAGTATTTGTAGATATCCTCTTTAATGTAAAACCTAAATTTTTAGGAGAACCTGTTGAAATAAAATAAAAACTAACAATCAGCCAAACGTACTGTAATAGCTAAACCTCCTTCTGAAGTTTCTTTGTAGTTTCGGTTCATATCCTTAGCAGTTTCCCACATAGTGTCAATAACCTTATCTAGTGGAACTTTAGATTCTTTTGGGTTGGTTTCTAAAGCCAATTCGGCAGCATTAATAGCTTTGATAGCTCCCATAGCATTTCGTTCAATACAAGGAATTTGTACCAAACCACCAATAGGATCACAAGTAAGCCCTAAATGATGTTCCATGGCAATTTCCGCAGCAACCAAACATTGAGAAGGAGTACCTCCTAATAATTCAGTTAAAGCAGCAGCAGCCATGGCAGATGAAACACCTATTTCTGCTTGACAACCTCCCATAGCAGCAGAAATTGTGGCATTTTTCTTAAAAATACTACCAATTTCTCCAGCAACAAGTAAGAATTTTTTTACTTCCTCAAAACCTGCTTCATGGTTTTCAATAACTAGGTAGTACATTAAAACGGCAGGAATAACTCCTGCGCTTCCATTAGTTGGAGCGGTAACAACTCTACCTAATGCAGCATTTACTTCATTTACCGATAGGGCCAAACAACTTACCCATTTTAAAATTTCTCGAAATTTAACTTCGGTACCTCGAATAGCAGTTATCCATTCTTCTTGATTGGTGTATTCAGCATCTTTTATCAGCTTTTTATGTGTTTCAAAAGCACGTCGTTTAACGTTTAAACCACCTGGTAAAATGCCTTGGGTATGGCAACCAATATACATGCATTCTAACATGGTATTCCATATACGATGTAGTTCTTTATCAATATCCTCAGCTGAGTTGATAACCAACTCATTTTGGTGTACAATGTCAGAAATATTCAAACCTTCTTTTTCACAGTAAGCTTCAAGTTCAGTAGCTCTGTTTATAGGAAACGGAAAGTTTTGTTTATTAATTTCTATATCTTCTGCCAGATTGTCATTCTCTTGAACAATAAAACCACCACCAATAGAGTAGTAGGTTTCAGTAGAAATTTCTACTCCTTGAGCATAGCCTCTAAAAGTCATTCCATTGGCATGAAAGGGAAGAAATTCTCTATTAAATTTTACAGAGTCTTTAAAGAATGGAATATTCTTTTCGTTGTTAAAAAACAGTTGCTCTTTATTATGAATATCATTAATAATTACATCAATGCTTTCAATAGGAACATACTCTGGGTCAGCACCACTTAATCCTAATAAAACAGCCAAATCTGTCGCATGCCCTTTACCGGTTAAAGAGAGAGAACCATACAAATCTACTTTTACTTCTTCTATTAAAAGAAACTCGTTGGAGTCTTTTAATTTTTGAATCCATTGTTGAGCTGCTCTCCAAGGGCCTAAAGTGTGGGAGCTAGAAGGTCCCACCCCAATTTTTAGCATGTCAAAAACGCTAATGAATTGCGACATATATATACGTTGTTTGTTGGTGGCTAAAATAAAAAAATCCTGTATTCAAAAGTAAATACAGGACTTATATTTTTATAGAGATGTAATTCTTACATTCCGTAAACAGCTTCTTTGTCAAATTTCTTAACAAGCATGTAGTATACTACTGCACGGTATTTATTTCTTTCAGATTTCCCAATTCTTTCCATTACTTCTTCTATAGCTTTGTCTAGAGCTGGACCATCAGTTAACCCTAACTTATTTATTAGAAAATTTTTCTTAACTGTTTCTAATTCTTTTGCATCGCTACCAGATACTGTTTCAGCATCATTTTTATAAATAGAAGGGCCTAATCCTTTAGTTACCGCTGTTAATAATTCAGTATTAGAACGAATATCTCTATCGTCCATAAATTTCTTGTAAAGGGCTACTTTTTCGTCAAATTTACTCATGATATTTTGTTTAAAAATTAGATGTTAAATTCAATTGAATTTTTTAGTTCTTTCAAATATAGAAAAATAATCTATCGTTTCTTTTAAATATTAAAAAATTAAAGAGGAGCGATATGTTAATTGTTAATTAAATTGTTGAAAACAATTGCGACAAAAGATAAATGGGCACTGTTCTTGTTGTAACTTTATGTAAATTCAAATCTGTTAGCCTATGTCACTGTCAAAATTTGAATCGATGTTGAAAACCAATGAAGTATATTTTTTTGATGCAGTCGAGTTTGAAAACATAATAGAACATTACTTAAATATAGGTAAACATTCTTTAGCTAAAAAAGCTGTTCAACTAGGTTTAGAGCAACATCCCTCATCAATTCAACTAAAATTAATGAAAGTTGAAATTTTAATTTTTGAAGATGAATTGCATGAAGCGATTAAAATGCTGTCTAATATAGAAGCTGTTGAGCCACATAACGATGAGGTGTTTATACAAAAGGCAATCATTTTATCTAAAAAGAAAAAACATACTGAGGCCATTTCAATATTAAAAGAGTCACTACAATATATAGAAGACCCTGCTGATATATGGTCAATGATAGGTATGGAGTATTTGTATTTAGATGATTTCGAAAATGCACGATTAAACTTTGCGAAGTGTATCGAGGTAGATTATGAGGATTATTCTTCTTTATACAATATTGTGTATTGTTTTGATATGGAAGAAAATCATGAAGATGCAATCCGTTTTTTAAATGCTTACTTAGATAAAAACCCTTATTGTGAAGTAGCATGGCATCAGTTAGGAAAACAATATTTTGAGCTAGGAATGTTTAAAGAGGCTCTTGTTGCTTATGATTATGCTGTGTTAATTGATGATAGTTTTATTGGAGGGTATTTAGAAAAAGCAAAAACGTTAGAAGAGTTAAAGCGCTATCAAGAAGCTATAGAGAATTATCTTGTTACTTTAGAGTTAGATGATCCTACAGCATATGCTTATATAAGGATTGGAGAATGTTATGAGCATTTAGGTAACACTCAAACAGCTGTGAGTTTTTATAAGAAAGCAGTTCATGAAGATCCTCTTTTGGATAGAGGGTGGATTTTATTAACGAATGCATGTTATAATCAAGAGAATTACCAAAAAGCATTGTATTATATCAATAAAGCACTGCAAATTGATGAAGGTAATGTGTTGTATTGGAGACGCTATGGAGATATTAACTTGAAGCTTAATTTTTATGAAGAGGCAGTAAGTGCTTTTACTAATTGTTTAAAGTTAGGAGATATAGAAATTGAAATCTACGTGGCCTTAGCAGATATATTATTGTTTTTAGGTGAGTTTAATGAATCCTTGAAGATATTGATTAAGGCTAAAAAGATATACAAAGAGTTTGCAGAGATTGAATACAGACTTTGTGGGTTGTTTTTGATTTTAGGTAAGGAAGAGTATAGCTTAACACATTTAAAAAATGCCTTAGCGATTGATTTTGAATATCACGTAATTATAAAGGAGCTATATCCTTCAGTTTTTGAAAATACTAGAGTACAAACAATTATTTCAAAATATAAAAAAGCGATACAATAATTGTTAGGAACTCTATTGTTTTCTGTCTATGAAATATACTTCCAAATTCGTCTTAAAATCAAAATACAAATAGCAGTTGTAATAGTAAGTGTTATAGCTAAATTGATTTTTCCATAAATCCAGTTTCCTGTAGCAAATAAAAAGCTATAAACACCAATAGTTCCAGTTATAAAACCAACTATTTTAAAACCTATATTTTTAAATTTACTTTCTCCATCAAAAATAAGAGCGTCAAACTTTTCTAGAGTATTATTATCTGTAGGTTGTGTTAAAATAGTAACGATAACCCATCCAATAGTAGTAACAAAAACACCAATAATTAACTGCCAGTAACCAGCAATTTCAATAAGAGGAGTTTCAAGTTTACCATTAATGAAAAAGAAAACAGCAATAATAAACGAAATAGCCATAGCAGCAATTTCACTGTAAGGGTTTATTTTACTCCAAAACCAACGTAGAATAAATAACAAGCCCGTTCCTGCACCAATTTGTAATAGTAAATCAAAAACACCTTTAGCAGACTGTAAGTAGAACGAAAATACAGCAGCTAAGAACATTAAAACTACAGTAGATATTCTACCAACAATGACTTTTTGACGTTCAGAAGCTTCTTTATTGATAAAACGACTATAAAAATCATTAACAACATAGGAGCTACCCCAGTTTAATTGAGTAGAAATGGTACTCATAAATGCTGCAATTAGCGAAGTTAAGACAATACCTAATAAACCAGCAGGTAAATAAGTCATCATAGCAGCATAGGCAACGTCATGTCCTTGCATCTCAGTAGATAAATTAGGAAATGTTTGATTAATGCTTTCTAAATTAGGGAAGATGATTAAAGAAGCTAATCCCACTATAATCCATGGCCATGGACGTAATGCATAATGAGCAAAATTAAAAAACAATGTGGCCCAAGTAGCGTTTTTTTCATCTTTAGCGGCTAACATACGCTGAGCTATATAACCTCCTCCTCCTGGTTCAGCACCAGGATACCAAGTGCTCCACCATTGTACAGCAAAAGGAATAATAAATAGAGTAATCAATGCTTCTTTGTTGGAAAAGTCTGGAAGCATCGCTAATTTAGAGCTTACATTAGGATGAGTTAGTAAATTAGATAAACCATTAATTTCTGGTAACCCAACAATATATATAGTAGCCCAAATAGAACCTGCCATAGCTATTAAAAACTGAACAAAATCAGTAAGTAGTACACCTTTTAATCCTCCTAAGGATGAGTAAATTACTACAACAATTGAGGAATATAATAACATTTCACTTTGAGAGATTCCTAGTAAAATATTCGCGATTTTTGCACCAGCCAAACAAACACCTGCCATGGTAATTACATTAAAGATAACACCCAGATAAATAGCTCTAAAACCTCTTAAAAAACTAGCCATTTTACCAGAGTATCTCAACTCGTAAAACTCTAAATCGGTTGTAATACCTGATTTTCGCCAAAGTTTAGCATAAAAAAATACGGTAAGCATTCCTGTAAGTAGCATAGCCCACCAAACCCAGTTTCCTGATACTCCATTTTTTCGAACCAATTCGGTTACCAAACCAGGAGTGTCAGCAGCAAAAGTTGTGGCAACCATAGAAACACCTAATAACCACCAAGGCATATTTCTTCCCGATAAAAAGAACTCAGCACTGTCTTTACCAGCTGATTTCGAGGCCCAAATACCTATGAATAATGAAAGAATAAAAAATCCAAAAATGATGATGTAATCAAGAGGGGTTAATAGCATGGTTTGTATAATTTATTGGCTAAAAGTAACTAAATAAAATGAAACGTTAAATTTGAATTAAATAGGAAAATGAATTTTCTGTTTTTTGTTTAAAAATGACTAAAATTGAGTAAATTTGATGTTCGTTTTATGGAAAAAATAAAAAAAATAGCTGTTATGACTTCTGGAGGGGATGCTCCAGGAATGAATGCCGCAATTAGATCAGTTGTAAGAACATGCGCCTACTATGACTTAGAGTGTATGGGAATCTATAGAGGATATCAAGGACTTATAGAAGGAGACTTGGTTCCTTTAACTGCTCGAAGTGTGAACAATATTATTCACAAAGGAGGAACAATTCTAAAGTCAGCGCGCTCTAAAGATTTTAGAACCAAAGAAGGAAGACAAAAAGCGTTTGAAAGTTTACAGAAACATCAAGTAGAAGCTTTGGTAGTAATTGGAGGAGATGGTTCTTTTACAGGGGGAGTAATTTTTAATGAAGAACATAATTTTCCTGTCATTGGAATTCCCGGAACTATAGATAATGATATTTATGGGACTAGCCATACCATTGGTTATGATACAGCATTGAATACAGCAGTTAGTGCTATAGATAAAATTAGAGATACCGCTTCGTCTCACAACCGTCTTTTCTTTGTTGAAGTAATGGGAAGAGATGCAGGATTTATTGCCTTAAATGCTGGTGTAGGAGCAGGGGCAGAAGAAATTTTAATACCTGAAGAAGATTTAGGGTTGGAAAGAATGTTAGAATCTTTGAGGAAAAGTAGACGATCAGGGAAATCATCAAGTATTGTAGTTGTTTCTGAAGGAGACAAAACGGGTAAAAATGTATTTGAATTGGCAGATTACGTAGAGGAGAATTTACCTGAATATGAAGTTAGAGTTTCAGTGTTAGGACACATGCAACGAGGAGGTTCTCCATCATGTTTTGATAGGGTTTTGGCTAGTAGGTTAGGAGTGAGTGCAGTAGAGTTATTACTTGATGGAAAAACGAATCTAATGGTTGGTTTAAGAGATAATAAAGTTGTAACAACAAGTTTAAAAAAAGCAATCAAAGGTCAACATAATATTGATACTGAACTATTGCGTGTATCTGATATTATGACGACTTAATTATATACGAATACAAAATTTAAAAATAAATGATAAAAATAGGAATTAACGGATTCGGAAGAATTGGAAGATTAGCTTTCCGTTCAGCAATGAAAAGAGACAATGTTCAAGTCGTGGCAATTAACGATTTGTTAGAAGTAGATTATTTAGCCTATTTGTTAAAGTACGACTCTGTTCATGGACGTTTTGATGGCGAAGTAGAGGTAAAGAATGGAAATTTAATTGTTAATGGACAAGCGATTAGAATTACTGCAGAAAGAAATCCAGAAAATTTAAAATGGAATGAAGTTGAAGCAGAATATGTAATAGAATCTACAGGTTTTTTTACTGATAAAGATAAAGCAGGAATGCATATTACTGGAGGGGCTAAAAAAGTAATTATTTCAGCACCATCAAAAAATGCGAATATGTATGTGATGGGGGTGAATCACAAAAGTTTAGCAGCTGATGAGGTGATTATATCAAACGCATCTTGTACAACAAACTGTTTAGCACCATTAACAAAGGTTATCCATGATACTTTTGGTTTAAAAGAAGGATTGATGACTACCGTGCATGCAGCAACTTCGACTCAAAATGTAGTTGATGGACCTAATAAGGCATGGCGTAGAGGGCGTTCAGTTGTAAACAATATTATTCCTACATCAACAGGTGCGGCTGAAGCAGTAACTACGGTTATTCCAGAATTAAAAGGAAAGTTAACAGGAATGGCAGTGAGAGTTCCTGTTGCTGATGTTTCTTTAGTAGATTTAACATTTAGAACAGAAAAAGCTACTTCGCTAAAAGAAATTTTAGCAGTTTTAAAAGAAGCTTCTGAAGGAGAGTTAAAAGGTATTTTAGGGTATACTGAAGATGAGGTAGTATCGCAAGATTTTGTTTCAGAAACCAGAACTTCTGTTATTGATGCAGATGCTTGTTTGGAGTTAAATGAAAACTTTTTTAAAGTAATTTCATGGTACGACAATGAGTTTGGGTATGCAACAAAGATTGTAGATTTATTAGAATATTCAGCATCTTTATAAAAGCATAAAATATTTTGTAATATTGTATTCCCGCTTTTTAGCGGGAATACTTTTTTAAATACTACTTTATGGAAATAGCAATTATAGCACATGATGGAATGAAAGCGGAGATGGTTCAATTTTTAAATGAACATAAGGCGGTATTACATCAAAAGAGAATTAAATTAATCTCTACAGGAACCACCGGAGAGAAAGCTGAAAAAGCAGGCTTTGAAGTAACAAAATTTTTGTCGGGGCCTATTGGAGGCGATGCTCAGATAGCGGGTAGGGTGGCAGAAGGAAAATGTCAAATGGTATTGTTCTTTAGGGATCCTTTGGCAAAGCATCCGCATGAACCAGATATTTTTATGCTAATGCGTTTGTGTGATGTGCATGATGTTCCATTAGCAACAAACCCCGCAACAGCAGAATTGTTGATTAAAGCGATATAAATAAAAAATCCACTTTTTTAAGAAGTGGATTTTTTATTTTGTTATTAATGATTGTTGTTATTTAATAGCAATCATACTAATTTCAACATTTACAAACTTGGGTAAGTTAGCAACTTCTACTGTTTCACGAGCAGGAGCTGTAGCTTCATCAAAATATTCAGCATAAACAGCATTTATTTTTGAAAAATTATACATGTCTGAAATGAAAATAGAAGTTTTTACTACATTTTCAAAAGTCATATCAGCTGCCGCTAATACTTCTTTCATGTTCTGCATAACCTGTTTGGTTTCTGCTTCAATAGAATCTAATACTAGTTCACCTGTAGTTGGGTTGATGGCTATTTGACCCGATGTGTATAAAGTGTTTCCGCTGAGCACTGCTTGGTTGTATGGTCCAATTGGAGCAGGAGCTTTATCAGTAGTTATTATTTTTTTCATTTTTGTTTAGGTTTTAAAGATGCAAAAGTTTTTTGTGAAAACAGAACAATTATGTTTCCTGAATTTTAGAATAGAACTCTATCTGGTGGTTTATTTTTATCCCATTTTAAATCGCTTAAAACTGAAGATTTTACACCAATAAAGAAGCTATATGAAGAGTTTACTCCAAATGGAGTCCAGTTAAAATTAAATCTCCAGCTATCTAAGTCCCTTGAAAAACTTAAGCGGGTATAAGTAAAAGCATTGTCTTTGATGTCATATCCAGAAGAAAAGCCAACCTTCCATTTAGGAGATAATTCTACATCACCACTAAACATTAATGTATTACTTCCTATTTGACTGGTTAAACCATTGTCAGTGTAGCTCATACTATAAGCTAAGTTAAGGGTCCAAGGTATTTTAGCTTTATATAATTCGGTTTCTTTTGTTTCGTTTTCTTTATTTTGTTTGTTATTAGGATTACTAGAAAACTCATTTGTACTTCCTATATTTTCACCAAAAACATCAGGAGTATTTTGCGCTCCATTACCATTTTTGTTTTCAGTGTCCTTTTTGTTATCATTATCTTTTTCAAAATCTTTACTAGAGATAGAGTAGTTGGCAGTAACACCAAGATTAGTAAGTCTAAAAATATTAGAGTTAAATTCGTCAATTCTCTGTCCTTTGCTATTAACTTGGTAAGGGTCTAAAGTAGCATTCATATTTAAGGCTAACTTGTCTTTAAAAAGCCTTGTTCCTGCATTTGCTCTAACTGGACTCCAACGTAAGCTGTCAGCCGCAATATTATAGTTGGTGCTAAAGTTTAGATTGTTAAGAATTGTTATTTTTTTGTCTTCTTCATCACTATCAGGATCTTTTGGAGCTACTTTTGCTTCTAAAACGTTGTTAACGGTTATCCCTATAGAGTTAGAAACTCCACTTCCAGGTGTTCCATAAATTCCACCTTCAAAAGGTGAGTAAGTTAATAAGTCATTTGGGTCAGAACTTTGTTGTACTTGTAAATCATAGTCTTTAGCAAAATCTGGACGATAACCATAAGAAATAGAAGGCCTAATGGTATGGCGGATAGCTTTAAGTCTTCCTTTTTTAAAGTTAAAAGTACCATAGATGTTTGTTGATAATGAAACTCCAAAATTGTATTCATTAAAACGAGTAAACCCACTAATGGTATCATTTACAACGTCTCCTAAATTACCATCTTTATTTGTTATTGTAGGATCGTATCTCTTGTTGATTTTATCTAAATACCAAACATCTTTATAGTTCACACTAGGAGATAAGGTGAAATATTTAAAAGCTTTCATACTAGTATTAGTACTTAAGTTATGTTGTACTCCCTTTTTTGCGGTCTTAAACATTTTTGAAGTAAAAAACTCATCATCTGTAGTGTTTATTTGGTATTGACCCTGCATACTATAATTTAATCCCATTTTTTGGATAGGATTTTTTTTGACACCACCTTTACCTGCAAATGGGTAAATACGATCCATATTTAATTGTAATGACGGGAGTGTCATTGTAATTGATTCTGTATTGGTGTTTTGAGAGTGTGTTGCAGTCACATTCATATTAAATGGAGTACCTACAAACTTTTTATAGTAAGAAATAGAAGAGCTCAATGTGTTATTTAAAAATTGTGAGCTGTTGTATTCGTTTAATGATTGTCTATAATATTTACTACTTCCTAGGTTTACAGATGCTGAAAAACGAGAATTTGGACTAGATTTAGCATCTTGACTATGACTCCAACGGATATTAAAATTGTTAGATTTACTATAGTCGCTTAAACCGCGAATCCCTTGAATAATATTTTCAAAACGAACACTAAAATTTCCGTTAAATTTATAACGGACGTAATAGTTGGACGTGGCATTAAGCCCCCAACTTCCATTTGTGTACAAATCACCTAAGGTTGTTAAATCAAAATAATCACTTAAAGCAAAATAATACCCTCCATTTTGTAAGAAAAAGCCTTGATTATTACTTTCCCCCCATGAAGGTATAATAAAACCAGAAGTTCTTTTATCTGTCAAAGGAAAATAAGCAAAAGGTAAATATACAGGGGTAGGTACATCGGCTAATACCAAATTACTCCCACCTACAATAATTTTTTTACCAGGCACCAACTTAGCTTTGTTGGTTTGAATATAGTAATCAGGAATTTTTTTCTGAGAAGTAGTAAAACGCAATCTACGCATATAAATGGTAGAGTCATTTACTCTTTTTGTTTTCTCTCCATAGGTAATAATTCCACTTTGAACAGTTTTTACACCATAAACTAAAGCTTTTTTTGTTTTAAAATTAAATAAAATTGAATCTTGTTCTGACTCTTGACCACCTTGTTTAAATTGAGGTCTTTGAAGGTAACCAGTACTATCCTTAATTCCTTTAGCATATACCATGTTATTTTTGTAGTCAAGAATAATAATCCCAGCTTTTAAATCAATATCAGTATAAGTTACATGTGCATTGTTATATAAGGTAATAGTTTTGTTTTTAGCATCTTGTATAGTATAATCCTCTGCATTGTGGGTGATAATTCCGTCAATAACTTCTTTAGGTTTTATAGAATCGTTCACTATTGTATCTTTTTTTTTAGTTACAAGATCATTGTTTTTTAACCCTATAATTGAGCCTTTTGGGTTATTAAAAATAGAATCTTTTTTAGGTTTTTGAGGAGAAATTCCTGTTTTACCAAATTCTTGTGCAGAACTTATTTGAAAACAAAAAAGATAGAAAGCTAAAAGTATGTAAGTTGGATTTGCTCGCAATATTAATAATACTATTTTTGTGTTATATTTAAAAACTTTGGCTTGCTATTTGCGAGCCTATATTTTAAAATCCAAAAATAGTTAAATTTTATTGATGCAATTCTTAAATTTCCGTAAATATAATATCTCAAAATTATCTCTAATTATAATAACCTTTTTTACAGTTTCATCAGGCTGCATATCAACAGTTTTTGCACAAAAAAAATATACTGTGGTATTAGATGCTGGTCACGGTGGGAAAGATTCTGGTAATTTAGGGAATGGGTATAAAGAGAAAAATATAGCGTTACGCGTAGCATTAGATGTAGGTAAAGAATTACTAACATCAAAAGATATAGATGTAATTTTTACTCGTAAAAAAGACGTCTTTATAGAGTTACATAATCGCGCTAAAATAGCAAATGATAAAAAAGCAGATTTATTTGTTTCTATTCACTGTGATGCTTTCACAAGACCAGACCCTAATGGGGCTAGTACTTTTGTTTTGGGTTTAAATGGGAATAAAGAAAACTTAGAAATCTCTAAACGAGAAAATGCTGTAATTTTATTAGAGGACAACTATAAACAAAATTATGATTATGATCCTAATTCTCCTGAATCGGTAATAGGTTTATCAGTATTACAAGAAGAAAACTTAGATAATAGTTTAGGAATAGCAGGATTAATTCAAAATAACTTTGTTGAATTAAAAAGAAATAACAGAAAAGTAAAACAGGCTAATTTTTTAGTATTACGAGAAACAGTAATGCCTAGTGTTTTGGTTGAATTAGGTTTTTTAACAAATAAAGAAGAAGGGAAGTTTTTGAATACTAGACCTGGGCAGTTAAAAATGGCAAAAGCAATAGCTGATGCTATAAAAAGGTATATAACAAGTTTAAAGTTAAATACTATTCAAAGCCAAGGAGCTGTAGTGTTTGAAAATTCAAAAGAGACAGAAAAAGTATCAAAACCAGTTGAAACCAAAAAAGAAACTCCTAAAGAGGTTGTAAAAAAAGAAGTTGTAGTGTCAAAACCTAAAAAAGAAGAAGTTTCAAAGAAAGAGGTTGAAGCTATTCCTAAGCAAACTTCGCCTGAAGTAGAATTTAAAGTTCAAATAGCAGCTTCGAGAAGAAAACTACCTACAAATAGTTTTAAAGGACTTGAAAACGTAGAGTCTTTATTTTTAGATGATTATCATAAGTATTATTATGGAAGTTCATCGAGTTTTTCCGGAATTAAGAAGGCGTTAGCTACAGCAAAAAGCAAAGGGTATAAAGATGCTTGGGTAGTTGCTTTTAAAAATGGTCAAAGAATTTCAATGAAAGAAGCGTTGAAAAACCATTAATTTAGAGGTATTCTATATTTATACTCGCAAAATTATTATTATTTTCGCTCGTATAAATATACTATGATGTCTAAAGAACTTAAAACAGGAATTGTTGCTGTAATAGTTATTGCGCTATTTATTTGGGGGTATAATTTCTTAAAAGGACAAGATTTATTTAGTGCTAATAAAAGACAGTTTTTTGTTGAGTATAGCAATATAAATGGTCTTAATGAAGCAAGTTTAGTTACAATAAATGGTCTTAAGGTAGGTAAGGTTGACGAAATATACTTCAATCAAGATGCTACTAAAAAAGGAAAATTGATAGTAAAGATTTCATTAGAAACCGATTTTAAATTTTCTAAAAATAGTATCGCTAAGATTTACTCAGCTAGTTTAATGGGAGGGCAAAATTTAGCAATTGTTCCTAAATATGACGGAGAGATAGCTAAATCTGGAGATTATTTAAAAGGAGAAGTGGAATCTGATATTTTTTCTTCTGTAGGTGAAAAATTGAATCCAATTCAAGCAAAATTAGAAAATGTTTTAGTCGGAGCTGATTCTTTATTAATAGGGTTTAATCAAGTTTTAGACGAAAAATCTCGTCAAAGTTTAAACAGAAGTATATTAGGTTTAGAAGGAACAATTTCAGATGTTCGTAAAACGTTATCTTCAGTAAATTCGTTATTAGCTGATAATAAAACGAATTTAGATTCGACTTTACGAAATGCTAAAAACATTACAGATAATTTTTCAAAAGTTTCTGATGATCTAGCTAAAGCGAATTTAGGTGAATCTGCTAAAAAGCTTGAAACTACGTTAACAAATTTAAATAGTATGTTAGCTGATATGAAATCGGGTAAAGGAACTTTAGGGAAGTTAATGACAGATGAAAAAATGTACACAAACTTAACTAATGCATCAAAAGAATTGGAAGAGTTGTTAAGAGATATGAAACTAAATCCTAAGCGATTTGTACATTTTTCATTATTCGGAAAAAAAGCAAAACCATATAACGAAGAAAATAATACCAATAATGTAAGTGACAAATAACTTACATTTATAAATCTAACAAAACTTAATAATTAAAGAACGATGGAGAAATACGTACCAAACATCCTTTTTGCACTTATTTTAATTGCAGGTATCGGGTATTTTGTAATGAATGTTCGTAAGTTAATACGCAACATTAAATTAGGAAAAGATATTGATAGAAGTGATAGAAAGCCAGAGCGTTGGAAAAACATGGCTAAAATAGCTTTAGGACAATATAAAATGGTACGTCGTCCAATTTCAGGAGTGCTACATATTATAGTTTATGTAGGTTTTATCCTAATCAATATAGAATTGTTAGAAATTGTTATTGACGGATTGTTCGGTACACATCGAGTTTTTCAACCAATTATAGGAAATGCTTTATACGGTTTCTTAATTGGAAGTTTTGAAATATTAGCGTTTTTAGTATTAGTTGCGGTAACAGTTTTTTGGTTCCGTAGAAATATTGAAAAGGTAAAACGTTTTTGGAATAAAGAAATGAAAGGTTGGCCAAGGAATGATGGTAATATCATTTTATATTTCGAAATGGTGTTGATGACCTTGTTCTTAGTGATGAATGCTACAGATGTGCATTTTCAAGAAGCAGGAGTAGGGAACGTTATTTCTCAAATTGTAGCACCTTGGTTTGAAGGATTTTCACCTGAAGCTTTACATACAATAGAAAAAACAGCTTGGTGGTTGCACATAGCAGGAATCTTAGTTTTCTTAAACTATTTATACTACTCAAAACATTTACACATTTTATTAGCGTTTCCAAATACGTTTTTTGCAAATCTAAACCCAAAAGGGCAGTTTAATAATCTTGAAGCTGTTACCAATGAGGTGAAGATGATGATGGATCCAGATGCGGATCCTTATGCAATGCCAGAAGAAGGAGTAGAGGAAGGGGAACCAGAAAAATTTGGAGCTTCTGATGTTACCGACTTAAATTGGGTACAGTTGATGAATGCGTATACGTGTACTGAGTGTGGACGTTGTACCTCTGCATGTCCTGCAAACTTAACAGGTAAAGAGTTATCACCACGTGCGATTATGATGAAAACCCGTGACCGTTTAGAAGAAGTAGGAAAAAATATGGATGCAAACGGAGGAAAATTTGTTGATGATGGAAAGCAATTATTAAACGATTATATTACTCCAGAAGAATTATGGGCTTGTACAAGTTGTAATGCTTGTGTACAAGAATGCCCTGTAAATATTGATCCATTATCAATCATTATGGATATGCGTCGTTATTTGGTTATGGAAGAATCAGCAGCTCCGCAAGAGTTGAATATGATGATGACCAATATTGAAAATAATGGAGCACCATGGCAGTATAGTCAAATGGATAGATTAAACTGGAAAGATGAAGAATAATTGTTAATTATTCAATTCTCAAAAATTAAATAAAAAACAGTTCAACAATTAAACTATAAAGAATTATGAACGTACCAACAATGGCAGAAATGATGGCTCAAGGAAAACAACCAGAAGTGTTGTTTTGGGTAGGAGCTGCAGGAAGTTATGATGACAGAGCAAAGAAAATAACAAGAGCATTTGTAAAAATACTACAACAAGCTAATGTGGATTTTGCTGTATTAGGTACCGAAGAAAGTTCAACAGGTGATGCGGCTAAGCGTGCTGGAAATGAGTTTTTATTTCAGATGCAAGCAATGACTAATATTGAGGTTTTAAATGCTTACGAGATTAAAACAATTGTTACTTGTGATCCGCACTCATTCAATACCTTAAAAAATGAATATCCAGGATTAGGAGGTAAGTACAAAGTGTATCATCACACACAGTATATTAGCAAGCTAATCAGTGATGGACGTTTAACTGTTGAGGATAAAAATTTAAACGGGAAACGTTTAACATATCACGATCCTTGTTATTTAGGACGTGCAAATGATGTGTATGAAAGTCCACGTGATTTAATTAGACGTTTGGGAGTGAAAATGACAGAGATGAAGCGCCATAAATCAACTGCATTATGTTGTGGAGCTGGTGGAGCGCAAATGTTTAAAGAGCCAGAAAAAGGAGATAAGGATATCAATGTGTTAAGAACAGAGGATGCATTAGAAACAAACCCTCAAATTATTGCTACGGGTTGTCCTTATTGTAATACCATGATGACAGATGGTGTAAAATTCAAAGAAAAAGAAGCACAAATTCAAGTAAAAGATATTGCTGAATTAATTGCAGAAGCAAATAATTTATAACAGTAAAACATCAATAGTGTTATTCCCGCGAAAGCGGGAATCTTATTTTTTAAGAATGATTAAAAACTACATAAAAGCAGCACGATTGCGTACTTTGCCTTTGTCGGTATCAGGAATTATTGTCGGGGCATTTTTAGGATTAAACGAGTCTTTTTTTAAAGTATCTTCTGAACTTTTTAAAACAACTATTAGCGTAGGGAAGAGTAATATATTAGAATCATCTATTTTTTGGTTAGCTATTTTAACTACAATCGGGTTTCAAGTATTGTCCAATTTTGCAAACGATTATGGGGATGGTATTAAAGGAACCGATAATCAAAGAGAAGGAGAAGCGCGAATGGTGGCTTCAGGAGCTATTACTCCAATACAAATGAAAAGAGCAATGCTAATAACAGGAGCAATTACATTTATCATTGCTTTATTACTTATTTATATTTCCTTTGGAAAAGACAACTTTTTATATTCTGCTATTTTCTTCGGATTAGGAATCGCTTCTATTATTGCTGCTATAAAGTATACAGTAGGTAAATCAGCTTATGGTTATAGCGGATTTGGAGATGTTTTTGTATTTCTGTTTTTTGGTTTGCTTTCAGTCGTAGGAACTTATTTTTTATATACAAAACAGTTAAATTTTACCATTTTTTTTCCAGCAATTACAGTTGGATTACTTAGTACTGCGGTACTAAACTTAAATAATATGCGTGATAGAGAAAATGATGCGAAGTCAGGCAAAAATACGTTGGTGGTAAAAATGGGAGCAGATTCAGCAAAAGTATATCACTATTTTTTAATTGGTGTATCTTTTGTATTTGCGTTGTTATATGTGGTAATTAAGTATCAATCAACAAGTCAATTTTTATTCCTAATTGCTTATTTCCCTTTGATGAAGCACATACTTTTTGTGTATAAAAATAAGGAAGAAATATTGTTGGATGGAGAGTTGAAAAAAGTGGCCTTAAGTACCTTTTTATTTTCAATTCTTTTTGGACTAGGGCAAGTTTTGTAATTTGCACGACAAGAATTATATTTTAATTATATGAAAATCACTTTTTATGGTCACGCGTGTTTTGGTGTTGAAATCAATGGAACACATACATTAATTGACCCTTTTATCTCAGGAAATCCTCAAGCATCCTATATCAATATAGAAGAAATAAAAGCAGATTATATTCTACTTACACATGCACATAGAGATCATGTGCTGGATGTAGAACGTATTGCAGAAAGAACCAACGCTACAATTATTTCAAATTACGAAATTGTAACATATTATACGGCTAAAGGTTTCAAAGGGCATGCTATGAATCATGGAGGTACTTATACCAATAATACTTTTTCTGCTAAATATGTAAATGCTATTCATACTTCTTCTTTTGCAGATGGAACCTATGGAGGGCAACCAGGAGGTTTTGTAATCAAAGCAGGAGAAAAAGCATTATACGTTTCAGGAGATACAGCTGTAACCATGGATATGCAATTAATTCCGATGACAACGAATTTAACGGCGTCTATTTTTCCATTAGGAGATAATTTTACGATGGGAGTAGATGACGCTATTATAGCAAGTGATTTAGTGATTTGTGATAAAGTAATAGGCTGTCATTTTAATACGTTTCCAGCAATAGAAATTGATGTAGATGAAGCTAAAGAAAAGTTTGCTCAAGCTAAAAAAGAATTGGTGATTTTAGAGATAGGGCAAACGATAACCATTTAATTTTTTCCTTATAGGTTGATATAACATGAAACGAATCAAAATAATTTTAGGAATTATCACTACGCTAATCCTTGCATTTTTTTTAACAGGTTTAGTTGTAGGAGAAGTAGTATATACTAACGAAGTACAAATTAATAAACCTGTAAATGAGGTTTTTGCAGATTTTCAGAATGTGGATTTAATGAAGCAATGGATGCCAGAGGTAAAATCAATCGAAACATTGGAAGAGAAAACCAATAAAGTAGGAAGTACTTATAGGGTTGTAGTTGATAATCAAGGAAGAATGGTAACTATGACGGAAGAAATACTAGCATTTGAAGAAAACAAAAGAATTACTTTTCATTTTGATGCAGAGAGCATATCAAAAATAGATGATTATGTATTTTTTTCAGAAGGTAATACTACTAAAATAATACAAACGACTACAAGTACTAGTGAATCATACATAATGAGCTGTTTGTTACCATATTTTAAAAGTAAACCAAGAAGGATAAGTCAACAATATTTAGACCAGTTTAAAAAAGCTTCTGAAGCTTACAACTAAAAAAACAAAGATTGATAAAAGCAACCTACCATAAATACCTTTTAAATTTTAAGCAAGCTAGTGGAACTTCACGTGGGATTTTAAGAACTAAAGAAACCTGGTTTTTAATTCTAAGTAGAGAAAGATACCAAGGAGTTGGAGAATGTGGCTTATTCAGAGGATTAAGTGCAGATGACAGACCTGATTATGAAGAAAAACTACTATGGGTATGCAACAACATTAATCTAGGTTTAGAAAAACTATTATCTGAGCTGATAGATTTCCCATCGATACAATTTGGATTAGAACAGGCATTTTTATCATTGGAAAGTGAAGACTTGTTTGAGTTATTTCCTTCAGACTTTACCAGAGGAAAACAACAAATTCCAATTAATGGGTTGATTTGGATGGGAGATAAATCTTTTATGCAACAACAAATTAAAGATAAGTTGCAGCAAGGTTTTTCAACGATAAAAATGAAAATTGGTGCTATTGATTTTGATACGGAAATAGAATTACTAAAATCAATCCGAAGAGAGTTTTCAGCAAAAGAAATAGAGCTTAGAGTGGATGCTAATGGAGCATTTTTACCTGAAAATGCTTTAGAAAAATTACAGCGATTGTCCGAGTTAGACTTACATTCTATAGAACAACCAATAAAGCAAGGTCAGTGGCAAGAAATGGCGAGTTTATGTGAAGAAACACCTTTAGCTATTGCGTTAGATGAAGAGTTAATAGGCGTATTTTCTTCCAAAGAGAAAGAAAAATGCATAGAAACAATTCAACCTCAATATATTATTTTGAAACCAAGTTTAGTTGGAGGCTTTAAAGGAAGTAACGAATGGATACAAATAGCGTCTAATAACCAAGTTGGGAATTGGATAACTTCAGCTTTAGAGAGTAATATAGGATTGAACGCAATTGCACAATGGACCTATAAGCTAAACAATCCACTACCTCAAGGACTAGGAACTGGAAGTTTGTTTACAAACAATTTTGAAAGTCCTTTAGAAGTGTCAAGAGGAAGTTTAAGGTATAATTGTGAAAAAAAATGGAGTTTTAATATTTAGAAATGAATTTTATACAACAAGCATACAAAGGTGAAAATCAGTGGTATTTGTACCTAATAGTTATTTTTATTGTGTTATTTGGATGGCAGTTTATAGGCGTTATACCGTTAGCAGTCACTGCTGTTTTACATTCTGAAAATATGGCTGAGTTTTCAAGAGCTGCAAAAGATAACTTTATGAGTTTAGGAATTGATAAAAATTTATTTCTGCTTTTGATGGTTATCATGTTTGCTTTTGGATTAATATCACTGTTTTTGGGGATAAAGTACATTCATAGAAGAGCTATTAAAACTGTTATAACCAGTAGAAGTAAAATTGATTGGAGTCGCTTTTGGTTTGGATTCATAGTTTGGGGATTGGTGTCTATTTCTATTGTAGCGTCTGATATTTTTTTATCTCCAGAAAATTATACATGGAATTTTAAGCCTATTCCTTTTTTTACGTTAGTAACCGTTTCGTTTTTATGCTTACCTATACAAACAAGTTTTGAAGAATTACTGTTTAGAGGGTATTTTATGCAGGGACTAGGTACTTGGTTTAAAAATAGATGGGTACCATTAATTATTACCTCTGTAGCATTTGGTTTGTTACATGGTGCAAATCCAGAAGTAGAGAAGTTAGGATATATTTCTATGGTGTTTTATATAGGAACAGGTTTTTTCTTCGGAATAACAACGTTAATGGATGAAGGTACAGAATTGGCCTTAGGATTACATGCTATTAATAATATCGTGGCAGCGTTTTTAGTGACTACCGATTGGACTGTTTTTCAAACAGATGCTTTGTTTTTAGATACTTCGGATCCTTCTGTTGGTATTGAGATGTTTTTACCCGTGTTTGTCCTGTATCCGTTAATGCTAGTCTTATTTTCGAAAAAATACGGATGGCAAAACTGGAAAGAAAAGTTATTGGGGCATATTGAAAAGCCAAAGATAACTGAAGAGCGATTATAAAACGTCATTTACTATAATTGGAAAACCTCACTTTTCATAAAAAAATTCAATTAAACGGAGTTTCTTTTACTTCGGAAGAAGAATTATTGAGTTTCTCTAAAACAACTAATAGTTCTGTCTTTTCTTTTTTGTCAGATTGGTTTAATACTGAAGATTTTGTAGTAGTACAAACTTCTGGTTCTACAGGAAAACCCAAACCAATCCCGCTGAAAAAGGAACATATGATTAACTCAGCCAAAGCAACAGGGGCTTTCTTTGATTTAAAAGAAAATACTACAGCTTTACTTTGTTTATCTACTGATTATATCGCAGGGAAAATGATGTTAGTTCGTGCATTAACATTGGGATGGAAAATAGATATAGTAGAAGCAGCTTCCAATCCATTAGAAGGAGTAGATACAGTGTATGATTTTTCTGCAATGGTACCTTTGCAACTACATAACTCGTTGAAAGATCTACATAAGGTTAAAAAACTGATTGTAGGAGGTGGAGTAGTGTCTAGCGATTTGATAGAAGGAATTCAAAATCTATCTACTGAAGTTTTTGCAACCTATGGAATGACAGAAACAATTACGCATATTGCTGTTAAAAAGTTGAATAATAATGTGTCATTGCGAGGAGAGATGACGAAGCAATCTGTTGGCAAAGAGATTACTTCACAAATGAAATTTGTTCGTAATGACGAGTATTATAAGGTGTTACCTAACGTACAACTTTCTCAAGACAGTCGAAACTGTTTAGTCATTGATGCTCCAAAAGTATCTACAGAAAGAATTGTAACAAATGATGTGGTTCGTTTAATTTCTGATACAGAATTTGAATGGTTAGGACGTTACGATAATGTCATCAATTCTGGAGGAATCAAACTACATCCAGAAAAAATAGAAGAAAAACTCTCTAAAATTATCTCGAATCGTTTTTTTGTTATTGGTATTTCTGATAAAAGGTTGGGGGAAAAGTTGGTGTTGATTATTGAAGGTGTCACTTCGAGCGCAGTCGAGAAGTCTTTAAAAACTGAAGTGAAAAGTCTAAAAGAACTCTCTAAATACGAGATCCCCAAAGAAATTTATTTTGTGGATGAATTTGTAGAAACAGAAACAAAAAAAATCCAACGTAAAAAAACATTGGATTTACTGAAGTTATTATAATTTTTAGTGTAATGTATTTATACTAGTATAGGATAGTCCATTTTTCCATTACTTTTTTATGCGTGTATTTTTTTGCAAGCCAATCAAGTCTTTCTGGAAGTTGTTTTCTATACAATAATAAAACAGTAGGTTTTTCTACTATTTCGTGTAAGCTTTCTAACTCATTAGTATCTTTAAGGTTAATCAAATGATTTTTCCAGTTTGTGTCAGTTTCAAATTGCGTTTCTCTGTTTAAAGATTCATGTCCATCGTATAAAGAAATAATAGATTTATTTAAACCAAAAGCTATGGATGACTTCCTAATATTATATATTAAAATATCTCTTGAATTAAGGTTTTTACTAATAATGAAATCAGTTACAGGTTTAGAAGCATTTACTTTTAATTCGTTTTTAGCTAAGATTGTCGAAGCACTTATCAATAGAAACACTGTAACCACAAAAGAAGTGAATATAGGCTTAAACTTAACCTCTTCTTTTGCTGATTTATAGAGTAAGAATATCAGGATCACAACAACACAACTAGCACCTGCTAAATAATAAGGAAAATTCATTCCAGTATTTATAAATGGAACTACGATAAAAGTCAATAAAATTAAACCAGAAAAACCAAGAATAAAGCCATTGATAGTTTTGATTTTTTCTGAGCTGATTCTTGAAAATAAATCTGCTATTAGTATGGCAAGTAAACCGTATAATGGTAAAATATATAATATACGTTTCGAAGAAGAAATGGAAAAGAAAATCAAAGGAATCACAAATGCCATTAATAATGCAAAGTGTATCGTTTTGGTTTTCAATAATTCTTTTTGATCTTTTAATAAATAAATGAATGCTAAAAACCATGGTAAACCTACTAGTGGGGCAAAGGCTAAGAAGTACCAGAATGGTTCCGTTCTTCCAAAGGCATTTTTAGAAAATCTATCTGCAGTTTGTTTTCCTAAGAAATAATCAAGAAAAGCAGGATTGTGATATCCTAAATATACAAACCAAGAAGAAGCAACGATTAAAAATAACACCCAGGCAGCTATGTGGTGGAAAGAGAAACTTCTTTTCGTCTTCTCCGTACGATTGTAAAATAATATAAAAATTACAGGAACAATAAATATCACAGGCCCTTTAGTTAGAAAGCCCAAAGCTAAACTTAAGGTAAAGGCATAGAGCCATTTTATGACTCCATATTTATGATATTTTACCCAACTATAAATACTCAATAAAACAAAGGTTGCCAAAAAAGCATCAGTAGTTAAGTTACGCGACGACATTAATACCAACGGAAAACTAAAATAGATAATAGCAGCCCAAAGTGCTGTTTTTTTATTGTTGAATAATAAAATGCTTAAACGATATACTAAAATAAGTTGTAAAAGAATTGCTAGTTGCAAAAAGAAACGAGCTCCGAAAGGATTGATACCAAATATTTTGTATCCTAAAGCTGTAATTTGATACGTAAATGGTGGCTTGTGATAATGATGAACATCTAACAAGTTAGGGTGCATATAATCACCAGAAACATGCATAGCTCTTCCTATTTCTGCATATCTGGCATCGCTACTTTCTATGACACCAAAAGAACCTACGTTAATAAGTAAACTAATAGCAGCAATAAATAAAAAGAGGTGAAAGGATAGTTTTTTATTCATTTGTTTAAAATTTGGTACTTAGTAGTGAATTGTTCGTGAGTTTATACTGTCTCTCTAGGTTTTTCGTGTTTTATGAGTATGTAAACATTTCTTAGGTAAATAACAAAACCAAATAGTTGTCCGATAAATAATACTGGATCTTTTCTAATGATAGCGTAACTTAAAATCATTAAGGAGCCTAAAAGACTTAATAACCAAAAGCCGAGAGGTAACGAAGATTCTTTTTTGCGTTCAGAGTAAATCCACTGATAAACAAATCGTAATGTAAAAATAATTTGACCGATGCTTCCCCATATCAATAAATTAATAGGGATGGCTTCATTACGAAATAAACGTTCAATATCAACTTGATTATTTTTAAAGGAATATAGCGCTATAAGAAAAGGGAAAATAAGTAAAAAACCACGTATAAATTTAGGTAATTTTATCCATGATCCTTGCAGTTGCATATTTCTAATATAGATGAAGTAGGTTAGCGATTGCCCAAGCATAATAGCAAAATCATCTCGTAACCAACCGTAAACAAATAGTAAAAAAGAAGCAATTAAACTAAGTTGCCAAAACAATTCAGGAGTTAAAACTTTTTTTACTTTTTCAGATTGAATCCATTGTAGTAACAATCTTGCCGAAAATAAAATTTGAGCGACAAAACCAATAATGTAAACAAAAGATTTGTATGAAAGCCACTCGCTCATTAGCTAATTTTTGACTTTTCAATATCGTAGTTTATGTAGCTTTTTCGCATCCATCTATAGGCAAAAGTATCATGTAAGGCTTTCAATCTATTGAAAATATTAAATTTTGAGGTACCAGCAATACGTTCAAAATGTTGCACTTTTATTTGTTTTATGGTACCGTTTTGAAGTAAAATTAAAGCGGGGATGAAGCGATGCATTCCTTTAAAAAACGGGATTTTTTTAGCCGCATCAGTGTGTAACACTTTTAAAGGACATCCTGTATCTATAACACCATCATTTATCAAACTACGTCTAACAGCATTCCCAATTAAAGATTGTATTTTTTTACTTAAGGTGTCTTTTCTTTTACCTCTGTAACCTATTACAGCTTCATGATTATCAATATCTTCTAGTAAAATATCAAAATCGTAAGGAGTTGTTTGTAAATCTGCATCAATGTACCCTATTAACTCAGTATTTGTATGGTCAATTCCTGCTTTTATAGCAGCGCTTAAGCCACAGTTTTCTTTGAATTTAAGGAATTCAAAATCAGGGTTTTTTGAGCAGATTTCATTAATTTTTTCAAAGCTATTGTCGGTAGAGCCGTCATCAATAAATAAAACCTTGCTTTTGGTTTTACTTTTAGAAAAATAATCTGTAAAGGTATTGTATATTCTATCTAAGTTATCAATTTCATTGAAGACGGGAATGATGATAGTCATTCTATAATCCATTACTTGTGTATTTCAATGTTGGAGCTAAAGTACAAATATTAAAAGAATATAAATCGATTTAAGAATTGTAATTTAGAAAGGTTAATTATTTTTTAATAAAGGTAAATTTTAATTACCTATCAACATCTAAAAAATCCTTGTTATCAAAAGCTTCTTTATAGTCAGATAAACTCATGCCAAATCGTTCAGCATTGTAGTTTTCTTCTTTATCTATTTTATAAAGTTTACTTCTTTTACTTATTTCCATTGAGTTAGCCACAAAGAAAATAGAATCGGTAGTTACGTCGGTAACTTTTATAGTTGAGTAAGCTTTTTTAGATGATTTATACTTAATAATGTCATTAACCTGTGGATTGTTGATGTAGGTAACAACATCTTTATCGTGTTTTTTTACAGAGTAGATTACGAAAAGGATAAGAATACCTAACAATAGAGAACCAATCCAATGGGTAAAAGGAGTTTTGGAATTTCGTTTTACGTTGTCGTGAGCTAACTTTAATTGCTCGCTCATATTTTTGCGCTCGTAAGTAGCTTTACAGTGATCGCACTCGGAAACACCTTTTTTACCTAAAGGAAATACAGGTATCCAGTAGATGTAAAAAAATTTACCAAAAATACTAACGGTGTGCACGTTTTGTTGTTCGCAATGATTACATTTTACACCGCTAACTTTTTCGCTATGTAAATGTGTTCCTTTAGTTCCGTAGAAAATCATAAAAAGAGGTTTAGTTTGGATAAATATATAAAAAAAATCCAACGGTATAAATCGTTGGATTTTTAAGTTGTATAGATGTAGAAAAGTTTTACTCTTCCATCGAATGATACACGTTGTTTACGTCATCATCTTCTTCTAATTTTTCTAAAAGCTTGTTAACTTCTTCTTTCTGTTCATCAGAAAGAGCAGTAGTTGTAGTTGGAATTCGTTCGAATTCAGAAGAAATAATTTCAATATTGTTTTCTTCTAAATATTTTTGGATAGATCCGAATTGACCAAACGGAGCATAAAGCATGATAGAGTTATCTTCTTCATCAGTAAAAACTTCTTCAACTTCGAAGTCAATCATTTCCATTTCGAATTCTTCTAAATCCATAGCTAATGATTCTTCTTTAATCTTGAAGTTTACCACATGATCAAACATAAAAGCTACAGAACCAGATGTACCTAAGTTTCCGTTACACTTATTAAAGGCAGCACGAACATTGGCTACTGTACGGTTATTGTTGTTAGTAGCAGTTTCTACTAAAACAGCTACTCCGTGAGGCGCATATCCTTCAAATAATACCTCTTTATAGTTCTCTGTGTTTTTATCAGATGCTTTTTTAATGGCACGCTCAACATTGTCTTTTGGCATGTTGGCAGCTTTCGCATTTTGAATTACTACACGTAAACGAGAGTTGGTTTCGGGGTTGGAACCTCCTTCTTTAACTGCCATGACGATATCTTTACCAATACGGGTAAAGGTCTTAGCCATAGCTGACCAACGTTTCATCTTTCTCGCTTTCCTGAATTCGAATGCTCTTCCCATGTGTATTCTGTTTTTATTTTGCTAGGCAAATGTAATTAATGCTGTAAAATTTTACAATTAAAATTGTTTTTTGAGGATTATATCTCCACTTTGTTCATCATAAGCTTTCCAAGTGCTAATTTGCTTGTCTTTTTTATAATGACCTTTAACTTTTATGTTCCCGTTTGGATAATACGATTTGTAAACTCCATCTTTTAAACCATCATCTAAATCAACTTCAAATTTTAAGTTCCCATTTTCATAATATTCTTTATAAGACCTGGCACTTAAATCTGATGGATGTATAGGAGGGAGGTTAAAAAAGCTTACAGGACTTTGAGTATTTACAGAGTCTTTATCAGGAGTTAATTCTTCAAGAAGTTTCTTTTTTAATTCTTCTTCTTTTTTAATGTTGATAGCAATGTCTTTTGGATGCTCGTAAACAAAAGAAATGTTACTTTTAAAAAGATCTTCGTCAGAAATAAGTTGCACGCCTATTTGAGAAAAACAAGTAATATAAGGCTTGTCTTTTTGAAGTTGACTTCTAGTTTTATTATCAACTAAACTTAAAAGATCTTTGTACGAGTTAGGGGTGTTTATATAAGCAAAAACACTAGATTTCTTTTCAAAATGATCGTTAAAATCATCGAAATTTTCAGAGCTTTCAAGTGTGTATCCTATTAAATGATTATTAATAATTTCTTTGATGGTATTTGGGCTGGTGCTAAAAACTACAAAATCATCAATTATTGTAAAATATGGTTTCTCCATTTTAGAAAATACATTACCAGCTAGCATTTTAAAGAACCCTTTTAGATCAAAAAAATTAATAGGATACCCTCGGTAATTAATTTGCTTGTATTTTAATGGAGTGTTTTCTTTTATTTTGGAAAGAACAAATTGAAGATTTTCTTTGGCATCCTCAATATCGTCAGCTTTAATAATAGCAGCAATATCTTTTTTGTTTTTTGAAAGTTCAGTGTTAAAATGAATTAATGCTATTTCATTCCCAATCCAACTATAAATCTGTTCAGAAACATTAATATCTAGTTTATCCTCAATCATTGCTAACTGATCAGAGTACATTTTAAAATCGGCTGGATTTTCTTGTTGAAGTATCTCTAGGTTATGATTAAAAGTTTTAAAATCATTAAAAGCAAAACTAAGGTATAAAGAAGTGTTTTTTGGAGCTATTTTAGCAGCACTAAGTTTACCAACTCCAGACTTTTGTAATACTTTTAGATAGGTTTGTGAATTACTGTCAACATTCGTATAACCAGTAGCTTCAACTATAACTCCTTCTTTAATTGATATATCCAATCCTGTATAGAAAAAAGCCTCTTTATTGTTGTTTAAAAAATCTAAATTCGTAGAACTCGTAAAGCAACTTAAGTAGTCTTTTAGGTACTTGTGTTGTAGATAAATATTGAAAAAACCATCAGTATCAGTTTTCTTTTTGATTTCTACAAAATTTACATCACGCCCAATAACAGGATTTAAGTATTGGTCAATTGATTTTTCAACTAGTACATGAGTATAGGAAGCTATAACCTGATTTTTAATAAAGGAAAGATGTAAAGTTTCTCTTGTTTCTTTATTATACAACTCAATAATTTCCTGTTTTTTATATACTCGTTTGGTTACTTTATAATTTTCGCCAGCTAATTTGCTAATGGCTCTTTTTAAGAAAATAAGTTTAGAGAATTTTTGTAAATCCGCAATATAGAGTAAACCGTATTTTTTAGGACTGAATACATGTACAGAAATCATAAGATTTCGTTCTCCTATAAAGTCTATTATTTCTTTTTTAGCTTTAAAGGTCTCATCTAAACTAAGTAAACTTTCTGAAAGTTTATTAATTTGTTGGTTGGTTTGTAAATGAGTCCAAATGTCGCTTGAGCTTATTTCATCCCAAGTGTCAATAGGTCTTTCGGTATCAATTATAAAAACTGCATTATCAGGAACCAAGTAAATAGATTTAATATTATCATCTTCTGATAAAGTAAAAATATAAACCTGATAAATTAAAAAACCAACGATTAGGGCTATTGCAGTCCAAATTATTTTTTTCTTCATGCACTTTTTACGTTTTACACTTGCAAAACCCCTAAATTAAATTGTTTTTCGATAGGGGCGTGGTTCGCAGCATCTATTCCCATAGAAATCCAAGTCCTAGTGTCTAATGGGTTGATAACTGCATCAGTCCAAATTCTTGCAGCGGCATAATAAGGAGATATTTGATTGTCGTATCTCGATTTTATTTTGTCGAATAATTCAGCTTCTTTTTCAGGAGTAATTTCTTCTCCTTTACTTTTTAAGGCAGCTGTTTCTATTTGTAGTAATACTTTAGCAGCTGAAGCACCACTCATTACTGCTAATTCTGCACTAGGCCATGCAACAATTAAACGAGGATCATAGGCCTTACCGCACATTGCGTAGTTTCCTGCTCCGTATGAGTTACCTATAATCACTGTAAATTTAGGAACTACAGAGTTACTCACTGCATTTACCATTTTAGCACCATCTTTAATAATACCGCTATGTTCTGATTTACTACCAACCATAAATCCGGTAACATCTTGTAAGAATACCAATGGAATTTTCTTTTGGTTACAGTTAGCAATGAATCGTGTAGCTTTATCTGCAGAGTCGTTATAAATCACTCCTCCAAATTGCATTTCGCTAGGTTTGGTTTTTGCTCCTTTTGATTTTACAATTTTACGTTGGTTAGCAACGATACCTACTGCCCATCCATCAATACGAGCATATCCCGTAATGATAGTTTGCCCATAGCCAGCTTTGTATTCTTCAAATTCAGAATTGTCTACCAAACGGTTGATGATTTCCATCATATCGTATTGCTCGTTACGAGCTTTTGGTAAAATACCGAAAATATCATCTTCATTTTCTTTTGGAGGAAATGCTTCTTTGCGGTTGAAACCTGCTTTGTCGTAATCTCCAATTTTATCCATTAAGTTTTTAATGGTGTCCAAAGCATCTTTATCATCTTTAGCTTTATAATCGGTAACTCCGGATACTTCGCAGTGTGTAGTAGCTCCACCTAAAGTTTCATTATCAATGTTTTCTCCAATAGCAGCTTTTACTAAATAACTACCCGCTAAGAAAATACTACCTGTTTTATCTACTATCAACGCTTCGTCGCTCATAATTGGCAAGTAAGCTCCACCTGCAACACAGCTTCCCATAACTGCAGCGATTTGGGTAATTCCCATACTGCTCATTACAGCATTGTTTCTAAAAATTCTTCCAAAGTGTTCTTTGTCAGGAAAAATCTCATCTTGCATAGGTAAGTATACTCCAGCAGAATCAACCAAGTAAATAATAGGTAGTTTATTTTCAATTGCTATTTCTTGAGCTCTTAAATTCTTTTTACCAGTGATAGGAAACCAAGCACCAGCTTTTACTGTTGCATCGTTAGCAACAACAATACATTGCTTACCACTTACATATCCCATTTTAACAACCACACCTCCAGAAGGACATCCGCCATGTTCTTTGTACATATCTTCACCTGCGAAAGCAGCTATTTCAATAGACTTTGATTTTTTGTCTAGTAAATAGTCAATACGCTCACGAGCAGTCATTTTTCCTTTTTCGTGGTGTTTTTCGATGCGTTTTTGTCCGCCTCCTAATTTTACTTTGGCTAGGCGTTGACGTAAATCTGATGCTAAAAGTTTATTGTGGTCTTCGTTTTTATTGAAGTTAAGATCCATGGTAAGTTATTTGTTTGCGAGTGCTAAAATAAGAAAATCAATGTATAAAACAAGGTGTTTAAGTATGTGATTGAATGATGTTTTCTACGATTTTTTCTATTTCGTTGTTTCTTGATTGTTTTAGTAGAACATAAGGCTCTGCTACTCGTTCCTTGCAGTTTTGAACAGCACAAGTTTCGCACGTAACACCTACTGTTTTTTTAGTAAAAGTATCTTCGTTAAAAAACTCTAGTTTTCGTTTTAAGTGAGGAGAAAGCAACATACCTATACTAACACTTCGGTTGATGTTTTCTTTAAAAGGATCTGCTGTAGCAGCAGATAATACCAAATATTCATTGTCTGAATTTTCATATGACGATATTTGAATTCCGTAAGCAGATTTCTTTTCTTTTGAAGCTTCTAAATCTTGGATTGTTTTTATTGCAATCCACCTTCTACAATAATGTTCGTTGTTACGATTTGCATGCGGAGATTGCTGTTGTGTTATATGTAATTCTTTTGAAAGTCTGAATAAAGGCGAGTTCTCTTTATGTGTGAAACGCAAAAAGAACAAATTTTTAATGTTGAAATGTTTGGGTAAAATGTTGGTTAATCGCTGATAGAAAGTTTCGTCTGAACAATTATAACTTCTGATAATTTTATGTAGCTGTAATGGTTGCCAAGTCTGTAAAGAAAACAGCTGTGTTAACTTTTTAACTAAATCATCTTTAGGGATAATCAATGCACCTGCAAAATAAGAGGCTATAAAGTTGTTCAGTACCTGATCGAAGCTTTCAAATTTTATCCAAGGAAAAGTATACAGGCGATTTTCAATTTCAAGGTAGTTATATGCTAGTTCTTTTGCATAAATGAATGTTTTTTGAGCTTCATTTATATCGTTATATAATAAAAGAGTCTTTGTTTTTGGAATAAAAATGTTTCTTAGTTCAGATAGCTTTTGATGTTGAGATAATTCTTCAGTATTAATAGTGTAACCATATTCTTCCACTAAAATATCTTCCAAATCTTTTGAATTGATTGGTTCGTCTAACTTTATATGGTAGGCTTTCGCAAATTCGATTACTTTACTCTCTATATCTTCAAAATAATTATTATGTGCTTCTTGATAAGAACGTAAAGCAGCCAAAAAAAAGCTTTCTCTTGTTAGGTTGTAATTTTGAGCTATTTTAATAATAGTACTGATAAACGCATTTACTTTAGCTGGAGCATTGGCAATAATATCAATTAAGTTATTTTCTTGAATACCAAATAAGTCTAAAGGGATTTCTTTTAAAATTTTCGATTGTAAAATTTCACCAATAGGAGCTAAATTTTTATCAAGTTTTAAGGATACTAAATGGTCATAAGGTACTTCTAGCTTCTCAGAAAGGATGACAATTTTATCAGTTTTTGGATACTTTTTACCTTTTTCAATTTCGTTTAAATACGATTTAGATAAACCAGTTAATTTGGCTAATCCAAAGAGTGATAGGTTTTTATCGGTGCGTATTTGTTTTAGTTTTAAACCAAAAACAAGTCTAATGTATTCTTCTTCCAAGATGTTTTATTAAAAGATTCGTAATTCAAAGGTATAAAAATTAGCGAATTAATAAAAATAAGTAAATTTTATATTTTTAGCGAACGTTCGCTTTTTTGTTTGAGTTCTTTTTTTTAATATTGAAATGTCAATCAAAAAAATAAAATAGTATGAATCAAGATGTTTTAGTTAAAGAAATTCAATGTATCGGTTTTGATGTAATTAAGTATAAAAGTGTTTTGACAGAAGAGGCCAAAACATTTTTGATACAGCTACATGAAAAATTCAACAATCAAAGGCTTCAATTATTAGAAGAAAGAGAAATAGAACAAGCTTATTTTGATGCAGGCAATCTTCCTTCTTTTCCTCAAGAAACAAAAGAAATAAGAGAAAGTGATTGGGTTTGTGCAGAATTACCTAGTGATTTATTAGACAGAAGAGTAGAAATTACGGGACCTGTTGAACGAAAAATGGTAATCAATGCATTGAATTCAGGAGCAAAAATGTTTATGGCAGATTTTGAAGATAGTAATGCGCCTACGATTCAGAATATATTGGATGGACAAGTAAATTTGAGAGATGCGGTTAACAAAACAATTTCATTTTACAATGCATCAAAAGATAAAACGTATCAGTTAAATGAGAAGGTAGCTACTTTATTAGTACGTCCAAGAGGATTGCATTTGAACGAAAAACATTTGTTGATTGACGGTGTGGAAATGTCGGGTTCATTAGTAGATTTTGGTTTGTACTTTTTTCATAATATTAAAAACTTATTTGCACAAGGAAGTGCTACTTATTTTTATTTGCCAAAATTAGAGCATTACAAAGAAGCTCGTTGGTGGAATGATGTTTTTGTGTTTGCACAAGATTATTTAAAGATACCTCAGAAAACAATCAAAGTTACTGTATTGATTGAAACGATTACAGCAAGTTTTCAGTTAGATGAAATTATTTATGAGTTAAGGAATCACATGGCAGGTTTAAACTGCGGACGTTGGGATTATATTTTTTCATACATCAAGAAGTTTAGAAACCATACTAACTTTTTTGTGCCAAATAGAGCACAGATTACTATGGAAACGCCATTTATGGAGGCATATTCCTTGCGTGTTATACAAACGTGTCATAAACGTAAAGTGCATGCAATAGGGGGGATGGCAGCTCAGATTCCTGTAAAAGATGATGAGATAGCAAATAAGTTGGCTTTTGATAAGGTGAGAAAAGGAAAAGAAAGAGAAGTGTTGAATGGACACGATGGAACTTGGGTAGCACATCCAGGATTGGTATCATTGGCGATGGAGATGTTCAATACACATATGAAAACCCCAAATCAGATAGATAAACTAAGAGAAGATATTCATATAAAAGAAGAGGCTTTGGTGCAACAACCTACTGGAACTATAACAGAAGAGGGAATTAGAGAAAATATCAATGTGGGTATTTTATACATAGAGTCATGGTTGATGGGACAAGGAGCAGCAGCATTGTATAATTTAATGGAAGATGCAGCAACCGCCGAAATTTCTAGAACGCAAGTATGGTTGTGGTTGCAAAAAAATGAATTGTTAGAAGATGGACGCACATTTACCACAGGTATGTATAATCAGTTTAAGAAAGAAGAAATTCAAAAAATTAAAAATCTTTTAGGAGTAGATAGATACGAGAACGGAAAGTTTGAAGAAGCAATACAATTGTTTGATAACTTGGTGTTATCATCTGAATTTGAAGAGTTTTTAACCCTATCAGCTTATCAATATTTTTAGAAGTCATCTAGGTGTAATCCTAGAAGATATTTGTAGAGAAAAACATTTTAAATTAAAGACTGAACTCGAAATATTTAAATCTCGATTATCAATAAAAAGCCCTTAAAAATGCGGCAACATTTAAAAGGGCGAGCTATCAATAAAAATTAATAACCTTATCAATTACAAAATTATGAAAAATTTAGCACACGCTAATTATAGTTCTGCTTTACAAACTGTACAAGAATTAAAGAAAAAGTTCGGATCTACTTGGGGAGCAATAGCTCCTGGAAACGCTGCTAGAATGGTAGCACAAAATCGTTTTAAAACAGGTTTGGATATTGCTAGATATACTGCTGTAATTATGCGAAAAGATATGGCAGATTATGATGCTGATGCTACCAATTATACGCAATCATTGGGATGCTGGCATGGGTTTGTAGCACAGCAAAAAATGATTGCTGTTAAAAAACATCACAAAACAACAAGTAAAAGATACTTATACCTTTCAGGTTGGATGGTTGCAGCGTTGCGTTCAGAATTTGGACCGTTACCAGACCAATCGATGCATGAAAAAACAGCAGTTCCAGCTTTAATAGAAGAAATTTATGATTTTTTACGTCAAGCAGATGCGGTTGAATTGAATGATTTGTTTAGAAGGTTAGAAAATGGAGAAGATGTACAAGATCAAATAGATAATTTTGAGACGCACATTGTACCTATCATAGCAGATATTGATGCTGGTTTTGGAAATGAAGAAGCGACTTATTTACTGGCTAAAAAAATGATTCAAGCAGGGGCTTGTGCTATTCAGATAGAAAACCAAGTATCAGATGCTAAACAATGTGGGCATCAAGATGGTAAAGTAACCGTACCTCATGAGGATTTTATAGCGAAGTTAAACGCGATTCGATATGCCTTTTTAGAATTGGGAGTAGAAGATGGAATTATTGTCGCAAGAACAGATTCAGAAGGAGCTGGTTTAACTCAGAAATTGCCTGTGAGCCAAGAATCAGGTGATTTAGCATCACAGTATTTAGCATTTGTAGAGGCAGAAGAAATCACGATTGATAAGGCTAAAGAAGATGATGTGTTGTTGAAACGTGATGGGAAATTAGTACGTCCTGTGCGTTTGGCTAATGGACTGTATAAGTTTAGAGATGGAACTAATATTGATAGAGTAGTGCTAGATTGTATTACCAGTCTGCAAAATGGAGCTGATTTATTATGGATTGAAACTCCAACACCTCATGTGGGACAAATCGCTCATATGGTAAATAGAGTAAGAGCGGTAGTTCCTAATGCAAAGTTAGTATACAATAATTCACCATCGTTTAATTGGACATTGAACTTCCGTAATCAGGTATATGATGAAATGGTTATACAAGGATACGATGTGTCTATGTATAATAGAGATAACTTAATGGATGCTGCCTATGACGGTTCTGAACTTTGCCAACGAGCAGATGATAAAATCCGTACTTTCCAGCTTGATGGAGCAAGAGAAGCAGGCATTTTTCACCACTTAATTACCTTACCAACATATCATACAACAGCGTTGCATATGAATGACTTAACAGAAGGATATTTTGGAGAAGAAGGAATGTTGGCGTATGTAAAAGGAGTGCAGCGACAGGAAATTAGAAAAGGAGTTTCGTGTGTAAAACACCAACGAATGGCTGGTTCTGATTTAGGAGATGATCACAAAACATTTTTTGCTGGAGAGAATGCTTTAAAAGCAGGAGGATCTAAAAATACATCCAATCAATTTGAAGCTTCTTCAAAAAATAATGAGATTGTAGAAGAAGTAGCTGAGGTGATTTAATATTATTAGTTTGTAAATTTCCCGTTTATGTTTGGTTTGTTTCAATTGTTTGTTGCATAGCGGGAATTTTACTTATGAATTTACATATTGTAAATTTTATTTTGAAGTTGAACTCCACTTGTAGAAGTGGAGTTTTTTAATAGAACTAATTAACTTCAACTACTATCTGTATTGTTTTTAATACTACTATAGGATACAGTTGACCTACTTTTTATTACTTGAATTATTGCTCTTGTGTTTAAAAATCAAATGCTTATGGCTTTTTTTCTGAGATTAATGAATTAATTTTTCAAATTAGAGTAATCTGATAACATAGTTAAAGAGCTATAATCAATTTTTATTTGTATGGGTGGTATCCGAAAAACCTCTAATAAAAAGAGTAGGAATTATTTAATAACTAAACTAATTATGGAAACAACAACTATTGAAACCCATAAAGCAGTTGTTGAACAACTGAAAAGTATTTTAGATGGTAATCCAGCAATGGCAAAAAGTCTTGGAGATTCGTTAAAAAAAGCGGTTGAATTATCAAAAAATGGAAGTCCTGATAAAACTATACCACCTTTAAATAAAGATCTTTACAAAGCAATTGATAAAGAATTTAAAGGAAAAGGATGGCCAGAAACCGTAGCTGCATATTATGATTATTTAGATCTTTATGTACAAATGATTCCAAATGAAAGTAGAGATCCAGAATATCCTAATGCTTGGACAAGTGATGGAACTAAAAATGGATACAATCAAAAAGTGTACGATTTACTTTGTCAATCCTATTGGTTGATAGATCAAGCAGATTCAGAAGGAAATACGATGCAGAGTTATCCTGAGTTTGCTGATTGGTTAGTAAGTTTTGCAAATGCTTGGGGAACTTTCTTAGATACTGAAGCTTCTTTAACAAAGGAAACGCTACAATCGTTTAAAGATGATAAAAATGCTCAAGGAGAAAGTGTTTATAATTTTCCTTTGTATTCAAAAAATGAAAGCAGTTGGAAAACGTTCAATCAATTTTTTTATAGAGAATTTAATCAAGCTGATCCTAAAACGGGAATTTCTCCTTTACGTCCTATAGCGGCTCCAGATGATAATACTATTATTGTTTCTCCTGCGGATTGTACTTTTAAAGCATATTATCCAATTGATAAAAAAGGGAATGTAGATAAAATTACGTTGAAAGGAACACATACTATTGGTAGTGTAGATGAGTTGTTAGAATATAGTAAGTATGGAGAAAATTTTTACGGCGGTACATTTATTCATTATTTTTTAAGTCCTTTTGATTATCATCGTTTTCATACACCAGTGAGTGGAAAAATTTTAGAGATTCTTCCAGTGCAAGGAAAAGTGTATTTGAATGTTGAAACAGCATCCGATGGACAATTTGATGCTCCTGATGGTGGTGAAAATGGATATGAGTTTTCACAAGCTAGAGGATTAGTAATTATGGATGCAGGACCTGAAGTAGGAAAAGTAGCTATTTTACCAATAGGAATGTGTCAAGTTTCTGGTGTAGATATGTATACTGAGTTAGAAGGACAAACCGTAGTAAAAGGTCAAGAGTTTGGTAAATTTAGATTTGGAGGTTCAGATATTATTATGTTATTTGAAAAACCACCTCATGAATTATATATGTTCCAAACAGACCCTTCGCATGTGCCAATTCATTTTCAATACGGACAAGCTTCGGTTTATTGGAATAAGTAATATTTTTTAAAGGAAGGGTAGTTGTTTAAAACAACTACCTTTTTTAAAATTATTATAATTTTAATGAATATTAAGGTATGTTTTTATATTGATACTTTAATACTTTTGATTATCAATAGACTTAGTGATGGAGGCTATTACATCTCCCGTGTGTTTTGTTGATTTAGTTTCAATCAACATAATTAAACAATCTTCAGTAGCGCTAACTCTATGATTTACACCTTTTGGGACAACAAATAGATCTCCAGTATTCATTATAAAACTAGGTTGGTTTTCAATTTCCATTAAAAGATTCCCATCAATAATATAAAATAACTCATCTTCGTTTTCATGATTATGCCAAGGAATGTTTTCTCCTTTAATCTTCGCTATTTTTACATATTGATCGTTAACCTCTGAAACTATTCTAGGAGAAAAATAGTTATCTAACTTAAGCGATTCTTTGTGTAGGTTAAGTATTTTAGTTTTGTCCATGGCTTTAGTATTATAAGGATTTTAGTTCCATCTTTATATTACATCTGATGTACGGACAGTTTTCTTCAACCGGAATTTCTATAAAACCATACTTTCTATAAATATAGATAGCGTTTTCTAGTTTAGTGTTTGAGTATAAAATAAGTTTATCAAAATTATGTTCTCGTGCATAATTAATACAATGCTGCATAAGGTGTTGACCAATTTTATGACCTCTATGACTAGGGGAAACAGCCATTTTTGTCAATTCATAAGTGTTTGATTCGTTTGATTCTCCCATTGGCATTAAGGCTACAGTACCTACAATTTCATCATTCATTTTAGCAAAGAAAATACGACCTCCTTTGTTAATAATATATTTGTCAGGATTACTTAGTACCTCCTTATCATAAGGTTCAACGTAAAAAAAGGTTTGTAACCATTCAATATTTAAATCGTAAAAATGAGAAGCATACTCATTTTTATAATCAATAATTTCAACTGATTGTTGTTGTTCTGGATTCATTTTTATATGTTCTATAATTGCTGTGCTAAATGATTTCTTTTGAAACTTTTCTTCTAGAATGTTCAAGTGTTCAATTAAAGAGTTTGAATTGGCACAGGTGTATTCTTTAATAGTTTCCTCAATGCTATTCCAAATGGGGGTTATTTTTTGAACTAGCTTTTTTCCTTTTTCAGAGAGATATATAATCTTCTTTCGTTTATCATCTTTATCTTCTTTTAATTCAATTAAACCTTTTTTTATCAGTTTGTTTATAGCTTGAGTAGTGGCAGGTTGTGTCGTCCTCAAACTAGCATTGATTTCGGTATTGGTAACACCGTCTTTATTTTTAATGATTTTAAAAGTAGGGAATAGGTAAGGGTCAAAATCTATATGAAAGGTGTCGTATACAATTTGTGTTTCCCTCATCATATATTCACTTACTCTTTTTAATCTTGAGCCCATTCCTATTTCTCCTATACCTTGTAAAGCGTCCATTTTTTCTTTTATGATTAAGTATTTATATAAGTGCTTATGCAAATCTATAAAATTAAATAATATGTCTACAAAATAATTTATATCCCTTGATAATATATTCCTTGGAATATATTTGATTGTTTTTTATATCTTTGTGCCAGAATTATAATTAAAAACAGATGAAACGAGACAAAATTATTTTTTATGTATCAACAGGATTGTTAACGCTAATGATGTTAATGTCGGCAGGAATGTACTTATTTAATCATGAAGCAATAGCAGGTATGTTTACGGCATTTGGGTATCCGACTTATATTATTTATCCGTATGCGATGGCTAAGATTTTAGGTTTAGTAGCACTTTGGTTTCTTAGAGGTAAATTTTTAAACGAATGGGCATATGCAGGCTTTTTCTTTGCTTTTATACTAGCATTTTTTGCGCATGTTATGATAAGTGACGGAGAACAAGTAGGTGCAGTAATAGCAATGGTTTTATTGATACTTTCTTATATTTATAAGAAAAAAATATAATGAGCAATAATCCATCTTCAAAAGTAGAGTTAACAAACCGTAATTACTTAGCAGAAGCTAAAATGAGAAATCATTTTGCTGTAATTGATGAACCTCTTGATAAAGGAGGAGACGATAACGGTCCCACACCAGTAGAATATTTATTAACAGCAATAGGAGGTTGTGTGTCTATCACCTTACGAATGTATGCTGAGCGTAAGGGTTGGAACTTAGGAAAAATTGCAGTAAATGTAACTCAGAAACAAGAGTTAACTCCAAATGGAATAAAAAAATCATTAATAGAAGAAATCTCTTTCGAAAAGGAAGTTACAGAAGAACAGCGAGCTAAATTGTTAGAAATAGCAGCTAAATGTCCGGTAGCTAAAATGGTGAAAGAAGCAACAGAGATTGATTCAAAAATAACATCTTAAATGAAAAAAATAATTGCCTTTGCAGGTAGTAATAGTAAAAGATCAATCAATAAAGAATTAGCGATTTATACTTCAGGATTATTAAACAATGTAGAAGTTGCCATATTAGATTTAAACGATTATCCATTGCCTATTTATGGAATTGATGAAGAAACAGAAAAAGGTATTCCAGAAAATGCAAAGAAATTTTTAAAAGAAATTCAAGAATCTGACGGTATTGTTTTATCACTGGCAGAACATAATGGGAACTTTACTGCAGCTTTTAAAAATATAGTAGATTGGATGTCACGTATCGAGCAAAAATTATGGAGTAATAAACCAATGTTATTGCTTTCTGCCTCTCCAGGGGGTAGAGGAGGAGCATCTTCTATGGCAATTGCTAAAAACGGTTTCCCACATATGGGAGCAAATTTAATATCTGATTTTTCTTTACCAAAATTTTATGATAACTTTAAAGGCGGAAGCCTTGTTAATGAAGAACTTAAAGAAGCTCATCAAAAAGCAGTAGAAGCTTTCGAAAATGCAGTTTCACTATAAAACAAAAGTTATGTCAGGCGATAAAGAAATCACAAAGAAATACAGTAATGATGATATTACGGTGGTTTGGCAACCTCACAAGTGTATTCATTCAAAAAAGTGCTGGAAAGGATTAATACAAGTATTCAATCCTCAAAATAAACCATGGATTAATATGAGCGGAGCAACTACTGAAAGAATAAAAAAACAGGTTGAAGAATGCCCTTCAGGAGCATTGTCTTATCTCTCAAAAGAAGCAGGTAATCAAGCGGCTGCACACACAGAAACAAAGGTTGAAGCTCTAGAGAATGGTCCTTTATTAATTTATGGAACCCTACATGTAACAACTTCTGATGGTAGAAAAGAAAAGAAGAGTAAAACAACTGCATTTTGTAGGTGTGGAGCTTCACAAAACAAACCTTACTGTGACGGAACTCATGTAGAAGTTGAATTTAAAGGATAATCATGCAAGTACAACAAGAAGATAATGGTAAAAAAGGAGTGTTTTATGTTGAAGTTGATGGGAAAAGGGAAGCTTTAATGACCTATACTTGGGCAGGAGAAAATAAAATAATTATTGATCATACAGAAGTAGGAGATCTTTTAAGAGGGAAACGAGTTGGATATAAATTGGTGGAAGCTTCGGTTGATTTTGCTAGAAAAAATGGAGTAAAAATACTTCCGCTATGTCCGTTTGCTAAAGCGGTATTCGATAGGACTTCGAGTTATAAAGATGTATTAGTTTAGCTTTCTAGGAACTTATTTTCCTTGGGAAGTAAATAGAGGTTTCGTATTTTTGTAGTTAAAAGGGGAGTAAAATGAAGATAGTTTTATACGGGAGGAAAGGACATGCACATACGGTAGCATATAAAAACTTTTTAAAATCAGCTGAAGTACCTTTTGAATATAAAGATGTTTCAGTAGATGAAGAAGCAAGAGAGCACAGTAAAAAATTGTACGAGGGAGAGGTGAAGTACCCTACGTTGTTTATTGATGATGAAGTGTATTTAACACCAACATCAGATACATTTAACAAATTAATGCAAGACATAAAATTAAGAGGGTAATTGGTATGGAAGATATTTCAAAAGCGATCAACTCAAAATTTCCAAATAATAAAGTTAAAGCATTTATTAACATCAAGTATACAGCTAATTGGATTACAAGTAAGGAAAATGATTTTTTTAAGCCTTACGGAATATCTCCACAACAGTATAATATACTTCGAATTTTAAGAGGTGCTAAAAAACCAATAAAAGTTCAAACAATTAAGGATAGAATGGTTGAACGAGCACCCAATGCCACACGTTTAATGGATAAATTGTGTGAGAAGGAGTTGATAGAACGTGTTCGTTGTAAAGATGATAGAAGGGTAGTTTTTATAAGTATAGCCCAAAAAGGATTGATATTATTAAATACAATAGACGATACTTTACAGTTTGACTTTATAAATAACTTAACGGAAGAAGAAGCAAATACGCTAAGTGCTTTACTAGATAAAGTAAGACAATAGTTTTTGGTTTTTTACTCCGTTTTTATATCTAAGATTGAGGTTTTGACTTAAAAGTTGTATCTTTAATGAAAAAGCTAAAGATAGAAATTATGCACATTTATGACACACTTTCAGAAGCCATAGACGATCTAGATAAAAGAGGATACACCCTTGATTTTAATCTGACAGAAAATGGTATTGAGTGTAGGCGTACAAAAGAAGTTTACCCACCTGAAGTTTTTGAAGTTGTTGAGGTATACCGTTTTGAAGGAATGAGTAGTGCAGATGATAATTCAGTGGTATATGCTATAGAGATGGTAAAAGGTACTAAAGGAGTTTTGGTAGATGCTTATGGAGTTTATGCAGACTCTCTTTCTCCAGAAATGATTCAAAAGTTACGTTTTAAATAATTGTGAAATTTATCATATAAAAACTCGAAGATCATTTCTTCGAGTTTTTTATTTTCTAAAAAATTGTATCTTGCCATTTATTATGCGTGCATAATAATTTAAAATTAAAACAATGAAGTACAAACATATTTTTGAGCCTTTAGATTTAGGGTTTACTACCTTAAAAAATAGAATTTTAATGGGCTCTATGCATACTGGATTAGAAGAAGAAAAAAATGGTATAGAACGTATAGCTGCATACTATGCAGAACGTGCTAGAGGTGGAGTAGGCTTGATAGTTACAGGAGGAATATCACCTAATATACAAGGATGGACAGCTCCTTTTTCAGCTAGAATGAGTACAAGAAAACATGCACGTGAGCATAAAATAATTACGGAAGCAGTACACAAAGAAGGAGGTAAAATATGTATGCAAATTTTACACTCTGGACGTTACGGGTACCATCCATTTAATGTAGCTCCATCAAAAATTCAATCACCTATTACTCCGTTTAAACCTTTTGCTTTGAAGCAATCAGGAATACGAAGAACGATAAAGGATTTTGTAAACTGTGCTAAGTTATCGCAAGAAGCAGGGTATGATGGAGTTGAAATTATGGGATCTGAAGGGTATTTGATTAACGAATTTATTGTTAAAAGAACCAATGAAAGAACTGATAATTATGGTGGTGCTTATGAAAATAGAATACGTTTAGCAGTTGAGTTAGTTCAAAAAACTAGAGAAGCTGTTGGTGAGAACTTTATCATAATCTACCGTTTATCAATGTTAGACTTGGTAGAACAAGGTAGTACGTGGGAAGAAGTAGTGGCGCTTGGTAAAGAAATAGAAAAAGCGGGGGCAACCATTATCAATACAGGAATAGGTTGGCATGAAGCAAGAATACCTACTATAGCGACATCGGTTCCTAGAGCAGCATTTACTTGGGTGACTCAAAAAATGAAAGAAGAGTTGTCTATTCCGTTAGTTACTTCTAATCGAATTAATATGCCCGAAACAGCTGAAAGAGTACTTGCTGAAGGACATGCGGATATGATTTCTATGGCTCGTCCATTTTTAGCTGACCCAGAATGGGTAAACAAAGCTCAAGAAGAAAGGGAAGATGAAATTAATACCTGTATTGCCTGCAACCAAGCTTGTTTAGATCATGCTTTTCAAAAGAAAGTAGCTAGTTGTTTGGTAAACCCTCGTGCATGTCATGAAACGGAACTTAATTATAATCCAACTTCAAAAAAGAAAAAAATAGCGGTAGTAGGTGCAGGACCAGCAGGTTTATCTGCTGCTACTGTAGCCGCACAAAGAGGACACCAAGTAACTTTATTTGATGCTGATAAAGAGGTAGGAGGACAGTTCAATATAGCAAAGCAAATTCCAGGGAAAGAAGAATTTTATGAAACCATCCGTTATTTTAGGAAGCAATTAGATTTACACAAAGTAGATGTTAAGCTAAACACAAGAGTTTCTGCTGAAGATTTGTACAATGGAAATTTTGATGAGGTTATCTTAGCAACAGGGATAACACCTAGAACTCCAAGAATTGAAGGAGTTGATCACGAAAAGGTATTGAGTTATATTGATGTAATCAAGTTAAAAAAGCCAGTAGGAAAACGAGTAGCGGTTATTGGAGCTGGAGGAATTGGTTTTGATGTATCAGAATATTTAGCACATGAAGGAGAGAGTACTTCTCAAAATATAGATGCATGGTTAGAAGAATGGGGAATTGATAAAACTTTGGAAGCCCGTGCAGGAATAGAAGGTGTTACACCGAAAATTCATCCTTCACCTAGAGAAATTTTTATGTTCAAGCGTAGTAAAGGAAAGTTCGGAGGTAACTTAGGAAAAACTACAGGTTGGATACATCGTGCAGTACTAAAGAAGAAAAAGGTACAATTTATAGGAGAAGTACAGTACACAAAAATTGATGATGAAGGATTGCACTATATTCAAAATGAAGAACAAAAAATGTTACCAGTTGATAATGTAATTATTTGTGCAGGTCAAGTACCTTTCAAAGAATTATTAGAGCCATTAGAAGCTAAAGGGATGAAAGTTCATGTGATAGGAGGTGCCGATGTTGCTGCTGAATTAGATGCAAAGAGAGCGATAAATCAAGGAAGCAGATTAGCTGCTGAACTCTAGTTTTATATAAATTTAAAATCACTAAAGAAGTCTTACTTGCGTGAGACTTTTTTTATGCGTACTAAGAGAGTGAATAAGTCTAAATAATTACCGATATTTGTAGCTCACATTTTTTGAAAAAAGTAAATTATGGCAATGAACAAAAACACTGTCCTAGGTTGGGCAACACTTGTAATGATTTTAATGGGAATTTTACTTATTGGATTAGCAGTTTTTAAGTATGATGAAATAGCAGGATATGGTTTTGGAGCTGTTGGTTTAGGATTTTTCGCTAATGCATGGGTGTTTAATGCCTTAAAAGGAAGAGTTTAATTAAAGAAATTACATAGAAATGAGCGACGATAAAAAAGTCATTTTTTCAATGAATAAGGTCTCTAAGACCTATCAAAGTACAGGAAAACAAGTTTTAAAAGATATTTATTTAAGCTTCTTTTATGGGGCTAAAATTGGTATTTTAGGTTTAAATGGTTCAGGTAAATCTACCTTGTTAAAGATTATTGCAGGAGTAGAAAAAAACTATCAAGGAGATGTAACGTTTTCTCCAGGATATAAGGTAGGATACTTAGAGCAAGAACCTCAATTAGATGAAGACAAAACCGTTTTAGAAATTGTTAAAGAAGGAGTAGCAGATACAGTTGCTATTTTAGATGAATACAATAAAATAAACGATATGTTTGGATTAGAAGAAGTGTATTCTGACCCAGATAAAATGGATAAATTAATGGCGCGTCAAGCTGAATTACAAGATAAAATTGACGCTTCTAACGCTTGGGAATTGGATACCAAGTTAGAAATAGCTATGGATGCGTTACGTACGCCGGAAGGAGATAAAAAAATCGGAGTATTATCTGGTGGAGAGCGTCGTCGTGTTGCATTATGCCGTTTATTATTACAAGAACCAGAAATTTTATTACTAGATGAGCCTACCAACCACTTAGATGCAGAGTCTGTACATTGGTTAGAACATCATTTAGCACAGTATAAAGGAACGGTAATTGCGGTAACGCACGACCGTTATTTCTTAGATAACGTAGCAGGTTGGATTTTAGAATTGGATAGAGGTGAAGGTATTCCATGGAAAGGAAACTATTCTTCTTGGTTAGATCAAAAATCTCAACGTTTGGCACAAGAAAGTAAAACTGCTTCTAAGCGTCAAAAGACCTTAGAACGAGAGTTAGAATGGGTTCGTCAAGGAGCAAAAGGTCGTCAAACAAAGCAAAAAGCACGTTTGAAGAACTATGAAAAGTTAATGAGTCAAGACCAAAAGCAGACGGAAGAAAAATTAGAGATTTACATTCCAAATGGTCCACGTTTAGGAACCAATGTAATAGAAGCTACAGGTGTTTCTAAAGCATATGGAGATAAATTATTATACGAAAACTTAGAGTTTAACCTTCCGCAAGCTGGAATCGTAGGAATTATTGGTCCAAACGGAGCTGGTAAAACTACTATTTTCAGAATGATTATGGGAGAAGAAACTCCTGATGCGGGAAGTTTTACAGTAGGTGAAACTGCTAAAATTGCGTATGTAGACCAGTCGCATTCAAATATCGATCCAGAAAAGACTATTTGGGAAAACTTCTCAGAAGGTCAGGATTTAGTGATGATGGGAGGAAAACAGGTAAACTCTAGAGCATACTTAAGTCGTTTTAATTTCTCAGGAAATGAACAAAACAAAAAAGTTGCAACTTTATCAGGTGGAGAGCGTAACCGCTTACATTTAGCAATGACGTTAAAGGAAGAAGGAAACGTACTTTTATTAGATGAGCCAACAAACGATTTAGATGTAAATACCTTACGAGCGTTAGAGGAAGGTTTAGAAAATTTCGCAGGATGTGCTGTAGTAATTAGTCACGACCGTTGGTTTTTAGATCGTATTTGTACACACATATTGGCTTTTGAAGGAGATAGTCAAGTGTATTTCTTTGAAGGTTCTTTCTCTGATTATGAAGAGAATAAAAAGAAACGTTTAGGAGGTGATTTAATGCCAAAACGTATCAAATACAAGAAGTTAATTCGATAATAATTAGTTATCATATTATAAAACAAAACTCGAAGTTAGCAGCTTCGAGTTTTTTCTTTTTCAATAACAATTATCCCCTCAATGTTAAACTGTTTAGTAGATAGTTTTTCATAGTAACGGTATTATGTTAATGTTTTCTTAAATACAATTATTGTGCCGAAAAACTAAAAAAAAGCGCTTTTTTGTGTTAAGTTGTTATCTGCAGAAGTTTTTTATTGAAAATAATTATTTTTCTATAGAGCTATTGAGAAAGGCTTTTGACAACCTTAAAAACTCTTTTCTATTATCACCATCATGTGCATAGTGGCCTGTGTTAGGAACTATCCAGAGTTGAGAGTCATCTAGTGTTTGATGGAGTTTTACTACAGAATCGATAGGTATTTGTTCTGCTTTATCGCCTAAAATAAGCAATGTTTTAGCCTTAATTCTTTTTAGTTCTTCGTCTGTTAGTTTTATTTTATAATTAGCTAACTGATCTAAAATGCCTTTAATTTGTTCTTCTCCATAGGCATGATATTCTCTAATCCATTGAAATTTTTCAATATTATCATAGTTAAAAGTGTTAAGCATTGATGGAAAGTCTTGGCTATCCCAGTTTCCATTTGCTCCTATAATAATCATAGCTTCTACAAGTTCAGGACTCATACTACTTAATTCAAGAAGCACGTCTCCACCAAAACTCAAACCAATTCCTTTAACTTTTTTAATATTAAGATGTTTCATAAGAGTTAGCACATCTTCTGAAGCAGCTCTTACAGAAAATTGTTCTTCAAATTTACTTGATTTTCCATGCCCTCTAAGGTCTATTAAATACACTTCAAAATTATTAGAGTATTCTTTTACATATTCTAACCATGCAATAGAAGATTGTGTATATCCATGAAGTAAAATAAGAGGCTCTCCCTTACCATATACTTCGTAATAAATTTCAACATTGTTAATAGATACGCTTTCAGTTTTTTTAGCAATGATTGTATCCTTCATATTAAGTTGTTTTTTATGTAAAATTAAGTTTAAAAATAAAAACCTCACCTATGTAGGTGAGGTTTTTGTTTCTATTTTTTAATAGACTAACATTTTTCAAAATAGCCATTAACACAGCAATATGCAACATCGGTAATGCAATGCACAGGAGATGGATATTGACTATTGCAACTTAATCCCTCTCTTGGGCATATACTAGTAAAACCTCCTGTAATAGATTTTTGTTCAGATTTATTTAAAACTGAACCGATGTTTGAAATACTTTTTAGCATGATTATAAATTTTTAAGTAGCATAAATTTATATAATATGTATTGGAAGAGGCTTAAAAAAGACATAATAGAAGTAAGGAAATGGCATACTTTTTCTAAACAAAAAACCTCACCAAAATGGTGAGGTTTGTCAATCTTTATGTTTTCTAAAAATCTAGTGATTCTAAATAATTATAAGTGAATTACTTCATCATAAGCATCAGCAACTGCTTCCATAACCGCTTCACTCATAGTTGGGTGTGGGTGGATAGCTTTTAATACTTCGTGACCAGTAGTTTCTAATTTACGACCTAATACAGCTTCAGCAATCATATCAGTTACACCAGCACCAATCATGTGGCATCCTAACCATTCACCATACTTAGCATCGAAAATAACTTTTACAAATCCGTCAGGAGTACCCGCAGCTTTTGCTTTACCAGATGCAGAGAATGGGAATTTTCCAATCTTTAACTCGTAACCTGCTTCTTTAGCTTGATCTTCTGTTAAACCTACAGAAGCAATCTCAGGAGTAGCATAAGTACAACCAGGAATGTTACCGTAGTCAATAGTTTCAGTATGCAATCCAGCGATTTTTTCAACACAAGTAATTCCTTCGGCAGAAGCAACGTGTGCTAAAGCAGGACCAGGAGTTACATCACCTATGGCATAGTATCCTGGAATGTTCGTTTGATACCAGTCGTTTACTAAAATTTTATCTCTATCAGTAATAATTCCAACATCTTCTAAACCGATGTTTTCAATATTAGTTTTAATTCCAACAGCTGATAATACGATGTCTGCTTCTAAAATTTCTTCTCCTTTTTTAGTTTTTACGGTAGCTTTTACTCCATCACCAGAAGTATCAACAGACTCTACAGAAGAACTTGTCATTACTTTAATTCCTGCTTTTTTGAAAGAACGTTCCATTTGTTTAGAAACATCTTTATCTTCTACAGGAACAATTGTTGGCATAAATTCAACAACGGTTACATCCGTTCCCATTGAGTTATAGAAGTGTGCAAATTCCACTCCAATAGCTCCAGAACCTACAACAATCATCGATTTTGGTTGCGTTGGTAAGCTCATTGCTTCACGGTAACCGATTACTTTTTTACCATCTTGTGGTAAACTTGGTAATTCACGAGAACGAGCTCCAGTTGCAATGATAATATGATCAGCTGAATACTCTGTTACTTTACCATCTTTATCAGTAACATCTACTTTTTTTCCAGCTTTTACTTTACCGAATCCGTCGATGATATCAATTTTATTTTTCTTCATTAAGAACTGAACACCTTTGCTCATTCCTTCAGCAACACCACGACTACGTTTAATCACCGCTTCAAAATCTTTATCGATAGCTTCTGCTTTTAAACCATACTCATCAACATGTTTTAAATAATCATATACTTGTGCAGATTTTAATAATGCTTTGGTAGGAATACATCCCCAGTTTAAGCAAATTCCACCTAAGTTTTCTTTCTCTACTACAGCGGTTTTAAATCCTAATTGAGAGGCTCTAATGGCAGTCACATAACCTCCAGGACCACTTCCGATTATTAGTACGTCGTATTTCATGTCGTTTATTTTACTTGTTGTTTGTTTATTTTTGATATTTAGTTACAATTCCCATTATAAAAATTAATCATATCTTCTACTGCTGTTCCTTGGTTTTGAAAAAAGCCACTATAATCCTTTGCGAAATTTTCTTTAACACTTTTTTTATCCTTTATTAATTTAAGGAATTTAGGACAATCAGATGTGTATTTCATGATAATCTTTCTGAATTTATTTTTTTTGGGATTTATTGGTAAATGTTCAATAAGATCTGAATCTCTTTTTCCTATTAAGTAAGCAGTAGTAGTGCTACCTCCCATCATCATTCCATTTGGAGTCATAAGACCAGGACTACTTCTTGTATAAGAGTACAATTCTAATTTACCAACAATTCTCCTTTTAATTAATAAAATTCTCTTGTTCTTTATAGTAATTTTATAAAGGTACTCATCACCATTTAAAAACTTTACTTTTTTTACTTTCTTGTAATTTAAAATTGTTTTTTTGTCTTCTTTCGTTTTCTTAAATTTAATTTTATCATTTATAGAAATTTTGATAAAACCAGTTTCTTCATTTCCATCTCTATAAGTAATTTTTCCTTCTTCATAATTATTAAATAATGATTGAGAATTTAAACTTAAAGAAATAAGGATAAGTAAAAATGTAAGATTTCTTTTCATGTTAGCCTATTTTACATTCTTTCAGGAACTTGAATTCCTAATAATTTGAATGCAGATTTTATGGTATCAGCTACTTTTTTAGATAACTGAACTCTAAATACTTTTTTATCTTGATTTTCTTCTCCTAAAATAGATACGTTTTGATAGAATGAGTTGAACTCTTTTACCAAGTCGTAGGTATAATTCGCAATCACAGCAGGTGAATAATTGCTCGCTGCTTGTTGAATTACTTCAGGATACAATTCTAATTGCTTGATGAGTTCTTTTTCTTTTTCGTGTAATTCTACTGATACAGGCGTTGAATAGTCAAAATCAGCTTTACGTATGATAGATTGAATTCTCGCATAGGTATATTGAACAAACGGACCTGTATTTCCTTGGAAATCTACCGATGCTTGCGGATCAAACAAAATTCTCTTTTTAGGATCTACCTTTAAAATAAAGTATTTTAAAGCACCTAATCCGATAATTCTATATAACTCCTCTTTTTCTTCAGTTGAATATCCTTCTAGCTTTCCTAATTCTTGAGAGATTTGACGAGCTGTATCGGTCATTTCATCCATTAAATCATCGGCATCAACAACAGTTCCTTCACGAGATTTCATTTTTCCTGAAGGTAAATCAACCATTCCGTAACTTAAGTGGAATAATTGTTTAGCCCAAGAGTACCCTAATTTTTGTAAGATTAAGAACAATACTTTAAAGTGGTAATCTTGTTCGTTACCTACGGTATATACCATTCCGTTTACATCAGGAAAATCTTTTGAACGTTGAATAGCAGTCCCAATATCTTGGGTCATATACACTGCTGTTCCGTCAGAACGTAACACTAGTTTTTCGTCTAGTCCTTCGTCAGTTAAGTCACACCAAACAGAACCGTCTTCTTTTCTGAAGAAAACACCATTTTTAAGTCCTTCTTCAATAACATCTTTTCCTAATAAATAGGTATTGCTTTCGTAGTATAATTTGTCAAAGTTAACTCCGATGTTTTCATAAGTAACGTCGAAACCTTTGTATACCCATCCATTCATCATTTCCCAAAGAGCAACAACTTCCTTATCTCCAGCTTCCCACTTACGAAGCATTTCTTGTGCTTCAACAAATAAAGGAGCTTGTTTTTTAGCATCGTCTTCAGAAATTCCTTTGGCAACTAATTCCGAAATTTCTTTTTTATATTCTTGATCGAATTTTACGTAGTAATTACCGACTAATTTATCTCCTTTCAATCCTGTAGATTCAGGCGTTTCGTTATTTCCAAATTTAGCCCAAGCCAACATCGACTTACAAATATGGATACCACGATCGTTGATAATTTGTGTTTTGTAAACTTTATGTCCTGCAGCTTTTAAAATCTCAGCAACCGAATATCCTAACAATACATTACGAACATGTCCTAAGTGTAGTGGTTTGTTGGTGTTTGGAGATGAATATTCCACCATACGTGCATCCGTTTCGTTTTCTTTTACGAAACCATAAGTAGTATCGGTAGCTATTTGATTAAAAAAGTTTACATAAAAAGAATCGTCAACCACCAAATTTAAAAAGCCCTTTACTACATTGTAGCTAGTAACTTCGTAGATGTTTTCGACTACATATTTTCCTAAATCTTCACCAATTTGAACCGGATTTCCTTTTTTGTACCGTAATAAAGGAAAAACAACAACAGTAATGTCTCCTTCAAAATCTTTACGGGTTGCTTGAAATTCTACAGTTGGAATTTCTACATCATATAAGGCTAAAAATCCTTCTTTTACTTTCGCTTCAATTAACGATTGAATATTCATTGGTTCTTTTTGATTATCGGACAAAATTAGTGTTTTTAATTTTTTATTCCCACGATTTTACTTATGATTTTTTGAAGCATATATATGAGATACTTCAACACTCCTTTTGTACCTTTGCACCATGGACAAAGACCTTGAAAACTTATCGAAATTAGCGAAAGACGCTTTACAGGAAAACAAGAAGTATTTTCAAAAATTAAAAAAACGTACACCTAAACGTTTGGATTTATTAATGCAAGAATTGCATGATGAAGAATTTGAACGTACCGATTGTTTAACATGTGCTAATTGTTGTAAAACAACTTCTCCAATATTTACTGAGAAAGATATTGAGCGTATTGCAAAACATTTAAAAATGAAAGTGATTGACTTTACACAACAGTATTTGAGAAGAGATGAGGATAATTTTATGGTATTGCAATCTGCACCATGTACTTTTTTAGATGAGTCTGATAATACCTGTTTTATTTATGATGTGCGTCCCAAAGCTTGTTCGGAATATCCACATACCAATCGCAAGAAATTTATTCAGTTAGCAGACTTAACAATTAAAAACACGGAGGTTTGTCCAGCTACCTATAGAATAATAGAAGAGCTTAAAAAAAGGTTACCTCAATAGGAAATAACAAATCATATATTTTTCCTATTTTTAGGAAAAATATAATACCTTGGAAACCCTTATACATTATTTTGAAACTATACCTTCTAGTCACAGAAGTATCATTTTAGTGAGTGGAATAACCTTTTTTTGGTTACTGGAAGGTGCTGTGCCTTTATTCAATTTTAAATACAATAAATGGAAACATGCTTTTCCTAATTTATTTTTCACAGCCACTACTATAATCATCAATTTTGTATTAGCATTTTTGTTGTTAAAAACTGCTGATTGGGTACAAACAAATAACTTTGGATTGATTAATTGGTTGCCAAAAATGCCCTTATGGTTGTATGTGTTGTTAGGAGTGTTGTTTTTAGATTTTTTTGGCGCGTATTTAGCACATTTAGTAGAGCATAAGGTAAAGCCTTTATGGATGGTACATTTGGTTCATCATTCAGATCATAAGGTAGATACTACCACTGCAAATAGGCATCATCCAATAGAAAGTGTCATTCGTTTTATATTTACATTGACGGGAGTATTTTTGGTAGGAACTCCTATTGCTATAGTAATGTTGTATCAATCGATGTCATTGGTATTTACACAATTAACCCATGCTAATATAAAAATGCCTAAAAAGTTAGATAAGGTTTTGAGTTATGTAATTGTTTCACCAGATATGCATAAAGTACATCATCATAATTTATTGCCATATACCGATTCTAACTACGGAAATATATTTTCTATTTGGGATCGAATATTAGGAACTTATATGGAGTTGGATAGAGAAAAGATAGTATATGGTGTCGATACGTTTCCTGATGAGAAAAAGAATTCTGACTTAATAGAGCTATTAAAGCAACCTTTTCAAGGGTATCGGAAACCTACAAATATAAAAGATGTAAAATAAAATTTTAAAAGGGATGCACTTAGGTTCATCCCTTTTTTTGTGAGAAAAGCACATTTTTGTATGAATAATAAGGAAAAGTGTTTAGAAAGTTTTTAATTTTAAATTGTTGATAATTAGTTGTTTTCTTGTTTTGGAAAGGAGGTTTTTCCTCTAAAACAAATAACTTTTCCCCTGAAGTTTTAGCGATGTTGATTACATAGTTTTGATAACAGTAATTAACCCCGAAAACTATTATTTTATGAAACAACTACAAAAAATTGTACTTGTAGGAGTCGCTTTTATGATGCTGCAAGCATGTCAAAAAGAAGACATTACAAGCGAACTGTTAAACCACAAAAACTTAGAAGTAAAACAAGCTCGAGCATATTACGCACCCTGGGTATATGTTATGGATTGGCGTTTTAGTAGAGGAACTTGTACTACAGGTCCTGGAGTGTGTTTTAAAAATGATGATGGAGACATACTTGTGTATGGAAACGCGAGTTCAGGTTCATCTGAAGAAGTAAAAGAAACTTTCTCAAAACTTTTAGAAGGAAATAACGATGAAGATAACGGTGTGATAGCGTTCAGAAATGAAGGTGAATCGTTACGTTTGGTATTTTCAAGAAGTTTAGAAGAAGAAGATTTGATTATTTCAGAAGATGTGTATCTAAGAGATGATATAGTAAAGGAATTAGAGAAAACTAATATTACTTTACGAGCAGGTAAATACGTTGTAGATTATTCTCGTTTTAAAAACGGAGAGGTTTTAATACCTGTAAAAAATTAAAAAACTAACTAATCAAACAAATTCTTAATAAAGATTAAGAGTTTTAAAAAATTAAGAAAAAATGAAAAAACAAAATATATTATGGATGGCTGTTATGTTTCTAACAATATTTATCAGTTGTCAAAATGAAGAAGTTGTAGAAAATGAAGCTAAAGGAAAAGAAACAGAATTAGCTAGAGAAAGTGCCGTAGTTATTAATCACACGTACGATTATTATGGAAAAGAATTTAAGGTGTCGTATGTGTATGATGAAGAAACAGGTGAAGTACTAAAAGCAGATGGAGATGTTGATATGGCACAAGAAATTTTTGGAGATGAAGAAAGAGCTCCAAAATCATTATTCTTTGATAATCAAAAAGAAGGAAGTACTGATATTCAAGTTAAAGTTTTTGATAATGGAGAAGACTTACAAGAGTATGCTTCAAAAGTAGCAGAAGAATTTCCAGGAGATCAAGTAGCTACAGAAGGAAAAGCATCTAAAGGATGTAGTGATTATGACATTTATGGCTCAGGTAACTTTTACTTCTATAAGCATATATATTACAATACATATATGAGTGGTATGAGTAGAACAAACAGATATTATTACCGAGATTATTGGGTAGGTAGTGGCTATAACGATCAACTATCTTCTTTAATTGTAAAAAAACCATGGAATAGAAGAGCTTTGGTGTACTTATACCAACATTCTTGTTATGGAGGAAAAGTTATAGGCTTTTATCAATCAACAGGTCCTTCAGGTTTTGGAATAGCTAACCTTAAATGGTATACCATGTCAGGTTGGTGGTTCTGGAGAAAATCTTGGAATGATCAGGTTTCATCTACTAAAGGATGGGCATGGTAATAAAATAAACTATAACTATTTAGTTGCTTGTAAAATAATAAATGAACCTCAGAAGATTTTTCTTTTGAGGTTTTATAATTGTTTTTTGGAATTAAATAAAACTCTAGTTGTAAAAAATCTAAACTTGAATTATTTGAAGTATAGGTTAAATTCCGTTCTTATATTAATGTCATTTTTATTACCAATGTCTAAAAGTTGTTTTTTTAATGATAAATAATTTTCAATTTGAATTTTCGGATTTATTGAGATTACATAACTAGATTCAGGTTTTAAAGTATTTAATTTATTGATGTCTTTTTTATTGTTAATTTTTATTAAACTAGGAGAATATTTTTTAAAGTACTCTTCTCTACTTAATGATTTTGGTATTTGTTTAGGTATTTTATAATCATAATATTTTTCAATTTGTGAATCCCAAAGTTGGAATTTGTCTAAAAAACCATTGTATAAATTTGTTTTTGGGTCGTAGCTTGTTAATAATAAAGCAGCTCTTCTATTAATACTACCTAATTCAAAATAAGAATTAATGACATCAATAGTTTCAAGATTAGAGCCTAAATAAATAACAGAAACAGGAATGTCAAAATGTATGTCAAATTGAAAACGATGTATTTCATTAAAATTAGAAGTAATTTCTTCGTTCAGCTTTAATATTGTAATTCCAGAATTATTTTTAAACAAATGAATACCTCCATCAAATCTTACTAATGAGTCAGTTGTAATCATACCCAAATTTTTTATTCCAATTAAGTCATAAGTAATTAAGCTTTCGTTATAAGAATAATCTTCCCAAAAACTATATTTATAATTATTTATAACAATTGTTGAATCATTAGAATTGAATGAAAAATTATAGTTTAAAGTGTCATTTTTTAAATAATAACTTATTCTATTTTTTGATATTTTGAATTTTCCTTTTGAAACATAGGTGTAGATGTCTTCAAGATAGACAGAATCATTTTTAAACATTATTGTAGGTAAACTTGAAAAAGAACCATCTTTATCAATGTTCATCCAAACCCCCTTAAAATTTTCAGGATTGAATTCTTTTTTACAAGAAACTGTTCCTAGCAGAATTAAAAAGTAAATTAATTTTTTCATAGCACTTTTTTAAATATCATCAAAAAGTAGACCTTTTTTCAATCAATCCTAGAATTTTCTTACCTCTCGCTTCACAACCTTTGCTTTCATGAATCACTTTTGTACGGATAATATGTTCTAGTTCAGAATGAATCCAGTCTTTTTGAAGTCCAAAGAGGTATAGTGTGTTCATTGTATAAGCTTTCACAGCTATTTTTTGGTCGGTAATTAACCAGTCAAATCCCGTTTCAACTAGTAAATCAATATGATTTTGGGTTAAGAGCTTTTTAGTATTATTTTCTTTTTTTGAAGTATAAGCTGTAGCCAAGTGTTCACAAATCTTAGCACAGGGTCTAATAGCACTATCAAAATGTACTTCGGAAATATGTTTAGAAAATATATCAAGATAAGGAAGAATATTTTCTATTCCATGATGTGTACACATCCATTCTAAAACCCAAGCAGCTTTAATAGAGAGCTTGTTATCAACCTCAAAAGTAATATCCACTAAATATTTTATCAATTCAGGTTGCGCTAATACAATATTTGAAGCATTATCTCTGTTTATTCTAGCAGGGTTGTCTACATTTTCTAAAACAGAAGTTAAAAAATCAACACTCATTTTGGTATGGTTTATGTAAATTTGAATGATAAAAGAAATAATAGCATGATAAATATAAAGAGGATATTTTCAACAACACTTCTATTGTCAGTATTTTTTATGACTACTGCACAGGCTCAAAAAATTAATCAGTTTGATGCTGAAGGAAAAAGAGACGGAGTTTGGAAGAAATATTACGATGATAATGTAAATAAAATAAGATATTCAGGGCAATTTAAAAATGGAAAAGAAGTAGGGACTTTTAAGTTTTATGAACGAAATTCTTACGGAGTTCCATCTATGACCAAAGATTTCTCTGCAAAGTCTGACAGTGCTTTTGTGCAATTTTTCACCCCAAAAGGAAAAGTAAAAACAAAAGGTTGGACTATAGGTAAAAATAGAGTAGGTAAATGGACATACTATTTTGCTGATGGAAAATTATTTTCAGAGGAAGAGTATGTAGATGGAAAGTTAGATGGAGTTTTAAAAAACTATTATAGAAACGGAAATTTAACCGAAGAAACCAACTATAAAGGAGGACAGAAAAACGGATTGTCTAAAATTTTTACAGAATCAGGTATTCTAATAGAAGAGGTTTACTATGTGGATGGTAAATTAGAAGGAGAAGGAAAGTACTATGATTTAAAAGGAGATTTAAAAGAAAAAGGAATGTACAAAAATGGTAAACGAGATGGTAAATGGGAGTTTTATATGGATGGAGAAATCGTTACCGGTAAGAGAAAAAGAAATGTACATTCAATTCCTAAAAATTAACTGCTAGATATTAAGAGATGGTGAACTAAGATATATTAGAGTCCATCAATTTTTACAATGACGTCATCAATTATTTCCATAATAAAAACGTTTATTATTTCGTAAATTTGCAGCTTCAAAAGTAGAAAATGAAAAGAGTAGTAGTAGGACTTTCAGGAGGTGTAGATAGTAGTGTAACAGCTTATTTACTAAAAGAACAAGGATATGAAGTTATTGGGCTGTTTATGAAAAACTGGCATGATGATTCGGTAACTATATCTAATGAATGTCCGTGGTTAGAAGATAGCAATGATGCAATGATTGTTGCAGAAAAATTAGGAATTCCTTTTCAAACAGTAGACTTAAGTGAACAATACAAAGAACGTATTGTTGACTACATGTTCAACGAATATGAAAAAGGACGTACTCCAAATCCTGATGTATTATGTAATCGTGAAATTAAATTTGATGTGTTTATGGACATCGCATTAAGCTTAGGAGCAGATTACGTAGCTACAGGTCATTATTGTAGAAAAGCTGAAGAAATTATTGATGGAAAACCTGTATATAAATTACTAGCAGGAAAGGATACCAATAAAGACCAGTCGTATTTCTTATGTCAGTTATCACAAGAACAATTGTCAAAAGCATTGTTTCCAATAGGTGAGTTGACAAAACCTGAGGTTAGAGAAATAGCAAAAGAAGCGGATTTAATTACGGCCGATAAAAAAGATAGTCAGGGATTATGTTTTATAGGAAAAGTAAGACTTCCTGATTTTTTACAACAGAAACTACAACCAAAAGAAGGAGCAATTGTTCAGATTCCTACAAATTTTGAGCAATACAATCGTTCTGTTCCAAAATTTGAGAATAAAGAAGCTGAGTTAGCTTATTTTTCGACAAAGTTTTCATACACAAAAGAAGATGGTAAAGTAGTAGGAAAACATCAAGGAGCACATTATTTTACCAAAGGACAGCGTAAAGGGCTAGCAGTTGGAGGAACCAAAGAACCTCTATTTGTTATAGAAACAGACGTTGATACGAATGTTATTTATACAGGTGAAGGGAAGAATCATCAAGGATTGTATCGTAATGTGTTATTTGTATCAAACGAAGAATTGCATTGGGTACGCGAAGATTTAGCTTTACAAACAGGTGATTCCATGGAAGTAAAAGCACGTATTCGTTACCGTCAATCTTTAGAAAAAGCAATTTTATATAAAGTGGAAAATGGCTTATATGTGGAGTTTGAAAACCCACAATCAGCTATTCAAGAAGGACAATTTGTAGCTTGGTATATAAATGAGGAGTTGTTAGGTTCGGGAGTGATTTCGTAAATAATCAACACAAAAAAGCACAAAAAAACCTCGATTTTTTCGAGGTTTTTTTGTGCTTGCTATTTAATGATTGTACATTTACGCAATGCAAAATAAAATTACCAAACTATTTAATATACAGTATCCAATTATTCAAGGAGGAATGATTTGGGTTAGTGGCTGGAGGTTGGCTTCAGCAGTATCAAATGCAGGTGGATTAGGTTTAATAGGTTCGGGGTCTATGTACCCAGAAGTATTGCGTGAACATATTCAAAAATGTAAAAAAGCAACCAATAAACCTTTTGGAGTCAATGTACCTATGTTATATCCTGAGATTGAAAAAATCATGGATATCATTGTAGAAGAAGGGGTGAAAATAGTGTTCACTTCTGCAGGGAATCCAAAAACATGGACTTCTTTTCTAAAAGAAAAAGGAATTACAGTGGTGCATGTAGTAAGTTCGGTAAAATTTGCATTAAAAGCAGAAGCTGCTGGTGTAGATGCTGTTGTGTGTGAAGGTTTTGAAGCAGGAGGTCATAACGGACGTGAAGAAACTACGACGTTTACGTTAATTCCTATGGTTAAAGAACAAGTGAAGATTCCTGTAATAGCAGCAGGAGGTATCGGATCGGGTAGAGGGATGCTAGCGGCAATGGTATTAGGTGCAGATGGAGTACAAATAGGAAGTCGTTTTGCAGCTACCGAAGAATCTTCGGCACATGAGAATTTTAAACAAACAATTGTAGATGTAAAAGAAGGAGATACGCATTTAACACTAAAAGAAATAGCACCTGTACGTTTGGTAAAAAATAAATTTTATGAAGAAGTGCAAGAGTTATATCAAAAACAAGGGCCAACAATAGAACAGTTAAAGGAATTGTTAGGGCGTGCTCGTGCTAAACGTGGTATGTTTGAAGGAAATTTAGAGGATGGAGAGTTAGAAATTGGTCAGGTTGCAGGATTAATTCATGAAATTAAACCAGCGAAAGAAGTGTTAGACTCTATTATTGAAGAGTATCAAGAAGTGAAAAAAAAGCAGTTGTTTTAATCGCAGAGCAATAGTCAAAACTTTAATATAAATTGTCATTCCGAAAGAGGTATGGGGAGGAATCTTATGAAGGAGAGTTTTATATAAGCATGTTTTTATCGTCATAACGACGCGGTTATCTTTTTAAAAGGAGTTTAATATTCTTTTCCTTGATGAAAAGAACCAAAAATCAAGACTTATAATAAAATCGTAAGAATTAATGCCATTTCGAACCGAGTGAAACGAGGTGTGAGAAAACTTAAGAAAATGAGTAACTTACTTCAATGAGATTTCTCCCTTCGATCGAAATGACATATTTGTTTCTAGTATTTCTTACGTCATTACGAGGAGGTCACGACGAAGTAATCTGTTTATTTAGAACTCAAAATATAAAGATTGCTTCACTATGTTCGCAATGACGGATACTTAATTACTTTTCGCCTTTATAAAATCAGAGATTAAGTAACTGATATATTTTCCAACTTGTCCGTTAGCAATTTCATCTTTAATCACAGCAGGTGCGCCTTCGCAAATATGTAAATAGGAAGCGTTTGGTAATTTTCCAAAAGAATGTGTAAATCGACGCGCTTGTTGTGGGGTAAATCCACTTGGAGTCATGGCACTACTTGGGAAATGTTGAATACAATCCAAATCGATTTCAATTCCGAAAGCTGTATTTTTTATAAAATTTTCAGCACGTTGTAATTCTCCTTCAAAAGAAGTAGATTGATATACCTCTAATTCTTCAAACGTATTGTATTCTAGGTTGAGGTTGTCGTGAATCATCTCAAAAATATACTGAGGTGTATAATTTTCATGCAATCCAAACATAAAGTACTTATCAATAAAACCTTCATGTAAAGCATACGAAAATCCATTACCACTATGTCGTTCTTCTAAACGACGTAAATCGGTATGGGCATCTAGATTAATCACATTTACAGGTTGTTTTTTTGCTAGCGAAAGTCCTTTAATGTTTCCATAAGCATTGTTGTGCCCTCCACCAATAATAATTGGAGTTTTGCCGCTTTCTACAATGAGTTTGATAAGGTTTGAGAGTTCTTTATCTATCGATTTTACCAATAAATCGCCTCTTTCTCTATCAGAAACATCAAAATTATAGACATCATCTAAACAGTCTAAATAACCTAAAACTAAGATATCATTTCCGTCGATGAATTGATTTTGTTGGGTATTTAAAAAAGACTTTAAGGCAGGAATAAAAGCAGTGTGTGCACCACCGTTTCCACCGTTCATACGAACGCCAATATCTTCTGGAACTCCTAGAATAACAAAAGTAGCAGTTGAGTTTTCAAGCTCCTTTTCTAATTTTTTTTTCGAGTCGATAACCGCAACGCATTCTCCTAATTTTGTTTCTCCTTCACGAGGAGCTACAAACCCTTGTATATCTTTTTCGTTGAATATTGTTAGCATATTGTTATATTGTCATTCCTGCGTAGGCAGGAATCTTTTGTTAGTTATACCAGTTTTTAGCTAAATCGTCCCAATTAGGATTCTCTTTAACGACTAAGTTTATTTTCCATGCTCTTTTCCACTTTTTCATGTTTTTCTCTCTTTTTATAGCTTCCTCAATAAATTGGTGTTCTTCAAAGTAAATCAATTTATCTAGGTTATATTTTGAAGAAAAACCTTTTATAAGTTTGTTTTTATGCTCAAAGATTCTTCTTTCAAGGTTGTTAGTAACACCAATATATAAAACACCATCTTTTTTATTAGTGATGATATAAATATAATATTGATGATTAGTTTTATGCATTTTAATACCCTCTAAGAGATTCCTACCTACGCAGGAATGACAAGCGTTTATCCTTAGTTTGGTTTATTACATTTCTTTCCCATTAATAAATACTGAATCGATTAAATTACTTCCAAAGGAATAAGGTAAAAATCCGTAAGAAGGAATTTCTTTTGTAAGAATTAAATTCGCTTTCTTTCCTTTAGTAATACTTCCAACTTCATCAGATAAATTCATAGCATAAGCTCCGTTAATCGTTGCTGCATTAATCGCTTCTTCTGGCGTCATTTTCATTTTAATACAAGCCGTTGCTACGACAAAATTCATATTTCCAGAAGGAGTTGATCCTGGGTTGTAATCAGTAGCTAAAGCAAGAGGTAATCCAGCTTTGATAATATCACGAGCAGGTGTGTACGGAATACTTAAAAAGTACGAACACGATGGTAATGCCACAGGCATAGTTTGTGTTCCTTTCAACGCTTCAATATCCTCAGGATTCATTACTTCTAAATGATCTACCGACAGCGCATTGTGCTTTATACTTACCTGAACTCCACCAATGGTAGTAAACTGATTTACGTGTACTTTTGGAGTTAATCCGTATTGTTGCGCAGCGGTTAAAATTCTATCGGTATCTTCTACCGAGAAATACCCAGTTTCACAGAAAGCATCTACAAAATCAGCTAAATTATCTTCAGCAACCTTAGGCAACATTTCTTCAATAATTAAATTGATATATCCTTCTTTGTTGTTTTTATATTCAGTAGGGAAAGCATGTGCTCCTAAAAAAGTAGCTTTGATAGGAATGTTATAGTTCTCACGTAGTTTTTTAATAACACGTAACATTTTCAATTCTGCGGCAACGGTTAAACCATAGCCAGATTTTATTTCAACTGCACCTGTACCTAAAGCAATGACTTCTTCTAATCGTTTTGCCGATTGTTGATACAACTCTTCTTCAGAGGTTTCTTGTAGTTTTTTTGCGGAGTTTACAATACCTCCACCACGGTTGGCTATTTCTTCATAACTTAATCCGTTAATTCTATCCACAAACTCTTGTTCACGATTGCCTGCATACACAATATGCGTGTGTGAATCGCACCAAGTAGGTAAGATCATTTTACCTGTACAATCGATTGTTTTATCGGCCGAATTTGGCGCTTTCTTCATGCTTCCATAATCAATAATAACATCATTTTCAACTAATAAAAAAGCATTTTTAATGGTAGGTAAAATGTTCATTTCAGCTCCCGATACTTTTTTAGTTGTGGTCTCTCTTACTTGAATTAATTCTTTGATGTTTATGAATAAAGTTGTCATGTTGAATGCTTAAATTTGTTAGACAAACTTACGGTAAAAACTACAAATTATGATACATTTTTTAGGAGTGATGTGCGTTTTAATACTCTTTTTTATCTCGTTAATTCACGTTTATTGGGCTTTTGGTGGAACTTTATGGGTAGATGCTGTAATACCAACTAAAACAGCAAATGAAAAAGCAATGAATCCGCCTAAACTACTAACTTTTGTAGTGGCGATGGTTATCAGTGGTTTTGCTGTTGTGTATGCAGAAAAAATACAGTTATTTACGTTAGGTTCAATGCCTACATGGTTACAAGAGTATGGCCTTTATGTTGTAGCCAGTATTTTTCTCATTAGAGCTATAGGAGACTTTAAGTATGTAGGCTTTTTTAAGAAAGTTAAAGCGACAGAGTTTGCCATAAACGATACCAAGTATTTTTCTCCATTATGTTTGTTTTTAGGAGTAGTTGGGTTGTTGATAGCGTTTTCGTAAATAGTTTTGTACTAGCAATTATTTTATACATTATTGTAGCTAGCCTTTATTCCTTTATCAGTTTAAACAATTCAAAAGTATCAGCTTTTGGTTGATATTTATTACGCAATCTTTATATCAATATCCAATAGTTTTTGCTTTAACTCTTTCATAGTTCCTTTATATTCCCAATACATTACTCTATCATGAGAAGATTTTACTAAAATATATTTTTCGCTAATTGATTGTATACGATCTATAGAGATAATTTTTTTCATATAATCAGTTTCATTGAAAACCTCTTCAATTTCTTTATTTTTATTATCGTACCCATGAACAACGATGCCTAATTTCACTTCTATTTCTATAAACATTATAATAATTTTTATCCTCCCAAATATAAAAAATAACACAAGAAGATAAGTCAACATTGTAAAAACAAAAAAGCTATAAAAAGAATAGTTTTATATTTTTTATAGAGTTGTACAACAGTTAGTTGGGTGTAGTTTTTTTTCTTTTAGGTATGTGATTTGTGTTTTTGTGATTGATTATCAGGTGCTTGTGGTCTTTTTCCGCAATCTGGTTTATTAATTCCTCAACTTTATAATAGCAAATAATTAAATATAAATATTATGAAAACTTCTCAACTACCTTATGGAATTAATGCTTGGATATTTTTAAATGAAGATGAACCGCCAAAAACGAACTATAATAGCCCAGACAGTTGCTTCCAATCGCTTATTAAATACAAAGTGTACAACAGCGTAACATCTCTTGGTATCGCCTTTTTTGAAGTGGTTCCAGCTGCCAAAGGTTCCACCATCCAAATTGGTAATGCATCTCACCAAGGTGGACTTACGAATCAAGATTATTTGAACTCTGTATTGAGAGATGCACGTCAAGTGAATCCAAATATTAAGTTTTTAGCAACCATGGTTTATTCGGGAGAAAACACGCTAGCATCAATTTTTTCTCCAGGTGGAAACGAACAAGAAGAGGCTACTAATTTTGCAAATAATTTGGTAGTCTATTTAAAAGATAATGGAATGAACGGATTGGATGTTGACTGGGAAGGGAATGTATCTACGAGCATGACTCAATCTCAATTTAAAATCTTGTTTTCTACGATTCGTTCAGTGTTTGATCAGCAACCAGTAAAATATTATTTGTCGTTCACTCCTGCATGGCCAACGAGTTCGATAGATTATCCAACGGTAAATAGCGCATTCGATTTTGTATCACCACAGTTTTACGATGGTATGCCATTATCTAGCTTTATAAATGCTGGAATATCGCCAGAAAAAATTGGTTATGGAGCACAATTTGAACCAGGAAATTCAGCACCTAACTCTAGTGCTCAACAAGTTTGGAATCGAGTTTCTGAAGGATTTACTAATAACGGTACTTCTTACGATTATCAAGATATTTTTATGTGGCGTTTGAATTCTGGAAACTTTCAGTTTGAGCAAGCTCAGTTTATGATTCTTAATCAGCTAGCGAATCCATTAACAACTAATACATTTGATGATACTCCAATAGCAGGAGCTGCGGGTAATCCAAGTATCACCCAAATGACAATTCGTTCGGGGAATGTACTTGATGCTATTCAGACCGTGAATACGGGAACTGGACCTTATAATACAGGTACTCAGAATAGAAATACAGGAGTGTTTACTTTGCCACAACATGGTGGAAATAGTGGAACATCTCAAACGATAAATATTCCTCAAACCGATCCAATTGTAGCTGTTTCTGGTTATACAGGTATGTGGTATGGTTGGCAATGTGTATTACAAATAACTTTAACAGGCAAAAGTGGAGTTACTTATGGACCATACGGAACGATGAATGGTTCAGTTATGCAAACACCTTTTAAACAGTCTGCTGAGGCAGGACAAAGTTTAGTAGCATTTAAAGGATCTACCGTAACAGTTCCGTTGGCAGGTGGTAGCCATACAGAAATTATTGCGAGTTTAAGTGCTGTCTTTGCGGAGCCTTTTGCAACTCAGAAATTGAACGAAAAGACACTTTCTCTTTAAGGTACTTTAATAGAAACAATAATATAGGCTATGTGCCATTTTAATGGCAAATAGCCTATATGTTTTAACGCATCCTAAGAGAGGAAACCCTAAGCAACACCAAACAAAAAAATAAAGAATACCATGTTTGCTAAAAATGATACTACGTATTTTTCTCCATTATGTTTATTTTTAGGTGTGGTTGGGTCGTTGATAGAGTTTTTGAGGTAGGCGAGAATTAGCAATTACTTATAGCTATTGTTGTGTTTAGCGTTATTTTATAATTTTTCTTTAAACCAAGTGATAAGTAACGCATTCAGTTCGTCTTTTTTATTAGAAAATGCATGATCTGTCTTAAATTTTTTTAGAGTAAAATCATAATTTATACTGGTTAATTTTTGGGCTATTCTATCAGCATGATTCGGTTTAACTCTTTCGTCTTCAGTTCCACAAAGAATAAGTAAACTAGCATTTTTATCTAATTTATCTGCCCAATATATAACTGAACGTTTTTTTAATTCTTCTGTTTTGTTTTCTTTATAATTAGGAATGAGCTCAGCGCAAACCTCTGTTTCCATCTCAGGTCTATCTATAATTAATTCAGATAAATCTGATGGACCATTTCCTACAACGGCAGTAGTAATTAGATTTGATTTTTTTAGCGCTAAATAGGTCATCATTCCTCCTCTAGACCAGCCAAACATACCAATACGGTTTGGGTCCGCTTTTTCAACATCTTTTGTAGTCTCGGTTAAATTCAAAACATCATTAATATCTTCTCCACCAAACTCATCATTTTCTCTATAACAACTTGCAATTAATATATAACCTTCCTTTACTAATTTCGATGTGCCATAAACCAAACTGTATAGTGTCTTAGCTTTAGCAACTTTTCCAATTTCCTTATTTCCTCCACGATTAAATATTATGACAGGGAACTTACCTTCCTTTTTTGGCTCGGCAATTATACCATTAACCAATAAAGAATCACTTTTATAAGTTATAGAGAAAAAATTTATATCATTTAAATGTTTAAAATTATCTATTAGCGTATCATTTTTAGCAACTTTATTCCAAAGTGGTTTTATTTCTGATAGATTGATTAACTTTTTAGATAGGATTTGACCTTGTTTTAATCTTTTTGCTTCTTGAATATCTGTTGGTTTTATTTCAATTCCTAAAACAGTACTATTTAGAGATTCCATAGCAGTGTATGAGTTGTAGTACTTTTTTGATATTAAAAATCCGACATAGAGGCTTCCTATTATAATTAATATGCCTATGATTTTAGCAAATAGTTTAATTTTTCTCATGTATTATGTTTTACCATAAGACTGACTGGCTTTCCTTTTGTTACAAGCAGTTTTTATAACTATAGTGATTGGTATGTAATTATCATTGTTATATTGTTGCTACAGGAATTTCTTTATTTAGAAGCCCATAATATTGCAAGTCAACAATCTCACCCGATGTTGTTCTATAGTCCATTCGAATAACACCTTCTTTTTCAAAACCGCAGTTTTTTGCAAGTGCTAAAGCAGCTTTGTTTGAATAATGGGTACGCAGAAAAATCTTTTTGAATTCAAAATACTCAAAGCAATATTTAAGAAATAATTTCATGGTTTTGGAGGTGAGACCTGTACCAGCTAATTTTTGATCTGTATAGCATCCTATTTCTGCTTTAGGAATAGACCAATCTATGTTTTTAAGGTCTATAAAAGCAACAAGTTCATTGGTGTTATGTGCTTCCAGAACAAAAGGATAATAACTTTTTTGATCTCTCTTTTCAATGATTTCTTTTAAAAATAATTCAGTAGCATTGATATCTTGAGTACGAGAAACAGTGCCTGTAAAAAAATCTTCAAGCCTTTTTCGATTGCGTTCTACTAAATTAAAATACGCATGTAGGTCGTTGATTTCTAAAGGTCTGAGGGTGTAGTTTTCAAAGCTGATCATTGGGCATTTGTATAAATGTTATGTGTTATTTTTTACTTTATAAATAAGGTAATCAAACCTATTAATATTTTAAATGAATTCAAAGAGTAAATAGTAATTACCGAACATTTTAGAAGTATAAAAACTATTGATTAATTTTTAGCTGTGTAGCTAGTTAAGGGGAATTATTTTAATAGAAATTGATTTTCATTTTGAACTAAATTAAATATTATTGTTTATAAAGTGTTGAAAATAAAAGGTATAAATTTGTATCTTAGTAAGAGCTTAGTTATGTAACAATCAATCGAGTATTAAACTAATGATTGATTGAATGAGTTATAAGAGTGCTAAAAAATGTTATAAAATTTAAAAGTTATGATGTATTTATGGATTATTTCAGTCTTAATTATCCTTTTAGCACTTTGGTATGCAAAAAGAGATAAGTAAAAAAATTATAAAAGGGAGTTTACTTTTATATATAAAATTCAATAAGCATGCATTATCATGACGGTCATTTTTGGGGTATGCACTTTGTATGGTGGGGTATTTGGATAGTTGTAGGAGTCTGTTTCTTTATTTTTTATAGTTCATTTTTTCAGGTAACCAAAAAAGAATCTCCGATGGATATTCTTAAAAGACGTTTTGCTGAGGGAGAAATAACTAAAGAAGAATATGAAGAAGCAAAAAAAGTACTCAAATCTAAATAACACAATTAAAGAATAAGCTTTGTAGTTAATAATTAAAAAACAACGACTACTACCTTTCTTTTATTGGTAGTAGTGCGTTGTATAAATGTTAAAAGTCTTTTAAAGATGTTTAGCTATTCAATAGGCATATCTGAATTGAATATATCTCTGTGCAAAAGCCACTTACCATTTTCTTTCACCCATAGTACAAGATATTTTCCTTCATCAGCCACTTTATCGCCTGAGTATAAGGTATATGTGCCTTCTTCAGTAACTAGATTTTTGACTCCCCAAACATCAATAGTGGTAAGGTCAAGGTTAGTAAAATCTGAATTCATGAATCCATAAAAAGTTGATTGTATACTTGGTCGTCCAATTATAGCTGGAGCGCCATTCATCATAAATTTACCTTCTTCTGAATATAAGTTGGCTAGTCCTACAGAATCTTTAGCAGCAAAAAAATCAGAATAAGCTTTGTTAGCAGCTTCTATTTCAGTTTTGGCTGTATTCAAATCAAAGGCAGGTTTGTCATTTGTGCTTTCTGTGTCTTTTGCTGGTTTATTGTTACAGCTTGTAATAAAAAGAACAAGGAATAAGGTTAAAGTAAGTTTTATTGAAAAGTTAGCTAGCTTTTTCATGGTGAGATAATTAATTAATGCCTACTCTAGCTGGTTTTCGGCTTCCCCAAAAATTAATTGAAGGGATTTAGACACAACAAGGTACAAAAAAATTAAACACACAAGTACATGTTTAGGTTGTAAAGTGTTGTTTTGTAGTGTTTTATTTTGTCTGAATAAAGAGGAGGTAAATAATCTATAAGATGTTTGGGCTAAAACTCTTGGTTTTTATGTGCTTTTTAATCTAAGAGGAAATTTATTTATAGAGATTTTTAGTTAAAGAATATCCAATAAAATCAAAGAAAATAAGAGAATCTTTTAATCCTCATATTTCTTTTTTTATTCTCAAAAAAAGGACACTTATAACTTTTTTAAGGATAAGTGCCAAAAAAACAATAAATTGGTAGTACCAACTTAAAAACTTTAAAATAATGAAACTAACACTTAAGCCCCTCGTACTAATTGTACTTAGTATAAGTGTTTTTTACTCGTGTAAAAACAAAGAAAAATCAAATGAAGAAAAAGGAAAAGTAGCAGAATATAATATTGCTGTTAACGATACTTTATGTTCTAGTTCCTGGTTTCCGCATAGTCAAACTCCACCTCCTAAAGAAGGAGTAGGGAGTCCGTTTGATACCACAAGTACAACCAATGCGATTTTTCATCAATGGTCATGGCAAAAATTTTTATGGGTAACTAAGCCTATTAAGGAAACCAAGTTACCGTTGTTTTTGAGCAACAGATCAATCCACCAGGTTACTTCAGAAATGGAATTGGTTAAACAACAAGAAGGAGCTGCTGTGGTATTAATCGATACCGCACAAGCAGGACGTGATTCGGCGGTATTAACAACCAATCCAGCATACAATGCTAACAATACTTCTGAAACGGTGTTTTATTCGATACACACGAGTGATATTATGAAAAAAGCAGCCGATAAGTTTAAAGATTCAATTCTTGCAGGAATGTTAGATAAAAACAATTTATCGTCTTTCCCAGTAGGTTCGTTAGAGTTAAAAGTCTCTTGGGTAGCTACAAGTGCTATAGCAAGTGATAAGGTAGCGAATTATTTTACCACTACAGCTGCTGTGAGTAGAGATGGGAAAAATTATACGAATACTGAAGTAGCTTTACTTGGAATGCATGTGGTAGGTGTTGTTGAAAATCATCCAGAATTTATTTGGGCTACTTTTGAACACGAAGATTTAGCACCAAACTATGATTGGAAAAAGAACGAAGCTTCGTCTACTGCAAATAAATTAGTATTTGCTGAAGGAAGTACTACAGGAATTGACGGGATTGTTTGGAATACAAGTACCAACAGTGCTAAACTACCTAACAAAGCTTTTGATTTATTTCAATATGGAGTACCTAGAGACAGTATTGGAGGGTTTATGGCTACCTGCCAGCAAGAACCTCTTAATTATGATAATGTGAGAGATATTAATGCTTGTGTAAAAGAGAATTTAAAAGATGTTTTTAGACATTATTTTTATAACGGTTCTCTCTGGATTGATACAGATGGTTTAACACCAGAAGAGCAAGCAACATTACTTGTAGATGAAGGAGGAAATATAGATAAGGCTACTCCAGGTTCTGTGGCAAGAGGATCTTTAAATAATGCCAATGTTACTATGGAAACTTTTACACAGACGTTTCAGAGTGATATATCAGAAATAAATGTAAACAATTTGGCAAATTGTTTTAGTTGCCACAATGCAATTAGTTATAGTGGAGACAAATCGCCTATTTACATAAGTCATATTTTTGATGCGTTTGTGAATGTGTCAAAAGGAAGAACGAAAAACGAAGTTGAATTGATGAAAGCGAAACAAGAAGTAGAACAGTTTATGAAAAAACAGCTTCAATAAAAACAATCATCTATTGAATAAAAAATCCCTTGTAATTATTACAAGGGATTTTTTTAATATTCAATTTTATCTTCTTTATCAGACCATTTTTGAAAAGGCTCTAAAGCAATATCTCTTCCAATTTGTTCAAACGGAATACTTCTTTCCTCGTAAGGCAATGGTATTTCCTTGTAAATAAACTCATCATCAAAACCTATATCTGCGGCATCTTGTTGGTTGCTTCCATAAAATACTTTGTCTGGACGAGCCCAATAAATAGCTCCCAAGCACATAGGACACGGTTCGCAAGAAGTATATATGATACATCCTTCTAATTGAAACGATTCTAGATTTTTACAGGCATCACGAATAGCTGTTACTTCTGCATGTGCCGTTGGGTCATTAGTTGAAGTTACTTTATTATTACCTCTACCAATAATCTCTCCATCTTTAACAATAATACAACCAAAAGGACCACCTTCGTTGTTTTGCATTCCTCTTAAAGCTGCTTTAACAGCTTCACTCATATATTCTTCGTGTTTCTTCATTTTCGTACTTTTAAATAAAACGGGAAGGCAAAATTAAGAGATTTCTTTCTTTTGAAAGCCTTTTTGAAGTATTAAATATTGTTTTGTCGTCTTTTCCAAAAAGGAGCATCTTTCCATCTGGTTTCTGTGGTATAAAAAAAGTTTTTATGTTGGATGTAGTGATTCCAAACCTGGTTTATTTGATGATTATATACTGCATTGAATTGCTCTAATTTTTCAGAGTCTAAATCTTCGATAAAATTAAAATTGCGAAGTAACTTTTGAACTTGCATAGCATTTGCCATGGCATTGAACATTCCTTGTGAAGAAAGAGGATCGAAGCTAAGCGCAGCATCACCTAAAGCGATCCACTGTTTACCAGCTACTTGCTCTAAACGAGTTGAATTTGCACTTGTGGTTCCGTGGAATTTGATATTTGCTTTGTTACTTTCAATTAAAGGCTGAATAAGTTTGTATTCTTTGGCAAAGGGTAAAAAAGTATCTAAATGTTTAAATGTATTTCTATTCACTAAATCGGTATCTGTTTGAAAAGCAACAATTCTTTGATTGTTAGGTGTAACTGAACTATACCACCAACCTAATTCATCAGAAATAATAGTACTCATAGTATTTTCTTGTGTATTTGGTAAACTCATCCAGCAAGATATAAGGTTGTCGTACTGTAACCGTTTAATGCCTAAGCTTTTTGCAAAATGAGACTGTTTACCAGTTGCATCAATTACAAACTTTGTATAAATAGTATGTGTAATTCTGTTTTTTACATTATCGGATTTTGTAATTATTTTCCAGTAATTATCTTCATAAGAGCTAGTAAAAAGTCGTGTTCCCCAAATGCAGTTAACACCTCTTTCTGTGGCAACAGTTCTTAAATAATGTTCAAAGTTTTTCCTGTTTAGGTTCTTAGAAAAGCCATCGGGGTTCCTCATATGGTCAACAATTTGAAGTTGATTGCTTCCCCAGTAAGATTGCATTCCTAAATTATTACGAAATATGCTTTGTTTTACGGCATCCGATTCATTTTCTAATAGGTTCAACTCTTTTAAAATACGTTGCGCAGCAGGCGCTAGCGATTCTCCAATTCTATCAACAGGCTCTAGTTGTTTATCTAGGAGTGTAACGTTGTAGTCTTTTACCAAAGAAATGGCGGCAATGCAACCTGCAATGCCACCACCTAAAATTAGTATGTCAGTAGTACTATTATATTCTTTCAATACTTATGAATTATTTAGGAATGTACCTTGAAAAACGAGTCACCTTTTCTGGAATACCAACTTCCACTCTTTTAGGAGCTGCTTCTTGATGTGAATCGGATTTTTTCATAGCATGTAGTTTAGAAGCAATTAAATGTATAGTTTTAATAACATTTGGTGTTGCTTTAAAATCTTTTACTAATTCATCTTCTGTTAAGGTTAATAAACTACGTTTAGCATCTTCCAATATAAATTGTTCAGTTAATAAATTATCGTGTGATAGTTTTTCTACAGCTATGTCTATTGTGTTTTGAACTCCTTTCTTCAATGTATGTTTAGCAGTTAAAACACCTTGCAACTCTTGTATAGTAGCTTTTAATAATGTAGCTTCTTGCTCTGGAGTTGGAGTGATTCCCACTTGCATTTCTTCAGGGAAATTAGGGTCGTGGGGAACTCCAGGACGTTTTTGAACTACAGCTAACTTATCAAAATACTTAATCATACTATTAATTTGATTGGTATAGGTAGCAGCTTCACCATCCAAGGGAAGATTGTCTAACCAATCAGAACGGAAATTAAAGGCTTGAATACGGGTTTCCTCTGATAAATTAGGATCCATAGTTTCTTTGTAACGTTCCTCATTTAAGATATTGTTAGGCACTCTTGCAGGCCAAAACGTTGGTAAATACGGATCGTATTCACTTGTATATCCATCTCTACAACTTGCTGTATCCGTTTGCCAAGGAATAGCCATCCAACGAGTGATACTTCCAGCGACTTGTCCTCCTAAAATAGGACCCTTTGCCAATGGTAATACATCGTTATTCATTATTGGCCCATAATACGTGGTATTAACAGGCGGTGTTTTAGGTGCATGTTTAATTCTAAAAGGAGCCATGTACATTCCTGATGAACGCATAGGCCATGTCATTTCACAACCAGGGTGAAAAGCATCAGCCAAACAAAACTCCATGGCAGCTTTAGTTAGCATATCAGGTTGTTCAGCAATAGGAAGTTCATCTATTGTAGGTGGTTTTGGAATGTGAGGGCATCCAGCCATATCTACATAATCAGTTTCAAAATCTCCTCGTACCCATTGGTCTAAAAATTCTAATTGCAAACCAGATAAAGTAGCATGTTGACGTACAGAACCCGTAGTAGGAATACTAATCGCATCCCCATACAACCAAGGCCATAATTGAGGTGCTTCTGCTCCTGAAACTTCTAAGCGACGGAAATTGTTTGAAATAGTTCTTCGCATTTCCATATAAGCAGGAGATGGATTTCCTAATCGTTTAATCCATTCATTGGTGGTATAATTAAACTGTCCACCAAAACCAAAAGCTCCAGCAAAACCAGCATTTACCCATTGTAAATCAGTCATACGTTGGAAGATTGGTAAAATATCTTTGGTAAAAGATGGTCTTACAGGACGTACCAACATTTTAGATTTTACAGCAACATCACGCATTAAATCCCACATAGTACGTACCGATTTTTGCATCGGTGCATAGTCTGGTGGAGCACAAATAACCCAAGCTGGGTCTACTTTTAATTTTGTTCCATTGTATTCAACTTCTGCGGTTACAGGACCGTCAGAAATGTCATCGTACCAACCTTCGTTATTTGCAAATGTAATAGCGATATCACCATTGATGTTTTCCGATTTTCCGTGACCGCCTAACATGATTAAACGTCCTTTTTCATCGGTACGCATTTCTCCTAAGTACACTTTTTTTGAAAGAAACTCTCCTTCAAAGAAAGGGCCTTCGGTAACATTGGTTCCAGTAATGGATTTTGCACCACCGTCTATTAATAAAGAGTTACGATCTTTTACATCAATATTTCGTAGCATAGAAGGAGGCATATCAGCAGCTTCAGGAATATCTAAAGCAATGTTGAATTGATACCAAGACGATTTTTGATTGGCTAAATGACTATGCCACGTGATTTTTGCATTTTCAGCCGTTAATTCCTTTACTGCTTTTCCTGCAGCATTAAATCCGTAAATTCTAAACTGTGCTGCCTGCCTTTTTAAGGCACCTGTTTTATCGCGATATGCATACGGGTCGGTTTGTGGTTCAGGATTGTCGACTAGCGGACCAATGAAATATTCGTATTCACTATTTCCTACACGCATGACACCAATAGGAGGGTAGATACCCGCTTTTACAATACAGTCGCTATTTTCATCGGTGTTTCCTTCAAACTGAGGATTGATTTCTTTAGGTTCTTGTAACTGCTGTCCGTTTGCTTGGTGTCGCGCTTCAGCACTTGCCGCATATACCACTTTTCTAGCTTGCGCAATAGAACCTAAAGGCTCATGTTGAGGTAAGGTTCTCCAAATATTGAAAGCTAAATTACTTCCAAACTCTGCTTGCCCAATGCTAGCTACGTCTTGTTGAGGTAAATGTAATTTAGCAATACAGATATACGGACTTTCTTCCGTACTCCAAACTACCTGTGCATCATCTAACGGCATGGTAGCATCATTGGTACGTAGTTGTATTTCGAAACGGAAAGTAGCCTCTTTGGTTAACAAACGTTGCTGTAAGTCGATACCTAAGTAATTGTTATCATTAAAAAGAGTTCCTTTATAGGTGTCTTCAGGAACTAAACGATATTTTACAATTTGAGAATTGCCTAACTTAAAAGGAAGAATTGCCCAGTAGCTGGCACTTAGTACACTAGCTTCTTCTTTGGTCATTGCCTTTAAAATACTAGCTAATTCTGGGTGCTTTGCTATGTATGAATCATAATCGTGGTCAATAACACCAGCAGTCGTAAAACTACACATCTGTTGTGCATCACGTGCAAAAAAACGATCGATGTTTTGAAAAATAAAATCAGCATTGGTACCATCTCCTAATAATTTAGGTCCATTTACACCAAAGAGTTTTAAGCCTACTCCTAAGGTAGAATGTAAATCGGGTGAAGCAGGGGTGGTATCACTTGAAAAACGAACGGCACATTCGTAAGTATCACCAGCAAAAATTCCAATTTTGAATTTTTCTTCTATGTCTTTGTTTACAACTAAACGACCGTAGGCGATACCATGTTGTTTTCTAAATACCGCTCTTTCTGCAGGCTGTTGCCCGTTTTCAATGCGTGTTTTTTGCCCCATTTCTACAAACATTTCTTTTAAACGTTGCGTAACTTGGGTAATGTCTCCATCGCAGTTCCAGCATGATGAAGATTGATCTTGTAAGGGTTTTGTCATTGTTTGGTTAGTTAGGGTTTGACAATTTTTGTTTAATATGTAGTTGAATTCCTTTAAAAATATGAAATAAAAAGTAAAGTGATTTTTAAAAAATCATGAACGTTTTGTTTTTGAGTATAAAAGCGGAATAATGTTCAGTAGACAAAGTAGTGAAGAATTCAAGTATTTATAAGTTAGTACATACTGTTTATCTTGGTATAAAATAAAGTATATGAATTGTAATTCTGAATGAGGTGTAGAGAAGAATCCAATCATTAAAAAATGATAACTCTTGTATATCTGTAAGTTATTTGTATATTCAACTCCAGAAAAAAAAGAAAAAGTAATTTTTACCTAATTCCTCTTATTTTTTACAGAAGGATATTAAAACAATTAAGAAGGTAAAAATTTAATAATAATTATAAATTATAAAGCTATGAAAGAAAAAGGGAAAACTTTTTTATTAATCAATAATAGGGAGATTGAAGTATTGGCTTACGACTTTGATTTTAACAAAAATATTGATACTTCAGGAAAACCAACTAATTCCACTGAGTTTACAGGTCTTGATATTGACATTGAATCTACACAAAATACAGACTTAGAAGAATGGGCGAGTAGGGAGAACTCAATAAAACAAATAGAGTTAAAAATATACTATCCGTACTTAAAAGGAGGTTCAAAAACAATGACTTTCTTTGATTGTTATTTAACAAAATTTGAAACCATATTTTCAGCCAATGACAATAAGTCTATGTTAGATCGGTTAACTATTAAATGTGCAGGGGTAAAAATGCCTAATTCATCTCTTGAATACTCCTCTTATTGGAGAAAAACATCTTCTAATACTTCTGGGGATAAGTCTAATAATAAGACAACTTCAAATAGCAGTACAAACTTTAGTGTAACTCCTAAATTATCATAATATGCCAAGTTTTGTACCTTTAGGAATTGCTGATTATGGCGGAAATAAAGAAAGAGGTTTTGTACAGTTTACTTACCAAGTAGCTGACAATAACGCTAAAGAGCTAACCATGCAAATTCGAGATGGAAGTAATGTTATTTACGAAGAAAAAATAACCGATGCTGATAAGTTAAAGCAAGGAGAGCATATTTGGAAATGGGATGGATTTGATAGTGGAGGAATTTTAGATACTGCTAAACTAACACAATACGAGAATTTAAACCTATATACTATTGGAGTAGATAACTCAAATAACTACAGCAGAAAAAAGTTAGATTTTAGTATGCGTTACGATGAGGTAAAGTGGGTAGATGTAAAGGTTGATAAAAACTCTAAAAGAATAGATGTTACATTACGTGTTAACCTAAAAGATGGAGGAGCAAAAGGGGTAGAGTGTTATGAAAAGGATATTGACCCCGACCCAAAACTTAGAGTTCCTATGGAAGTGTGTCCGTGGGATAAAATACCAGAAGAAGCATTATCATATTATGGTAAGTCTCCTATTAAGAGTAGATCAGAGAGATTTAGCTTTAAAGAACTAAAAAAAATGGCTTTAGAAGGTATTAATAAGTATTGGAGTAGACACAGTAATAACATAGGGAAAGGTGTAAATATAAATGGAGAATTTTATGAACTTTATGTAAACTCCATAAATGAGACTAACCCAAGGTTAAGCCTTGATGATGTTCCTTTAATTTATAATACAAATAACCCTTGGTCTCGTTCTGGAAATACAGGGGGTAGTTACGATGATAATAATTTTGATGATGAATTCATGGGGTTATTACCTGACGGTCTTGTACAGAGGATTTCTTTTAATGTAGGGTATATTCAATATAGTGATTGGAAAGATTTGAATGAGTCTCATTCATTGTATAAATTAAAAGGATGGCAATATTATGACGAAAACAAAGAAGAGCAAGAGTTTATGTATACATCAGCACATGAATTAGGTCATGAAATACTTCAAGCTTTTTCTAATACAATTAATTCTTGGCAACATAAAGGAAGTTCTTATTATTTACCTCAAGATACTAAACCAGTAGGGAAAGAATCCTTTAAAGAAAAATATATCAATATAGATTATATGAAGGAGTCCAAAGGAGAGAACTATCCATTCGATAAGAATAAAGAAATTGATTTAATGAAATATTATAATAATGATCCTTATAGGTATGATTACAGTAGGATTATGGCAAATGAAAAAGATATTTTAGGATTACTTTGGTTAACAAAACTAGAAATAAAATGAAAAAACTAATTATTCTCTTCAGTCTAATTTTTTTAGTAAGTTGTACTAATCATGTAAATGTGAAGATTAAAGGACATGTTACTACGAGTAATGACTATAAAATAAAAAAAATTGAAGTTGGTCAAAAAATAGTACACTCTCCAATGAGTTCCAGTTATTCAAAAATACTAGATTTAAAGTTAACAAAGGATGGTTATTTTGAATTTGAAATTCAAAGAAAGGAAATGAAAGGAGACAGTAATTTTGCTATTATATTTAAAGAGGAAGGATATGAAACGGAATATAAGTTTGTAGATATAAGAAAAGAGAAAGAAATTGATTTAGGTACAGTTCTTCTAAAATTAAAAGAATAATATTAATGTGGTATGAAAATGAGAAGAATAGTTTATGTATGTATCCTTTTACTCGCTGTATCTTGTTCTAAACATAAATATTATTTATCACCTTTTATTCAAGGAAATATTTATAATGCTAAATCTAAGAAGCCAATATATAGTGTGAAGCTATCAATAAATTTATTAGAGAAAATTACTTTAAAAGTAGTTTCACGAAGGGAGACTTTATCTAACAACGATGGTTTTTTCTCATTAAACTCAGATCATATATTGTATACAGGAGATGGAAGAGAAGAATCTTCTCTTTTCGATGGGAGGTATACGAGTTTTTTAATACTTGAAAAAAGAGGTTGTAAAAAAGACACTATACAAATAGAAAAACACTGGAAACGAAATGACACAATAGTTAAATTGGATTCAATCTTCCTAAAACCACTTGAAAAGTAAGTGTATTATAGATATGCTATGTAGTTAAAATGAAAAACATATTACTAATAACACTATTATTTTTAACAGTTTCTTGCAAACAAGAACTATGTGATTGTTATCACGGTTATGTATTTGATGAAAATAAAAAACCAATATATAATGTAAAAGTTTATGAAGAAGCTGCGAAGTCGAACTCTACATATACAGATAAAGAAGGATATTTTAAACTAGATAGAGATTCTTTTATAGCAGATTTAATTTTTAAAAAAGAAGGATTTGAAATAGATACTATAAGCCCTTATATAGAGTTTAGAGGGGGTGATAAAATAATCTTTATAACTAAAAAGTCAGATACTTTATTTATGAAGAGGAAAGAATAAAATGAAAAAAGTAGTATTCATATTTATAATAGTAACATTAACAAGTTGTTTTGTTAAAAGAGTTAGTAGACCTCCTATTATAGGTTGTATATATAACCCTGAAACATTACAAAGAATAGATAGTGTTGATGTGGTAACTTGGGATTCAGCAAAAAAAGATTATTCTACTGAAACCAGTAGCGATGTAAACGGAAGTTTCTTTTTAAGGGTGAAAACTTACTACGATAAAATGGCTATAGGAGGTGAAGCTCCCATGGGCTTTTTTAAATTTAGTTTAATAAAAAAAGGATATGAAAAAAGAAGTATTGAGAGAAGAGGTAAGTACGGTTTTACAAAAGACACTATAAGATTAGACTCAATCTTCCTAAAACCACTTGAAAAGTAAGTGTATTCTATGCATGCCATGTAGCTAAAATGAAAAATGTATTATTACTAACACTATTACTTTTAACAGTTTTTTGCAAACAAGAACTATTGCTTCTGTAAAAGATGTATTTGGTTTATTATGGTTAACTAAATTAAATATAAGATGATAAAAATTTTCTTAATAATATTTGCTCTTTGTTCTTTGATATTAATTCTTAGTTCTCGATTTAGAAAACAAACATTGTATTCAAAAGTACTTATTTATCTCTCTTTTACTATTATATCAGTTTTTATATTCTTTATAACGATTATATATTTATGGAATTCTGGTGATGATTATAATCAAAGAAAGCATGTTATGGAATCTTGGAATATCCAGGTTTTAAATAACTCAGAGATGCCTATAAAAAATGTTCAAGTAATTAATTTAAGAAAACAAGCAGATACAATTATATCTGATGTTGATGGTACTGTAAACCTATATGAGTATAGAGAAAACTTGGTAGTGTTTCAGGCTGGAGGTTATATTCCAGACACTATAAATGTAGTTAAAATGAAAAGCAGAAAAGTATATTTAAATGAACTAAAGTAAATATCTTAGTAAAAAGAGGTTGTCAAAAAGACACTATACAGATAGAAAAATACTGGAAAACACATGATACGGTTGCTAAACTAGATTCAATTTTTCTAAAACCAATTGAAAAGTAATGGTATAAATTTTTAGGTTTTATTTGGTTAACTAAATTAGAAATAAAATGAGATTCTGTTTTTTTATTATTAATAACGTTTATTTTAAACTCTTGTTCATCGAGAATAGAAAGACCTGAAATTAAAGGGACACTATATGATTCATTAACATACAAACCAATTAAAGGTGTATTAATAAATATTGATGGTAAACAAATAATATCCGATAATCAAAGAAAGTGTACTATAGAGAGAGTAAAAAAAGAATGATATTTAATTTTGAAGGTGGACATGTTCCCTTATTTTATTCGATGGAATTAAAACATCCAAAATATAAGAGTATCAAAATAGAGAAAGGAACAAGAGGGAGTTTTGGAGAAGAGACAATATTGTATGATTCAATCTTCCTAAAACCAATTGAAAAGTAATGGTGTAAATTATAAGGTTAAACTTGGTTAACTAGATTAAAATGAGAAAACTTCTATTTATATTTTTTATAGCTTTATTACTATCCTGTAAAGAAAAAATACTTTTTTATCATGGAGTCATTTTAGATGAAAATAATAAACCTTTATCAAATGTAAAAGTAAAAGAATTAGACTTTAATAATTCAACATTATCTGATTCAAAAGGGTATTTCAAATTAAAAAAGATATCAACTTTATATCTAAATTATCCTTTTCTAAAAAGAGCTATAAAACTAAAATAGTAAGAACAGTTTGGACTCACAGTGGTGAAGTAGTAGGGTACACATTTCTAAATAAAAAAGTAGATACTGTAACTCTACAAAAAAAAGTAATATCTCCCTTAGAAGATTAAAGTTATAATGAAAAAGTTATTTTTATTTATTCTCTTGTTGTCTTTACTTTCTTGTAAGAAAAAGATAGATTATTATCACGGTTATATATATAGTAAAGAAAAAAGACCTTTAAGAAATTTAAAAGTAGAAGAAGATGATAACCTTAAAACTTTTAGTTTAACAGATGAAAAGGGATACTTCGAGATACCAGAATTAAATAGCTTCGGAGGTAATTTAGTTGTTTACACAGAAAAAAATAAGGTACTTGATACCATACATACCATATTCTCAAATCGCGGTGAAAAATTGAATTATCGTTTTATTAATGGAAGAAACGATACCCTTTTTATAGACATGAGTAGGTTTAAATAGTCGTATAAAATCTCATTCAAAGGTTTATATTATCTCTAAAATGAAAAAGTATACCTATTGCTCGTAATACTATGTGTAATAACCTCTTACTCTTCTTGTTTTTCAAGAAGTTTTACCGAAGGGAGTGTTCTATTGTCATTTAGATGAAGTTAGATAGGAAAGCTTATAAAAAAGAGCACACTATATTTTTTCTTTTTCTTGATAAAAATCAAGAGGTATAATAAAACTATAAAAAACAGCTGTAGCTTACTATTAAAAGCTCTAATAGAGTAGTATGGTTATATGAAATAAAAATCTTTTTATATAATAACACATATCTTTTTGTATTGCTATTAGTTATTTGTATCTTCAAACTTTGAAAAAGCAAAAGCAATCCTTACTATATTCCTTTTATTTTTTTGATTGAACTAAGAATACACTACGTATAGGCGTAATGGTGTATTATCGTAATTTATATGTTTTTTAACACGTCTTATACAAAAAAATAAACTATTAAAAATTAAATAAATAATTATGACAAAGACAGATAGGGATATAAAAGGAGTAATGGGTATTACTCATGAAGCAAGTTTAATAGATAAAAAAATAGGTTCTTATAAAGAGCATTTTATAAACGAATATTTTGCATATACAGTAAAGTTATCTAACGGAGCAATTTGTATTCCAAGAAAGATGGCTGAAGATTATGAGGTTCAAAAAGGTATTGTGACACTAGAAAGAATTAAAGAAGTGGCAGAGACCTATAAGAATATATAATCTTTTTAAGTTCGTTATGTAAAAACCACAACATTTTGTTGTGGTTTTTTTTAATATCTATAAGTAAGTTTAGCTTATTTTAAACTTCCAATCATGTCTTCTGGTTTTACCCATTCGTCATATTGTTCTGGAGTTACATATCCTAAGCGTACTGCTTCTTCTTTTAAAGTAGTTCCGTTAGCGTGTGCTGTATTGGCAATTTCAGCAGCTTTGTAGTATCCAATTTTAGTATTTAATGCTGTAACCAACATTAACGAGTTGTTTAATAACTCAGTAATTCTTGTTTGGTTAGGCTCAATACCAGCAGCACAATTTACATCAAATGATACACAAGCATCTCCAATTAATTCAGCCGATTGTAATACGTTAGCAGCCATCATAGGTTTGAAAACGTTTAACTCGTAGTGCCCCTGTGTACCACCTACAGTTACCGCAACATCATTACCCATTACTTGTGCACAAACCATAGTCATAGCTTCTGCTTGTGTTGGGTTTACTTTTCCTGGCATGATAGAAGATCCTGGTTCGTTAGCAGGAATGATGATTTCTCCAATTCCTGAACGTGGTCCTGATGCCATTAAACGAATATCGTTAGCTATTTTATTTAAAGAAACAGCTAATTGTTTTAGTGCTCCGTGAGTTTCCACTAAAGCATCGTGCGCTGCTAAAGCTTCAAATTTATTTTCAGCAGTTACAAATGGTAATCCAGTAAATTCTGCAATGTACTTAGCAACCAATACATCATAACCAGCTGGTGTGTTTAACCCAGTTCCAACCGCAGTTCCTCCTAAAGCTAATTGAGCTAAATGTGCCAACGTATTTTTTAAGGCTTTTAATCCGAAGTTTAATTGAGCTACATAACCAGAAAACTCTTGACCTAAGGTTAGAGGAGTAGCATCCATTAAGTGTGTACGACCAATTTTTACTACGTCTTTAAAAGCTTCTGCTTTTGCTTGTAACGTATCACGTAATTGCTCAACCCCTGGGATAGTTACTTCTACCACCTTTTTGTAGGCAGCAATGTGCATACCAGTAGGGAAGGTATCGTTAGATGATTGTGATTTGTTTACATCGTCGTTTGGTTGAATGGTTTTTTCACCTTCACCAATTACTTTTCCTGCAATTTCATGAGCACGGTTAGCAATTACTTCATTAACGTTCATGTTACTTTGTGTACCAGAACCTGTTTGCCAGATTACTAACGGAAATTGATCATCGTGTTTTCCAGCTAAAATTTCATCACATACTTGTGCGATTAAATCACGCTTTTCTTGAGCTAAAACACCTAGTTCACAGTTGGTATAAGCAGCTGCTTTTTTTAAATAAGCAAATCCGTGTACTACTTCTAAAGGCATAGAAGCCGCAGGACCGATTTTGAAATTGTTACGAGAACGCTCAGTTTGTGCTCCCCAATATTTATCAGCAGGCACTTCTACCTGTCCCATAGTGTCTTTCTCAATTCTATATTTTGTCATTTGAAATGATTTAAAATGCTTAAAATTAATGATGTCCAAAATTACAAATTCTAATAGTTTTTAGTGACGATTTTTATTAGATTTTATTGGATGAAAAGAAAAATAGTTATAATTTTGTCGCATAACAATTATTAATAAGAAACAAATGTTAGATTTTTCAGAATTCTCAGGATTGGTATTATTCATGTTTATTTTTACAGCTGGATTTTGGCTGTTAATTTTCTTATTAACATTTGTAGTTCCTTATTGGATTGGTGGAACTATCTGGGAAAACATGAAATTAAAAAGAGAAGCTAAAAGAGCTGCTGAGGAAGGTAAGTAAGCTTTTTACACAATATATAATTAAACCACGCATGTTGCGTGGTTTTTTAGTTTAGAGTAAACTTATCTGTGTCTTACTTTTCCAAAACCATCTCGCTTTTTATCTGACGATGTATTTTTTCGGAAGTTACTTTTATGCTCCTTCATAATTTTTTTAAATACAGTAATCTGCTCTTCAGTTAAAAATTTACCAAGCTCTTTTTCTTGTTTTATATTGATTTCTTGAAATTGAATTCTCTTTTCATCAATAGGGATGTCTTTGGTTCTTACGTTTTCTTTTTCTTGATTGTACTTTAAGATAATTTCTTTAATAATAGCTATTTGTAAATTGTCTAGTTTAAGCTCTTCTTGCACTTTTGCTAACTGTTGATTAATTACTTCGTCAGCATTTTGTTGTTGTGCAAAAGACTTTCCGATTAACAAAAGGAAAAGCAAACTAGCTAAGATGGATTTTTTCATAAATGATTATTTAGTTTGCTTTAGGACAGTATAAAATTTAAAAGGTTTAGCAGTTGTTTGATAAAATGATGTTAAAATAAAAGAGGAGGCTTTAAGCCTCCTCTTTTATAAATACGTATATTTTTGATTATGGATTAAATCCTTCACCACCTCCATCAAAATCACCATTACGTTCACGCTCTTTTTTCTTCTTTTGATTGAAACGATACGTAAAGCTCAATGTAATTTGACGCTCTCTCCATTGAAATTCTTGGTAAGAAACTACTTTAGAAGTATTGGTATAGCTTTTCCTTTTGCGATCATTAAATAAATCGCTAACATTTAAAACCAAGGAAGCTTTGTCTTTAAATAAATCTTTACTAAAAGCTAAATTGGTTACAAACATACCTTCTCTGCTTCCTTGGGCATCATCTTGCGGTCCTCTATACATAATACGTGTTTGCCAATCAATTTTTGCAGGTAAGGTAATTCTTGAATTAAAACGAGCAAACCAACTATCACTATTTACTTCAGGTAAAAATTCGGTTTCAGTAACAATACTTCCATCATCAGGGTTAGTATATGAATAGGTATAATCGAAAGCATCTGTTTTAAACTGAAAATAGTTAAAGGTTGCTGATAAACGAGCCCATTTTACTGGATTGTAGTTTGTTGTTAATTCAAATCCATAACGGTTTTCGTTATTTAAATTTAAAAATTGACGAACAAAAACGTTTCCGTTATCTCTAGTTTCAATTCTTGATACTGGTCGTATTAAATCTGTTGAATATTGATAGTACAGTGATGAGTTAAGTGTCACTTTACTAATTCTTGTAGTGTAGCCTAAATCAAAAGAATTGGTATATGTTGGATTCAAGTCAGGGTTACCTTTAAACACATAAGTATCAGAACTTCTTGTTTCAAAAGGATTTAAAAACCAGTGACGTGGTCTACGTAGTCTACGAGCATATCCTAAAGTTAAGTTGTCTGTTTCACTAAATTCGTAGCCTAAGTTTACAGTAGGGAACCACTTTGTATAGTTTTTATCAGAAAACTCACCTGTATTTAATACTGTTAAATCAACATCTGTATATTCTGCACGTAGTCCTAAAAGATATGAGAACTTATCTATTTTACTTCCGTATTGAGCATAGTATGCGTAGATATACTGTTTAAAATCAATGGCATTAGAAGGATCAAAATCGAAAGGTTGTCCATTAGCATCACGTACTCTAAAATCGGAAGTTAAATCTTGTAAATCAGCTTTATGACCTAATTCTAATTGACTTTTTTCCCCTAAAGGAAGTACATAGTCTACTTGTAATAATCTGTTTTTAGATTTAGTTAATTGACTGTTTATTTCAGAAATTATTCCATTGTTAGTGATTGTAGAATTGTTATCGTCATCACTTTCTCCATACTGTAAATCAATGGTCAGTTTTTGCCCTTTATCATCAATGTTATTAGTATAATTGATAGAGTATTGGGTGTCTATACCATCTTCTATTTCATTTTCTACTCTGTTAACATCACGTTTAGGGGTGTTATCTGGATTGAAAACATTCGTATTGTTTGTTACTATATCGTTTCCATCATTATTTCTATAAAAAAATGTACCAGTGATAGAACTTTTGTCATTTAAGTAATATTCTAATCCTAAAGAACCATTAAAATTTTTGCTTTTTCTGTCATATTTTCTATTTTCAATACTTAAACTATCAATATTTCCGTCTGTTAAATAAGTGAAATCACTGAACGAATTTCCAGGCCCTTTTCTATATGAATATCCTAGATTAGAAAATAGGTTGATTTTTTTTGTACGATAATTAACATTACTACTAGCTTGATACAAATCTGGATTACCAACCGATAAATTTACGGATCCGTTAAACCCAGTGATTTTTCCTTTTCTAAGGATAATGTTTAAAATCCCAGCAGTACCCTCTGCATCATAACGAGCAGAAGGAGAGGTGATAACTTCTACTTTTTCAATAGCATCTGCAGGTAAGTTTCGCAAGGCATCTGTACCGCTTAATCCAACTAAAGCAGATGGTTTTCCATCAATTAAAATACGAACATTTTCATTTCCACGTAAACTTACTGCTCCTTCAGCATCTACATTAACCGATGGTACGTTGTCTAAGACATCAGAAGCATTTCCTCCTTTAATAGTCATGTCTTTACCAACATTGTATATTTTTTTGTCTAAACGAATTTCTACCGTCGATTTTTCAGCGATAACTTCAACTTCCTCTAAAGTTTCTGTATCCTCTGAAAGGAAGATTGTACCTAAATTTTTACTTTCAGTTAAATTATGATTTCCTAAGTTTTTTGATTTAAAGCCTATAAACTCAACTTTTATATTATAAACACCTGATGAGGCATTTATAGAAAAACCTCCACTAGCATCTGTTACCCCTCCAACAACTTGTTGCGTATTTGTATTGGTTAGTACTAATGTAGCATACTCTAAAGGTTGTTTTGAGTTTGTTTCTAAAACTTTACCAGTTAATACAATTTTAGGCATTTTGTTTTGAGCCTTGACGGTAAAGCTTATTAGAAGAAGAATAAGTAGTGTTAATTTTTTCATTAATGATGATTTATAAAAACTTTTAGATAGCAAATTTCCTTAAAGGTTTAATGGGGTTTAGTTAAAAGAATGTTAAATAAAAAAGGTGCTTTTCAGCACCCTTTTATTGTATAGTTAAAAATTTTTAACCAGTTATTTCTTCTTAGCACGTTGTTGTGCAGCTTGTTGCTCTTGAGCTTGCTTCATTGCAGCATCTAAACGCTCACGGAACTTGCTTTTTTTAACAGGTTTCTTTTTGTTTTCTTCAATTTTAGCATGAATTTTTGCTTCATCAATCACATAGTTTTTGATAACAAACATAATAGTGATTGTTAGTAAGTTAGAAATGAAGTAGTATAAACTTAATCCACTAGCATAGTTGTTAAAGAAGAATAACATCATGATAGGAGAGAAGTAAATCATCCATTTCATCATTTTACTCATGTCTGGCATTCCTTCTTGAGTAGGTGCTTGCATATTTGCTTGTTGACTTTGGTTCATCTTCATGTAAAAGAAGATAGCAATTGATGCTAAAATTGGGAATAAACTTACGTGATCTCCATAAAATGGAATTTTAAAAGGAAGGTTAAAAATTGTGTCATACGAAGATAAATCATTAGCCCATAAGAAACTTTTTTGACGGAAGTCAATATTCGTAGGGAAGAATTTAAATAGCGCGAAGAATACAGGCATTTGCATTAATGCTGGGATACAACCTGACATCATGCTAACTCCAGCTTTTCGCTGTACAGCCATAATTTCTTGTTGACGCTTCATCGCATTTTCTTTACCAGGGTACTTTTTATTGATTTCTTCCATTTCTGGACGAATCACCTTCATTTTAGCACTTGACAGGTATGATTTATATAATACAGGTGACATTATAATACGTACTACAATTGTCATCAAAATAATGATTAACCCATAGTTACCTATAAATCCTTTTAACATATTAAATACAGGGTAGAAAACGGTACGGTTTAAGAAACCAAAAATACCCCAACCTAAATCTGAAATTTTATTAAGGTTTGTTCCTTCGTATGTTTTTAATAAGTTATAGTCTGTTGGTCCATAAAACCATTGCATATTGTAGTTTAACTCACCATTGGTTAACGCTAAAGGAGCTTTTAATCCATATGTTTTTGTATAAACACTATCTTTTTCCTCACCAGCAAAATCAACAGATTTTAAAGTAGCATTGTTTAAAGGAGTGTCAGACATTAAAATTGAAGAGAAAAAGTGTTGCTTGTAAGCAATCCAATTAACATCGCTAGCAACTTCATCATCATTCATTTGTAAGTAATCTACTTCATCATCAGCTTTATAATAATAATGAGAGTACATGTTTTCAGTCTTTAAACTTTTTTCATGTCTAAATCCTTTTAAGTTCCAGTCTAAATTTATTTCTTGAGAACCGTTTATAACATTATTTAAGCCTTGAGAACGAACTGCAAATCCTACTCGATAATCACCTTTTTTTATTTCATAACGGTACTCTAAAAACTGAGTTTCAGAAACCTTTAACTTCATAGAAAGTACCTGAGTATCTCCATTTTTAGTTAAAGAAGGAGTAAATAATAAGTCTTTAGTATTTAAGATTCTGTTATCTGTTGTACCAAAGTTAATGTTGAACGAAGCATTCTTATCTTTTACTAAGTATAAAGGTAACGAATCGTACGTTTTATAATTTTTTACTAATGCCTCAATAATTTGACCACCTTTATTATCGATAGTTAATTTAACAAGATCATTTTCAATAGAAGTACTCCCTTCTTTACTTGTTGAAGCTCCATAAGCAAAAGCACCAAATTTATTTTGTAAAGCAATTTGTTGAAGAGAATCGTTTGCTACGGTGTTCTCTGTTAAAGTGTTTTGAACCTCAGTAGTAGCATCAGTTGTTTGTTCTGTTTGAGTAGTTGTTTCAGGAGTTTCTTCTGGCTTTTGAGTGTTCATCCACCAAAGCATTATTCCCCCTAATAAAAGCATTCCTATAAAGGAATTGAAATCAAATTTTTTTTGTTCCATCGATATATGTTATAATGTCAACTTGTCATTAAATGTTTTCTAATTATAGAAAAACCCGACAAATGTAGTAAAACCATACAGATTTTTAAGGGTTTTACTGTGATTAATTTTGAAGCTTATAGTAGCTCAAACTATGTTCCAAATTGAGATATAAAAGAAAAAATCCTGTAATTTATTTACAGGATTTTTAAATTTATTTTTTTGAATGTTTTAATGCGGCTTTGATAAAATTCACAAATAAAGGATGTGGATTTAACACCGTACTCTTATATTCAGGATGATATTGCACACCAACAAACCATGGGTGAGTAGGTATTTCAATAATTTCTACTAGACCTGTTTTTGGGTTGATACCTGCAGTTTTCATACCTGCAGTTTCTAATTGTTCTTTATATTCGTTGTTATACTCATATCTGTGACGGTGACGTTCGCTAATTAACTCTTGTTTATAGGCTTCAAAAACTTTTGAGTCTTGTGTTAATTGACAATCCCAAGCACCTAAACGCATAGTACCTCCTTTATTAGTAACTCCTTTTTGTTCTTCCATTAAGTTGATAACAGGATGAGTAACTTTAGGGTTCATTTCTGTAGAGTTTGCATCTTTCAAGTTTAATACGTTTCTAGCAAATTCAATTACAGCCATTTGCATACCTAAGCAAATTCCTAAAAACGGAATATTGTTTTCACGAACATATTGTACTGCTGCTATTTTACCTTCAATACCTCTGTCACCAAATCCTGGAGCAACTAAAACTCCGTCTACACCTTCTAACTGTTGTATAGCATTTTCTGGAGTTAACTCTTCGGAGTGAATCCAACGAACATTAACTTTAGTTTTATTGGCAGCGCCAGCATGAATAAATGCTTCTGTTATCGACTTGTAAGAATCGTGTAATTCTACATATTTACCCACTAAACCAATTTCAATAGTAGAAGTAGGGTTTTTATGACGATCTAAAAAGCGATTCCAAGCTGCTAATTTAGGTTGCTTACGAGTAGACAAACGTAACTTATCTAAAACGACATAATCTAACCCTTCTTTAAACATTAAATTAGGTACATCGTAGATAGTTTCAGCATCTAATGACTGAATTACGTTTTGTTTTTTAACATTACAGAATAATGCTAATTTACGTTTGATATCATCAGAAATTTCGTGTTCTGAACGACAAACTAAGATATCAGGACTCACACCACTTTGCATTAACATTTTTACAGAGTGTTGCGTAGGTTTTGTTTTTAACTCACCAGCTGCGGCTAAATATGGGACTAATGTTAAGTGAATAACAATAGCATTATCTTCTCCTAAATCCCATTGTAATTGACGAACAGCTTCTATATAAGGTAACGATTCAATATCACCTACAGTTCCTCCAATTTCAGTAATTACAATATCAAAATCACCAGTATTTCCTAAAATTTGGATTCTATGTTTAATTTCATCAGTAATATGAGGAATTACTTGCACAGTCTTTCCTAAGAACTCACCTTTACGTTCTTTGTTAATTACAGATTGATAAATTCTACCAGTAGTAACGTTATTAGCTTGTGAAGTAGGAATATTTAAGTAACGCTCATAATGTCCTAAATCTAAGTCGGTTTCGGCACCATCATCAGTAACATAACATTCTCCATGTTCGTATGGGTTTAATGTTCCTGGATCGATATTAATATAAGGATCTAATTTTTGAATGGTTACAGAGTATCCTCTTTCTTGTAATAATTTGGCTAAAGAAGCGGCTATAATTCCTTTCCCTAGTGATGAAGTTACGCCTCCGGTTACAAAAACGTATTTTGTGTTATTCATGGTGTCGTTAGGTTTGCGCAAAAGTAAGAAGTCTGACAATTACAGCAAATAAAAAAGAGAAAAAACATAGCGAAAGTTTATGTATTTTTGCCAAACGACCTTTTTTTAAAAAAAAATAAAATTAGGGTTTGTCAGACTGAAAAACTGTTGTATATTTGCCCACGCTTTTAGCAGACGGAATTTCACAAAAGCAAAACATTTTTTAAAGACGATATTTAAGATATACTGTAATGAGTAAAAGAACGTACCAACCATCGAAGAGAAAAAGAAGAAACAAACACGGTTTCCGCGAAAGAATGGCTTCTGCTAATGGACGTAAAGTATTAGCTAGAAGAAGAGCAAAGGGAAGAAAGAAATTGTCTGTTTCATCTGAATCTAGACCAAAGAAATAATGATTAACTATTGTTAATATTTAAAGGCGTTACTATTTAGTATCGCCTTTTTTTATAACTAAACATTTTTTTATTTTTACATACAACACAACACGAATTAAAATGCCTAAAAGACAAGACCTTAAATCGATTTTAATTATTGGATCTGGACCAATTGTTATTGGTCAAGCATGTGAATTTGATTATTCAGGATCTCAAGCGTTAAGATCTTTGAGAGAAGATGGAATTGAAACCATCTTAATTAATTCAAACCCTGCAACAATTATGACTGATCCATCAATGGCAGATCATGTATACTTGTTGCCTTTGAATACAAAGTCGATTGTTCAAATTTTAAAAGAACATCCACAAATTGATGCAGTTTTACCTACTATGGGAGGACAAACGGCATTAAATCTTTGTATTGAAGCTGATGAGAAAGGAATTTGGAAAGATTTTGATGTAGAGATTATTGGAGTAGACATTGATGCTATTAATATCACGGAAGATAGAGATAAGTTCCGTTTATTAATGGAAAAAATAGGAGTGCCAATGGCACCTCAAGCTACAGCAACTTCATTCTTAAAAGGTAAAGAAATTGCTCAAGAATTTGGTTTTCCATTATGTATTAGAGCTTCGTTTACCTTGGGTGGAGCAGGAGCTTCTATCGTTTATAATGAAGAAGAGTTTGAAGAATTATTATCAAGAGGATTAGAGATTTCTCCAATTCATGAGGTAATGATTGATAAAGCGATGATGGGATGGAAAGAGTATGAATTAGAGTTATTACGTGATGATAATGATAACGTTGTAATTATCTGTTCTATCGAAAATATGGATCCAATGGGAATCCACACTGGAGATTCTATTACAGTGGCTCCAGCGATGACACTTTCGGACAAAACGTTCCAGAAGATGCGTGATATGGCAATTAAAATGATGCGTTCTATCGGAGAGTTTGCAGGAGGATGTAATGTCCAGTTTGCAGTTTCTCCAGATGAGAAAGAAGATATTATTGCGATTGAAATCAATCCGCGTGTATCTCGTTCATCAGCATTAGCATCAAAAGCAACGGGATATCCTATCGCAAAAATTGCAGCTAAATTAGCTACTGGGTATACGTTAGATGAGTTAGATAACCAAATTACCAAGTCTACTTCTGCGTTATTTGAACCAACTTTAGATTATGTAATCGTAAAAATACCACGTTGGAATTTTGATAAGTTTGAAGGTTCTGATAGAACTTTAGGTTTACAAATGAAAGCGGTTGGGGAAGTAATGGGAATTGGACGTTCGTTCCAAGAAGCTTTACATAAGGCTACGCAGTCGTTAGAAATTAAACGTAATGGAATTGGAGCTGACGGTAAGAGTTACAGAGACTACAATCAAATTAAAGAGAAGCTAAAGTATGCTTCTTGGGATCGTGTTTTTGCTATTTATGATGCTATTCAAATAGGAATGCCATTGAGTAAAATTCACGAAATCACTAAGATTGATATGTGGTATTTACGTCAATATGAAGAATTATACGAATTAGAAAAAGAAATTTCTAAATATACCATTGATACACTTGATAGAGAATTGTTATTAGAAGCTAAACAAAAAGGATATGGTGATCGTCAAATCGCACATATGTTAGGATGTTTAGAAAGTCAAGTATATAAAAAGCGTGAGGAGTTAAAAATAAAGCGTGTTTACAAATTAGTTGATACATGTGCGGCAGAGTTTAAAGCGCAAACTCCTTATTACTATTCAACATTTGAAAGTGAAATAGAAACTGCTGATGGAGAGATTTCTGTATCAAATGAAAGTGTAGTTACAGATAAGAAAAAAGTAATCGTATTAGGTTCTGGGCCTAACCGAATAGGACAAGGAATCGAGTTTGATTACTGTTGTGTTCACGGAGTATATGCAGCTAAAGAATGTGGTTACGAAACCATTATGATTAACTGTAACCCAGAAACAGTTTCTACTGATTTTGATACGGCTGATAAGTTATACTTTGAGCCAGTTTTTTGGGAACATATTTACGATATTATCAAGCATGAGAAACCAGAAGGAGTTATCGTTCAGTTAGGAGGACAAACAGCTTTAAAATTAGCTGAAAAACTTGAGCGTTACGGAATCCCTATCTTAGGAACAAGCTTTAAAGCTTTAGACTTAGCTGAAGATAGAGGAAGTTTTTCAACTTTATTAAAAGAAAATAGTATTCCTTATCCAGAGTTTGGAGTTGCAGAAAATGCAGATGAAGCGTTAGCTTTAGCAGACGAGTTAGACTTCCCAATTTTAGTACGCCCATCTTACGTATTAGGAGGACAAGGAATGAAAATTGTAATCAATAAAGAGGAGTTATTAGAACATGTAGTAGATTTATTACGTAAGATTCCTAATAACAAATTATTATTAGACCACTATTTAGAAGGAGCTATTGAAGCAGAAGCAGATGCTATTTGTGATGGTGAAAATGTGTACATTATAGGAATTATGGAGCACATTGAGCCTTGTGGAATTCACTCTGGAGATTCAAATGCAACATTACCAGCATTTAATTTAGGAGAATTAGTACTAGAGCAAATTAGAGAATATACCAAAACTATTGCTTTAGCACTTGATACAGTTGGATTAATTAACATTCAGTTTGCTATTAAGGATGATAAAGTATTTATCATTGAAGCGAATCCACGTGCGTCTCGTACCGTTCCATTTATTGCAAAAGCATATAAAGAACCTTATGTAAACTATGCGACTAAGGTAATGTTAGGAGAGAAAAAAGTAACTGATTTTGATTTCAATCCACAGTTAGAAGGATTTGCAATTAAGCAGCCTGTATTCTCTTTTAATAAATTCCCAAATGTAAATAAGAAGCTAGGACCAGAAATGAAGTCGACAGGAGAAAGCATCTTATTTATTGAAAGCTTAAGAGATGATCAGTTTTACGAACTATATGCAAGACGTAAAATGTATTTGAGTAAATAGGAGTTCAATACTTTTATAGTCGAGAATAGATAGAAAAAATCCGAAGTAATTTACTTCGGATTTTTTTATTGATTTAAAAAACGAGCTAATTGGTTAGCGTCAATAGTATATCTTTTTTGAATAAACTGTTGTTGTTCTAATTCTTCTAGTTTTTCTTTCTGAGTAACTGAAGATTCAAAATCTTCAATATATTCGTTTACTTTGTATATATAAATACTAAGGTTTTTAGTATTGTTTTTATTAGCAAACTCTTTAGGTAGATTAATATTTAAAGAACCTTTCTCCATGGTTTTTTCCATTTCATTTTGGCCAACAGTTCTCATAGTTAGAGGATCTGTAAGTTCGCTATAAAAAAACAGATCATCATTTTTATAAGCTACTAAGAATATATCTGTGGGAGTTTGAATGTCATAAGACAAATTCCCATCATTTTGATGTTTTGAAATTAATTCATAATTATCCTTAGTAAACTCAAAATTAACTGTAAAATAAAACTCTTGATTGTTAGAAATACTCTCTGATTTGTGAAGGTAGGTTTGTGTGCCTTTTGAAGTATAATTTTTACAGTTTAGCGCAAAGAATAGAAAGATTAAAGGTGGTAAAGCATAATATTTCATAATAAATAGTGGCTTTTGTTTTATAATGTTCTTAAAATTAAGAAAAACACGACTATAAAATAGCCGTGTTATTTTCTTTTTAGAAATTTTTGATATTAATACCATCCATAATCATGGTACTTAAAGGCATGAATATAATCTTTATACATTCCTTTTATGTACATGTTGGAAGTACCTGACCACATATATGCAAACCAATCTGTGTTGTGTATAAATAGATTATCTCTTCCGGTTTTACGGTTGTCTACAATTAATTTATCTGCACTACCTAAATTCCAGCCACCAATCCAATCACTTTGGTAATTTACACTTACAGTACTACCATTGGTTATTACGCGACCTAGGTATTGTGTAGACCAGTCTTGATTGTTAAAGACATATAAATCATCTTTTCCATCACCGTTAATATCGGCTACATAAAATTTATCATGATTATTCATGTTCCAACCAGGTAAAGCATCATCATATCTTTTTATGTACTTGTATTCATTTCCGTCTGATCTAAGTAATAATAGGTATTCTGGTCCCCAGTTTGTACCATTGAAAATATATAAATCATCTTTCCCATCTCCATTTATATCTGCTATATGATATTTATCTCCGGCTTTACTTGTCCAACCTGGTAAGCTCGCAAAATATTCTTTAGTTTTTGAAAGTGAAGTTCCTGAGGACTTAAACATTCTAGTAACTTTTGAACTGGTATTGAATAATACAAGTTCTTCTTTATTGTCTCCCGTATAATCTGCTACAAAATATTTATCAGTAGAACTCATATAATGTCCAGGTAAATATTTGTCGTATCTTTTCACATAAGAGAAATTGTTACCAATTGATTTAAACATCCCCATATATCCTTGATTCCAGTTTACTGCATTAAAAATGTAGAAATCATCTTTTCCGTCTCCATTGAAATCTGCAATAAAAAATTCATCTCCATTACGCATTTGCCATCCAGGTAAGTTGTAGTATATCTTTTTAATACATTCAAAACCAGTAGGGGTAGATTTTAAAATTCCTAATCTAGAATATTGATTGTTAGGATAAAAAACAAGCAAGTCATCATAACCATCACCTGTAAAATCTCCTACATAAAATCTGTCTTTTGATGATATATACCAAGTACCTCCAGGACCTTTAACTCTTTTGGTGGTGACATATGAATTTGCAGGACGTGTAATACCAGCTCCATTACCCGTAAAACCTTTTGGATGTTCAGTAGGATAGGCTGCGATATAATTACCATAGTGTAGTACTACATCATTATAGCTGTTTCCTTGAAAGTTACCTATGATTGGTTTGTTAAAGTTATAGTCACTCTTTGATTTGTTTCTTTTCCAGAACTCATTATAACTTGGTGGGTTAAATAGGTTTGTGTTTCCTCTCATGGTACTGTTACTAGAAGGACGATAGATACAGTTTGTGTTATAACGTCCACCTTCAAATCCATCAACATTATATTCAGTAGGAGCTCCAGTTGTAATAGTACTTTTAGCAAACTTATTCCATTTACTAGGATCATCATTTTTATCAACATTTACAGCAGTTGGGTTGGTTCCACTAAAGCAACCAGGTTTTGAATATTCATCAGCTAATTTTCCTACTGAATGTCCTAGTTCGTGTAGTAATACATTGTTCCCCATAGATTTAGTGATGGATAAAACTTTTCCGTAAGAGCACCCACCAAAACCAGGTTCATTTAAAATAACCACTACAAAATCAGCTCCTGATAAACCAACAGCGCTCAAAGCATTGTTAATTTTGTTATCAGTATTGCTGGATTTTGACATCCAACAGCAATTCCAACATCCTGAATATTTAAAGTTTAAAGCAGTATTTCTACTACTAGCGGGATTATTACTACAATCATCATTATTACAAGTATATTGTGTTACACCAGATTGAGTAGAATTTAAATTAACTCTATATATATTAAAAGCATCTTGTAGTTCGGATAAAACATTGTCTAAATTACCATTATCGTGAGTAAACATGGCTTTAAAGTAATCGGCTACTAAAGTGTTAAATTCACTTTGATTAGATGAAGTAAAACCATCACCCATAAATACAATATCAAACTTTGAAGCTGAACTTCCATTGTACAATAAAGTAGTCTTAGTTTGTGAAAAAGTAGCAATAGTTACAAGGCACATTAATAAAATTAATGCTTTATTTAGATTTTTCATTTTCTTCGTTATTGGTTAGTAATTTTTTTTAGTTTAGAAAAGTCAACTCTAGAAGCTGTCTTTAAGATTTGAAAAGATGTATTCAAATCACTTTTTCGTAGTTGCTTACTTTTTACTTTTTGTAAAATGTTTTCAGCTTTTGAAGCATCTTTGAACTTAACTAACTTAAGATCTAATTTTTCAGAAGCCACTTTCGACTTGTATTTTATTGGCATTTTTACAGAAACATAGGCTTCATCAGCAGTAAACTCTTTGTGATCACTTTTCTTTGGGTCAAAAATTGTTCTATAACTAAGCGGATTTTCAAAGGTTTCTGCTAATACAGCATTATCTCCTTCTAAGCCTATAATAGCCCAATCTCCAGATTCTTCTGTAGATAAAGTGTAATCACCATCTTCTTCAGTTTTGGAAACTGGAGATATTCCGTTTTTAGTTATTTTATAGGTTACTACTAGATGTTTTTTGGCAGTTTTATTCCTTTGTAAATTTAGGTCAGGTGATAAATTGTCAATTCTTCTTACGCTTCTTGCAGATGCAGATTTTATTTTAGTAGTACTAGCCATAGCAGAAGTACCACCAAATTTTATGTTTTTTGGTTGTACGGGATCTTTTACTATGTTAAGGTTTCTGAATGTTTTTAGACTTTTAACATTCATTAAATTAGAAGTAACTCCTAATTTTGGTTTGTTCTTGTCTGCATTTTCATTTTTATCGTTCGTTTGTTTTAATAGCATCAGTTTAGAGGTAGAAGCTGTTAAATGAATACGATTACTTTCTGTAGATTTTGAAATCATATTTTTTTCACCTTCCTCCGAATCTACTTTATAGAAGTATCGGATATTAGGCGGGATAATTTCAGCAAGGGCCTCGTCAACAGGAGTATTAGATAATTGTCCTGTGACGTTAAATTCTTGATTGTCCCCAATGATAAACAAAAGGAAGTTTTGTTTTGAAAGTTCTTTTACAACTAAAGAAATAGGGGTTTTGTTTAACTTTCCGGTTAAGGAGTGATTATTAACATGGTATTTAATGTCTGCTTGCTGAGAAAACAAGTTACTACTCATAAACACGCTAATAAACAAGAGGGCTAATTTTTTCATTACATTAGTTTTGGTTAATATGTTGATTTTGAATGTGTAAAATTAGCTTCAGAAGAAAGGTTTATCAGGATGTAAAAGATCTAAATTACCGTAGGGGTTTTCCCTTTTTTTTAACAGGATATCTATTATGTAATTACTATATTTTTTCCTTGAGAAGATGTAAAAAAAATAGATTTAGAGGAAAGTTTAACTATATGTAAAAAGCTAGTGAGTTTTACAAATACAGTAATATATTGAAGAGAAATATCAACTTTTAAGAAAGAAAAAGACTTTATATGTATAAACGGCTACTATTCAAAAATAGCAACAGCTCTAACAGGAGACCCTGTTCCTCCTCTTATTTTTAGAGGTAGAGCAATGAAGCGAAACCGTCCTCGTCCTATTAATTTATCTAAGTTTATCATATTTTCATAGTGGGTAAACCCCATATCACCACAAATGTGATGTACCTCTTTATTGGAAATTTTAGGAACACCAGGAGACATAGTTTCTACACCAAAAGCAGCAATTTTTTGTTCACCCAACCAAGTAGCACATTCAGCAGTAATACCAGGTCCTTTTCCCCAGTTTTCTGTATTAAAATGTTTAGCGAAATGATTGGTACAAAAAAGAACGGTATCTCCTTCTTTTATGTAAAGTTCTTCTTTTTGTAACTGTTCTTTAACTTCTTCTGAAGTAATTAATTCTTGTAAGTTTTTATGAGAAAAATCTAAACATATACCTTCTGTATAAAACATAGAAAGCGGCATGGTATCTATAGACTTTTCTTTGTGCTTAGCAGCCATATGATTTAAAGCGTCCACATGAGTTCCTGTGTGCTCTCCCATTTCTAATTTATAGACAGCAGGTGTTTGAGTAGTAGGATTTTCTATGTTATCCCATTCTTCATGAGTGTTATGAACCGATATTTTAACTTGTGGAAGACTTTTGTATACAGGCATTCCATGGAAGATTTCCTGACTTAAATCTATAATTTCTGGCATGTTTTATAATTCAATTTTTACATTATGATTTTCTAAACTTTTCATATAATCTTGAGAAGTAAAGTTATCACTGTCAAATTGTTCTTGTCTATTCTTTTTCATTTCAATTCTATGAATAGCCTCTAAAAATCGACGCATTTCATTATGATTTCGAATAATTATTCCAGGAACTTTCGAATTATTTCCTTTTTCATCTTTAGCAACCATTGTAAAATAAGAAGAATTACAATGTTTGGTATGACCAGTTTGGATGTTTTGAGCTTCAACTCGTATACCAACAACCATAGATGTTTTTCCTACATAATTTATAGAAGCTTTCATGGTGACTAGCTCACCAACTTCAATAGGATTGATAAAATTAACAGTATCAACTGATGCGGTAACACAATAGTTTGTTGAGTGTTTTGAAGCACAAGCAAAAGCAATTTGATCCATTAGGTTCAAAATGTAACCTCCATGAATTTTACCACTAAAATTCGCGTGAGAAGGAAGCATTAACTCTGAAATAGTAATGCAGGTATCTTCTATATTTCTGTATGTATTATTGTTCATTATCATTTGTTATTCCTCTAAAATGAGGAGATTGTTCTTCTTGAACATCTGTTATAAAATATTTAGTATCACCTAGCCAAAAAAAAGTACCAAATCGTTCTTTGTAAGTAACCTTTACATAACGACCTTGGTATTTTTGAAGTTTATCTATCACTTCTTTTTGATTATTTTCTACAGAAAAAGCAAAAATTTGAGCCCCAGAAATACCTTGACTAATTTCTCCTTCCCAAGTTTTTACCAATACTCCTTTGTAGCTAATTTTTATCAATTCTCCTGAGCGAACACCTTCACTATAAGGAACAAAATAAATAAAAGCATAATATAAGGCAGCAAGTAAAGCTATACCAATTAAAATTAAAGCTAAGATTTTTTTCATAGTAAAAATTTGAAGAATGTATAATAACAAAAGTAAGGTTTATATTTTGACTTGTAAAATGAATTGAAAGTGGTAAGTTTGTGTTGCTTCAAAAAAATAATTAAAATGAATTATATTTTATTTGATGGTGATGTACGTACCGCCTTATTACCATTTACATATACAAGACCAGTTGCAGACATTAGAGTAGGTATTTTAACCATTAGAGAAAAATGGGAAAAGCATCTAGGGTTAACCACCACGACGGTAACCGAAGAATATTTAGAAGAAAAATATCCAATGGTTGAAATGGAAGAAAACGTATTACTAAATGCTTCTTTTTTACCAACCAAACCTTTGGTTGAAATGGTAAAGAATTTACAACCTAATCAAGCTATTTTTAAAGAAGAAGATGTAATTGCTTTTTATACAGAAGATACTCAAGAAAAAGTAGATTTTTCTGTATATGAACAAATAGAATTTGAAGATGATATTATTCAAATTAGAAATACTTGGGATATTTTTTCACTGAATGATAAAGCTATTCGAGCGGACTTTGATTTAATTACTGAAGGAAGAAAGTCACAACCAATCCCCGAAACAGTTAATTGTATCAATAGAGAAGATATTTTTGTTGAAAAAGGAGCTAAGCTAACATTTGCTACTTTGAATGCTTCTACAGGACCAATTTATATAGGTAAGCATGCCGAAATTATGGAAGGTGTTGTGGTAAGAGGGGCGTTAGCAATGTGCGAACATTCAGTGTTAAAACTAGGAGCAAAAATATACGGAGCAACTACTCTAGGACCATACTGTAAAGTAGGAGGAGAGGTTAATAATTCTGTTTTATTTGGATACTCTAACAAAGGACATGACGGATTTTTAGGTAATTCAGTATTAGGAGAATGGTGTAATATTGGAGCAGATAGTAATAATTCAAACCTTAAAAACAACTATGCAGAAGTTAGATTATGGAACTATGAAACTGGGCGCTTTGCTAAAACAGGCTTACAGTTTTGTGGATTAATGATGGGAGATCATTCAAAATGTGGAATTAACACCATGTTTAATACAGGTACAGTTGTTGGTGTATCAGCTAATATTTTTGGTAGTGGATTTCCAAGAAATTTTGTTCCATCGTTTAGTTGGGGAGGAGCTTCCGGGTTTACTGAATATAAAACCAATAAAGTTTTTGAAGTTGCTGAAGTAGTAATGGAACGAAGAGGTGTTGATTTTGATGAAAGAGAAAAACAGATTTTAGAGCACGTTTTTGAAGAAACGAAACAATATAGAAACTATTAAAATAAAAAGATCTTACAAATTTGTAAGATCTTTTTATTTAAAAGCTAACTCTAAAAACAATGTTAGGTGTAATTCCTAAAGAAATTTTATCGACTTGTTTGAGTTGATATTTTATTTCATTATTTGAATTTCTCATAGGAACTGCAGTATAATATCTATTAAAAATATTTTTCTGGTTGTATATGTTTAAAATGGAAAAGCCCAATTTACCTTTCCACTTTTGGGAAAAATTAAAGGAATAGGACATAGATGCATCTAAACGATGATAATTAGGTAATCGATGCGCATTAATATTATCCGAGTCTAAATCAATAAAGGGATTACCATCACTATCGGTATAAAATTCTTTTACAGCTGTATACGGGTTACCTGTTCTATAAATCCACCCTAAAGAAAACTCATAATTCTTTAGTTTATAGGCTTGAGACCAAGAAAAATAGTGGGTAATATCATGATTAGCAGGAAAATATGTGTTTTCTAAATCTAAAAATTTGAATCTATTTTTTGTGTAAGAGTAATTAATCCAAGTTTTATAATTATTAAAATGTTTGCTAATAAGAAGATCTACTCCAAAGACTTTCCCTTTTCCATTTGAAAAATCATCTGTTTGATCATTATAACCACTTGTTAGTGATGTCATACCACTTACCATCTTATAATAAGATTCTATATCTATAGTCCAATTTTTTTGATTGAAAAGAACTCCATAAGAAGTCTGTAAACTTTTTTGGAGAGGAATGTTATCATTGTTTACCTGTGTCCATATTTCATTTTCTAAGTCGAAACCTAAGCTAGAAGTTTGAAACTCTATTAATTGAATTAAAGCTTGGTGTTTTTGCTCAAAAGATGCTTTGAAATTAAAATTTTTATTAAGCTTTTTTTCAAAGTATAAGCGAGGTTCTAATACAAACTTATCAATTTTAGAAAAATAGTTAAATCTTACACCTGTATTAATATTCCAATCATTATCATCATATTGATATTCACCAAAAATAGAGTGTGTATTATTGGTTCCTTTATCTTTTTCAATTGATGAATATCTGTTCTCTCCCTCTATAGCATAAGAATAGTCTAAATCATATTTAGCTTTAGTAGATGAAAAATCATATCCTAAAAATAAATCTGATTGCTTATTAAAAGAGTAATTCACATTATATGTAAGACCAAAATCATTTATAGAATTATTTTTAGAGGAAAAAAGATCAAGGTAATTATCTAAGTAGTTATAGACTCCTTTATATGTCAAATTAAAATTAGAGTAATAACTTTTTACATTATGCGTGGTGGTCTCATTTACTTTTCTTTCCCAATTAACACTAATACCAGTATTTTTTATATTCAGTTTGTCATTATAATGATCTTCATATTCAGGAACAATCAAATCATTATACATTTTATTGCCAGTATGTAAGAAACTAAGATGAAAAGACTCGTTTTCGGAAGGTTTATAAACAAATTTAGTAGTATAGTCATAAAAGTCGAGCTTATTAACTCTACTAAAATTAATTTCTTTATCTATAATATTTTGGTCTTTTTGATTGCTGTCAAATGTACTGAACACACGAGTAAATAACTTATTAAAAGTAAAAGTCTTTATAATATCTGAAAAAGATCTTCTGGCGGAGATAGAGACAGAAGTTTTATCAGAAAAAGGAACATTTAAAAAAGCATCAGCATGTGTCATATTAAAACCAAAATTTCCTGTAATCTTTTCAGGAATATTCTCTTTAGTTTTAATATCTATTACCCCAGAAACTCGATTTCCATATCTAGCTTCCGTACCACTTTTTGATAAAATAATTTCTTTTGTTGTATAAGGATTAAATGCAGATAGCATTCCAAAAAAATGACCATAAGAATACATTTTTATTCCATCCCATAAAACTAAGTTTTGATTAGGTGTACCACCTCTTATGTATATGCCCGAAGCGGTCTCATTAGGACTTTGTACTCCTGGAATAATTTTTAAACTTTCTAAAACATCAGGCTCTGTAAGTCCAGGTAAAGGACCTAATTGTTGAGGGTTGATTGAGATAGCACTATTTTTCTTTTTATTAATTGCAGATGTAACATAACTTGTAACTTGAACTTCATTTAATAAGTTGAAGTCTATAGGAGTATGATCTTTGTTTACAGTAATATAATAATAGCGTTCATTAATTTGATTAAAAATTAATGGAGTTTGACGTTCAATCTCAGTAATAAGATGAATTAGTAGACATTTCTTTTTTTTGAAAGAAAAGTTCTTTTTTTCAATAACCTCAGTATTAAATGAAAATTTTACATCAAAACTAGCTTCTGCTTTTTTTAAAACAGTCAGTAAAGGTGCATCAATAAAAGAAATGTCTACCTTTTCTTGAGAAAAAATAGACATAGCTAAGCATATAAAAAGTATACTTAATTTTATCTTCATTTACGATATGTTAATATAACTGAACTATTTTTTGCTAATTTATAAGAAATTTTCATAGGAGCAAAAACAGTTTTCAATGCTATATTAACATCTTCATGTGTAAAAGTACCTGTAAACCTTTGATTAAGGTCTATTTTAGAAGTATCAAATTTTAAGTTGAATTGGTTTTCTAATGCTTTTATAACCTGGTATAAAGGAGTGTTGTTAAAAGTGCTTTCACCCAATAACCAAGAAGGAGAACTGTTAATAAAATTCCAGTTTTCACTAACGTTGTTATAATTTCTGTAGGCTTTTCCTTTTGTTAAAATTGTTTCATCATTATTTTTTGATGTAGTTTTAACTTTTCCTTCAAAGCAAAGAACTTCAAAATAATTTTTTGAAGCATCTACAGTAAATTTAGTTCCTAATACGGTAACATTACCTTCTTCTGTTTTTACAGTAAAGGATTTTCCTTTTTCAACTTCAAAAAAAGCTTTACCCTCTAGAGATAGACTTCTTTTTTTATTCCAATTACGTTCTTTGTATTTGATAGTAGTATTTGGCGATAAATGAACTAAAGAATTATCTGGTAAGGTTATAGTAATTTGTTCTCCATAAGTTGTTGAAATAGTCGTACTGTTATTGAAATAAAAGAAGCTAATTAATAAGGCGATTGAAGCAACTGCTCCGTACATCCATGCTGGAATTAACTTAACAACTTTTTTCTCTTGTTTTTTAGAAAATAATTTTTCTTGTATTTTATTAAAAGTTTCTTCCTGATTATAATCAGGAGCCTTTAATAACAGAGAAGCCTCATCAATTGCTTTGAATTGATGATAAGCTTCCGACTGTTGAAATGCTTTCAACTCTTCAGAAGATAGTTCATTAGCTATCCATCTAGCTAAAAAAGTTTCATCTGTATAATCTATTTTCATTTTCTATTGTTCGTGCTATTTGTTATAAGAACAATTAAAAGACTAATTACCCTACTACAAATATTGTTTTTTATTAAATTTTACCTATCTGTTCTTTTAAAGCAAGTAATGCTTTACTCATTCTCTTTTCTACTGCTTTTACCGAAACTCCAACAATGTCAGCAATTTCAGAATATTTTTTCTTGTCAATTCTACTTAATAAAAACACCTCACGTTGTTTTTCTGGCAAATTAGCAATTGCTTCTTTTAGTTTTTTATGAAACTCTTCTTCTTCCAAAATAAATTGTGGAGTTTCATTGGTTGTATTGGTATTAACACTTAGTTTTTGGTGTTCAAGAACCACTTTTTTGTGAGCAACTTCATTTAAAAAATGGTTATTTGCTACAGTATATAAAAAGGACTTAGCTTTCTCATAAATTACTTTAGCACAATTTCCCCATAATTTTATATAGGCTTCCTGAACGATATCTTCCGCTTGTTGAAGATCGCCACACTTGTAGTATATATAATTTCTTAATGTTTGTGAATGCTGATTAAAAATTGTTTCGAAATTTTTTTGTTCACAAACCGATTTTAAGGGTTCTTTATTCATTAGATTCTTTTCTAAATCAGTGCAAATGTATAAAAATGTATCTTGAAGATTATCTTATTGTTAATATAACTTAAAAATAGGTAGTTTCTTATGTGCTGTTTCATAATAAGGTGTCTTTTGATACACCCAGTATAATTGCGCTTGTGGATTTTTAGCAAAGTCCTCCTCATTTTTAAGTTTTTCTTCAAATAGTTGTTTTACAGGTGGGTTTTCTTTTAAGAATCTTTCGGCAATATCTTCAAATACATATGAAGAATACCCTTCTTTTTGTTGTAAAACGGTATCGAAGAAGTTCCAGTTAAAAAACGAATCAGGCGCCTCAGCCTCTAAAGTTTCAATAATATAACGTATTCCTGTTTGATTTGTAGGAATGTATATATCTCCTTTAGAAAATGGAACTTGACTTTTAGTTTTAGCAATAGTGGTATTGTAATGCAAATAATGACCTTCGTATGCCTCTTTTCGAGTTTTAAAATCTTTGATGTGCTGTACTTCAACGGTTAAGATAGTATCTTTTTTAAAGCGAGTAAATTCAATCTTATTATCTTCTAAACGTTTAATAATCTTATGCCAACCTCGTTGTAAAATATAGGCTTTAGGTATAGTAATTTCTTGTGTTGGAGCGAAATTATTGTAGTATAAAATGTTTTTAATATAAGGCTTTGACCTGTTGTAAAATAAGCGTTTACCATTGGTAACTTTACTATCTATAAATGTACCTTCATATCCTTTGAATTCTAAAGAAGATGGATTGTTTTTATCAACTTCAAAAGCAATAGGATATGTTTTCTTATTAATGATTTCCTGTACAGCATTTTTACGTAAATCTTTAATGGCAGAACTATTCTCTTCTGAAAAATCTAAAGTAGAAAATAGTAGCTCATAAGTTTGTTCAACACGTATTTTATAAGGTTTAAGCATATGAGTTTCTACCATTAACCCTAAAGTATTGAACAGGGTAGTGTATCCTGTAGAGTATCTTGGAGAATCAAAAAACTGAGACCAACCGCTTTCAGGAGTGGTTCCCCATACATTTACATATGGAGTAATGATGATATCTTTTTTAGCTAGGGATTGTTCTATCCTTGGACGCATTTCTTTTTCAATAAACTCACCTAATTTTCCTCCTAACTTATTGTGTTGTGTAAAGAGGTGGGTAATAGCATATTGATAATCGGCGCCATTACTAACATGATTATCAATAAAAACATCTGGATTTATAGTATGAAATATTTCAGCAAAGGCAGCAGCATTTTTAGAGTCTTGTTTAATAAAATCACGATTTAAGTCATAGTTACGGGCATTTCCTCTAAAACCATACTCTTTTGGTCCATTTTGATTGGCTCTAGTATGTGAGTTTCTATTTAAAGCTCCACCAATATTGTATACGGGAATAACACAAATTAACGAGTTTTTATACTTGTTTTTTAGAGAATCATTTTGAGTAATATTTCGTAACAATAACATTGAAGCATCTATTCCGTCAGATTCTCCAGGATGAATTCCGTTGTTGATTAAAACTCTATTTTTTGAAGAGCTTTTAATTTGACTGATGTCTGTTTTTCCATCTGTATTAAAAACAGCTACGTGTAAGGGGTTGCCAATATCAGTAGTACCAATCTCAAACAAGGAAATTTCAGGATAAGTGTTAGCTAACTCTTCATAAAAAGAAATTACCTCTTTATAGGTAGGTGTTTCCGTACCGTTTGATGTTTCAAACAGTGTCGTGAAATCTTTTGTTTTCTTTGTTGAAGTTGGTTTGCAAGCAACAGTAATTATTAGCAATAGTACAACTAGCTTTTTCAATAGAATATGTTTAAAAGGTTAAATTCTAACAGCGTCTGGAACCAAACCAGTATAATCTCCTTCATTTCGAATTACATCACGCACGATAGAAGACGAAATATAACTCTTACCTGAAGAGGTAAGTAAGAAAACAGTTTCAATTTCAGAAAGTTTTCTGTTAGTATGTGCAATGGCTTTTTCGAACTCAAAATCGGCAGGATTTCGTAAACCTCTTAAAATAAATTGAGCCTCTTGCTCTTTACAGAAGTTTACGGTAAGTCCGCTATAAGTTAGTACCTTTATTTTAGGTTCATGCTTAAAAGTTTCTTCAATAAAACGCTTACGTTCTTCTAAAGAAAACATATATTTTTTATCCGCGTTTATACCAATAGCAATAATTAGTTCGTCAAATAGTGTAACACCACGCTCAATAATATCTACATGACCTAATGTAATTGGATCAAACGATCCGGGGAAAATTGCTCTTTTCATTGTAGTTTAATTATTTAACGCCATTTCAATAGCATTTCCAAACAATTCTGTTAATGAAATGCCTGCATGATTAGCTTGTTGTGGTAAAATACTAGCTTCTGTTAAGCCAGGAACAGTATTCATTTCTAAGAAATGAGGAACATCGTTTACTAAAATATATTCAGAACGTGAAAATCCCCTCATATTTAAAATTTCATATACACGTTTAGCAATCTCATTCACACTCTTTTCTTGCGATTCAGTTAAACGAGCAGGAGTGATTTCTTGCGACTCACCTTCATATTTAGCTTTATAATCAAAGAAATCGTTATCAGAAACAATTTCGGTAATTGGTAATACTGTGGTTTCTCCTTTGTACTGGATTACACCTACAGAAACTTCAGTTCCATCCAAAAAGCTTTCGATTAATATTTCAGAATCTTCCTCATATGCTTTTTCAATAGCAGGAATTAATTCTTCTTGTGTATATACTTTAGAGATTCCGAAGCTAGATCCCGCATTATTAGGTTTTACAAAACAAGGGAGTCCTACTTTTTCGATGATAGTATCGGTGTTAATTTTATCTCCTTTATTTAAATAGACAGAAATTGCAGCAGGAATTCCATATTCTTTTACTACGCTTAAGGTATCTCGTTTGTTAAAAGTCAATGCCATTTGATAGAATGGGGCAGAGGTATGTTTTAATCCGATAAGGTTAAAATAAGCTAAGATAACTCCGTTTTCACCCGGAGTACCATGAATCGCATTAAAAACAGCGTCAAAAGTGATCTTGATTCCTTCAATTTCAGCAGAAAAATCATGCTTATTAATAGGGTATTCTACTTCGTTATCATCAACTAAAACCCATTTGTCTTTTAAAATATGTACTCTATATGGATTGTATTTTTCTTTATTAAGATGTTTGTAAACTACATTACCACTTTTTAAAGATATTCCTACTTCAGAAGAATATCCTCCCATAATAATAGCGATGTTTTTTTTCACTTTAAACGTATTTCTATTGGTATTTTATCATTGTTTAATCAAAATCCGACTGTCGGATTATACAAACTTACCAAAAAAACTCGTTAAAGGCTTGTGGAATTTAAAATAGTAATATTTTTACTGTAAATTTGTGCCTCTTTACAAAAAACCGATATGAGTAATTTTTCAGAAAATCTTAAAGGATTATTTCAATTTATTAAAAGTAAAACATTTGTAAAAAATATTGGAATAGCAGTAGTTTTACTACTAGTTTTTGTATTTACTTTACAATGGTGGTTAGGAGTTACTACAAACCATAATCAAAAAATACAAGTACCTAACTTGCACAAAATGTCTTTAACGGAAGTAACGCAAAAATTAGATGAATTAAACCTAGATTTTGTAGTAGTTGATAGTGCTAATTATAATCCAGAGTACCCGAAAAAATCGATTATTGAACAGGATCCAGAAGCTGGAGATTTTGTAAAAGAAAAGCGTAAAATATACCTTACTTTGAATCCGTCTAAGTATCGTGATGTTGTAATACCAGATTTGAATGGACGTACAAGAAGACAAGCAACGACACATTTACGTTCTATAGGTTTTAAAGTAGGAAAAGATGTTACTTGGGTTCATGATATAGGAAAAGATGTTGTTCGTGGATTAAAGCATAACGGCAAGAAAATAGAACCAGGGACAAAATTACCAAAACAAACAACCATCGACTTGATTTTAGGAGATGGAAATGGATACTAATTTTTATTATTGATTGATGCAGGAAGATACGACTCCAGATTTTGAGAACGACGATTTATACGAACATCATCGGTTTGTAGCAACCGATGGTCAAGTACCTTTACGAGTAGATAAATTTTTAATGAATTTTATTGAAAATGCTACTCGAAATAAAATACAGCAAGCAGCGAAAGCAGGAAATGTTTTGGTAAACGATGTAGTAGTAAAACCAAACTACAAAGTAAAGCCTAAAGATGTGGTTAGAGTTGTGTTAGCATATCCGCCGCACGAAAATTTATTAGTTGCTGAAGATATTCCAATTGATATAGTGTATGAAGATGACGAGGTTATTGTAGTTAACAAACCAGCAGGTATGGTAGTACATCCAGGTCATGGAAATTATTCAGGAACTTTGGTAAATGGATTAATTCATCATATAGAAAACTTACCTAAAAATTCAAACGAACGCCCAGGTTTAGTACATCGTATCGATAAAGATACCAGTGGATTACTAGTAGTTGCCAAGACAGAATATGCGATGGCACATTTATCTAAGCAGTTTTTTGACCGTACAACTGAACGTTTATATTATGCCTTAGTTTGGGGAAATATAGAGGAAGATGAAGGTACTATTGAAGGAAATATAGGACGTAGCTTAAAAAATCGTTTGCAAATGGATGTTTTCCCAGAAGGAGACCACGGAAAACATGCGGTGACTCATTATAAAGTTATTGAACGATTAACGTATGTAACTTTAGTACAGTGTAAATTAGAAACAGGTAGAACACATCAAATTAGAGCCCACTTTAAGCACATTGGACATACCTTATTTAATGATGAGCGTTATGGAGGGAATACTATTTTAAAAGGAACCACATTTACTAAGTACAAACAGTTTGTAGACAATTGTTTTAAGGTATTACCAAGACAAGCATTGCATGCTAAAACGTTAGGATTTACCCATCCAACTACAGGGAAATTTTTAAAGTTTGATTCTGAAATTCCTGAAGATATTGAAGCTTGTTTAGCAAAATGGCGTACTTATTCTGAAAATTCCAAATTTGAAGAAGAGTAGAAAGGTTTCAGTATTTCTGAACTTTTATTTCTTTATCAAATAAGTTTACACCTCCTTTTACTCCAAAGTCTAAGGTTGTTACAGGGTAGGCAATAGAAATGTTTTCTTGTTCAAAACGTTTTTTAATGCGCATAATTACATCGTTCATGCCTCTACAGAAATCATCATTAGATTCAAAATTTACCCAATAGCGTAACATAAAATTATAGGTAGAACCACCAATATCAGTAAAATAAAAATCGATACCTTCTTCTGGAAGGTATTCTTTTATTTTTTGGACTTCATCCAAAGCAACAGTTTTAACGTGTTCTAAATTATCTCCATAAGACACTCCGCTTTTTAAGATAATACGTCGTTTACCCCAAGTAGAATAGTTTGTAAAGGTAGCATTGTAAATAATTTGATTGGGAACAAAAACTTCTTGACCAGGAACCGTTTTTATTTTGGTTGTTAGCCAACTTATCTCTAACACAACGCCATATTTCCCATCAATTTCTACCCAGTCTCCAACTTTATAAGGACGTTGTAAATCGACTAAAAGTCCAGAAAACATATTAGAAGCAATATCTTTTAAGGCAAAACCAGCGATGATTCCAATAACACCAGCCCCAGCCAATAATTTTTCAAAAGGTTTGTCTAAACCAAGTATATGAAGAGCTAATAGAACACCTGAAGTAACAAATAAAGCATAAAATAAAGAAGCTATAGTTTGTTCAATATTTAAATAGTTTTCTTTAAAAGCTCTTCTATAAATCCTAACACATATTTTTTTAGCAGTGTTAGCTATAAAAGCAAAAATAACGACAGTTATCAAGGCGAGTACAACTTTTGGTAAATGGTCTAAAATGTTTTGTTGAAACTCTTGCCAAAGATTTATAATGTTATCAGTCATTTTTTTCATAGCTTAATTTTTTGTTTCATTTTTCTTATATAACCATTCAATCATAAAGCAAAAGAGAATGATTCCTAGAGAGACAAATACACCAATTCGGTTGGATTGAAATTGTTGTTTTATTAAGATAACCAATGCTATAAGACATAAAATACACCCTAATAGAGGTATTATTTTATTAGAGTTTGTTTGATTTGAAAGCTTAAATCCTACGTAATTTACAATTCCAAATATGAGAATAAACCCAACACTTCCTGCGGTAGAAATACTTTCTAAATTTAAAATATTTACTAATACTAGCGTTGCTACCGAGGTAATTAATAGTCCGATAGGCTGACCCCAAAGTTTAGATAAGAAGTGATGAGGCAGCTCATCATCTTCAGCGATTTCATAGTTTACTTTGCTACCTCCGTATAAAGAAGCATTGATAGCGGAAAATGTGGAAATTAAGGCAGCAATGGTTATAATGGTAAAACCAAGTTGTCCAAGCATAGGTTTAGCAGCTTCTGCAAGTACATAATCTTGTGCTTTAGCAATTTGATTAAAAGGAAGTGAACCAACTGTAACCAAGGCTATAATTATATACAAGAAGATTACAAAAATGACCGAAATATAATAGGCTCTTGCAATATTTTTTTCTGGATTTAGAATATCAGGTGCTGCATTGGCAATTAGTTCAAAGCCTTCGTAGGCAACAAAAATAACCATTCCACCAGCAAATAATTTGATAGGATTTTCCCAATCGGAAACCGCTAACTGTGTTAAGTTTGGATTACCAATTAATCCGTAAGCACCAATCGCAATAAATCCAATAAGAATAATAAGTTTGATTATCACCGCATACGATTCTATTTTTCCAACAACAGCAATACTATAATAATTAATAGCAGTAGCTAGAAGAATAATAGCACTTGCATATATGTGGAAGTTAATGGTTTTATTCTGAGTAATATCCCATAGGTTAGGAGCGTAGGAACCAAAAGCAGAAGCATAGAGTGAAAGCATTACAATATAGCTTATCCATAAAAGATTACTGATTGCTCCACTAAAAATGGTTTTACCAAACCCTTGATTGATGAATTTTACAGTTCCGCCTCTGTCGGGAAATTTTTTGGAAAGATGTACATAGCTGTAAGAAGTAATTAAAGCGACTGTTCCAGCAAGTAGAAAAGCAATTGGAGTTCCACCCTTTGCAAGTAAAACAGCGAGACCTAAAACGGCGAAAATTCCACCGCCAACCATACCTCCAATACCTATAGATATAGCTTCTTTTAATCCAATTTTTTTAGACATATTAGTGACAGTTAGGTTGATCTAATAGTCACTAATATAACTATTTGTTTTTTAATCTGTTATTGTTAAATCTTATAAATGTCTTTCCGATTTATCAATTTCAAGGTCATTAATACTAGCAAATCTTTTTTTCATTAGCCCATTTTCGTCAAATTCCCAGTTTTCATTTCCATAAGCTCTAAACCATTTTCCTTCCTTTGTTCTGTACTCGTATTCAAATCTAACAGCTATTCGATTTTCTCCATGTGCCCAATATTCTTTTTTGAGCTTATAGTCTAGTTCGGTTTGCCATTTTTTAGAAAGAAATTGCACTATTTCTTCTCTACCATTTACAAATAAATTTCTGTTCCTCCATTCGCTATTTACAGTATATGCTAATGAAACCTTTTCAGGATCTTGAGAGTTCCAAGCATCTTCTGCTAGTTGAATTTTTTGTTTTGCAGTTTCTAAAGTGAATGGAGGTAATGGGTGTTTTTTTTCCATCTTATTATTAAATTAAATTGATTACAATCATTTTTGATTTCGTTACCATCTCGTCAGATTTAAATAATTGGCTTTCGATGATAGAACTTTCAAATAGTAAATAAACATGGGTAGCCAATAGTTCGTCATTTATCAATTCTCGAAAGAAATTTCTTAAATCGTTTTTATGCAATTGAATGACGTTTAAAATGTCCTTTTGTTCTTTTGATATTTCCGATAAGATATTCAGAAAGCTACAGCCTCTATAATTCTCTTTTTTATTCATATGTATTATAAAATCGAAAGCAAGAACTATTTTCTCTTTTGAATTCTTTGCTGTTGCCGTGAATTCTGATAATTGATTGAACCAAAAAGTATGTCTATTATTTAGGTATTCAAGACATAGTTTGTCTTTTGACTCAAAATGTTGATAAAAACTGGCTTTTGCGACCTTTGCTTCTTTTATAATTTGATTAATCCCAGTACTGTTATAGCCTTGTTGATGGAACAGGTGTGCTGTTGTTTCTAATATTCTTTCTTTTGGAGAACTCATACTCTTATTTTTTACAAAAGTACAGAATACAAAACAAACAGACAAGTCTGTCTTTTTGTTTTGTGATAAATTTTTTCATATAATGAGGTTATAGAAGAAGTAAAGCTATGATAAGCTATTTTAACATTAGCTACTTATAAAAAGAGACCTTCAAATTCTAATGTAAAAGGCTTTTTAATCATTTTTATAGTGATGGCTTTTTTCAATTTGAATTTTTTCCAGACAATAGATTCTGGATTGTCGTTTGAAAAATTTCCTTTAGTTATTTTCATTTTTTGTGACAGGAAGTTGATACTGTAATCAGTTGTTTCTCCGCTAGCTCTATGAGCTTCACTTGAATCATAACCAATTAATACAAAGTCATTGTTTTGAAAACGGAATTTATATTTGTGGTTAGACATCATCCAACTTCCAGCACTAAACCAGAATTTAAAGTTAATAGTTAGCACTCCTTTTTTATTGATATCAAAACCTTCAAAAGGTTCGTCCATTGTAGGAGAATCACAAAGAATAATAAAATCATAGGAAACTAACTTTTGTTCAAATATTCCTGACTTTGTACCAAAGTAAATTCCCAAAACTCTAGGGTTTAAATCAACGGATTCAAACCCTAGCCCATTATTTGTTTTAATGTTATTTTTATCAGTATTCTGAATAGCAAAAACAATATCCAAGATACCATCTTGGTTAAAATCTCCTGTTTTTGAATCTAATATTCTCTCCAATCATTAGGAATGATTTCTTCAAGAGTATTTCCTTTTTCTTTTAATACTGAAGGTATATGCTGTCCAAAGGAAAGGAATGATATTAAAAGTATGTTTATTATTATAAATTTCTTCATTTCATAAAATTAAGACCGAGGTATTATTCTTTCGAATTTAATTTTAGAGTTTATTAGTTATCAGAATAGCCATATAATTTTCCGTCTTATAAGTTAAGAGTAGGTGAGTAGGATTATATTTAGTAATCATAAAACTCTTTTAAAACAATACCTTTTTCTTTAGTTAAATTTTTTAACTCACTTAAAAGATAATATCTATGCATAAATCCACACAACACAACAAGCTTTTTCCCTTTGTTTTGCTCTGAAATTCGCATTATATTTTTTGCCATTGTTTGGTTTCTTAAATCCCAAAAATCAGAAGCTAACTGAAAACCGTCACGGTAGCTTATTTTTTCTCCATTTGGTTTGGTATGAAAATGAGAAGCAAATTCATCTCTTACACTGGTTATTTTAGGTAACATTTTATATTGATAATATTGTCTTTCGGCACAGATACTATCTGTTTTTGGATTGTTAAAGTTTTCTGGTGATTTAGAAGCTAATACGATTAGTGGTTCTATTAGAGCGTTATATTTATTATGAATTTCAGCTTCTGAGGGAGATAACAAATTGGCTTTATTTAAACTATCTAAGAGCTTTGTGGTTAACCCATCAGTAGGACGAGAGCCAATGTTTATTCTGTATTCGTTTCGTCCTTCAAATTCATAAGGTCTTAATTGAGTAGAAGGATATTTATTGATGTACTTTGTAGAAGCCATCCCTTCATTTTCGGTAGGAGTTTCTACAAATCTAAAATTGGTGTCGAAAGCTGCTGAATCTCTTTCATGTAAAATAAAATCGGGTTTTATATCTTCTAATATTTTAAAGAGAATTTCTGAATTAAAATTAGGCTCAGGCTTATGTAAAGTTCCAATAATAATTATTTCAGTAGGTTTTTCTGTTTTACAAGAAAGTAGTATTGTTAATGTTAGTATTAATAATGTAATTTTTTTCATTGCGTTAAATTGTTGTTATTGAGTTAAATATATTTTAATTTTCAACAAGTAATTTTTTTATTTCCAGTGCTAATTTATCAACATTGTTTTCTGAATTACCTGAGGAAATGTATTTGATAACTCCTTTTTTATCTATTACAAAACTTTTAGGAATTGCGCTTATTGTTTTCCATCTAGTGTTTGAACCTCAAAATAGCTTGCATTGCCCTTATAAAAAAACAAAACTTTATATGGTTCCCATTTAATCGGACAAATTTATTTATTTCGAATTTAGAGGCAATTTATTTTTCTTAAAATAATCTTCGAAGAAAATCATTTGGTACTTAATAGAGTTAGTCCAATATTCCCAGTTATGCCTGCCGGAGCGTTCTATATAATCGTGGGCAATATTTCTTTCTAATAATTTTTTATGTAGCCTTTGATTAGAATCGAAAAAGAAATCACCATAACCACAATCTATTATAAGCTTTAAGTTGCCATTCAGTAAATGAATGAGGTTAATTACAGTATTATTTTCCCATTGCTCTTTATTGTCAGCATACTTACCTAATCTTTTACTAAGATCCCAACCGTTTGGAAATGGGCGAATATCAACACAGCCACTCATGCTCCCTGCGGCTCCCCAAATATCTTGATGTTTAAATGATAAAAATAACGCTCCGTGACCTCCCATACTTAATCCGGTTATAGCTCTCCCTTCTTTGCTGGGAATAGTATTGTATTTCTTATCTATAGCAGTTATAAGCTCTTTAGAAATATAGGTTTCATATTTCATCTCGCTATTTATAGGGCTATCAATATACCAGCTTGTATAACCTCCATCAGGGCAAACAACGATCATATTATGCTTATCTGCAAGTTCTTTTAGAATGGGAACATTAATAATCCATCCTGAATAATCATCTGTGGCCCCATGAAGTAAATACAATACCGGAAATTTATCTTTCTGATTGTTTGTATAATTGTTTGGTAGTATTACAACATTTTTTACGGGTTTGTTCATTGATGAGCTTATAACCACTAAAGTATCTACTTTAGAAGCCACAAGGTTAAAACAATTACATAAAAAGATAAGACAAAGCAGTTTAGTTTTCATTTTAGATTATAATTGATTTTATTTTTTCTGAATTTTATACTACAAAAGTCCGAATGGTTTTGCGTTTATAAAATCCGAAACTTGCTATGTTTTGTCTGAGTATTTTATTTTATGGCGGTTTTTAAAGTAGTAGCGAATTTCTACTGATGAACCTTTCGGTTTGGCATTAACCTTGGTTTTATCACTTTAACCAACATTACTTATATACCTACCGTTTTAGCATGCTTTTTTACTCTGTTTGATTTACCCAATTTAGAAAATCTTGAAAAATATCATCCCAATGTTCTTCAAACTTTCCGCTTTTTATTTCTTTTCCAAATCCATGATCTAAATCAGGATAAACTTTGAATGTAAGATTGTTTTTTCGATGTCTTATAAATTCAATAGGGATTAAATAAGCCGATTCTAAAGCCACAGCTTGATCTTTAGTATCAATGGCAGCAAATATTGGTTTTTCTATTTGTAACAAATTTTGAAATGAAGGTTCGGAAAAGTGACTCCATCGATTATAGCTATTATTTTCTCCTTGCCAAAATTTATCAGAGGTATTTGAATTGGAGATGATATTTTTTCATTTGTAGCCAACAATCTCATATAACCGTCAGTTATTGGTTTATTTTTTTGTTTTTAGTGTTACCACTGTATTAGCAATTTCAAGAGGGTTTGGACATAGCCAAATCCGTTATAACCATTGTTATGTATTCTAGCGATATTTTTATTCGGCAAGTAATTTTTTTATTTCCAGTGCTAATTTATCAACATTGTCTTCTGAATTACCTGAGGAAATGTATTTGATAACTCCTTTTTTATCTATTACAAAACTTTTAGGAATTGAGCCCGTTGCATATTGATTCCATATTTTTTTCTTAGGGTCAATCCCAACATTAAAGAGAACTCCATACTTTTTCATTCTGTTCATTTTTTGCTGAACTTTTTCTTTACTCTCACCAATAGATATAGCTAACAAAATGAAGCTTTCATTTTTAAATGGTTCAAGGATTTTTTCGGGAAATTCACCAAATTCTATTAAGCAAGGTGCACACCAAGTTGCCCAATAATTAACCAGCACTACTTTACCTTTCAAATCTGAAAGTGTAATTTTTTTTCCATCTAGCATTTGGACTTCAAAATTGCTCGCATTGTCGTTAATGTTCAAATATAAATCCTCATTACCGTTGCTCATTTTAACAACTTCTTCGGCCTTTGAAGATTTATTATTTAAACGTTCTTCTCTTTCCTTTTCGGTAAGTACATCTATTTTCATAATAAACTCCCTATCTCCAATTCTGTCGCCAAACTTTTCTGCAAGCTTATCTCGTTCCTCCTCAGTAACTCCTTTATTCATGGATTTTAAGAGTCCTTTTTGAGCTAATTCAGTAAGCTTTTCTTTTGTTATAATTTCATTATTGGCAATAATGATGTACTCAGGTTTTTTAATGTTTTTTTCTTGTCCAAATAAGGAGAATCCAAAAAATATGAAGATTAAGATTATAATTTTTTTCATATGCATTATCTATATTGTTCTAAATTGTTACCAGCGGTTTTGTATAGTCGTAAGTTATAGGTTTTAAATTAATCGTTTAGTAATTACGTTGAATTTGCCATAATTGTGGTTATACGTTGTTGTGTGTAGTTTTTCGTTGTTTATATTTTCTTCTGGTCTTAATTATTCTAAATCTCAAATCATCGAAAAGTAAACTTGTTATTAAAATAATAGCTGGGAAAATTAACGTATTAAGCTTAAGTCCCTGTCTTGAATATAAAAATCCGCCAACTAATCCACCCAGAAAGAAAAATGAAATAATGAAAATCCGTAATTTTATAGTTGCTTTAATTTTGTCTTTATGCGGATGAGTTTTTGGAAAAAACAATTGAGATAATTCGATTCCTAAATCTGTAAATAAGCCAGTTAAATGTGTTGTTCTGACGATTGCGTTGGATATTTTTGTTACAAATGAGTTCTGAAGCCCCATCGCAAATAAAAGTGTACAAACAATAAAATCAAAATGTTCTATATGGTAAACGTTATACACTATTGGAATTGAGATTAATATTAAGGACTCAATTATAGTTGGTAAGACAAAAACATTTAATTTTTTATTTTCTCTAAATTTTTCAATTAAGAAACTTGATAAAAATGAACCAAAGAGAAACGAAAAAATATAAAGGAAATAAATTGTTCCTTTCCAAATTTCAAAATCGGCGACATCATTTATAAAAAGAGCAAAATGACCTGTTACATTCGTTGTTAGTTGTTTAAATTCTAAAAAGCCCGTAACATTTACAATACCAGCTATAAAAGATAAAATAGTGGCAATTCGCAGATTGTGCTTTAAAGTTCTGCTTTTACCTTGATGTCTAAACATTTTAATTTCATTTAGTTCAATTTTTCAATTACACACAATGGTTTTGTATAAACGCAGGAGTGGTTTTTAACTCACTTCTTTTTAGCTAATTTACAATTTCTATTTCAGGTAGCAATCTCTGTTTTAGGCTCTAAATCTGCTATTGTATTTATATCATGTAGAGGGTAGAGTTCTTTCTATTCTTTTCTCAAAACTCGAATCACAATTGTTCAATTACTTGCATTATGTTGTTTTGCCCCCAATGTTCAATATATTTTCCGTCACGGAGACGAACAAAGTCCATTACATTAAAAGTTACTTGCTTGTTTGTTGCCTGATGTCCCATAATTTTTCCCGTATGAGTGGCATGTATTGTTTTTCTGGTTGCAACAATATCTTTTTCAGCAATTTGTTCGTGAATGTCAATTTTAAAACCTGAAAATCCTTTATGAAGCATCGTAACGAATTGTATAAGTCCGTCTACATTTTTTGGAACTGAACCTACTGCTGTTTGATTAATAAAATCATCTGCTACAATTTCTTCAAGAATTTCAATATTTCCTCTCTCTATAAACTCTTTATTAAATCTTAATACTACACGCTTATTTTCTTCTGTTGTTACTTTATTCATTTAAGTTTCTTCTGGTTTCTAAATTCAAAAAGATGTTTGTTTCGGTTTAGTATACATTACTATCAACCAACGATAAATTGTATGAGTAATGGTAGATTGTGTGGTACTTTTCTGTTAAACTACTACGTAGCTTGAGCGAACTGTAAACCCTTTATATTTAGCGCATGGTATGCCAATACTTATACAAAATTTTATGTGCAGTTTTTATTTTCTTTTTAATTCTGAAAAACTCATATTCCCAGAAACCCAAACCCATTCAGATTTCCCGAAATTACCGGAATCTTCAATTACTTTCATATGTGTTTCGTCAATTATTTCGATAATTATTTTACCATACAATTGATCTTTACCGACAGGAATATCAGCCCAAGTGAGTTCTATTTTATTGTCTTTTATTTTACCATGACCTACGTGACACCAGTTTTCACCAAGATTGGCATTGTCTGAATTTTGGTTCATTCCCAACCAAAATACCTGATTATCTATAATGTTTATCCAAAACGGATTTTTACCAGTAGATTGCCAAAACCCGGGTTTGATTGTTGAATTTGAATTTTGCATAGTATTTATTTTTTTCAATTGTTCATTAGAATTTTCGTACCAGAAACAATCGTAGTTTTCCAGTTTTAACTCCAATGATTTTTTATAGCTTTCTTTAGTTTTTTTACCTTTTTTTTCTCTTAAATAAATGTCTGTTAGCTTATTTAAATACACAGGTGAATTTAAATGAGTGCTATATTTAGATATTAGTTTCTCCTTTGATAGCTTGATGTTACCAGAATAACTCGAAACTATAAAGGTCAAGATTAGAATTATTTGCATTCTTATTCAGTTTTTTTGCGTTGTAAACAAGAATCTCAACTATGAGTAGTTGCTTAAAGTTACTAAGATAGCAAAAAGGCACAGAGTGAGGAAAATTCGAGAATTTTCCAATGTGTACTTACCTTACCTAAGCAATTACTTATAGTCATTGTTGTAACACGTTATTTGCTCAATATTATTTTTTCAATCTTATCATTGTCAATTCTGTTTTGGACGTGTTTGGAGTTTTTTAATAAAATACTTTCTTTTAGAGATGGAAAAATTTTGCTAGCCCGTTTAAGCATTTTTATTCCTGGAAACATAATATCTTTCTTTGCGGCAAATAAATTTATTGGAGTTGTTATCAAATTAGCTTCTGCTTTTTTTATTACAGGAACTGGTGTGAAGTCCATGTTAAAATACAAAAAGACTTTTGATAAATACTCAAGAGCAAATGTGTCTGACTCCGTAAAAAGAGTGTTTAAGAATTTCTCAAGATATTTTGCTTTTTTAGTTTTTATATAACGTTTCATTGGAATAAACACTTTAAATAATAAAACTATAGGGTTTCCATTTACAATAAATGCTGGAGCAGATAAAAACACTTCTTTGATGTTTTTTTCATCTTGGATTAATGTTTTGAGTATAACTAGTCCTCCAAATGAAAAACCAGCCATAGTTACATTTTTTAGGTTTAGTTTATTTATAACCTCATTCATCCACAAACCGTAACTGTTGTCTTTCATACTCAATCTGTTTTCGTCACTTTTATTAGGCTGTGCAAGGACATCTATAGCGAATACTTGAAAATTTTTGTAAAGATTTGGATAGGTTTCTAATGAAATTGGAGCACATCCATTTGAGCCGTGGATTATTAATAGAGGTGGTTTCGTTGAATCTCCAATTATGATAATATTGGTTTTTCCATAACTAGTATTTACGAGTTTGTATTTATAGTCAATATTTAAGTTCTTTAATTTTTGCTCATAAAGATTTAGAATTTCTTTTTTTGCTAATTCTGATTTGTATAATGATTTCATTTTAGTAATTTTAGGACAAGTTTACTAAAAAAATAGGACATGTTTACTAATGGATAAAAAAAAGAAGTTAATTTTAGAAGTAGCTAGAACTTTATTCAACGAAAAAGGGTATCACGATGTAACAATAAGAATGATTGCCTTAAAAATGAAAATGAGTTCTGGAAATTTAAATTATCATTACAAAAAGCGAGAAGATATTTTAGAGGCTTTGTATTTTGAAATGGTTTCTGAATTCGATGAGAGACTTGATTTATTAGCTAATATTGAAATATCGATTACACAAATTAAGATGGATATTGAGAGAAGTATGAAGAGAATGCTAGATTATAGATTTTTTTGGACTGATTTATATAATCTTCTTTCTCTAAATGATAAAGTACAAAAGCATTTTCAGGAGGTTTATAAAAAAAGAATTGAAGGGTGTTTCTTATTATTTGAAAAAATGAAAGAAAAAAACTTAATGATAGATTCACTTTTTGAATTTGAATATTGTTTTCTAGCAGAAAGAATGATTGATTATGGTAATACTTGGTTATATTCTAGTTGTCTTTATTCAAAGAAATTACATTCCGATAAGATAGATTATCATGTAAATACTTTATTAAGTATTTTATTTCCTTTTCTTACTCCTCAAGGAAAAAAGGAATTTCAAAATCTATTGCCAGAGCTTTTTGGTTAATGTGTTACAACGGTCTCGGCTATGAGTAGTTGAGTGGTTTAGCGGTTAACTTTGCAAGTACACACGAAACTGAAAATCCGCGAGGATTTTCATAAGTAGGCTTGCACTAGCAATTAATTTTATACGTTGTTGGCAAATCGTTATTATTTAAGCATTATTTTAAAACTTTTTTTAGTTCATTAATAGATTTTTCTTTTTCCATATAAAATCCATAATGACTTAATCCAAATCCAAAAGCTAACATAATAAGAGGGATTATTATAGCTATCGGATTAGTTTCTTGCGTAATTATTCCAATTATTGTGGCAATTAAAGCTAAAGAAACTCCACTTAACCAAAAAATCATAAAAACAACAACAAATCCGTGTAATTTCAATTCCGCTATAACTTTCGTACCATTAACTGTACTTTGATAAGATCCTTTTATTTGAGGCAAAAATGAATTTCGATGATAGATAACTCTTTGAATTTCAAATTTTCTGTTTGTATGATTTCCCTCGAAAACTTTGTCTTTTTCTTTTTTCGAAAATCCAAGTCTGCCACCTCTTTTTGGCTGAATATTTTCCCTTAATTTATTATCCACCTCAGTAACTGAGAGCGTTGTTTTAAATTCTACTTTTTCTGACGGGATGATTTTCATAATGTTTGGTAACGTGTTTGTGTATGATTTTTTTGCGGGAAAAGGACGTGAATCGTTTTCCGATGTTGGGGAAAGATAATTAATAAGATTGAATTTCCGCTGAGGAAATTCAGTAGCAATTAATTATACACCTTGTTGTAGTTAGTTTTTAAGTTCTTGTATGTACTGTTTTATGATATATTTAATTTCACAAATATCTTTTTTTGTCGGTACTCTGTCAGCAACTAAGTAAAACATCCAGACCCAAGGATTGTTTTTAGTTTCAAAGTGAAGTGTATATTTATGAAGTAATTTTTCTTTATAAAATCCTTTTGGGTGATTTAAAATCACTATCTCTTGAGATTCAATATAATCTATCCCTATGATATTTGGATTTTTCTTTTCGTTTTTAATTCTGTTACCCTGAACATCATAGGCTGAATTTCCCTGTAATTTGAATATAGAAGAATCAGGTGTTTTATAGATATTTAAACTATTATTATCGCCTTCAAATTTTCCTTTCCATTTCTCTGGTAATCTTAAAGTGAAATTTCTATGCTTATCGGATAGAGTAATAGAGTCCTTTATGTTATAACAATTACATTCTTTAAAGTCTTTAAAAAAACTATCAACTTGAGCATTACAAGTAAAGTATGTTAAAAATAATAATAAATAAATTTTCATTTTCATGCAATTAACGGTTCGTATAACCGTCAGTTATCGGTTTGTTTTACTTTGTTTTTCGGTTTAACACTGGTCTTAGCAATTCCGAGTGGATTTGGACGTGGTCGAATCCTCCGTAATTGCGGTTATATATTGTTGTCCATAGTTATTTTTCATTTCCCTTGATAAATTCAAGAAATTCATTTCCAAATTCAGTAATGGTCTTGAGGTATAGCTTAAAATTAGAATTGTTAATAACATTACATTTATGATCTATAGCATAATCGATAATTATTTTATCGTTAGTATTAACTTTAAAATTAGATTCTAAAAAGTTGAATATGCTAGATTTAAGGGAATCGGATATTTGCCCATGATATTCTCTAGGGATAATTCCTTTATTAAAACGTTTGTTTTTTTTAAGACGAATAACAGCTCCTCCTTCTTCTTTTAGTTTCTTAAACTCGGTTTTAGAAAGTGTATTTCCAAAATCATCTACGTATTCCTTGTCTTGAGAATAAGCAATTGTATTAATGATAAAAATAAGAATTAGTATAATTTTTTTCATAGTTTTTGAGTACAGTAATGGTTAAAACGTCTATTTACCTTCATAGAAGATGTGATAAATGGATGTTTTAAGTGTTTTTTGTTCTTTTTCATTCAAAGGTAGCCAAGATAAAACAAAATAAAAAACCGTACAAAATATGTATGGTTAAAAATATAAGAGTAGAGGAAATTGTTATTAATGTAGCATAAACCTCAAATTATAAGACTTTAATTTCGTGATATATTTTTCTTGTAAAAGGTGTTTTTATGTTTAAGTTTTCTCCATAGGTTATAATAGCTCCAGCAAATAATTCTAACTCATTATTGCCTTTATTAGCATTAATGTCTAGTTGTAACGAAGTTGGTGTTTCAGGAGGAAAAGTAGCTGCTTTTTCAAAAGTATTTTGAATAATATTGTCTTGTAATACAATATCTTTTTGTTCAGCAATACTTTTAATTTCTTCCATAATTTTTACTGCTTCTTCTTTTTGAAACTCATCATTGCAAACTGTTCCTATTGACGAATTGTGCTTTGCTGTTACCAGCCCAAAACTTGCTATAAAAATAAATTTAGTCCAGATATCTGTTAAAGCATTTTCTTTAAAATCAAAGTCTATTTTACTATTCTTCATCAAATCTACAATCCAGTCAATTTGAGAAGTAGGGTTTTGAGGATCTTTTGAAAAAATTAACTTTCCAGCTTTTCCTTTGTGTTCTATAATTCCTTTTTCCTTAATATGTGATGCTACATAAACACAAGAAGGTAAAATGGTATTGGTAGGAATTAGTTTACGAATTCTATCATAGATGTCAGCTCCATTCATCATTGGTAACAAAATGGTTTCACTAGTAATAACCTCAGATAATTGAAGACATACATTTTCTAAATCGTACTCTTTAACACAGATAATTACTAAATCAGGGTTTTTAATCTCTTTAATAGTAGAGTATACCGCGTTAGGTTTTGTTGTATTATTTGAGTGTTCGGGAGAGAGTAGGGTTAAGCCGTTGGTTTTTATAGTCTCATAAGTTTTGCCTCTGGCTACGAAGGAAATATTATAAAGACTATTCGATTCGTTACATTGGTTTATTTTAAATCCAAAATAACCACCAACGCCTCCAAGCCCTACAATTGCAATATGTTTTTTATTCATCATTTTTATTTTTTTACAAAAATGAGCTAATCAGAATAAAAGGGCACTTGACAAATGACAAGAAATTACATTTTGCTAATATCTTTTCTTATTCTACTTAAAGAGCTGTCAGTAATACCAAGATAGGAAGCAATAATTTTTAAAGGTACGTGTTGAAAAATATGAGGCTGCTTTTTTAGAAGATTTAAATATCTAGTTTCTGCTTTTTGACTTACGGTTTCAATTAATCGATCATTCAGTTTGTAATAGTTGATGACAAATAAAAGACGGCTAAATTCTCTAAACTCAGGAATGGTATGAAAGTTTTCTTGTACATTTTCTAAACCTGTAGCCCAGAATGAACAATCTGTTAGAGTTTCATAAATTTCTTTGGAAGGTTGTTTTTTAAAAAAAGACAAAAAATCATTCACAAAGCAAGGAGCAGCATAAATGTTTGTAGTTACTTCTTCATTATCTTCATTAATAATGTACGAGCGCATATAACCTTCTTCTAAAAAATATGTTTTTGTACTAATCGTATTTGTATTAAGAAGTATCGTGTTTTTTGAAAGAGTAAAATTTGAAAAGGTTTCAGTAATTTTTTCAACAGTTTTCGTTTCAATAGGAAATAAGGAATGAAAATAGTTGTTAAGGTTAGATTTTGTCATAATTAATAATAAAAATCTATTAATTCTTGTTTAGTAGTTTTAGAGTGATTCCTATTTGTCCCATATGATAAATATCGTGATGAATTAATCCGTCAACTAAATATTTATAGGAGTATCCAGGAACGTAGTCGTTATTTTCCAAATAATCATCTGATTTATTCTCAAGTAAATTAATCAGTTCTGTTTGACTATTGAATAAATCCGTTTTTAATGTTTCCCAACCAATTTTTTCAAGCTCATCATTGGTTCTCCAATTTTCAGGGCTATTCATAGTTACGTTAGATTTGATACCTTGAAGTTTTTTAATCCCTTCAATACGCCAAATTAGAATATGAGCAACTAGTTCTGCAACACTATGAATTTCAGGAATAGGTCTTATAAAAGCATTTTTTTCGGTTACATTTTCAAGTTTTTTCTTGAAGTTTTCATCTAACCAATTGCTTCCATCTTGATTATTTTTTAGTTGAGTAATAGCATTGGTAATTAGTTTATTATTCATTTTTAGCTTTTTTAAGTTAGTTGTCAAAAAATAAAACGGAAGTATTAGCAATTTTATTTTTTTAGTTTAAGGATAGCCAAGATAAAGAAATGTTCGGAAAATATTATTTGAGTTTTAATATTCTTAAAGCGCCTTGTATTACTAAAACAAAAACAATGGTTCCTATAATCAAATCTGGTTTGTTAGAATTTAACCAGTGAACCAAAAAACCAGCAGTTATTACTCCCAAATTGATAATAACGTCATTTGAAGTAAAGATCATACTCGCTTTTATATGAGCTTCTTTTTGACTTTTTGATTTTTGTAAAATATAAAGACATATTCCATTAGCGATAAGCGCAAAAAGAGAAACAATAATCATAGTCGAAAAATTGGGAAGTTTTTCAGCTCCCAAAAATCGTCTTAGTACTTCTACAAATCCAATAATAGCCAATGTAATTTGAAAATATCCTGCAAGTTTGGCTATTCTTCTTTTTCTAATGATGGTACCACCAACAGCAAAAATACTAATGCCATAAACAAAAGAATCGGCAAGCATATCTAAACTATCAGCAACCAAACCCATCGATTTAGAAATTATTCCAGTAGTCATTTCAATAATGAAAAAAACAAAGTTGATGGCAAGAACTGTCCACAGTAACTTCTTTTGGTTGGTATTTTCGTTGAAATTTGTTTGCTCAGTTTGTTCGGTTGATATTTTTTTACTTCCTAAATTTAATTCGAGGATTGATTTTTCAATTTGATGAATTTGTCCGCTATGAAAAACAGTCAACTTACGGTTTGGAATGTCAAAATCTAAATTAGCAATACTTGAAATCCCATCTAATTTCATTCGGATTAAGTTTTCCTCAGAAGGACAGTCCATTTTGGTAATTTCAAATATTGTTTTATTCACTTAATTTTTGATTTATAATTAAGTACGATAGTAGGGTTGTTAACCCAATTAAAAAGTTAGATTAAGGTGTTGTATTTCAACGATTACAACTCAAACAAACCTTTTGGTATTGCGTGAAAACCAGTAGATTTTACCGCATCTTCAATTTCTTTTACATTAATCAATTCTGTTGTTTGTACTGTTAATTCTCTAGGGAAAACTTCAGAATTAATAATAACATCTTTCACTCCGTGTACAGATAAAATTCTGTCTTTTATTCTTTCTAAGTCTCTAAGATCTTTGGCATCGGTTCCAAATATTTTTCCGTGGTTTCCTGGAATTACATTTTCTGATAATAAACTCATAAGTATTGTTTTTTAATGAAGCCTAGTAAATTTACATAACTTTTACTTTATTTGAAACAAAGTCACTGATTATAGCTAAAATTTATTTATTATTTTCTAGTTTTTAGTTAGATGCTTAGAATTTAGTTCTTTTTTAAACAGATGAAATTTTATCAAAACCAACTGTTTCTCTATAATGTTGTGGAGATACATCTGCATTCTTTTTGAAGAATCTACTAAAATAATACTCATCATTATAACCTAATTCATAGGCTATTTCTTTCACGGTCTTATTAGTTAAGTATAGTTCTCTTTTAGCTTCTATAACGATGCGTTCAGAAATTAAATCAGTCAATGTTTTGTTGTAATGTGTTTTGGTTAGTTTGGTCAAAGCTTTTGGGGTAATGGATAGCATTTCGGCATAGTCACTAGCGGTGTGTTTAGTTTTGTAATTGGCTTCTATGTAATTTTTTAGGTTTTGTAATATAAATGGCATCCCATTTTCTTTAGTTTCTTTTTGCATTTCCATTTGCTGTTCTGTTTTCAATCTAGATGCTGAAATCAAAAATATTTTCAAGTATGAAACTAGTAATTCGTATTGAGCCAAATCTGGTTTTTGCATTTCAATTCTGAATTGATCAATTACCATGTCAAAAGTTGTTTTAACTTCCTCATTTACATGAATAAAAGGAGGGGAGTAAATATTATTGAACAATACGCCATTACAAGCTACCTCTTTATGATGTTTGTGGATGCAAAAGAAATCTGGATGAAAATTTATTACTGAACCACTTATTTCGGATTCGGTATTGAGTTTAAAAGGTTGATACGGTGAGAAAGAAAACAATGTATTGTCTTTAAAAGTATAATTAGAAAAATCAGCTTTTACTTTTCCAGTTCCATTTTTCACCCAAATTAACGAATAGTGGCTTAAGCGTTGAACTTGGTCAAAAGGATTTTCTTTTTCAAAACAGTATATTCTGAAAGCCAAGTTTCCTGTTTTTGGGTTCATTAATGTTAATTTGTTGTTTTGTAGCATAGTTTATCAAGTTAGTTTTCTGTCGTTATAGTCTATCTTCAAGTCATTAATACTTGCAAAACGTTTTTGCATCAGCCCATTTTTGTCAAACTCCCAAAGTTCATTTCCGTAGGCTCTGTACCATTGGTCGTTTTCATCTTGATATTCATACTCAAATCTAACAGCCATTCTATTTTCTCTAAATCCCCAAAGTTCTTTCTTTAGTTTATAATGTTTTTCTTTTTTCCATTTTTCGGTTAAAAACTGAACAATCTCTTCACGTCCATTAATAAACTGGGTTCTATTTCTCCATTCAGAATTTATAGTATATGCTTTTGAAACATTTACAGGGTCTTTACTATTCCAAGCATCTTCTGCTTTCTGCACTTTTTCAAGAGCAGTATCCATTGTAAAAGGAGGAAGTGGATGTCTTTTTTCTTCTTGATTCATTTATTTGTGGTTTTAGTAAAATCAAAACAGGAATTATAATTCTAAAATTCCTGCTTTGATTTTTTTAGAATTATAGACTTTCAGCTAAAGGAAAATCAACTGGAATTTTTGTTAGATTATGTAAATAGTTCATTGCCGTTTTATCGCTTATTTGAAGGATTAAATCAACAAGATTTTCTTTGGTATAGCCTTGAGCAAAAAAATCTTTTACATTTTCATCACTGGTATTACCTTTATTATTGGTAATATCTGCTGCTAATTTTACTAAAGAGTTTAATTTTAAATTATCACTTTTTCCATTTCGAATGTTTAACAATTGTTGCTCATTAAATCCATTCATTTTTCCCAATACAAGATGTGCACTTTGGCAATAAATACAACCATTTACTTGGCTAACAACTAAGTTTACAGCTTCTTTTTCTTTATTCGATAACGATGTTTTGGCATTTTGATAGTCTAAATACCTTTTAAGTCCGTTATCAGAATAGGCTATCGTAGCATAAAGGTTAGGAACAAAGCCTAAAGCTTTGTCTAGGTTATCAAAAATTTCTTGGTTTACTGAAGATACTTCATTCTTTGTAGGAACACTGAATTCCGTTTTAACTAAACTTTCCATTTTAAATTGTTTTAAAAATTGTTTGTCAATATGACAATACAAAATTGGCACGTATTCAAACGGTATAAAATGGACTATTTTCGTTAATGCATGGACAATTTTACCGAATATAGTTAAAGGTGTAAGAATAGCTTAGTTTTGTGTTTGAAAGAATTTAAGAATAGATGAATTAGTGATAAATGGTTAATCTACTTGTGTATAATAGGGGGTTGTTGTTCTATATCTAGACTCTTAAATTATTCTGTTTTAATAGGAGTACAGATTTCTATTAAAAAACCATTATTATCTCTTACATAGCCAACTTTTTGTCCCCAAGGTTTTTCTGTGAGTGGTTCAAATTCTATCGCTCCCATATCGAGTGCTTTTTTGAAATCTATTTCTATGTTTTCAGATACAAAAGCCATTTCTACCCCAAAAGGCTTTCTTGTATTGCTGGTAACTTCAAACTCTGCTTTAAAATTTGATTTTCCCAATTTGGTTGAAGCAAAAGCTATAGTGGTTTCTCCTGAAATTAGTTCTCCATAATCCTCTTCAGGTGTTATAAATTTGGGAGTAAAACCAAAAGCTTTTTCATAAAATTGAATTGTTTCTTTTACTTTTTCAACATAAAGTATAGTATAACCGTATTTCATATGCTATTTATTGTTATTTGTAGTAACATGATTTGGATATCTAATTTAGGAAATTTATTCGGGATGATAGATCACAGTTTTGTACATAAAAAGTAGCAGATTAAATTCTTAATCTGCTACTTTGATATATGTAGTCAATAGGTGTTTTACTTATACCTATCAAACGACTTCTTAAGAATTTCTTTTACGTTTTTGGTAAGGTTCTGAATACTAACAAACCCATAAAAGGTATCAAATGTGATTTGTTCAAAACGATTTTGAATTCTTCGTATTTCGCTTAACGGTAAGGGCATTCTATTAGGAGAACTCCAAACTACTGAAAAATGTTGTTTGTTAGGAGAAAGGTAAAGGGTGTCTCCGCATAAGATAGCCCCTTTTTTAGATAAATGAGGAACATGTAAAATACTACTTCCTGCAAAATGCCCTCCTATTAAATATAATTTCATTCCGTCCCAAAGCTCCAATTCATCGCCTTCCCATAAAATGAGATGTTTTTCTTTAACCATAATATGTTCAGCATCGTTTTTGTGAATTAAAATAGGGCAGTCAAATATATCTGCCCATTCGTTCATATTACTATAAAAATGAGGATGTGAAAAGGCAATTGCTTTTAAACCACCTTTAGCTTTGATAAACTCTATGGTCAATTCATCTAATAAAGGTATGCAGTCCCATAAAATGTTTCCATGTTCACTTAACACCAATAAAGCCCTTTGCCCTATAGCAAATTTGGGATTAATTATTAATTCATAAAAGTTTTCTTGAATGCGGTTTAGTTTTACACTGTGAGTTTTTAGTAATTCAGAATGTGGAATCCATATTTGACCATTTTGAGGTACCCATTGTCTCTCATCTAAACAAATCATGCAAGTTGTAGATGCCATATTTGTTGGGTACGCAGTGCCACAAGTAGCACATAATTTTACTTCTTTCTCAGCATAGCTTTTAATGTACATTTTGATAAAGCTTATGGATTAATAACTCGCTTTCAACTTGTTTTCTTTGCTCAGTTCCAGCCATTTTTTCTAAAAGTTCTAATGAAGCTAAATAGCTTACAAGATTACCATTGGATGAAATAATTTTTCCGTCGGAAACTACCGAATTAACTTGATCATCTTGAACTAAAAGAGACGGATACTCTTTTTGAAGTGTTTCGCTTCCACCACAATACGTCACGATTTGTTTTCCTTCAGCTACTTCAGCTTCACCTAACAAGAAAGCACCTGCACAATGACTGGCGATATAGTCTGTTTTTTGATCTTGTCGTTGGATAAAATCAATTAAAGTTTGGTTTTGTTTTTGCTTGTCCGGATTCATTGAACTAGGGACAACTAAAACATCCAAATCCGGACAGTCTTCTATGGTAATGTTAGGAATGACAGTTAAGCCTTCTTCACTCACACATGGGGCATTAGTTTCCGCGATTAGAAATACATTGAACATGGGTTTTTTGTGCTCATTAGCTTTGGTGAATACATCTAAAGGAGCGATTACTTCGTTGGCAATAAAGCCTTCAAAGATTAAAATACCAATTTTTGGAAGTTGATTTGTCTCTTGATTTTTCATGTTGTTTTGAATTTTAGGTTGAGAATTTTGACAGGATATAAATGCCAGACATAACAACCTTATTAAAGTTGATTTCATGTTTAAAAATTTGATAAAGCAAAGTTGAAAAACAATGAAAATCTATAAAATGGAAAATCTTGAGTTTATGATGTAAGATTTGGTATAGTGTAGTTTTATAAATTTTGCTAAAGGTAAATCTTGGAACCCTTTTGAAGTAGTTTATGCGTTCTTGTTTAGAAATCAACAAGATATATTATAATGTATAGAAGGTTAGATTGTGATAAGTAGGGGTTAATTCCAACATTCTAATTGAGTGTTGAAATTAACCCATCTTGTATTTGACTTTATTTTGTTTTCTATATGATGCATTTATCATCGGTTTGCATATTAAGATATCGTTCTTTTATAATCTTTATATGTCGTAATTCATGACCTGTAATATGATAAGCAAGAGCTCTAACAGATCTCTCATTATCAATAGAATTGTCTGGGTTTCTGTTTTTACCTGTTCTTATGAGTGCTTCTTCAGGTAAATTTTGAAATAATTTCAAGGTAGAATCTCTAACACACCAATATTCTTCAAAAATGTTTTCTAAGGTTCTTTCATTAGCATTTGAGTACTTAACATAATCATCCTGTTCAAAAGCCATTAAAGGAGTACTGTCATTTCTTGCATATCTCATAGCTCGGTATGAATAAATTCTTTCATCATCAATATTATGTACTAAAATCTCTTTAATTGTCCATTTATCTATATCGTATCTGTAAGTTAGTTTGTCTTCTGGTAACGAGTAGATAAAATCCTTAATCTTAAAAAAATTGTCGTGTAGCAATTTTAAAATATCATCGTTGGTATGGATTAGGTCAAAATAATATTGAGAATAGTTTGGGTATTCATTTTTCTCTGGACGTTGTATTTTTCTAAAATGAGTCATTTTTGTTAGTTTATAATGTTGGTAAGGGTCTTATGTGGTTGTTAGTCTTGAGATTAAAGATAATTTTTTTGTATTAACAGTTTTTATAATTATTTAATCTATTTAGATAAATAGCAGTTTGCAAAGTTAGTATAGGAGTAACTTTACAATCAAAGTAAAAGAGAGCAAAAACTAAAACTATAAAATGTATTTTTTTATAAATATTGTTTTTATTCCTCTTTTTTGTTAAGAAATTTCTCAATTAAAGAGATTGAAAGGTCACTTTCTTTAAAATCAGGTTTTATTGTGGTTATTTCTCCAATATACTCTCCGTGACCGCCTGGAATTATTGCTAATTCAGAATTAGGTATTTGTCTATGTAATTCGATAGCGTGTTCAGGTGTAATAATATCTTTGTCACCGATAATAATTAAAGCAGGTGCTTTTATAGATTCAATTTGCTTGTTTGGAATGTCTTTGAAATTTACCATTCGTTTAACATCTTTGTCATGCATAATTTGCAATCCGCTAGTGTCTGCTGCAACCTGTTTGTAAGCTGTTTTGAGTTGTTCTGGCATATTTTCTAATTTTGCTTGTCCCATAAAGTTCCAAAACCATCCAGGAACTCCACTGCGTTTAGCAAGAACAGAACCAAGAACAATTTTTTCAACTATTTTTGGATGCCTAATAGCAATTTGTAAAGTTGTTGTTGCACCATTGCTGAAACCGAAAAAGTCGGCTTTGTCAATGTTTAAGTTTTTAAGAAGTGTTGCGATGTCGTCAGCATCCTGTTCAAATGATAAATCTGTGTTTCTGTCGTTCGTTCGCCCATGAGCTTGTAATTCAACAGCAATAAGTTGTCTGTTTTTAGCGAATAATGGAATAACTTTAGCAAAGTTTGATTGAATTGTAGAACCTCCACCATGAATTAATACAAGTGGTTTCCCTTGCCCATGAATTTCATAATACATTTTTAGCTGATTTACTTTGGAATATCCGCTGTCAAAAGCCATTTTTTCTGACGCTGCTGTTTTCATTTTTTTAGTAGTTGGTGTTTTCTCATTGCACGAAATCAAACTGAGAAGCATTAATACAAAAATTATAATTAGTCGTTTCACTTTATAGCTCGTTTGTTATTTGTTGTATTGATTTTTAAAATGGTTAGTACCTGTTTATATGTAAAAAAAATATCTGATCACTCATTATTTGGCTTGTAACTCAATACAATTTTTCCTCCAGAGTATAATTTTGCTTGTGTGGGGGTGAATTTTCGCACGTTGTCAAATGAATTAAAAATAGTCATACCATTGCTAATAGCAGTTGGGTTTACAATAAGGTAATACTCGTCAATAAGATTTTCTTTTATTAGGGATGAAACAAAACTAGCACCACCAAAAACAAGGATATCTTTACCTTTTTGTTTTTTTAGGTTGGTAATTTTTTCTACAAGATTCTCTTTTGCTAAGGCAGTGTTGTTCCAGTTTGATTTATTGAGAGTTTCGGTAAAAACAATTTTAGGAATAGAAGCTATTTTTTTTGCAAAAGGATGTGTAGGGTTTTCATTAGCGGTATCCTCCCAAAATTTTATAATGCTTTCAGCCGTTTTTCTACCAAGTAAAAGAGTGTCTGAGGTATCAAGCATAGAATTCATGAAGCTTATAAGTTCTTCATCAGGATTCCAAGTCATCCAGTCGTTTTTTCCATTGCGTTGCGCGACATATCCGTTAATGGTCATCTGCATTTGTAACTTTAATTTTCTCATTGTCATTTGGTTTTAAACAAAGATAGCTTGTAAAATAAAGTTTTATAGGGTATGATTACGCCTTTTTAAAGGTGCTATGCGACATGGGTTTTATTTTCCTTTTTTCAATTTGTTTCAGCAATCAAGAAGAGCTATTCTTAAAAGTATAGTTTTTCCCTCAAAAGAAATGGTTCTGCTGTTTTGCAAAAGTTTCTGAACTATTTAGTAACTTTAATGTAAGTTTAAAAAATGGTAAGATGAAAACTCTCTATACCTTGGTTGGAGTTACATTTCTACTGTTTGTAGTTGTAACATCATATATGATTTTAGTTCAACCACTTATAGACGAATGTAAAAAAAGTAAGGAAGAAAAAGGGTAGAGTAAAGTTATGATATACGTTGAAATTTAGATTCCGTAATTATTGATAATTACTATGCTTTTATTACTTTAAAATCGTTCAATCCTGTAAGGGGTAGTAAGTTCTCGTTTTAAATTTTAATGAATTAACTTATAAAAACGTTAGTTATCTTCTACAATTTCACCGCCTCGATAGGTGTGATTTTTATCTTTATGTAGCAATGAGTGTTTTTCATTAGTAGGACCAAAAGTAGCTACATCAGCTTCTTTCAAAAGTTTTCCATAAACAAATACATAGTTTTTGTCTTTTGAATAAAAAGATGTTTCAAAGATACTGAAGGTTTTAGGATCTGCTTTTTCTATAATATCTCCATTATAGAATACATGGTTTTTGTCTTTAGAATATGGAAACTGAATGATTTGAAAAGACGAAACATCAGCATTCTCAATTTTAGCCGCATCATAAATAACATTGTTGTCAAACAACAAAAATTTGTCTTCTAAAATTTTTAAATCATCAATATTTTGGTAAGGTATTGAGATTAGTGAATCTACTAATTCACTATTTTGATACTCTTGAAAATCATAAATGTTATTTTTATCTGCAATATACCGATCGTTGATTTTTTTGGTTGTGGCAGGATCTATTGTCAAGGCAGGTAGTAATTCATACGTTTTTAATGAATAAACTTTGTTCTTGTCTTTAGCAAAGTTTTCATTTAAAACCTCGAAAGAGGTATAATCTACATCTATTGGAACATAATTATAAAAAAAATGTTTATCATCTTTTGACCAGTTATGATCAATCTTTTGAAATGTTTCTGGGTTGGCTTTCGCTATTTTCCATAGAAGATTTTTTTCTTGATGGGCTTTGTTAAAATCGTATGATAAATAGTTAAAAGCTATGTATACATGATCTTTATCAAAACAGATATAATTGTCTTTATCAACATAAAAAGTAGCGATATCTACTTCGTTGTCTATAATATTGCTTTTAAAGTACAGGTGGTTTTTATCTTTACCAAAGTTTCTTCCTAAAACTTTAAAACTTTTAACATCGGCATTTAGTTTGGTGTTGCCCAATTCAAACCAATTTCCCATGGGAGAATAACAGATGTTACTTTTAGTTTTTGAATAATAAAAAGAATCTGAAACAGACTTATCAACCGGACCCGCAAAAGGACTACAGGCTTGGGCAATAATTGCCATTATAAATAAGAACACTTTTGCAAGTGGGGAATGTTCAGCTCGGGTAATTTTTTTAATTATAGAATTCACAATAAGTAGAATTATAGTTATTGATATATACGGATGGTTTATAATAAAGTTCATTAAATAGCTATGATAAGTATTTTTGACTTAGTGTTTAGTAGGGGATACTTTCCTTTTTATTTTAAAGAACCTAAAATAATCTTTTTTCCATAGGTTCTGTTTGTTTCTATTAGGTTAAATGCTTCGTACAGATTATCTGAGGACAACTCTCCTAAATTCATGAATTCTTGTAAATACCAATTATTCTCACTTATAAATTTTGAAAGGCTCTCTAAAATTTCTCCATACTTATAAAATAATTCGGGTTCTGAATACCTTGATATATTCATGATAACGGCTCCTTTACGAAATAGCATATAAGAAGCGTTAGTTGTTTTCATATTGGTTACATCAACATATAATCCCTCTCTTTTTAAAATTTGAGCACCTATTTCTGTCATTTCATTGCCAATACAATCAATAACAACATCGTAAAGATTCTCTCTGTTAGCCTTTATTATCTGATCTTTTAAATTATTTGATTTGTAAGAAATTAAACTTTCTTTTTTGAGCTGTTGCTTCATTAATTGTTTAACACTCTCTTCATTGCCAGCTGTACCTTTGATGTTTTGATAGCCAAAGTGGTGTAATAAATTAATTAGAGCTTTTCCAACACTTCCAGATGCTCCTAAAATAAAAATAGAACATGTTTTAGGCTGATTTAATCTTGTAGCTATTTGCCATGCTGTAACATATGAAACAGGTAGAGTAGCAGCTTGCAAAAAACTTATGTTTGAAGGTTTTAGAGCAGCTATTTCATCTTCAATAACTACATATTCAGCAAAAGCACCATTACTACCCATATCTAAAACGGCTAAATAAACCTCGTCACCTGCACTGAATTTTTTGACATTTTTACCTACCTGTTCAACAATACCAGAGAGTTCTCTTCCTAGAATATCAGATTTTAAAGATTTTGCTTCATTTTTCCCTTGAAACATCTGTAAATCTATCGGATTAACAGCTGCAGCTTTTATTTTTATTAATATTTGCGATGGTTTGGTTATTACAGGTTTGTAATAATCCGTTTTTTCTTCTAATCCTTTTTTTTCAAGAACAATAGCTTTCATTTTCTTCATTTTAATGTAATTTACATATTGTTAGGAATTCGTTCTTTTCTTTTAGAATATAAATAAGCTCCTATACCAAGTAGTATATAAATGGTAATTATATATATAAACTGTTCTTTATTTTCTGTGAATTCAAAGTATATAATTAGTAAGCCGGCTACAAATAATCCTAATAAAGCGATGATTGTAAATAGGAGAGAGGAGTTTGTCTCAAGTCTTTTTTTGTAATTGGTATAAGCCATTAAAAATGAAACAACAATAAAAGTAATACTTCCAAATTCCAATATGACTTGCAAGCCTCCAGTTACCAATAACACAAAAGCAAAAATGCTCATAGTTATAATAGCTCTATTCGGAATATGAGTTTTAATTTTTTTTCCTAAAGCTTTGGGAAAGAATCCATCATTGGCTATCACGGCCATTAGTCGAGAAGCCCCAAAAAGAGTTCCGCTTATTGCACTTGATGTTGCTAACAAAGCACCAAAGATGACTATGAATTGCCCAAATTTTCCTAGATAGGTTTTAGCCCCGGCAGCTAAAGCATATTCTTTATCGGCAATTATCAATTCTTTTGGAATGGTAGATAAGGCAGCAATTGAAAGAGTTACATATAGCAATGTTGCAATTCCAATAGATGAATAAATTGCTCGTGGAATATTTTTTTGAGGATCATCCATTTCATTATAAGCGTGAATGACCAATTGAAACCCTTCATAGGCTACAAAAGTAATGGCTGAAACAATTAATATTTTTGTAAGTGTGGTTTGAGTTGTAAATACTGGAAATAGATTCTGAATTTCTCCTTTACCGGCAAGAAAGCCTGACATGAACAATAAAATTATAATCTTTGAATAGACTAAGATATCCTCCAATTTACCCATTCCTTTTACGCTAACTAAATTGACGATAGCAAAAAAAGAAATAATAAGTCCTGCTATTATTTTTTGCCAAATCGGATTATTTAGCGCTTCAATTTGACTACAGAAATAGGATGCGAAGGTAAATGCATACAGAGCTAGGGTACTGATGTATCCAAAAACAATTAACCATCCAATTAAGGATGAGGCAAGCTCACTATTTGGAAAAGTTTTTTTGAAAAATGAATAAGTAGCGCCTTCATCCTTGTATAGCAGCGCAAGTTTCACATAAGAATAAGCTGAAAATAGAGCTAAGAAACCACCAATCAGGATGGCAATTGGAGTTGCATTACCTATATTTTCTGTAGCAATACCCAAAATGGAAAAAATACCACCTCCAACCATTCCTCCTAAAGCAATCGCAATAAGTTCTCCTAATCCGAGGTCTTTTTTTCTTTTTCTTGTAAGCTTATTCATTTTAATCTTAGTCCTGACTAGCGTTTATATTTGCTAAATGTACACATTTTTAAGATTAACATTATCTGCCAAATGGCCTATATTTAATTGCTACAATAGCATCTCTCCGGATATTTATACCCATTTCAATTTTTGTTAATAGGAGGATAGATTTTTTCTATTTTATATCATACGGAATGTAGTCTTCCCAGTACCAAGGTGTGTAAATATCTCCGATTCCTATTTTAAGAACTTCTTTAAAAATACTTTCTGCATTATCACTGTTCGACATTAAGAGAATCCCAATATGCTTTTCAGGAAATAGGATAGAATAGTGCTGAAAGCCTTCTCCGTGTCCCTCCTTAAAATATCCGTATCCATATGGTGATTTTAAAATACCCCATCCTAGGCCATAATTCAAATTGATACTATCATTTGCATTTGTTTTTTCTAGTAAAAGAGGCCCAAATTGCTTTTTTGAATTAATCCGAATGTTTGGTGAAAACATCAACTGGGTAACGGAAGAATTGTTAGTGTATAAATCAAATATTTTAGTCAAAAATTTTGAGTAATCTACAGGTGTTGTAGACATAGAACCTGCTGCAGCTGTTTCATCAGCCTTGTCTTTATCAATTACATTTTGTTTGGTTGTATGCCCATAGCAAAAGTTGTTTTCAAAACGTTGTTGCCATAAATAGCTGCTCATATCCATTCCTATAGGATTAAAAACACGCTCTCTTGCTAACTGTTCCAATCCTTTACCAGTTATATGTTCTATAGCATACTGTAGTAACATCATTCCTTCTCCAGAATAGCTGTATTCAGTTCCAGGATCAAAGAAAAACAGAATATCTCCTTCTGGAGTAAATTTTCCAGTTCTACTTAACCATCGCCAATTAGGAAAGCCTGTAGTATGTGATAAACACATTCTTGCTGTTATTTTCTTATATCGTTCATCGTTTGTGAGATTTTTAAAACCTCTCCATTCTTTCTCAAATTGTAATTCAGGAATAGGAACGTCAAAATATTCTTGTAAAGGTTTATCTAAGTCAATAATTCCCTCGTTAGCCAACTGTGTTACTAAATAACCAAAAACAGCTTTACTTAAAGAAGCCCCATAAAACACGTGATTAATACTTAAACTATCTTTTTGGGTAAGATTTGAGTAACCAAATGCTTTTTGATAAGTAACAGTGTCTTGGTTAAAAATGGTAACTGTTAGTCCTGTTACATTTGCTGTATCCACAAGAGTTTTAATACTAGAGTCTAATTTAGCTCTTGCTATTGATGAGCCGTCTATTCGTTGAATTTGTTTACGCTCTATTTTTCTGGAACAACCAGTAATTATAGACAGTATGATGATGATTCTTAGGTATTTCATATTCCAATATTATGTAGAACGATTTTGGTTATAATTTCGTTGTGTTTGAACCCACAAGGATTTTGTTTTATCGCTATTTTTCTTGTTAATGAACTAAAAAAAGGAAGTAGTAGCAATTTTATTTTTATTCATGAATGTCTAAGATAGAATAAAATAAAAAACCGTACAAAAATGTACGGTTAAAATGTTGTTTTTCAGGTTTTATAGGAGCGTTTCTAATTTTCCTTAATGGGGTATACATTGTTATAGGTCATTTTTCTTATTCAGGTCAATTTGACGAATTAGCAACACCTTTAAAGAACTGGATTCCACCAAAGACTATTGCTCCCCAAAATATAAAGCCAATGTCGGCAGCAGTGGCAACTATTCCTCCAATACACCATAATGCTCCATAGAGCATATCCTTGTTAGCTCCTTCCTTTTTCGCATCCTTAATTTGCTGTTCAAGATTATTAACAACAGTTGAAGCACTTTCTTCATCAAGTCCTTGTTCAATAAGTGTCTTTTTGGTTTCAAAAGCATTTTTTTTTTCATTTACCATAAGGCTTGCAGCATACTCATAAATTTGGTTTACTACATTTTGTTGATTGTCATTTTGATTTTCCATCTCTTTTTTTATTAAAATAGCTTATAACTTGTTTATTTATGCATAAAATACGTCCTTATACAACCAAAAAGGAGGTATAAGCGTGTCTTTATTATTCTTTTATTTTGTAGCTAAGTTTCTTGTTTAGAAAATATAAAAAGGGTGTTTTTAGCAATTTTTGTTCTTTTTATTAGCGGCAGCTAATATAAAACAAAATAAAAACCATACAATGGTGTATGGCTAAAAGAGATGTTTTAGGTTTGATAGATCAGTTTAGAACCCACCGTAATTGCGGTTATACGTAGCTGTATAATATTTATTGATGATTTTTATTTTCAATTTTTTCAACCATTAATAGTATTTCTTTATTAATTATTTCTGCGTTCTTTTTTTTTGTAATTATAGAACCATGATTTCCATCAATAACAACTTGTTTACTGTTAGTAGATAGTTCTTTCAGTTCTTGTTGCATATCGAACCATAATTGAATTTGTTTGTCGGGATCAATACCTTTTTTTCGGTATCTTTCTTTTTGAGATTCGCTATATTGCTCAGTTGCGGTGAAAACCAAAACAGGTAATGAATCTAAACTTTTAGCTTGACTCGCTCGTTTAAGAATATCATTGTTGATGCTATTTTCTTTTAGATACCTGCGATAAACCTTACCTGAATTAGAAGCAAGATTAAAATTACGTGTATGGCAATCTTTAGGTAAGCCATCATTAGTAGCTTTTGGATTGATTATGGTATTATAGAGTCCTCTTATTCCCAAATCTGAAAGAACAGCGATAAATTTTAGTAAGTTAATTTGTCCTTTGGGAATCAATTCTTTTTGAGCTAATCGTTCCCATTGTTCAGGGTGGCTCGAATCTAGAAATGCCATTCCTTTTACTTCATTAGGGTATAGATCTCTGAATATTTGATTGTAGGGACCACCCATAGAATGACCTACCAATATATAAGGTGGATTTTCTCCACTTTTTTCAAGTAATTCGTGTAATTGGTGGGCGTAAAATTCTGGTGTAATACTGTCTTTACTTGATTCGCTAAACCATTTTCCCTCTCTATCATAGCGTATGACTCTCATGTTTTTTATCAATCCTTCCGAAAGCCAATGAAACATATCTGTATGACTATTTGCACCTGCTTCAAGAATAAGTGTTGGTAAATCATTTTTTACACCTTCAGCTCTTATATGAAGTTTTGTTCCGTTAACATCAACTAATTTTCCTGGAGGTATTGGCTTTGAGCTAAACAATCGGTAACATACTCCTGATATTATTAGTAATAGTATAACTACAGCTAAAAACTTAGCGATCCATTTGAGTGTTTTTAGAATTAATTTCATAGTAATTTTATAACGGTGTAGGTTATGAGTAGTTGCGTGGTTTAGCAGTTAGTTTAGTAAGTAAAGACTAAACTGAAAATCCGTGAGGATTTTTCGGAAGTAGGTGAGAACAAGCAATTACTTATAGCCAATGTTATTGGTGTTTTTTATTTTTTTATCAGTTTATATTTCAAATGAGTAGTTAAGTCAGAAGGAATTACTTCTGCGATTTTAAGATCATACTTGTTTTTCTCTATTCCGTCAAATAATCGTATTCCACTACCTAAGAAAACAGGTGCGATATGAATAAAAAATTCATCAACAAGTCCTGCGTTTAGAAATTGCTGAATGGTATTTGCTCCACCTTGTATTCTAACATCCTTTCCTTTTGCAGATTGTATTGCTTTCTCAAGTGCACTCTCTATTCCGTCGTTAATAAAATAAAAAGTTGTCGTACCTTCTTGAATCCAAGGTTCTCGTTTTTCGTGTGTTAAAACATAAACGTCTGCTTTATAGAGATTATTTGGCCAACTTACCTCTCCTTCCTCAAACATTCGTTTTCCCATAATAAAAGCACCAGTTCTATCAATAGTGCCTCTAATAAATTTTCCATCATCTCCATCTTCTTTACCTCCTTCAATTCCTAGATATTCCCAGAACGCTTTTTGATTAAACATCCACGAATGAATTTGCCCTGACACACCACCCATAGGATTTTTTGGACTTCTATTATCTCCTGCAAAAAAACCGTCAAGAGATATTCCACTATCGAAAATTATTTTACTCATTTTTAATTTTATATATGTTGTTTTAAATCACGGACAAAAATATGTTTTACAAGTGGTTACATGATTTAAAGTTTGACTTTGCAAGTACACACCAAACTGAAAAACTACGAGGATTTTCGTAAGTAGGCTATAACTAGTAATTACTTATAGCCATTGTTAGCACCAGTATTTTATTTATTCAGTTCTATTAATTTCCATTCTCCATTCGATTCTTTTGTTAGATAAACTCCAATATTTAAATCCTTTTCATTTCCGATAACTTTTATGCTCAATTGAGCTTCTCCATATCCATTTGAAATATTGACACTACCAGTAGGCATCATTCCATAATCTTTTATTCCGCCAATTTCTGATATTATTTCCTCATTTTGTTCAATTTCTGAAATAGCAACTTTGTAAGCATCGGAATTTTTCATTGCTGAACCAGCAAATAAAAATGTAAATGCAAAAAAGGCAATTCCAATTCCAACTAATGCCAAAACTCTCGGAAGTTTTGTCGGTTTGTTAGGATTCTTGACCACAATTGCATTTGCAGTTTTATCTCCGAGCCTTTTTTTCTCTTGACTTGAAGCAAGAACTATAAATTCTATTGGCCAAATTATTAAAAATAGATTTCGAATAAATAATTTGCCAATAGAAGGAACTTTATACGGATTATTCTCATCTCTAACCATAATTCCCATAACCCACTTTCCTGGACTAATACCTTTTATTGAATCTTTAGCAAAGTATATGAGAAAACCAATTAACATTGTCGGTAACATTTTACTTGTCAGATTACTGAAATTATTTTCATCCATAAAATTTGTTCCAAGTGACAAGAATACAATTCCTACTATGAGAAATGTGAATGTAAAATGGTCAATTATAAATGCAGCTATTCGTCTTTTTCTACTTGATAAAAGGTATTTCTTTTCTAAATTTTCGTTCATTAGGTTAATTGTTCGTTTATATTGGTGCTAACTTGTTTATATATGCATAAAATACGTCGTTATACAGCCAAAAAGGAGGTATAAGTGTATCTTTATTATTCTATTATTTTGTAGCTAAGCTTCTTGTTTAGGAAATATAAAAAGGAAGTTTTTAGCAATTTTTGTTCTTTTTATTTAGCGCTAGCCAATATAAAACAAAATAAAAAACCGTACAAAAATGTACGGTTTAAAAATATATTTAAGATTTGATAAGTGAATTTTAAACCCACCGTAATTGTGGTTATATACTATTAGCAACAAAACGAATATTACTTAAAAATTTGATTCAGTTTCTTATCTAATTCTTTACCTCTTAAGTTTCGACTAATAATTTTTCCATCAGTTGAGATTAAAAAATTATCAGGTATTGAATTGATTCCATATATCAATGATGCTATATTTCTATCGCCTTTTAAATGATCGTTTACGTGAACCCAACTTAAGCTATCTGTTTCTATTGCGTTAATCCAACTACTTCTATTATTATCTACAGAAACAGCAAATATTTCAAAGCCTTTATCTTTGAATTTGTTATAAGTCTTAACTAGGTTTGGGTTTTCTTGACGACAAGGTCCACACCATGAAGACCAGAATTCAAGTAAGATGATTTTTCCTCTAAGATCAGACAACCTTTTTTTAAGCCCATACTGATTCTTCATCTCAAAGTCGGTAAATTCTTCTCCTATTTTTGGATCTTTGTTTAAGCTTAAATAATTAACAATTTGTTTGCCGTATATAGATTTTTTATTCTCAGGAGAAAACAGATTAAATAATTCTTCTGTTTTTGCTTTTCCAAAAGTAGTTGAATAAAATGATAGAGTATAAGCACTTAAAATACTATTTGGATTATTTTTTACAAAATCCATTTCTTTATCTACTGATTCTTTATAAGAAAGATTTTGAATTTTTTTGTAAAAATTTTCTTCAATTTTCTGAGTTTCAGATCCAGTTATTTTAGCATATCTTATAAATTCTGTATTTGAAGCATCAAATAACATTTTATTATTTTCTATCCATATTGATTTATACTGTGGAGGTTGTTTTATTTTTAAGTGAGCTTTTATGGGTAAATTTGAAAACTTTGTTTTAAAATTAAATGAATCATTTTTAATCCTTGTAGAATCTATGGTTTCATTTTCTATTTGCAAATAAACATAAGTTCCATCTATAAATCCTTTTGTTTTTCCATTTAGTGAAAAGTTAGAATTTTCATTTTTACTACAACTTAATATTGAGGATATAATTAATATATAAATACTCTTCTTCATGATTTTTTACTCATTGTTACGTGTTTGGCTATGGTTTCGTTGCGTGAAAATCCGCGAGGACTTTCCGAGAGGAAAGTCAGAAGCAATGAACTATAGCCGGTGTTGGCAATAGTTTTTAATCAGGCATTTCGGTTTCAAAACTTTCCGTTAGCTTTTCCATTTCTACCCAGTGCAACGTCAAGTCAATTAATTTTTTTAGGTCGCTCAAATTTTTTCCTTCCCATTTTCTTATGTAATGAGTTTCATCATTCCCAATCCAAACGGCTCTTTTAGCAACAGATTTAATGCGACTATCTGTAACATAATCATTTATACAAGCTCCCAATAATTTCTTTTCAATTTTTTCTTTTTCGCTGGGATGGTTCAATATACTATAATCTTTTATTAAAAATTCCAGAGCTTTTCGGTATCCAACTCCGCAAATCTCTGTCAAATTCTGTTGTTCTGCTGTATAGGATTGATTATAAATTTCAACAAACATTGGTGATATTTCAGATATAGTATTTGTAAAATCCCTTCCTATTAATTTTCCTTGACTAACTTTGTCAAAAAAACTGTAAACCCCATTATTTGAATTAAGATAGTAGTAAGCAATAAATGCTGATTCGCAAGTAGAATCAGGACAATACATTAAAACATCCAAATCTCTCCCGTTTTTATATCCGAATAATGGATTTGGTCTAATTGATTTATGACAAAAGGGACATTTGTCTGGTAAACCTGTGATACTTACTTGTCCTGTGTTTGTATTTAAATTCATTTCTTATTTTAATTATTGCCAACTTGTTTATATAAGCATAAAATACATCGTTATACAACCAAAAGAGAAGTATAAGAGTACTTTACTGTTCTTTTATTTTTATAGCTAAGCTTCTTGTTTGGGAAATATAAAAAGGAAGTTTTTAGCAATTTTTGTTCTTTTTATTTGGCGCTAGCCAATATAAAACAAAATAAAAAACCGTACAAAAATGTACGGTTATAATATTGTTTTTCAGGTTTAATAAGTAAACTTACTATATAAAATCACGTTGACGTTTCGCCTCAAAAGTTAAGATAGCTGAGGCAACCGATACATTCATAGAGTCTATTTCCCCTTGCATAGGGATGTTGATGTTTTGGGTTGCTTCGTCTCGCCAAATTTGTGTTAAGCCTGTAGCTTCGGTACCTACTACTAAAGCCGTAGCTTTTGTATAGTCGTTTTTATGGTATTCGTTTGAGTTTTGTAGGGTAGCGCTATAAATATTGATGTTGTGCTTTTGTAAGAAAGCAATAATTTCTTCAGAAGTTCCTATACCAATTTGATTGGTAAACACACAGCCTACACTAGAGCGAATGATGTTTGGATTGAATATATCCGATTTTGGATTCGCAATAAAAACGGCGTCCACGTTGGCAGCATCGGCAGTACGTAACATAGCACCTATATTTCCTGGTTTTTCAATACCTTCCATTACTAAAACGAGTGGAGTAGTGGTAGAGAACTCAATAGTTTCCACCTCAAAATTTTTAGTTTTTACCACAGCAATAATGCCTTCGGTAGTATCACGATAGGCAAGCTTTTGGTATACCTCTTTCGTAATTTCGATGCAATTAGCTGTTTGATTTTTTATTTCAGTTAGATTTTCTTCTGAGAAAAGTTCAGGCACAAAAAGCACAGTGTCAATTTCATATCCACCTTTGAGAACTAACGAGATTTCACGTTGCCCTTCTACCAAAAAAAGCCCTTTTTTCTTACGTTCACGCGATTTTTCTTGAAGCTTTAAAAGCTCTTTTATATAAGCGTTTTGTGTACTGCTAATCTGTTTCATCTTTGCAAAAGTACGAATATAGACTTTATCAGCTACCAAGGGAGAAGTCCATGAGGTATTGAAAAGAAACGATTTAAATACAAGTCTCAGAAAATTAAATCCTTGGCTATCGCCCTGCGATTAAAAAAAGCTCGGATATCCGAGCTTTTTTGTTTTGTTAGTTGTCATTTCGAACTGAAGTGTAACGAAAGGAGAAATCTTAAGTTCCAGTAGTGTTTAATCTTAAGAAAAAAACTTACTCATTTTAATGAGATTTCTCACTATCGTTCGAAATGACTAAGTCAATTTAGAAAGATGTTTTATTGATTTTTGTACTTATCAGAATAACGCTTCCATAATTTAGTTTGATGCGATTCTAAGCTAATTTTTCTTCCTTGAATAAAAGCAGCGGTTAAAATATTGGTTCGCATATCTAACGCATCACCTTCAGAAATAAATAAGGTAGCATCTTTACCCACTTCAAGGGTTCCTACTTTGTCGTCAATTCCTAAAATTTTAGCATTGTTACTCGTGATTAATTGTAAAGCTTTTTCTTTACCTAATCCATAAGCTGCATAAGTTCCAGCATAAAAAGGAAGGTTACGTGTGCTCATACGTTCCATATCTCCTTCCATACCTAAACCTACTAAAATACCCGCGTCTGATAATATTTTTGCTGAACGATATGGTAAATCGTAATCAGTATCTTCACTGTCAGGTAATCGATGAGCACGTTTTAAAATTACAGGAACATTATTCGCTTTTAATAAATCTGCTACTTTTTCAGCTTCTCCACCGTGAACAATTACGATATTTTTAATACCTATTTCTTTACAAGTATTTACGGCATCGGTAATTTCTTTTTTTCCAGATACATGGATAAACATTTTTTGTGAACCGTTTATAACCCCTTGTAAAGCTTCAAAAGGTAAGTTTTTAGGAGATTTATCGCTCGCTAAATAACTCTTTGCATTGGCAAAAAAATCTTTGAAATCATCAATGTTTTTTTGATAATCTTTATTTGGTTTTAAACCTGGATCTTCTCCCATCCACCAACGACCATTTGTAAAGGCTTTAGGCCAATTCATATGGATTGCATCATCGATTTTTACAGCGGCATCTTCCCAGTTCCAAGCATCTAATTGAACTACAGAAGAGGTTCCTGAAATAACTCCACCACGAGGAGCTACCTGTGCTATTAGTACTCCATTTGGACGCATAGTTTCTACAACTTTACTCTCCGCATTATAAGCAATAATACTTCGGATATGAGGTAACATTGTACCTATTTCATCAGCATCTCTGGTAGCGCGAACCGCATCTATTTCTGCCAATCCTAAAGAAGTGTTTGCCGCAATAAAACCTGGGTATACATGTTTTCCTTTAGCGTCAATAACAGTTCCCATACGGGCAATTCTCATATTAGCACTTCCTACAAACTTAATTTTACCGTCAGAAAACATGATTAAGGAATTTTCAATCACTTCTCCGTTTCCTAAATGGGCTGTAGCTCCTTCAATCGAATAATTTTGTGTTTGTTTTGGCGCTGGTGTTTGTTGCGCTATTATGTTTCCCATAAATAAGAAGCATAATATGTTATATATATATTTAATTTTCACTTTTTAAATTTTAGTTACTATTAGTTTATAATTGTAGTTTGTTAAAACAAACAGTAGTTAATCTTACTAAATTCCTCTGCGAGGATTATTCTGTATCACAGTGAAATAATTTTTGAGTTTTCTTTTTTGGAGCTTGTGTTTTACCACCTTTTAATTTTTCTTGTAGCATCATATTAATCAATTTGGCGCGCTCAGCTTTGATAGCTTTACGCTTTTCTAAATCTTGTTCAATATCAAAATAGACAGCTCCGTCAATAATTGTTTTTTCTGCTTTTGAATAGATTGATAGTGGATTACCACTCCATAACACGACATCGGCATCTTTACCAACTTTGATACTTCCTGTACGGTCGTTTAAGTGTAATAATTTCGCAGGATTAATAGTTACGGTAGCCCAAGCTTCTTGTTCACTTAATCCACCATATTTTACCAATTTAGCAGCTTCTTGATTCAAACGACGAGACATTTCAGCATCATCTGAATTGATGGCAACTGTAATTCCTTGATTGTGCATAATTGCTGCATTGTATGGAATAGCATCGTTAACTTCATATTTATACGCCCACCAGTCAGAGAAAGTAGAACCTCCAACTCCGTGTTTTTTCATTTTATCAGCTACTTTATATCCTTCTAAAATATGTGTAAAGGTGTTTATGTTAAAGTTGAATTGTTCCGCCACTTTCATCAACATATTAATTTCTGATTGCACATAAGAGTGACATGTAATAAAACGTTCTTTATTAATGATTTCTGCCAAAGTTTCTAGTTCAATATCTTTACGATATGGTTTTCCACTTTTCTTTAGAGCGTCGTATTCTTTAGCTCTTTGGAAGTAATCGATATATACTTGTTCAACTCCCATGCGGGTTTGAGGGAAACGAACTGTTTGTAAATCGCCCCAGTTGGATTGTTTTACGTTTTCTCCTAAAGCAAACTTGATAAACTTAGGTGAATTATTGTATAACATTCCATCAGCATTTTCACCCCATTTTAATTTGATGATTGCCGAACGTCCTCCAATAGGATTTGCTGAACCGTGTAAGATTTGAATAGAGGTAACCCCCCCAGTAATATTTCTGTAGATATTAATGTCATCGGGATTTACAACATCTTCAATCGTCACTTCAGCAGAAGAATTATGACCTGCCTCGTTAACAGCAGAGGCCGCAATATGCGAGTGTTCATCAATAATACCAGCGGTTACATATTTTTCAGTTCCGTCAATAACTTTTGCATTTCTATTAGATAGGTTTGTGCCGATTTGTGCAATTTTTCCATCTTTTATCAATACATCAGTATTGTTTAATACTTCGCTGTTTTCTGATGTCCAAACAGTAGCATTTTTAATTAAAATAGTTTCTTTTTGAGGTTTTGTAGCGTTACCATATCCAACATTAGGGAAAGAAACAGCGACAACTTCAGGAGTTTTATCCTCTTCCTTTTTGTCTTTCTTTTTCTCGTCTATTTTAGATGTATAAGTAGCTGTCCATTGACTTTCATTTCCGTTATTGTCAATAGCAGTACCTTTGAGCTGTTTGTTATCTAGTTGACCAGTCAAACGAGTGAAATTATCCCCTTCTTTTAAGCTGATAGTTACCCAATCGTCAGCAAATGAAAAGCTCGAGTTAATTTTCTCTTCTACTTTTTTAATTTCTGCAGTTTGTTTAGCACCTTTACCAGTAACAGCCATCGTATAAGAAGTACCATTAACATTTAATGTGTAATTCCCTGTAATATCTTCGATATCCATTGGATTGATAATATTCTTAGCACCTTGAGTCCAGTTTTCAAACAATGTTGTTTTTGGATTAAAAATATCACCAGAGGTTATTAAAAAGTTTGCGTAGCTACCTTCTTTTAAGTTTCCAACTTTATCATTTTTTAAAATACTGGCAGGAATAGAAGTTAAAGCTTCCAAAGCTGTTGTTTTATCTAATCCGTAGGTGATTGCTTTTTGTATGTTCGTTGTAAAATCTTTTACATTTTTCAATTTATAAGTAGTTAAAGCAAAAGGAATCTTGTTTTTAGCTAAAATTGCTGGATTAGAAGGTTCTTGATTCCATGCACGCATGTCACTTAACGAAATTTTATTGGCTAAAAACGGATTCGATACATCGTAAGCTTTTTTAAAATCGATAGGAAGAATATAGGTAGCATTGGTAGCTTTGATATCATTGATTCTTTCGTATTCGTTACCTCCACCAACAATAGTATATTGAATACCAAATTGATCTCCAATTTTATCAGCACGTAAGTTGTCTAAATAATTACCTGCATTAAATATTTGAGATAAGTTTTTATTGTTATTTAGTGCTTCCAGAGCTAAATCAGTATTTTTAGCATTTCCGTTAGCATACCAATCGGCATCTAAATAGGTTTGACGTAATAAAGCCATAGCGCCCATGCGTGAAGTAGGGTAACTTTGGCGTGATTTTACACTTTTTGAAAACGATAAGTAGTTACCTGATTTTTTATCTAGAATTCGGTATGCATCAGAACTATTAGGGTTTAACGTTACTAACATTCCATTTCCTTGCATAATTCCGTCTTCTAAATGTGTGTTTACAGTACCAAAACCAGCAGCTAATAATTCTTTAGCTTTTTTAGAGTCAAATTTGAATTCAGAAGAAGCATCTATATCAGGACGAATATGATCGTTCCAATAATATCCTTTTCTATCTGCATCGTATTGAGGACGTTGTCCGCGATTACTTTCTCTTTTTGGTTTAGCGATACCAAAAGTTGAATACGCATCTACAAAAGAAGGATAAATAGATTTTCCATCAAGATTGATAACTTGTGCTTCTTTAGGAATAGTAACTGATTTACCAACAGAAACTACTTTTCCGTCTTTAACAAGTAATGTTCCTTTTTTTATTACTTGTTCTGGTGTCACATAAATGGTAGCATTGGTAAATGCGTATACCTTTTTTTCGGATGATTTTACTCCTGTATTGGAGGGAAAGTACTCTTGTGCAAAAGAATTACTAATACACAAGAATAAGAGTAAGAATAATATTTTTTTCATTAAAAATTGAGTTGATTAGTTGATAAAAATATACAGTTGTACTTGAAAGCCAGTTCTTTTAACAAAAGATTAAGAATTAATTAAGAATTAACTTTCCAATTTTTTCGGGACCTGATAACCAAGCAGTATTACTATTAACAAACTGAATAGCATAGTAACTATCCTTGCTAACTTCTTTCCAAGTATGACCTCCGTCATTAGAAAAAGAAACTCCAGTTTTACCTACAGCAATTATTTCTCTTCCATCAGTATTAGGAATGTATTGTACACAACTTTTATAATTAGGATTTTCATTATTAGCAACAAGTGTCCATGTTTTCCCACCATCTGAGGTAATTGCTTTATTAGCAGAGTTGTCTTCTGGTTTCGAATAGTTACCACCAATAGCAATTCCGTGGTTTTCATCATAAAAATCGATGGAATAAATTCCTTGTGGGCCATCTCCTTGTACGATAGGAGTGTCAAAAATCTCCCAAGTAGTCCCAAAATCGGTAGATTTTAAAACTCTAGCTTTCGTTCCTCCAGAACCTATCCAAACTGTATTGTTAACAATAGCAATGTTAGTATTACTTGCTGCAAAAAAAGCTTCTCCTTCTTCAAAAATAGGTAATTGAGAGCAAGAGAGTTTTTTCCAAGTATTTCCTCCATCTGAAGTAAGAATAAGAGAAGGGCAGTCTTCTGTAGGATCTCCAACAGCAATACCATGTTTTCCGTCTGAGAAAAATTTCATACAGTCATAAAAAACCTTTTCATTTTCCTCGGTATACACTAATTGGTATTCATTCTGAGTCCCTTTGTATAAAAGTGCAGGGTTTGCAACTGATAAAGCAAATATATGTTCACCATTTTTAGCAATACTTCTAAAGTGTGGAATAATAGAATCGTTATGTCTAAGTTGTTGTGTTTTCCAAGTTTTTCCACCATTTTCAGTAGTAGTAATATCTCCTTTTGAACCTGCATATATTAATGTATCATTACTAATAGCAAGTATAGCTCTAATGCTAGTGCTGTCTTGTTTGAATTCAGTAATAGTAACAGAATTGATTGTTCTAGGAGTATACTTTTTTTCTGTTTTGCAAGAAATGATAATAATAGAAATTAAGAATAGGACTGATAATTGTTTCATGTGTTCTTTTTAATTGCTTTGTATAACCTTGGTGTTTAAAATAATTATGGAAGATTCAATAGAATGATTACTTTAAACATGTCAGTTTTATTTTTTTGATATTTTTACAAAACTAAAATAGACAAATCAAACATAAATCTATGAAAAAAGCCCTCGTAATTTCTGGTGGAGGAAGTAAAGGTGCATTTGCAGGAGGTGTTGCACAATACTTAATGAATTACAAAGAAAAGGAGTATGATATGTTCTTAGGAACTTCTACAGGTAGTTTAATGGTGTCGCATTTGGCTTTAGGAATGATTGATGAACTAAAAGAATTGTATACTTCAGTAGATCAAAAAGCTATTTTTAGTAACAGTCCTTTTAAAATAAAATCGGTGCATGGCGAAAAAGTAGTTTCTATTCGTCACCGAAATACACTTTGGAACTTTATAAATGGACGTAAAACGTTTGGAGAAAGTAAAAACTTGCATAAGCTCATAAATAAGAGTATTACCAAAGAAATGTATGATGAAATTAGAAGGATAAATAAGGAAGTAGTTGTTACTGTTTCTAATTTAACGGAAAATCAAATAGAATATAAATCTATTATGGAATGCGAATACGATGATTTTTGTGACTGGATTTGGGGTTCTTGTAATTATGTTCCTTTTATGAGTTTATTAGAAAAAGATCATTGTCAGTATGCAGATGGAGGCTTTGGAAGTTTAGTTCCCATTCGCGAAGCGATTTTAAGGGGAGCTACTGAGGTTGATGCAATTATATTAGCGACCGAAGTAACGCAAATGAATCGATTGCCAGCTAAAAACCCATTCTCATTAATGATGGATACTTTTGATTTTATGCTTGAAAATGTAGAGCGTCATAATATTACTATTGGAAAACTTTCTGCCAAACAAAATGATGTGAAATTAAATTTATACTATACACCAACCATATTAACTACCAATTCGTTAGTTTTTGATCAAGAAAAAATGAAAAAGTGGTGGAAGTCAGGATATAATTACGCTAAGAAACTCAATGATGATAGAATGACTGAGTTTAGACCGGAAATGGTAGATAATCAAGAAATAGAAGAAGGAATAGAAAATAATTAAGCATGAAGTTTGGAAAGGTTGAACACCCTGAATTAATAGATTTTACTTTACCACGAACACACCCTAGAACAATAGAATTATTGAGCTCTTTTGAAAAAGCTGATAAACCAAATGTATTTGTAGGATGTGCAAAATGGAATAAAGCAGATTTAAAAGGGTTTTATCCGAGAGGAACGAAAGATGAATTAGAATATTACTCGAAGCAATTTAATTCTATTGAGTTGAATGCTACTTTTTATCGTCAATTTCCAGCAGAACAGTTCGCGAAATGGAAGGCTAAAACTCCTAAAGGTTTTAAATTTTTCCCAAAGTTAGGGCAGGAGATAAGTCATTGGAAACGCTTAGAAGGTGTTCAAGATGCTGTGAATATCTATTTAGATAATGCGTCTAATTTAGAAGAAAAATTAGGAACCATCTTTTTACAAATGCATTCTAATTTTGGCCCTAAAAATTTCGACAGACTGCAAAATTTTGCTGTAAGTTGGCCAAAAGGAATTCCACTAGCCATTGAGGTTCGTCACCTAGGTTGGTTTGATGATACTGTTGTTTTTGATGAGTTTACACAATTATTAGAAGAAAATAATATAGCCAATATATTAGTGGATACAGCTGGTAGACGGGATATGGTGCACATGAGACTGACCAATAATGAGGCTTTTGTACGTTATGTAGGAGCAAACCATCCAACAGATTATACACGTTTGGATGATTGGGTAGCCCGATTAAAAGAATGGAATGATTTAGGATTACAGAATATTAACTTTTTTATCCATCAAAACTTAGAACTAGAATCTCCTTTATTAGCTGCTTATTTTATAAAAAAGCTAAACAAAGAGCTAGGAATTAATCTGAAAATTCCTAATGAAGAAAATAATCAACAAATGAGTTTGTTGTAGTAACAATTAGTATTTTACTAACAATAAAAGAGTTAATTTTTAAGAGAAAACATTGATTAAATTTTTAAAAAGACATGAAGATCAGGTTATTATAGTTTTAATAATAGTGTTGATTTCAGTATTCATGTATCTACATAGCTTAAGTGAAAATAGAAAATTATTTGAAGAAGGAAAATACACTTTTGGCATAGTAACAAATATAAAGTCAATGAAAGGAGGGCTTATCTATTGTTATGATTTTAAAGTGGAAGGAATAGTTTATAAAGGCGAAATGAGATCTGGACGTTATAAAAAAATAGGAGATAGATGCTTTGTTATTTTTAGTTCTCAAGATTGTGCTCGTAATAAAATGCTGTTAAAGTTACCTTTAGTTCCGGATTCAATAAAAAAAGCGCCATTTTCACCATGGGACAAATTACCTATAGATATAGACAAGAAAGAGTTAATTAGAGCTATAAATGGAGGTTAAATTCAAAAGGAGTAATATTTAATATTATTCCGAACGAGATGAGAAAAGGAATCTTTTTCAGGAAGTAACAAATATTCAAAAGATTTCTCCCTTAGGTCGAAATGACATTTAATTGTTTTTCTAAAAAAAGAAAAATCCAGCTAACAAGCTGGATTTTTTAGTCTGTTAAATATTATATCATTATTTCAGCTTAACATACATGTTATTATAGTCAGGATTTGCCATAGATGAGTTCCAAGAAGGTGAAATTTTATAACCTTTTTGAACCGTTGGCAATCCTTTAGCTCCTGTTGTAATATATTGAATAGTTCTTTCTAATAAAGGCTCTGTGGGATCACCTAAAATACCTAAATTACTAGGATCTTCCTCCATAATTACTTCAGGAATGAATCCTTCAGGAGCATTTTCTCCATTTTTATTTTGAATTTCTAATACGATAGGTTGCATAGCCCATGTATGACTTTTTAAATTTGAACCATTTCGAGTATAATCATCTGAATCGTATAAGGTAATAGATCCAACATGTTTACCATAGGTTTGAGTTCCTACTAGCTTTACATCGATGTACGCTTTTAACCCGTTGATAACTAATTCTGATGCAGAAGCAGTATTCTTAGAAACAATGAAATACACTGTATTAAGGTTTAAACTATTGATTGCTTCATCTAAAACAACATTACCTTGTGAGTTTTTATTTAAAATTTGATCAGTAAAGTTATTAATGAAAGTTTCAGCAGGAAACGCGTCTAGTACTTTATGATTCCATATTTGTTTAGCAAACAACTCACCTGTATATTGCCCTGTAATCATACTACCTAAGTAAGCAGCTGTTTGTACAGATCCCCCACCGTTGTAGCGTAAATCGATAATTAAATCGGTAATTCCAGCAGCTTTAAAATTTGCAAACTCAGCATTTAAATCTCTATCAAAATCACTAGAGAACTGATTGTAGAGTAAATATCCAATTGTATGACCTCCATCTGTAATTACATTACTTACTTTAACGGGGTTTTCGGTTATTTGTGACTTGGTTACGGTAATAGTATTTCCGTTACTAACAGGGTTTCCGCCATTGTAGTCGGCTAAGTAAATAGTAAACGAATTATTATCAAGTAAAGAATTCACATTATCTCTAGTTATTGTGGCACCATTAATTTCTGTAATAATCATACCTCTTGTAACTCCTTGTGTATCGGCATCAGAACCATTTACAACATCATACACATATACATAATAACCTCCAGAACCGTTCGCATAATCTGCCCCGATTAATTTCATACCACTAGTTAATCGTATTCCAGCAAAAGCTTGCTCAAGAGCAATGTAATCGTCAACTATCCAAGAATAGGTTTTGTCTGGATCTTGAGGGTATTCATTAGGCATGTACAATAAATTGTAAAAAAGATCCTCCGGATTATCATAACCCAACAAATAACTATAGATCTCATTATCGGTACTAAAACGTTTATCTGCTAAATCAGGAACTAAATCTTGCCATAAATAATAGGCATTGAGTCCTTTCCAAACAAAGTTTTGAACTTCAACATTTTTAGGGACATTATCTTTTTCGCTACAAGAAATAATTAGTAATGAAAATAAGACTATAAGGGATGCTTTGAATAATTTCATAAGGTATATGTTAACTGTAATACCAACGCAATTTAACGAATAATATTATTTTTTTTATTATTGATGTAACAAACTTGAAACTGCCTCGTCGTAGTTATGTAAACCTGATAGATAAGAAGTGATTATGAATAAGGATTACAAAATTAATCAACCAAACAATGAACCAATCAGACTTTTTAAAAGTTGTATTACCATTTAAAGACAAAGTCTTTCGTTTAGCGAAAAGATTATTAGTTTCTACCGAGGAAGCTGAAGATGCGACGCAGGAATTGTATTTTAAATTGTGGAGAAATCGAGAAAAACTGTCCGACTATAAAAATGTAGAGGCATTTGCGATGACGATGACAAAAAATTATTGTTATGACCGATTAAAATCGAAACAAGCGAGTAATTTAACATTGGTTCATAGCAATTATAAAGAAAAAGATACGTCGCTAGAAAAGAAAGTAGAATATAACGACAGTGTAAACCAAGTACATCAGCTCATTGAAAAATTACCAGAACAGCAAAAAATAATCATTCAGCTACGAGATATAGAGCAATATGATTTTGATGAAATATGTAAAATGGTAGATATGAAACCTACCGCTGTTAGAGTAGCGTTATCAAGAGCAAGAAAAACAATAAGAGAAGAACTCATAAAAAAACATAATTATGGAGTTAGCTAACATAGAAAAATTATTAGATAAATACCTAGACGCAGAAACAACTTTGCAAGAGGAGCAATTACTACAAGAGTATTTTATATCAAATGATGTGGCACCGCATTTGCAAGAGTATAGTATGATGTTTGGTTATTTTAAACAAAGTAAAGATGAAACCTTTACCAAAACCATTCAGTTAAAACCTGAGAAAACTAAGAAGAACTGGAAATGGTTATCGGTAGCAGCGTCAGTAGTCTTACTATTTAGTGTATTCATGGGAAATGAAGAGTACAAAAAGTATCAACAACGTAAACAGTTTGCACAAATTAAAGAAGCGTTGCAACTAGTTTCAGTCAATTTAAACAAAGGAAACGATGCCTTATATGCAGTTTCAAACAACCTAAAAAAAGGGAGTGATGCTATTGAACACTTAGAAACCTATGAAGAAACAGTAAATAAGGTAATAAACACAGTAAATTAAATAAGAAAGTAAAACCAAGTACTTATAAACCAAGAAAATCATGAAAAAAGTAATAGTATTATTCGCATTTATATTTATATCTAATCTAAGCTTTGGGCAATCAATTTTTGATAAGTTAGAAGATATTGATGAGGTTTCATCAGTAGTAGTAAACAAAGATGCTTTTGAAATTTTATCTAAATTTAAAGTAGAGTCTGAGGATAATGAAGCGATGGAAGTTTTTAAAATGATTCAAGACTTAAATGAACTAAAAGTATTTTCAACAGAAAATGCTGCCGTGGCTGCTCAAATGGAAGGAATGGTAAAATCAGCAGTAGGAAAAAACAACTTAATAGAGTTAATGCGCGTAAAAGACAAAGATTCTCGTGTAAAGATTTACGTAAAATCTACTAAAAATAAAGACTTTGTAAGCGAAGTATTGATGTTTGTAAAGGACAAAGACTCTAAAAATGGGACACCAGAATCTGTAATTGTTTCTTTAACAGGAAATATTGATATCAATAAAATGTCAAAACTAGCAGAGACTTTTTCTAAAGACGGAAAAAAAACTAAATAAATTTATAAAGCAGGGTTAATTTTAACTCTGCTTTTAATTAAAACTAATCACAATGAAAAAATTACTTATATATTCATTACTACTTGTTGCTTTTGCAACTGTTTCATGTAAAACAGAATCATTGCAAAGTTATTTGGTAGAAAGCCAAGATAAAGAAGGGTTTATCACTTTTGATGTTCCTGCAAGTGTATTACAATTGAGCATGGACAAAGCATCAGATGAAGATAAAAAGGCATACGAAAGTATTAAGAAGATAAATGTAACGGGAGTTCCATACAAAAACTTAGATGAAGCTAGTTATGAAACAGAAAAAGAGAAGCTAAAATCTATTTTTAAAAAATCGAGTTATAAAGAGTTGATGAAGTTTAAAAAAGATGGAGCACATGCAGCTATCTATTATTCAGGAGAAGCGGATGCTATCGACGAAATTGTAGCTTTTGGTTATGGTAAAGAAATGGGAGTGGGAGTTGCACGTATTTTAGGAGAAAATATGAATCCAGGTAGGATTTTAGAAATGATGCAAAAAGCAAAGATGGATGCTGATAATTTAGATTTAAAGCAATTCAAAATGATTTTTGATGAGAAGCATCGTTCGTCAGAAGAAACCGAATAAATAATTTTTTATTTGAATTACATAGAAAAACCATCAATTTTGATGGTTTTTTCTTTTTAACGGCTCATTAACAGCCCTCCCAATAGAATTTCCTATTTTTGAGCTTTAAACAAAAAAATATGAAGTTTCAAAAACTCCTTGTTGTAGTCGTTACATTTTTTACACTAACAGTATTCTCACAATCTGATAAAGTTTATAGAGCAGAAAAAGATAAAATCCATAATTTAATTCATACCAAATTAAAAGTAGATTTTAACTTTCAGGAAAAAGAGTTGAATGGAGAAGAGTGGGTAACACTAAAACCTCATTTTTACGAAACGGATAAAATTACTCTAGATGCCAAAGCGATGGTAATTCACAAGGTAACAATGAATAATCAACCGCTAGATTATAATTATGATGAGTACGAGTTAATTATCGATTTACCTCGTAAGTATAAACGAAACGAAGAGTTTACTTTATATATAAAATATACTGCACGCCCTGAAAAGGTAAAACAAAAAGGAAGTGCTGCGATTACTTCCGCAAAAGGATTGTATTTTATCAATCCAACTGGACTTGATAAGAATAAACCAACTCAAGTTTGGACACAAGGAGAAACCGAAGCAAGTAGTTGTTGGTTCCCAACGATAGATGCACCTAACCAAAAAACATCACAAGAAATTTATATAACCGTTCCGCAAAAGTATGTAACACTTTCTAACGGAAAATTAGAAAAGCAAACAACTAATACAGACGGAACACGTACTGACTATTGGAATTTTACTCAAAAACACGCTCCGTATTTGTTTTTTATGGGAGTAGGAGAGTACGAAATTATCAAAGATAAATACAAAGAGATTCCTGTAGACTATTATGTAGAAAAAGAATATGCTCCATATGCAAAAGAAATCTTTGGAAATACACCTGAAATGTTGGCTTTCTTTTCTAAAATTACAGGAATTGAATATCCTTGGAATAAGTACGCACAAATTGTTGGACGCGATTATGTAAGTGGAGCAATGGAAAATACCACAGCGGTGATTCATGGAGAAAGAGCTTATCAAACGCCTGGGCAGTTAATTGATGAGAATGTACAAGAAAATACCATTGCACACGAAGCTTTTCACCATTGGTTTGGTGATTTAGTAACGGCTGAAAGCTGGAGTAACTTAACCGTAAATGAAAGTTTTGCGAATTATAGCGAGTATTTGTGGTTAGAGCATAAATATGGAAAAGATGAAGCTGATGCACATATGTTTGAAGATGTTGAAGGGTATAAGCAAGGACAAAATTCTGACAAACACTTAGTTCGTTTTTATTATAACGATAAAGAAGATATGTTCGATGCGGTGAGTTATAATAAAGGAGGAGCTATTTTACACATGCTTCGTAATTATTTAGGAGATGAAGCTTTTTATGCTGGATTAAATACGTATTTAACCGATAATAAATACGGAACAGGAGAAGCACATCAATTACGTTTGGCTTTTGAAAAAGTGAGCGGTAAAGATCTAAACTGGTTTTTTAATCAATGGTATTTTAATAATGGACATCCGAAGTTATCAATTTCTTATGATTATAATAAGTTAAGAAAAACGGTAACTGTTAATATCATGCAATCACAAATTAATGAATTTAAATTCCCTTTTGCGATTGATGTTTTTGAAGGAAGCAAACGTACACGTCATACAGTATTTGTAGAAAGTAGAGATGCGTCATTTACTTTTCCTTTTACCAAACAACCAGATTTAATTCAAGTAAATGCTGATGGTGTCTTATTATGTGACATAACTGAGAATAAAGTGTTGAGTGATTATATTCATCAATTGAAATATGCTGAGAACTATGTACACAAGAGAGAAGCATTATTAGAAATAGCAAAACATCAAGATGATAAAAATGCTTTTAATGCCGTTGCAGATGCTATGGATGATGATTTTTACAAAATCAGAATATTGGCTTTAGAAAACATTAATCTCATCAATAAATATTCTAAAAAGAGTGTGATTGATAAAATTATGCGAATAGCTAACAATGATTCAAAAACATTAGTGCAAGCAGCAGCTATTGAGACTTTAGGAAAGTTGACGGATCCAGCTTTAAAACCAGTTTTTGAAAAAGGATTAGAAAGTAAGTCGTATTCGGTTTTAGGAAAATCGTTGGTAGGAATGTATTATATCGATAAGCAGTTAGCAATTCAAAAATCGAAAACATTACCATTAGAAGTTAAAAAGATTGTCGCTACACCATTAACTCGTATTTATTTAGAAGAAAATGACGACGAAGAGTTAAGTTTTATCGCAAGCAATGTAATGTCTGGAATGTTTTTAAGCCCTAATAAGAAAATCCAATCTTTATATAAAGAAGCTTTTGATAAAATAGGGAAGAGCAACAATACAGAAGCTATTAAAAACTTATCGGATGATATTGTAGCAAAAGGAATCCAATATAAGCAGTATAATTTTGACAAAGTTGGAATAAACTTGTTACGCCAAATGGTACAAATGCAAAAAACGAGCAATCTATCAAATAAAGAAAATAACTTAAAAGCTATACAAATTGCTATGGCAAAATTGCTTGAATAAATAAAAGGTGTTTGTCCATTTAAAATTTAAAAATATCCTGATTTTTAGATGTTTAATTTTATATTAGATGTTAAATTTTTTTGATTAGCACACATTATGTGTATTCATAAAGTTTAAGTTGAAAAGAATGCTTAGTTTTGGCACAATAATTGAATTTTTCTTGCGAAACTTAAACTTTATGATGAAAAAAATTACTCTACTATCTATCTTTTCAATGCTAGTTTTAATGTCTTGTAGTAGCGTGAAAACTACGGAGAAAGCAATTAATTCTGGGAATTATGAAAAGGCAATCTCGCTATCAATAGAGAACTTAGCAAAAAATAAAACTAAGGAAAAGAATCAGCCATATGTAATCATGCTTCAAGAAGCTTTTGCCAAAGCAACAGATAGAGATTTAGCACGAATATCATTTTTAGAAAAAGAGCAAAATCCAGCAAATTTTGAAGCTATTTACAACCTGTACCAAAAATTGCATCATAGACAAGAAAGAATAAGACCATTATTACCATTGCGAATTTTCTCTTCAGGAAGAGAAGCTAAATTTAAATTGGTAAATTATGAGAATAACATCATTGAATCAAAAGAGAACTATGCGAATTACTTATATGAAAATGGTGTTGCTTTATTAAATGATGGTGAACGGGATAAAATTAATTACCGAAGAGCTTTTGATGAGTTAAGACACTTGGATAACATCAGTCCTAACTATAGAGATACAAGAGAGTTGTTAGACGAAGCTCATGATAGAGGAACGGACTTTGTGCATTTATCGGTAAGAAATAGAACAAACCAAATAATTCCGAGAAGATTAGAAAACGATTTACTGGCAATTGATACCTATGGATTGAACGATTTATGGACAGTGTATCATTCTAAAAGAGATAGAAATATTCGTTATGATTTTGATTTGGAATTAGATTTTAGAGAAATTGAAGTTTCTCCAGAACAAGTTCGCGAAAAAGAAATTATTAAAGAGAAGAGAATAAAAGACGGATTCAAATATTTGTTAGATGATAATGGAAACTATGTAAAAGATAGTTTAGGAAACAAAATAAAAGTAGACAAGTATAAAACAATACGTTGTAAATTTTATCAGTTCACACAATTTAAAAGTAGTCGAGTTACTGGAGTTGTAAAATATATTGATAATAGAACCAAACAACTATTACAAAAGTTTCCAATTGAAAGTGAATTTGTTTTTGAACATGTATATGCCGATTATGATGGAGACAAAAGAGCATTGGATAATCCACTTTTAGGTTTATTGAACGAACGATTAATAGGCTTTCCTTCTAGCGAGCAAATGGTATACGATACAGGTACCGATTTAAAACAAAAACTGAAACATATTATTACTAAAAATAAGTTTAGAAATTAGTTACTTTTTGTATATTTGGGTCGATTAACCCCCAAAATTTCATTAATATGACGGAAATCAAAACATTAATTTTTAGCTTAAGTTTTATTTTAGCTCCTTTGTTAACGAATCAACCTATTTCAAAAGGTAAAGATTCAAAAGGAAAAGAACCAAAGGTTACTATTTGTCACGTACCTCCAGGAAATCCAAGTAATGTTCATTCAATTACTATTAGTAAAAATGCTGTAGAAGCGCATTTAGCTCATGGAGATTTTTTTGGTAATTGTGGTGGTGGTACAGAGCAACAGTATTAATATAATAATGTAGTTCATATTAGATCAAAATCTCCTGTTTTAACAGGAGATTTTTAGTTATATAACGATGGATTTATTTTCACAATTTGATGAAACTCCTAAAAATTTACTTCCGAAAGATGGAACCGTAAACTATTATGGAATTGTTCTTTCTCAAAAGGAAGCGGATGATTATTACGAGTCTTTATTAAAATCCATTGAGTGGCGTAATGATGAAGCTATCATTTTTGGAAAGCGCATGGTAACCAAACGAAAAGTAGCTTGGTATGCCGACCAACCATTTGAATATTCTTATTCTAACATTACCAAAACAGCCTTACCATTTACCAAAGAATTGTTAGCCTTAAAAGAATTAGTGGAGAAGGAAACCGACGAAACATATAATTCTTGTTTATTAAACTTGTACCATGATGGTTCTGAAGGAATGGCGTGGCATAGCGATGGTGAAAAAGACCTAAAAAAGAACGGAGCCATTACCTCGTTAACTTTAGGAGCAGAACGTAAATTCGGATTTAAACATAAACAAACTAAAGAAGTTGTTTCGTTAGTATTGCAACACGGTTCGTTATTGGTAATGAAAGACGAAACGCAGACTTACTGGTTACACCGATTACCACCTACAAAAAAGTCCACCGACCACGGGTGAACTTAACGTTTCGAACGATTGTGAGGTAGATTTAGTTACTAAATTGTTTTTATTATGGCTTTATCCCTATAAAAGGATTATTTGTCTTTTCATAATTATCTACAGGAAAATATCTCTCTCTCATTCTTAATTTCTTCTCACCATTTTCAATTGTATCTTTAAAATGTCGAACAAACAAAACTCCCATTATCGTGTCATTATCATAGTTGAAATTAATTTCTAAAGTATTACTGTTTTCTTTTTCAAAAACCATTTTTTCTCTTTTATTATTAATCTTTTTAATCAAACAAAGACTCATAAAATTAATTTTTCCTTCTTCTATAGAATCATAATAATAAACCAACTTCCCTCTATATAAATTTTCTTTTTTATGTAGTTCAATTTCATAAAATAGACTATTTATAGTATCTATTTTTCCGTTTTTATATTGTTTTTCGCTAAAAACTACGGTATCTTTTCCGTTTACATAAACACCAACGTCTCTTCGATTATTATTACCTAAATCATATTGAAAAATTACTTTTTCAAACTTATATTTTCTTTTAGAGTTAATAGAATTTTTATCGGTTTTACTATCTTTTTTACATTGAATAAAAAAGATAGAAATAAGTATAATGAAAAAATATGTTATTCTTTCCATAGTAGTTTTTTCAAATGTTTTTTAACATTATTGAGGACATGATTTCATTTTAATGAATTATATCCAACAATAGCTAAGTTAATAGTTTAAAGATTAAGAATCAATCTAGACTTATTCTACCTTCTCAAAGAATGTCAATTCGTAATTAGGCAATAACTCAGGGTGGGTTATTTTAATAATATCTTTTAACACTAAATCTGGTCGGGTAGGCGCTAATTCATAATACAAAGTACCACCAGTTTTTCCTTTTTTTATGGCAGGGGAGTAAATTTTATCATTTTTAAAAGCATTAAACTCTGCGTAATGAGGATTACTTTCTAACAACTGCTCTTTAGTAGTGTAATGCCCAGGAGCTATCCAAAAATCAGCTTCTTTTCCAGTATCTAAAACACTTTCAAAGCTTAACGACAAGCTTCCTTTTCCTTTAGAGTCTTTCCATAAATAGTCAAGGTTGGCATCTTTTAAATATTGAGCAACAAAACTTTCACCCGCTGGTAAGTTCCAAACATCTTTACTCATAATAGCTCCAGAAAGAACGGTAGGTTTGGTAGTTGCTTTTTGAGCTATTTTAACAGCTTCTGTATAGTTACTTTTAATAGCATTGAAAAGACTGTCTGCTTTTTGGTTTTCATGATAAAGGGCACCAAATAATTTTACCCATTCAGCTCTACCTAAAGGAGTTTCTTCCAACCAATCACCATTTATAACAACAGGAATACCAGCTTGCTCCACAGTAGTAAGTGTTTTGTTGGTTTTTCCCATAGAAAACCCAATAACTACGTCTGGGTTTAAGTCCAGTAAAACTTCGGTGTTTAACGATTGTTCTTTTCCGAGTTCTTTCACAAATCCGCTATCAATCAAAGCACGAGTTTTTTCAGAAGAAACATAACTGGTATGAGGGAATCCAACCAATGTTTTTTCTTTCCCTAATAATTCAAGTACAGGAATATGAGTTGTTGAGGTAACTACAATTTTCTCTATAGGGGTTTTAATATCATTTACACCAGAACCTAAAGTATATGTAAAAGTTTCTTTAGAATTTGGGTAAGGTGTTTTAACAATAATCTGTGTCTGATTTTCTTTTTGAATTAAGTCAAATCCTGTAGCATATTCAATTGTACTCGAATGGATTTGACTTTTTTTAGGGCTATCTTTTGTTTCTGTCTTACAAGATGTTACTATTGAAAAGATAAGAGAAAGTGAGAGCACCCTAAATAGAGAAGTATACATAGTTGTTAATTTTATCAGCAAGAATACAAAACTATTTTCTAATAACAATTTTTAAACTACATTTGCGCCGATTTTGGTTTTCTAGTAGTATTCTACTACAAGAAATTAAAAGGGAATTTGGTGCAAATCCAAAACTGTTCCCGCAACTGTAAGTTTATGCTGAACGAAGTTCAGTACCTTAACAAAAGGTTGTTGTAAATTACTTTATACCACTGTTCAAAAAAGAATGGGAAGGTTTTACAACGATAAATAAGTCAGGAGACCTGCCAACATCAATATAAAAGTAAAACTTTCGGGACAAAAGTTTATGTACTTAAAGTCTTTTTCGTACACAAAATTTAGCCTGATTAATTGTAAAAAATTAAATCATTAAAAATGAACAAACAATTACTAATTGTTGGTGTAATCGCGTCATTATTTGCGAGCACAAAGATTTTTGCTCAAGAGCAAAAAAAAACGGAAGAGTTGGACGAAGTTGTGGTTACTGCTACAAAAACGAAGACCAATAAAAAGAATGTAGGAAAAATAGTTTATAAAGTAACTTCAAAACAAATTGAAGAAAGAGTAGGAAAAACTTTAGTTGAAGTTTTAAATGAAATTCCTGGTATTGAAATCAATGGGGCTCAAAGTAATAGAGGTCAAAATTTAGGAGTATACATTAGAGGGGGAAGAAACAAGCATGTTGCCGTGTTGATAGACGGGGTGAACATTAACGACCCTTCATCAATTGCAGGAGATTTTGATTTAAGACAATTAGATTTAAATCAAGTTGAATCGATTGAAGTTTTAAAAGGAGCTTCATCAGTATTATACGGTTCTGGGGCAGCTACAGGTGTTATCAATATTATCATGAAGAAATCATCAAAGAAAGAATTTGGAGGTACTTTTACGACATCGGTTGGTAGTAATAGATCAGCAGAACATAATAAGTTTGCTGCCGATGAACTTGAAGCTAATTTTAATTTTAACGGAACAATTGATAAAGTAGATTATTTATTAGGGGTAAACTCTAATAACTCTTCAGGATTATCGTCTATTGAAAGTGCAGATGAAAACAACCCTAATAAAGAAGACAAGTTTTATAGACAAAATGCATTGTTAAAAATTGGATATAAGGTTGATAACCGAGTAAGAGTTGGACTTGAAGGAAGTTATAATAAATTTTATAACGAGTTTGATTCTAGTTTCCCACTAGGAGATGCTGATTATTTTGCTGAAACAGAACAAAAAAGGGCTGTTTTTAGTACAGATTTCAACTATTCTAAGGGGGAGTTAAAAGCAAGAGGTTTTTATACAAAAATTGATAGAAACTCTACATCATCAAGCAATAGCATCTTTAAAGGAGAAGTTTACGGTTTTGATGTATTTAACAACTATAAAGTTTTAGAAGAACTTTCATTTGTGTTAGGGGTTGCTGGTCAATATCAAGATATGTTTCAAGATTCTGCTTATGGAAATATAGAAGAGGGAACAGCAAAACAGCATTATTACGATCCTTATATATCAGTAAACTATAATACTGATTTTGGATTGAATGTAAATGCAGGTGCGCGCATGAATATGCATAATGAATATGGTAATAACTTTGTTTATAATGTGAACCCATCATTTAATTTTGAGGTATCTGAGCAAAGAAATTTAAAAATATTCACATCATATAGTACAGCTTTTATTACTCCAGCATTATCAGAAATTTTTAATAAAGATGATAGTGTAGATGAATTAAAACCAGAAAAAGACTTTACAGTTGAAGGAGGTTTTGAATTTGATGTTCTAGACAATTTAATGGTAAATGCTACTTATTTCTATAGAGAAGAGACTGATAAAGTATTATGGAGTGGTGGAAAATACTTAAATAATGATGGGACTTATAATTTAAAAGGAGTTGAAGCAATTTTATCTTACACACCAATAAAAGATTTAGTGATATCTGGAGACTATACTTATGTTAATATTAACGGAGGATTAAGTTTACTTAACTTACCTAAGCATAAATATGGAGCTAGAGTAAATTATAATATGAGCCCTAAAACTTTTGTTGGAGCTACTTATAGATATACAAGTCAAAGAGAAACTTTTGGAGAAGTATTAAGTTCTTATGATGTGGTTGATTTGTTTGTGAATCACAAAATTTTAAAAGATAAAGTGACTTTATTTGGAAATGTAACGAATTTATTGAATGAGAATTTCCAAGATGTAAGTGGTTATACAGCTCGAGGAAGAAACTATAAATTAGGATTAAGAATTCAGTTTTAATTCATTTATATATTAAATGCAAGATCCTCCTTAAATTAAGGAGGATTTTTTTATATAAATTTATCTCTAATCTCTTTTGAAGGAATCATACATTCTTCTCTTTTACCAAACCATTTATACCGATTTTTAGCAATAAAATCATACACTATATTCCTTAAACTTTCTGGGATAATCCAAAAGATCTGAGTCAACTTCCAAAGACCACCAAAAGCGTTCATAATTTTTAAAGCTGCAGAAGACTTAATGTCATACGAGACATTTGGTTCGTATAAAATTATAGAATCTACTTTTGAAGTATCTATACCCAAATATTGAGTAATTTCTTGTCCTATGTCAGATTGAAGAGAAGTAAATACAAACTGATTTTTCGTGTCATATCGTATAATTTTTAGCACACTATCGTTACAAAAATTGCAGATGCTATCAAATAAAATAATTTTTTTATTTACAGGTAGTTTGTTCATTTGTAGTGTTTTATAAAAATTAAAAGATTAAATTGTAACATTAACCAAAATTAAGCGTCTTGTAAGAAAGTAAATAATGATTTAACAATAATTTAGTAACAATTAGAAATATCAATATTTATTTTTATTTAAAAATTAACTAACATTATGATTCGAATAGAAAATCTTCATAAATCTTATCCAATAGGAAAAGACTCACTTCATGTTTTAAAAGGATTAAACTTACATATAAAAGAAGGTGAATTTGTATCCATAATGGGATCTTCAGGCTCTGGGAAATCTACCTTATTAAACATTGTAGGTTTGTTAGATACTCACGATGAAGGGAAATACTATTTAAATGGGGAGTTAATTGAAAACTTAAATGAAAAAAAAGCGGCTGTGCTTCGTAACAAATTTTTAGGGTTTGTTTTTCAGTCATTTAACCTAATCTCTTATAAAACAGCATTAGAAAATGTTGCTTTACCATTGTATTACAAAGGAGTAGCTAGAAAAGAGCGATTAGAAATAGCTTTAGAATATCTTGATAAAGTAGGTTTAAAAGAATGGGCAAATCATTTACCTAATGAACTTTCAGGAGGGCAAAAACAACGTGTAGCAATTGCAAGAGCATTGGTAACGAAACCAAAAGTGGTATTAGCAGATGAGCCAACAGGGGCGTTAGATTCTACTACAACAGATTCGGTAATGGACTTACTAAAAGAAATTAATGATGAAGGAATGACTGTTTTTGTAATAACACACGAAGAAGAAGTAGCTGCACAAACAAATAGAGTTGTACGTTTAAAAGATGGAGTTATTATCAGTGATGAGTTAACACAAGTCGAAACGAAAAAAGCAAAAGCAATTTAATTATGTTTGATTTAGACCGCTGGAGGGAAATATTTCAAAGTATTAGTAAAAATAAACTTCGTTCAATTTTATCAGGTTTTACGGTAGCTTTTGCGATTTTGTTATTTACATTATTATTTGGTATTGGTAATGGACTTCAAAATACATTTAAAAATGAGTTTGCTAAAGATGCAATTAACTCAATATATATATGGCCAAACACTACAACCAAAGCCTATAAAGGGCATCAAATAGGAAGAAGGATACAATTTACAAACGATGATTTTAATTTTTTAAAAGAAAAGTATTCTGATAAAATTCAAATGATTAGTCCACGATTACAAAGAAGTGTAAAAGTGGTATATAAGACTGAAGAAGATAATTATACGTTACGTGGGGTTTATCCTAAATATGATATTCTTGAATCAGCCGAAGTAACAGAAGGGCGTTTTTTAAATCTTAGAGATATAAAAGAAAAAGCCAAAATTGTTGTGATTGGAAGAATGGTTGAAAAAGATTTGTTTGGTCAAGTCAGTGCATACGGAAAACAATTGAATATAGGAGGTATCATGTATAAGGTTATTGGAGTTTTTTCTGACCCAGGGGGAGATGGTGATGAACGCTTTATTTATACTCCTTTTTCTACAATGCAACAAATTTATGGGAACAATGATCATGTAGATGAATTTGGAATGACATATAATCCTGAGTTAAGTATTGAAGAAGCTATTGCATTTAGTAGTCAAATGCACAGAGAGCTAAAGAAAAAGCATGAAATAGATCCTAATGATCAAAGAGGAATACGAGTACACAACTATGCTTCTGACAACAAAGAAGTAACAGGAATGATGGTCGGGTTAAGTATATTAATTTTAATTATAGGTTTTGGAACCTTAATAGCTGGTGTGGTAGGAATTAGTAATATAATGGTGTACATAGTTAAGGAAAGAACCAAAGAGTTAGGAATTAGAAAAGCCATAGGGGCTACACCAGGAGCTATAGTGTCTATGATTATGTTAGAAGCTATTTTAATCACAGCAATATCAGGTTATTTTGGGTTGGTTTTAGGAGTTGGAATATTAGAAATAACTGGACCTAGCTTAGAAAAGTATTTTATTCTTAATCCTGGAGTATCTACTCCAGTGGTGGTAGGAGCTACGATAACTTTAATCTTAGCGGGAATGATTGCTGGATATTTACCAGCAAAAAGAGCAGCACAAATTAAACCAATTGTAGCACTAAGAGCAGATTAATTATGAAGTTTTTATTTGATTCAGATACTTGGCAGGAGATTTACGGTAGTATTCGTAAAAATAAAACAAGAACAGTAATAACTATTTTTGGAGCGTTTTGGGGAATATTATTGTTAGTAGGACTTTTAGGAGCAGCAAAAGGAATTGAAAACGGGTTTAATAGCATGTTTGGTGATTTTGCTACTAATAGTGTTTTTATGTCTGGTAGTAAAACCTCTAAACCTTTCAAAGGCTTTCAAGAAGGTAGACAAATAGATTTAACTACAAATGATGTAGAAAAAATTAGAAGTGAAGTAGAAGGTGTTGAATTTGTAGTACCAAGAAATGTAACTGGAAGTCAAGTCGTATATGGTTTAAAAACAGCAGAGCTAACCGTTTTTGGAGATTATCCTTTATTGGATAAAGTACAGAAGAAAAAGTTAACAGCAGGAAGATTTATAAACCAACAAGACATAAATGAAAATAAAAAAGTTTGTGTAATCAGTACAGAGGTGTACAAGCAGTTGTTTGATAAAAATGAAGAAGCACTTGGCTCTTACATCAAAATAAACAATATTGGTTATATGGTAATTGGTGTATACAAGCCAAGTAGATTTGAAGGAACCAATAACATACACATTCCTTTTAGTACTTTTAAATTAGTGTATAACCAAGGAGATAAATTTAGGTGGATGGTTATTACAGGAAAACCTGAATACAATATAGAGCAAGTTGAGTCAGACGTAAAAGTGCTGTTAAGAAGCTTGCATAAAATTCACCCTGATGATAATAGAGCCTTTAGAGGGTTTAATTTAGGAAAAGAAATTGCTAAAGTAACAGGGTTTTTAACCGGAATGCAATTTTTAACGTGGTTTGTGGGAATAGCAACTTTAATAGCGGGAGTTTTTGCTATTGGAAATATTTTATTAATTACAGTAAAAGAGCGAACTAAAGAAATAGGAATACGAAGAGCTTTAGGAGCAACACCAAGAAAAATAAGACAGCAAATTATTTTAGAATCTGTTTTCTTAACATTGTTAGCGGGATCATTAGGAATTATAGCAGGAGGTTTGATATTAATGGGAATTGATGCTGCTGATTTATTAACGAACCCAACAGTAGATATTCCAATAGTGTTGATAGCATACACAGTTTTAATAGTTTTAGGAACTTTAATAGGTTTTATACCTGCATATATGGCAACAATAATTCAACCAATTGAAGCATTAAGAGAAGAATAAAAGTCAATTAACAAGAAAATAAATACAAACAAATGAAAAGAATAATCATTTTTGGAGGAATAGCTTTAGCATTAATAGCGGTGCTAATATGGTTTGGAAAAAAGAACAGTGCATCTCCAATTGAATATGATACAGAAAAACCTTTCAAAGCTAATATTGTAAAAAAGAGTGTAGCTACAGGAAAAGTGATTCCTTTAGAAGAAGTAGAAATTAAACCACAAATAGCAGGAATTATAGATGAAATTGTAGTTGAAGAAGGAACTATAGTTAAAGCAGGTGATTTATTAGCAACCGTAAGAGTGGTGCCTAACGAGCAATCATTACAAAGTGCAAAGGGAAGAATTAATTCTATACAAATCCAATTGAGCAATGCAAAAACTCAATATGATAGAAACAAAAGCTTGTTTGATAAAGGAGTAATCTCAAGTAAAGAATTTGAAGCTTCAGAGTTATCATATAATCAGGCTAAGATAGACTTAAGAAATGCTCAAAATGATTACCAAATTATCAAGAAAGGGTCAGCAGGGTCTTCAGGAGCCAATACGAATATTAGAGCAACTACTTCAGGAATGGTAGTTGAAATCCCAGTAAAAAAAGGTTATCAAGTTATTCAGTCTAATAATTTTAATGCAGGAACCACAATTGCAACGATTGCAGACATGACCAAAATGATTTTTGAGGGACAAGTAGATGAATCGGAAGTAGGAAAATTAATAAAAGGAACAAATATCGAAGTAGCTCTAGGTGCTATTGAAGATAAAAAGTTTCCAGCAGTTTTAAACTTTATAGCGCCTAAAGGAACCAATGACGGAGGAGCTGTTCAGTTTAAGATAAAAGCTGACGTTACCTTAGATGAGCAGTACTTTATCAGAGCAGGTTATAGTGCAAATGCTGAAATTGTTTTGGCAAAGAAAGATAGCGTACTGTCAATTAAAGAGGCATTATTACAGTTTGATAGAAAAACAGAAGAACCTTATGTAGAGGTAAAAGTAGGAGAGCAAAAATTTGAAAAGAGAGATGTTAAATTAGGAATATCAGACGGAGTGAATGTTGAAATTTTAGAAGGAGTTTCTGCAGATGATGATATCAAAATATGGAATAAAGTATCTAAAGAAGATGAAAAGAAGGGGAATGATTAATCGTTAAAAGCGATTAATAAGAAAGAAGCAGCTCAAATGAGCTGCTTTTTCTTTTATGTTATGATAGTAAACACTTATAGCTAAAAACATATCGTTCAAGGAACTTAAGAGTTAAATAGTGAGTTTATGGTAGATATTTGGTACGCTCGGAAGCAAGGCTGAGTACTTAATTTAATTTTTTGGGGGAAAGATTAAATTATTTTACATAGGGGTAATAAAAAGCAGCCTGTTAAGGCTGCTTTTTTTATGAAAAATGTGTTCTTATTTTATCCTTTATAAAAAGGTAATTTAACCACTTTAGCAGGAATTTGTTTCTTACGAACCTGAATAAAAATATCACTATCAACTTTTGAATTTTCAATAGTAACATATCCTAATCCGATTCCTTTTCCTAAAGATGGACTCATGGTACCTGAAGTAACACGACCAATATTGTTTCCTTCTGCATCAACGATTTCATAATCATGACGAGGAACACCACGTTCAGTCAATTCAAAAGCAACTAATTTACGAGAAACACCCGCTTCTTTTTGAGCTTTTAACTCTTCAGCATTTACAAAGTCTTTCGTAAACTTAGTGATCCATCCTAAACCAGCTTCTAAAGGAGAAGTAGTATCGTCAATATCGTTTCCATATAAACAATATCCCATTTCTAAACGTAAAGTATCGCGAGCTGCTAAACCAATTGGTTTAATTCCCCAATCTTTACCCGCTTCAAAAACCTTATTCCAAAGTTGCTCAACATCTTCGTTTTTTACATATACTTCAAATCCACCAGAACCAGTATATCCAGTAGCAGAAACGATTACATTTGGAATTCCAGCAAATTCGGTAATTTCAAAAGTGTAAAATTTAATAGTTGATAAATCTACCGATGTTAACGATTGCATTGCTTCAGCAGCTTTTGGACCTTGAATAGCCAATAATGACCAGTCTTCAGAACGGTTTTCCATTTCAACTTTTAAATCGTTGTGTTTAGAAATCCAGTTCCAATCTTTTTCAATATTAGAAGCATTCACTACTAACATATATTCATTTTCTGCAATCATGTAAATAATTAGATCATCTACAATTCCGCCATCATTATTTGGCATGCAGCTATATTGTGCTTTACCCGGAGTTAATTTAGAAGCGTCATTAGAAGAAACTTTTTGAATTAAAGCTAATGCATTCTCTCCTTTTAAAAAGAACTCTCCCATATGGCTAACATCAAAGACACCGACTCCTTTTCTAACGGTTTCGTGTTCAGCAGTTACTCCTTCGTATTGTACAGGCATATTGTAACCTGCAAAAGGAACCATCTTTGCTCCTAAAGCCTCATGTACATGTGATAAAGCTGTATTTTTCATTATTGTGTATTGTTTGTTTTAAAAAAGTGATGCTAAAGTATTGAAAAATTAGCAAACAATATGGGCGAATCTGTGTAATATTATAAGACAATATTACCTAAATATTTGTTAATATTTTCCTCATTCTACGATAGAATGCTAAATTTGAGAGTAACAAATTTTATTACTATGTTAAAAAAAATACTATTTGCTTGTTTCTTACTAAATATGTGTGTTATTGTATTAGCACAAACTCCTACAGATTATTTATCAGCCGATTTTCATAAAGAGCGAAGAGCGATTTTACGATCAAAAATGCCTAAAAACTCTATGGCAGTTATTTTCGCAAACCCTATAAGAAATAGAGCAAATGATGTAGATTATGTGTATCATCAAGATCCTAATTTTTATTATTTAACAGGGTTTAGAGAGCCTAATGCAGTATTGGTTATATTTTCTGATAATCAAAAAGATGCTGAAGGAAATAGTTACGATGAAATAATATATGTACCTAAAAGAGATTCAATGTTTGAAATGTGGAACGGGAAGCGTTTAGGGGTTGAAGGAGTGAAAAGAGAGTTAGGATTTGCGATGGCAAAAACATCAGAAGAATTTGCTACGGATGCTATTAATTTTAAAAGTTTTGATAATGTTCACATATTAAAGTTTAGTGATGATTACAGTAACTCTTTAAGAGATAATGGAGAAATTTACGATTTAGTAACAGCGTTTAAAGATCAGTCAGGATATCATAATATGAAAATTAAGAACCCTAACGTTCAATATATTCATAAAGCTATAGCAAATTTACCTGATGCGAAATTAGGAGAAGTAGCAAAGAACTTATCACAAAGCTTAGAAATATATCCAGAATATAAAGAAGATACGTTTATTAAAGCATATATCTCAGCAGATAATGATGGGTTGAGAAAAGAGCTAAAACAAAAAATTAAATTAGATCTTAGTAAAAGAGAAATAAACATAGATTTTAAGTTTTTACTAACGGCACTTGCTGAAATGCGAGAAGTAAAAACACCAGAAGAATTAAAATTGTTAACGAAGGCAATACGTATTTCAGCTATAGGACAAATAGAAGTAATGAAGGCTATGAAACCTGAGATGTCGGAGACTGAAATTCAAGGGATTCATGAATTTGTCTACAAAAAATATGGAGCTGAGTATGAAGGATACCCATCTATAGTTGGTGCAGGAAATAATGGATGTGTTTTACATTATATTGAAAATAATAAAACTAAAGTAGGAAAGGATTTAGTTTTAATGGATTTAGGAGCAGAATATAGAGGCTACACAGCAGATGTGACTCGTACCATACCAGCAAATGGTAAGTTTTCTCCAGAACAAAAAGCTATTTACGAATTGGTTTTAAAAGCACAAGACGCAGGAATCAAGGTATGTAAACCTGGAAATCAATTTTGGAAGCCAGGAGAAGCTGCAAAACAGATTATTAATGAAGGATTAGCAGCTTTGGGTATTATTAGTGCTCCTTCAGCAAAACATAGCTATTTTCCACATGGTACTTCTCATCACATTGGATTAGATGTTCATGATCCGGGAACTTATAGAGAGTTTAAAGAAAACATGGTTATTACAGTTGAACCTGGAATTTATATTCCTGAAGGAAGTCCTTGCGATAAAAAATGGTGGGGAATTGCAGTTAGAATAGAAGACGATATTTTAATTACAAAAAACAAACCTGTAAACTTATCAGCTGAAGCTCCAAGAACCGTTGAAAATATTGAGAAAATGATGGCTAAAAAAAGTGTTTTAGACGAGTTTGTATTACCAAGTTTAGATTAATTAGGTCGGTTTGTAATAGAATTGAAGTTAAGCCGACAACATATGTATACAAGCAAAATAAGCCAAATGAAACTGAATAGAAAAACAATTACCAATATCATCTTTGTGGTTATAATAGGCTTATTATTATATCCACCAACAAAAGTATATTTCATTCGTTTAATTTCTTTTGCACCTTCTGCAATACAAGAAGAAAAAAGAGAGCAGCTCAACGATTATACCTGGAGTTTAAAAGGTTTAAATACGGCGAATATTGATTTTAATGCATTAAAAAATAAAGTTGTTTTTGTAAATTTTTGGGCAACATGGTGTCCGCCTTGTATTGCTGAAATGCCAAGTATCCAAAAACTATACGATGATTATAAAGACAAGGTCGAATTTGTTTTTGTGAGTAATGAAAATTGGACAACTATAGAGAGTTTTTACAAAGAAAAAGAGTATAATTTACCAACCTATAATATACTTTCAAGAACACCAGATCAATTAGTAAGCAATTCAATACCGGCTACATTTATTTTAGATAAAAATGGAACTATTATGGTGGATAAAAGAGGTCCTGCAGATTGGAGTAGTCAAAGTATTCGAGAATTGCTAGATAAGTTGATTGAACAAAAAACACAGAGCACTATGTAAATAATCCTCCGTGTTTATAGTAGCATACTAAGATGGTTTTTTTACCCTTAGCGGTAAAAAGTAAATTTCTTCATTCTTTACATTTTTTGTAGTAATCTTTTTATAGTTTAATTTGCTCTTGATATAAGCACAAAGCTCTTCATTTTCAGAGGCGACATCAATAATAACAATTTCATTTTTACTATTTACCATAAAAGATACTTCGGTGGCAACTTCTTGTAAAACTTCAACAGGAATACTGTTTCCTATTAAAGTAGCGATTTCAACAGATAAGGCTTTTTTGGTTGTTGACGGTGTTTCGTTGTTTGCAATTGCAGTAAACGATGTTAGCATACTCATACCAAGTACTACTAAAAATAATTTTAAATTCTTCATAATTAGTGTTTTATAGGTTAGAGAGGCTGCTTATAAGACTCTGTAAATAAGTGAGTTGTTTCAGTTTAAAGTGTTTTTTATCAAAAGATTAACGCGTTTTAACACAGTTTAAGAATTTTTGAAAGAAGCGAAGGGCAAAATTCAATACAGCTAGTTTTTATGTAGAATAGTTGCTATTGCTATTTTCAATCTACTGATTTTTGTGTAGTTTTGATATTGGATGAAGAAGACTACCATATACATAATTCCTGTTTTATTCTTATTGATGATTTCATGTTCAAAACAACCTAAAGAGCGAGTTTTATCAATGAAAGATGTTTTTCCTACAGAGATAAATACAGATTCTACTTTTGTTTTTGATTTAGATACAATTACTATTTTTGATAAGTATCATGAAAAATATGAATATTATAAAAAGGTTACATCCAAAAAACAGTATGTAAGAACACAAAACTATAATATACCTCTAAATATTAATTTTTTTATAAAGTGTCATTTGCCAACTTTTTGTCCTAAAGAGAAAAATACAATTATACTAGAAGGGGATTTTAAAGAGAATGAAACATTTTTTTTTCATGAAGAAGAAAAAAAACTTAATGTTAAAAATTTTGAAAAGTATTTAAAGAAACAACTATTAAATTGGGGAAAAGATTATGGCTATTCTGATAGTCCTGATAGAAGTATTATTCTTCTTAGGTATCGTAATTTAACAGAAAAATCAAAAAAGAGGTTAGATAATGTATTAGATACTATTTCAGTATCATATTTCAACTTTATTAGAAGTTTTGAAAAACGTAATATTGATTCATTAAAAAGAGTATATCCTCTTCAGATATTATTAGAAAAAGACTTTAGATTATTTGATGAGAGTGGAAATTTGATAAAACTTCCACCTCCACCAAAACCAGCTCCATTAGAAATAGTAGAATAATGCCACATTTTATCGACGTCATATTACCGATTCCACTACAGAAAACATTTACCTATGTGGTAACTGAAGCAGAAGCTTCTTTTCTAAAAAAAGGAATGCGTGTGGCTGTTTCTTTTGGGAAAAGTAAGATTTATACTGCCTTGGTGTTTAACATTCATCAAACTGCACCAGAATTATATGAAGCTAAAGACATTCATCAAATTTTAGATGATCGTCCAATTGTAAATGAACGTCAGTTACAGCATTGGCAATGGCTTTCGAGCTATTATATGTGTTCGTTGGGTGACGTATATAGAGCAGCCTTACCGTCAGCGTTTTTATTAGAAAGTGAAACTATTATTTATAAAAATGAGGAATTCACAGAGGAAACTATGTTAACCGATGATGAGTTTTTAATTTTTGAAGCCTTACAGCATCATTCACAATTAACCATTCATCAGGTTTCGGATATTTTAGGTAAGAAAACTGTATTGCCAACCATTAATGGTTTAATTGAGAAAAGCGCGGTATATATTAAAGAAGAAATTTACGAAACCTATAAACCTAAATTGGTAAAGTATGTGCGTTTGCACAACAACTATACTTCAAACGAAGGTTTACAAGCGTTGTTAGACGAGCTTTCAAGAGCTAAAAAGCAACGTGATGCTGTATTGACATATTTTCAATTAGCAGCGTCTAAAAAGCCTATAAAAGCGAAGGATTTAGAAGAGCAATCGGGAACTTCATCAGCAGTATTAAAAGCATTGGTTGATAAAGATATTTTCGAGTTTTATCATATTCAAACCGATCGAATCAATTATCAAGGAGAAACGAATCAGATTAAAGAGTTGAATGAATTTCAACAGGAAGCGTTTACGCAAATAAAAACTTCTTTTGAAACTCAAAATGTAAGTTTGTTACACGGAGTTACAGGATCGGGTAAAACGGAGATTTATGTAAAATTGATAAAAGAAGTGATTGCTGAAGGGAAGCAAGTATTGTTTTTGTTGCCCGAAATAGCTTTGACTACCCAGATTATTACCCGTTTGCAAAACTATTTTGGGAATTTTATCTCGGTATTTCACTCTAAATATTCCATGAACGAACGTGTAGAGGTGTGGAATAATATATTAGAAAGCAAACCGAAGGCGCAAATTATTTTAGGAGCTCGTTCTTCGTTGTTTTTACCATTTTCAAATTTAGGATTGATAGTGGTTGATGAAGAGCACGAAACGTCTTACAAACAATTTGAACCATCACCACGTTACAATGCGCGTGATGCAGCAGTGGTGTTAGGACATTTACACCTAGCAAAAGTGTTATTGGGTTCTGCAACACCATCGTTAGAAAGTTACTTTAATGCGAAACAAAACAAATACGGATTTATTGAATTAAAACGTCGTTTTGGAAATATTCAGTTGCCTAAAATTGAGTTGATAGACATTAAAGAGAAGCATCGAAAAAAAGAAATGACAGGTCATTTTTCTGATTGTTTGCTAAAAATGATTACCGAAGCGTTGGACGAAAAAGAACAGGTGATTTTATTTCAAAACCGACGTGGATTTTCACCAGTGGTTGAGTGTACCACTTGTGGAGTTTCTCCGCATTGTCCGAATTGCGATGTAAGCTTAACCTATCATAAATACCGAAATGAATTAAAATGTCATTATTGCCATTACCAACGTGCGATGCCGAACAGTTGTGGTGCTTGTGGTAGTGCTACCTTAGATACCAAAGGTTTTGGAACGGAACAAATAGAATTAGAACTTAAAGAGCTATTTCCAAATCACGTTATTGGTCGAATGGATTTGGATACTACACGAGGTAAATACGGTTATCAAAAAATCATTGGTGCTTTTGAAGCTCAAGAGATCGATATTTTGGTTGGAACACAAATGCTTTCTAAAGGACTGGATTTTGATAATGTTTCTTTGGTAGGAATCTTGAATGCAGATTCCATGTTAAACTTCCCTGATTTTAGAGCGCACGAGCGTGCTTTTCAACTAATGGTACAAGTATCGGGTAGGGCAGGACGTACCAAAAAACAAGGGAATGTAGCCATACAAACCTACAATCCGTATCATCAAATTTTACAGCAGGTTTCTACGACGAATTATACTGAAATGTATCAGGAGCAGCTACAAGACCGTTGGCAGTTTCATTATCCACCGTACTATCGTTTGATAAAAATTACGCTGAAACATAAGGATTATACCAAGGTAGATAGCGGTATCAACTGGTTAGCGAAAGCCTTACAAAATGTATTTCACGAAAATGTATTGGGACCTTCGGCACCTGCGGTTTCTCGTATCCGAAACCAGTACATTAAAAATTTAGTGATTAAAATTCCACCAAAACAATCTTTAGGAAAAACCAAAGAACAGCTACAAAAAATTAAAAATACCTTTGAAGCAGTAAAAGATTTTAGACCTATCCGTTTTATTATTGATGTGGATGCTTATTAGGAGTTTTAATTTTACTGATGTTTTATGTATGGTTTGTTGTTGTGGTTTAGAACGTAATTTAGCAAATATAAGGCACTATGATTTTTCGCAAGTTGGCAAGAACTAGCAATAAATTGTATACGGAGTTGTATGTAGGTTTTTATAACCACCCATTCATTTTGTCGATTGTATGTTTTAATTCAGCGATACTAGATAAAATTTTATTTTCAGATATATTATCATCGAAATGAACAAGCCGATTTCGAATTTGTCTTAAACGCATAATTGTGTAATACGTATTCTCATCAAAATATTTTAGGTTCCTTAAAAGTCTCAAATCCCCACCAAAAGTTCTTCTTTTGTCTATTAATTCGGCTTCTTCGTTTTTTACTTTAGCATTAACAGTTTTGTAAATGACTTTCTCTAATTCTTTCCAAAGAGAAATAAAGTGACCAAAGAAAGGACTAAAATTTCCTGCAACTTCTTCCTCAAGGTTTACCCTCTCTTCTTTACTAATACCTATCGAATCTAGTTTTTCTATTGCTTTTTCAATAATTGGCTTTAAATTATTTACTAAATCATTAACTTTATTGAAATCAGCTTTTGTAAATGTTTTATTATGGGCTACACTACATCTTAAATTGTATAATTCACTCCACTGATGATTTAACTTTTCTTGGCTTATTGGTATTTCGTTTGAGAAATATCTGTCCCAATTTGAGATAGGAATCATCTGTTTAAGTTCTGTTAGATTGAGTTCGGATAAATCTTTAGAAGTTTTTAGTTTATTGATAAGGTTGTCTTTACTAACTGTATATTTTTCACTAAATAAAAAGTTTTTGAGCTGAATGAAATCCACATTATGTAGGTAAGTAGAATCTTTATTTTCTTTGTTTATAGAGTTTTTAACATCATCAGGAACTTTTTCTATTGTCCAGTCTGCTCCAACATTTATTAGCATAAATTTAGTTATTAATTTACGCATTAAATTTTCTATTTCGTAGATAGTCGGATAAGCTTTGTTGGCATAGTGTTGACTTATACCGTCAAACAAAGTTTGTGGTGACTTGGTAATTATTGAGAAAATTGATTTAACACTTTTAAGTAAATCTGTTAACTTATCAATTTCAGAAGTTTTAGTAACTGAAAATTTTAGATGAAAATATACTTTCTCTGTTTCAGCTATTTTTCCTGAATTAATAGAATATGAAGCCTTGAAATTTTCTTTAAAAATGATTTTTCCTCTGTCAATTTGTATGTCAGGGTCTGATTGAATCAAATGTTCAAAGGATTTTATATTAGCACATTTTACATTTTTGCTATCTACGAATACTAAATATTCAACTTTTATCATAGGTTTTATTCAAATTGCACGCAATTTTTTTAAAAAAAATTAATCGTTTAATGATTTATAATATTCAATACTAGCCAAGTTACTAGATAGTAGATTAAAATCAAAAATAACTTTTAAAAATTTCGAATATCCACAATATCCCCATTTTTAAGTTTGTTTTGGGTGTCTATATTAAAAATGGTTTCAGCAACATATTCTGGGGTATAGAGTTGGTCGTTTTCTTTTAAATCGATGAAACGTTGTAGGTTTTTAAAATCTTTTTCATCGGTACTTCTAATATCAGTTTGCATATTCGTATCTACCACACCAGGGTAAATAGCATTGCATTTTACACCATTTGTAAGCTCGTTTTGTTCCGCAGCAATAGTTTTAGTCATCATATCAATAGCAGCTTTTGAGGTGCAATACACACTCCAACCTTCATACGGTTTTACCGCAGCTCCAGATGAAATACTAATGATTTGTTTTTTACAATTTAACTGTTGTGTAGCTTTGATAAACAAACCAGATAAAATTAGTGGAGTTGTGGTGTTCAAATGAATGCTTTGGGCAATATCATCCGAAGGAATATTTTCTAGGTTAGAAATAACCCCTAAACGTCCTGCATTATTTACTAAAGTAATTGAGGTAACGTCTAGTTCTTTAATTTCATCTAGCAGCATTTTAAACGTATTGTGTGTTACTTTGGTATCCGATAAATCAACAGGTACCTGTGTAACATTTTGCAAATCAGCAATACTTCTCGATAATGAGTATACTCTGTAGTTTTCTTGTGCGTATTTTTCGGCTAAGGCTCTACCAATTCCTTTACTTCCTCCGGTAATGATAATGATGTTCATAAGGGTAAAAATAAGGAAATATTGGTAGTTGTACTCTAAATTGTGAGATTTCCCCCTTCGGTCGAAATGACGAGTAACGTCATAGCGAGGAGTGCTAACGACGTGGCTATCTCAAAGTCGACATAAAGATTGCTTCACTGCGTTCGCAATGACGATTCTATATGTCGTCATTACAAGGAATGAAATGACGAAGTAATCTTTTAATAGGGAGTGAGGCATTCAAAAGAATGAGATTCCTCCTTTTGGTCGGAATGACGGTTGCAAGTTGTCATTTCGAAGGAGGTACGACTGAGAAATCTTATAGTTGAGTGTTTGTAATTTTAAAGAGTATTTGGAACTTAATTGAATGAGATTCCTCTCTTAGGTCGGAATGACAGAAAACATCATAGCGAGGAGTGCTAACGACGTGGCTATCTCATAGTCGACACAAAGATTGCTTCACTACGTTCGCAATGACAATTCTATATGTCGTCATTACGAGGAAGAATGACGAAGTAATCTTTTAGTAGGGAGTGAGGCATTGAAAAGAATGAGATTCCTCATTTCATTCGGAATGACGGTCCTATATATTGTCATTTCGAAGGAGGTACGACTGAGAAATCTTATAATTGAGTAATTGTAATTTTAAAAATAGTTACGATTTGATAGTGTGAGATTCCTCTCTTCGGTCGGAATGACGGTGGTTTTTACTTAAAGAATTCCTTCGAATTCTTCTAAATAAGGTTTATTTGAAAAATTCCTTAGAATTCTCCCAATGTACATCCATTTCAGCGAGGGTCATATCAGAAAGTTGTTTCCCTTCTTTTTTAGCCGCTTCTTCTAAGTATTGAAAGCGATTGATGAATTTTTTATTGGTTTTTTCCAAGGCATTTTCAGGATTTACCCCAATAAAACGTGCGTAGTTAATCATGGAGAACAGTACGTCTCCAAATTCTTTTTCTATTTTCTCTTGATTGTTGTTTTTAATCTCGTCGTTCAATTCAGAAAGTTCCTCTTGAACCTTTTCCCACACTTGATGTGGTTCTTCCCAATCAAAACCAACCCCAGCAACTTTATCTTGAATACGGCTTGCTTTTACTACCGCAGGTAAACTTTTAGGAACGCCTTCTAAAACTGATTTTTTTCCTTCTTTCAGCTTTAGTTTTTCCCAGTTTTGTTTTACTTCTTCTTCATTTTCAACTACTACATCACCATAAATATGTGGGTGACGATCGATCAATTTATCAGAAATTGAATTGGCAACGTCAGCAATATCGAAAGCCTGTTGTTCGCTACCTATTTTAGCATAAAAGACGATGTGCAAAAGCACATCGCCTAGTTCTTTTTTTATTTCTTCTAAATCGTTGTCTAATATAGCATCTGCTAATTCGTAAGTTTCTTCAATAGTTAAATGACGTAGACTTTGTAAGGTTTGTTTTTTATCCCACGGACACTTCTCACGAAGGTCATCCATGATGTCTAACAAACGATTAAAGGCGGCTAACTGTTGCTTACGAGTATTCACGATTTAGGCTTCTTCTGCAGTTGTTTCTTCAGCTTCAACTAAGGTGCTAAAATCAAAATTAGCTTTTGCTAATGTGTTGTACCACTGAATTACTTTTTTAATGTTTGAAGCATATACACGCTCTTGATCAAAATCAGGTAAAACTTCTCCGAAGTATTCAGTTAATTTGTTAGCACTTTCTTTGTGAGAAATCGCTTCTTTACCTTCTTCTTTATCAGAAATATTTTTAAATACACGAGCTAAAGGTACTTCTTCTTCGTATGTATAAATAGCAATGTTTTCTAATAAACTTACGTTGTGAGTAGCAGTGATAGGAAAACGCTTTCCGTCTACAATTGATTTTACAATAACACCAGTTTTGGTTTGTGATAAAATTTCATATAAACCTGGCTTACCAGTAACAGCTATAATTTTGTTAAATTCCATGTCTTACTATTTTAGTGTGTGTATTATTATTTCTTTGCATTTGGAAAACGCATGCGATATCCTGCATTCACTTTTCCTTTCGAAATATTCTCTAATTTCTTTTTAATTAATCGTTTCTTTAAAGAAGAAAGCTTGTCGGTAAACAAAACTCCTTCAATATGGTCGTATTCATGTTGAAAAACACGTGCAGGTAATCCGCTTAAGGTTTCTGTATGTTTTTCAAAATTTTCATCTTGATATTCAATAGTAACAGTTTCTTGACGAAATACATCTTCATTAATGGTAGGAATACTTAAACATCCTTCGTTAAAAGCCCATTCATCACCTTCTTCTTTAATGATTTTCGCATTGATAAAAACACGGTTAAAATCTTTAAAGTAATTCTTCTCTTCTTCACTTATATCTTCATCTTCAGCAAAAGGAGAAGCATCGATTACAAATAAACGAATATCCTTTCCTATTTGTGGAGCCGCTAAACCAAGACCGTTTGCATTATACATGGTTTCTCTCATATCGGCAATTAGTTTTTCTAACTGCGGATAGTCTTTATCGATTTCTTTTCCTACTTTACGTAACACGGGATCTCCGTATGCAACAATGGGTAAAATCATCCTACTTTTTAATTTTTAAGAGTGCAAAAATACAAAGAAAGCTCTGTCTTAGAAAATTTATTTGTTGTACAAGTACGATTGTAAGATAATTGTAGCACTAATTTCGTCTACTAAAGCTTTATTTTGTCGTTGTTTTTTCTTTAAACCGCTATCAATCATTGTTTGAAAAGCCATTTTAGAAGTAAAACGCTCATCAACTCGTTTGATAGGAATGGAAGGGATTGCTTTTTCAAGTTTTTCTAGAAAAGGAAGAATAAGAACTTCACTTTCACTATCAGAATTGTCCATTTGTTTAGGTTTACCTACTAAAAAGAGTTCTACATTTTCTTTTTGAGTATAGTTTTTTAAAAATGTTAGTAATTCAGAAGTGTCTACTGTAGTTAACCCCGAAGCTATAATTTGAAGCTCGTCGGTTACAGCAATTCCTGTTCTTTTTTTTCCAAAATCTATGGCTAGTATTCGCCCCATTAAAAAAGTTTTTTACAAAGGTAGCTAAATTAAACAAGGAAGAAATATCTGTTTAAAAAATGTATCTTCGCAGTATATTTTGAAAGCAATTTTATTTTTGCTGAAAATTTAAATTTAAGATGACAGAATTACAATCAATTATAGAAAAAGCGTGGGATAACCGCGATTTGTTAAAAGAAGAAACTACTATAAATGCCATTAGAAAAGTGGTAGATTTATTAGATGCTGGAGATTTACGTGTTGCAGAGCCTACTGACAATGGATGGCAAGTAAATGAATGGGTAAAGAAAGCGGTAGTATTGTATTTTCCAATTCAAAAAATGGAAACCTTGGAAGCCGGCATTTTTGAATATCACGATAAAATTCCATTAAAAAGAGGTTATGAAGCGAAAGGAATTCGGGTAGTACCTAATGCAGTAGCACGTCACGGAGCTTATATTTCAGCAGGAACTATTTTAATGCCTAGTTATGTAAATATTGGAGCATATGTTGATGAAGGAACGATGGTTGATACATGGGCAACAGTAGGTTCTTGTGCACAAATAGGTAAAAATGTTCATTTATCAGGTGGAGTAGGAATCGGTGGAGTTTTAGAGCCTTTACAAGCAGCACCTGTAATTATTGAAGATGGAGCTTTTATTGGGTCTCGTTGTATTGTTGTTGAGGGAGTTAGAGTAGAGAAAGAAGCTGTTTTAGGCGCGAATGTTGTATTAACGATGAGTACTAAAATTATTGATGTAACAGGAGATGAGCCAGTAGAAATGAAAGGAGTAGTTCCTGCACGTTCGGTGGTAATTCCTGGAAGTTATACTAAAAAATTTGCAGCAGGAGAATATCAAGTGCCTTGTGCTTTAATCATTGGAAAACGTAAGGAAAGTACTAACAAGAAGACTTCGTTAAATGATGCTCTAAGAGAGTATGATGTAGCGGTTTAAGAATATATTTTATGCAAATAGATGCAGTAATTACTTGGGTTGATAGCTCGGATGAAGTATGGAGAAATAAAATTAATCAGTATTTAGATAAAAAGATAGATTGGGATAATAAGCGAGAATCTACGCGTTATAATTCTATTAATGAAATAGAAATAACTATTTTATCAATACTTAAGTTTGCTGTGTATATAAAAAATATTTATGTGGTTACTGATAATCAGCGACCACATAACTTTTTAAAACTTAAAGAAAAAGCTTTAAGTAAAGGAGTGAATTTAGAGTTAGTAGATCATACAGTTATTTTTAGAGGTTATGAGGAGTACTTACCAACGTTTAATTCTCAGTCAATAGAAACAATGATTTATAGGATACCTAAATTGTCAGAGCATTTTGTATACTTCAATGATGATGTGTTTTTAATAAAAGAAACAAAACCAGAAGACTTTTTTCAACATGGGTATCCTGTTTTGAGAGGTAAATGGAAGAAATTAAAAGAAAATATTTGGTATAAAAAACTAGGTAAAAAGATTAAAAAGAAAAATAAAGTAAGTCACTTAGAAGCAATTGATAAATCTGCCAAATTAATTGGGTTTTCAAAAAGATATACCTTTCATCATACACCACATCCTTTAAGGAAGTCAACATTTGAATCGTTTTTTAAAGAGAATATTGACCTTGAAGTCCTTAATGTTAAATTTAAATTTAGAGATGCAAACCAGTATGTTCCGCAAGGTCTAATAAATCACCTTGAAATTAAAAACAAAACATGTGTTATGGAAAGTAACTTATCGTTGTGTTACATTCAATCATATAGTTTTTTTAAGGTGAGAAAAAAAATTATAAAAGCTAATATTAAAAAGAAGAAAGTATTATTTATGTGTTTGCAGAGTTTAGAGACTGCACCACAAAAAACGTTAAAATACATTTTAAATTGGGTAGACGATAGATTAGATTCAAACTTTGCAAATGACCTTTAAATCAATTATTAACTTATTAGAGATAGGAAAAGCTATTTTATATCCAACTGATACAGTTTGGGGATTAGGTTGTGATGCTACAAATGAAGAAGCTGTAAAAAAAATCTATAAAATAAAGAATAGAGAAGAATCTAAAAGCTTAATTATTTTAGTAGACTCTATTGAAATGTTGCAAAACCACGTAGGGAATATTCCCGAGAAAGCTTTAGAAATTTTAAAGACATCAGAAAAGCCAACCACTATTATTTATAATAATCCGAAAGGATTAGCACCCAATACTATTGCATCTGATAATACGATTGCTATCCGAATTCCAAAGGATGAGTTTTGTATTCAGTTAATTAAAGAGTTTGGAAAGCCTATAGTCTCTACTTCCGCAAATGTTAGCGGAGAGCCTACACCCAAGTCTTTTTCAGAAATAAGCGAAGCAATTTTAAAGAATGTAGATTATGTGGTAAATTTGCACCAAGAGAAAGTAGCAGAAAAGTCTTCAACAATTTTAAAAATTGAAGATGATGATGTTATTGTGATTAGAGAATAATTGTATGCAAAAACAATATTTTAAGGAAGCAATTTCCGCAGAAATATTTCAATATATATCCCAAGCAGCTAAAGAATTACAACTAGAAAGCTATGTAATTGGCGGCTTTGTACGTGATTTTATTTTACAACGTGGTACAGCCAAAGATGTAGACGTGGTTGCGGTTGGAAGTGGAATAGATTTAGCTCAAAAAGTAGCTGAATTACTACCTAATAAACCAAAAGTTCAAGTGTTTAAGACTTACGGAACAGCCATGTTGCGTTTTCAAGATACTGAAATAGAGTTTGTTGGGGCTCGTAAAGAATCGTATTCGGAAGAAAGTAGAAATCCTAAAGTTTCTGAAGGAACTTTACAAGACGATCAAAACAGAAGAGATTTTACGATTAATGCATTGGCATTAAGTTTAAATGAAGATGATTTTGGACTATTACTTGATCCTTTTGGAGGAATAGCGGATTTAGAAGCTAAAATTATTAAAACACCACTGGATCCTGATATAACTTATTCTGACGATCCATTACGTATGATGCGTGCCATTCGATTTGCTAGCCAATTAAATTTCGAAATAGAAGAGCACTCACTGAATGCCATAACAAAAAATACTTCGAGAATTGATATTATTACTCGAGAACGTATTGTAGTTGAGCTGAATAAGATTATAGAATCTCCAGTACCTTCTGTAGGTTTTTTATTATTAGAAAAAACTGGGTTATTAGAGAGAATTTTACCAGAATTAATCGCTTTAAAAGGAGTAGAAGAGGTAGAAGGGCAAAAACACAAAGATAATTTTTATCATACCTTAGAAGTGGTGGATAATATTGCTGAAAATACCGATGATGTTTGGCTTCGTTGGTCAGCACTATTGCACGACATAGGTAAGGCGCCAACTAAACGTTATCACAAAAAAATAGGATGGACGTTTCATTCTCATGAATTTGTGGGATCGAAGATGGTGTATAAGTTATTTAAACGTTTAAAAATGCCGTTGAACAATAAGATGAAATTTGTTCAAAAAATGGTGATGTTAAGCTCTCGTCCGATTGTTCTAGCAAGTGAAGTGACAGATTCTGCTGTACGTCGTTTAATTTTTGATGCAGGAGATGATGTAGAATCATTAATGACATTGTGTGAAGCAGATATTACTACTAAAAATCCGAAGAAATTTAAGCGTTATCATAAGAACTTTGAAATAGTTCGTCAAAAAATTAAAGAAGTAGAAGAGCGCGACAGGGTTCGTAATTTCCAACCACCAATTACAGGAGAAGAAATTATGAAGACTTTTAACTTAAAACCTTGTAGGGAAATTGGTCAAATAAAAGAAGCTATAAAAGAAGCTATTTTAGATGGTAAAATCCCTAATGAACATGATGCTTCGTATCAATTTATGTTAGAAAAGGGAGCACAGTTAGGATTAAAACTGAGTAAATAATAAAGAAATAAAAAAAGAGAAGCATTTTGCTTCTCTTTTTTATTATCCTAAAGATTGCATTTCTACAAGCTTTTTATACGTTCCACTTTTAGATATGAGTACTTCATGAGTTCCTTGCTCAACAATTTTTCCTTTTTGCATTACTACAATTAAATCAGCTTTTTGAATGGTAGACAAACGGTGTGCAATGACTACAGATGTTCTGTTTTGCATCATTTTTTCTAAGGCATCTTGCACCAATTTTTCTGATTCTGTATCTAAAGCGGAAGTTGCTTCGTCTAAAATCATTATTGGAGGGTTTTTAAGTACCGCACGAGCAATACTTAAACGTTGTTTTTGTCCACCAGACAATTTATTTCCGCTATCACCAATATTAGTGTCATAACCATTTGGTAAATCTTTTATGAACTCGTGTGCATTGGCAATTTTTGCAGCTTCAATAATTTCCTCATCACTTTTATCTTCAGCACCTAAAGTAATATTGTTTCTTACTGTGTCGTTAAATAAAATAGAATCTTGAGTTACTAAACCTTCTAATTGTCGTAAAGAATGTTTTTTGATAGTTTTTATATCAACTCCATCAATTTTGATTGTTCCTTTGTTAACATCGTAAAAGCGAGTTAATAAATTGGCAATAGTAGATTTTCCACTTCCCGACTGTCCAACCAAAGCAACCATTTTTCCTTTCGGAATAGTTAAAGAAAAGTCTTTTAAAACGTAGTTGTCTTCATATTTAAAAGAAATGTTCTCTATTGAAATTTCAGTATCAAAAGCTTTCTTGTTAATAGCATTCGGAGTATCTTTTAAAGGGTTTTCAGTTTCTAGAATCTCTAAAACACGTTCAGCAGCTGCATTTCCTTTTTTAACACTGTAGCTCGCTTTTGAAATAGCTTTTGCTGGAGTTAACATATTATAGGCTAATCCCATATAAGCGATAAAATCTTCACCGTTTAGAGAACCATCTATTAAAACCAATCTACCTCCGTACCAAAGTAATACAGCAATTACTCCAATACCTAAAAATTCGCTGGCGGGGCTTGAGAGATTGGTACGATTAACCAAAGTGTTTGAAAAATGATAAAATCGACTAGTTGAAGCTTCAAACTTTTTTTGAAATTCTTTTTCAGCAGTAAAACCTTTAATAACTTTTAAACCTCCTAAGGTTTCTTCTAGCAATGATAAAAAATACCCTTGTTCTTTTTGAACACTATCAGATTTTCTTTTTAAACTTTTACCTATTAAAGAGATTACATAACCAGATATAGGAATAAAAATAAAAACAAAGATGGTTAGTTTAACGCTAATTAAAACCATAGCAACTATGGTAAATATAATTGTTAAAGGCTCTCTAACAATCATGAGTAATATTGATAAAAAAGAATGCTGAATTTCTAATACATCAGTACCAATACGTGCCATAGTATCTCCTTTCCTCTTTTCAGAAAAATAGGAGATAGGTAACTCTATAGTTTTCTTGTATAAATCGTTTCGGATATCTTTTAAAACACCATTTCTTAAAAATGTAATAAAGTACATAGCTAAGTAATTAAAGATATTTTTAAAGAAGAAAGTTACAATGACTAAGCCAACAACTACCATTAAGGCTTTTGATTTATCCTCTCCAGCTATATTCGTAATATGGTAAGAAATAAACTCTTTAAAATAATTTATAGTGTCAGCTATACCTTTAAATGTCGGTTGAGTTGTTACTTTAGGAGCCGTTGGTTTAAATATAACTTCTAGCATTGGCATTAATACCAAAAAAGAAAGTGTAGAAAAAAAGGCATACAAGATATTAAAAAGTATGTTTAAAAACCCATATTTTTTGTACGGAATAGCATATCTAATAATCTTTTTAAAATAGTCCATTATAGGTTTAATTCTTTAATAATACGTTGAATTTTAGTGTCAAGCTCTTTTTCTACCTCCTTAGCGTTTGAAATATCATTTAATTTGCTCTTAACACTAAAGTAGAATTTAATTTTAGGTTCAGTACCACTTGGGCGAGCAGCAATTTTAGTTCCATCTTCTGTATGGTAAATTAATACGTTTGATTTAGGAATGTTAATTGTGATTTCTTCACCAGTTAGTAAATTTTTTCTTGTTGAAGATTGGTAATCGTATAAGTATTCAACTTTAGAGCCATCTATTTCAGTTAATGGATTGTTACGTAAATCAACCATCATTTGTTTGATTTGTTGCGCACCATCCATTCCTTTTTTTACCAAAGAAATTAGATGTTCTTTGTATAAATGATGGCGTTTGTATAAGTTTAATAATTCTTTATAAAAAGAACTATTATTGGCTTTAGCATCAGCAGCAATTTCACAAGCAAGTAGGGCAGAGGTAACAGCATCTTTATCACGTACAAAATCACTTACCATATAACCAAAACTTTCTTCACCTCCACCAATAAAATCAAGCTCTGGATAGTCTTTAATCATCTTAGCAATCCACTTGAAACCGGTTAAACCAACCTTAGTTTCAACATTATAAGAATCGGCAATTTCGTTGACTAAATTGGTAGAAACAATCGTAGATCCTACGAATTGTTTTCCGTTTAATTTCCCTTGTTTTTTCCAATCATTGATTAAGAAGTCGGTCATCATACTCATCGTTTGATTTCCGTTTAACAAGGTCATATTTCCATCTATATCTCTTACCGCAATTCCTATTCTATCTGAATCCGGATCTGTTCCTAACACAATGTCAGCATCAATTTTATCAGCTAAATCAACGGCCATTTTAAGAGCTGCAGGTTCTTCAGGGTTTGGAGATTCAACTGTAGGGAAATCACCATCAGGAATAGCTTGTTCTTCAACAATGTGTATTTGAGTGTAACCAGCACGTTTTAAAACCTCAGGAATTAACTTGATAGACGTTCCATGTAAAGAAGTAAACACAATTTTTAAATCTTCACGTCCTTTCACATCAAATGTCCCATTCGCTAAAGAAGCGTTCCAAAAAGCTTCATCAATCTCTTTACCAATAGAAGTAATCAATTCTTCTTTTGCATTGAAATTGATTTCAGAAAAGTCTAATGAATTTACTTCGTTAATAATTTCAATATCCTGTGGAGGTACAATTTGCCCACCATCATTCCAATACACTTTATATCCATTATATTCTGGTGGATTGTGCGAAGCAGTTAAAACAATTCCAGCGTCACAACTTAAATAATTTACAGCAAAAGATAACTCTGGAGTTGGACGCATATCTTCAAATAAGAATACCTGAATATTATTTGCAGATAACACATTAGCAACTATTTTAGCCAACCACTCGCTATCGTGACGACAATCATAACCTATAGCTACTTTTAATGTTTTATTAGGATATGTTTTGTGTAAGTGATTGCTCAATCCTTGAGTAGCCTTACCTAAGGTATATTTATTAATTCTGTTGGTTCCAGCGCCTACAATTCCGCGCATTCCTCCGGTTCCGAATTCTAAATTTTTATAAAAACGATCAGCTAAATCATCAGTGTTGGTATCAATTAATTGTTGAATTTCTTGTTTTGTTTCTGAATCAAAAGTATCAGAAAGCCACTGTTTAGCGTTGTTTAAAATCTCTTTCATGTATCAAATTAAAAAACGTACAAAGGTACGGGTTTAAAAATTCAGTTGTTCTTTAATTTTGTAATGTTTTTGTTGTGGATTACTCTTAATAATCAATTCTCCTAAGAAGCCTGCTAAAAATAAAAGAGTACCTAAAATCATAGAGGTTAAGGCTATATAAAACCAAGGATTACTGGTTACAAGTATGGTTTTAATTTCCGCAGAAAGATGGTATATTTTCATAACACCAATGTAAAAGGCCGAGAAAAAACCAAAAATGAACATAAAAGTTCCCCATAGACCAAAAAAGTGCATTGGTCGTTTTCCAAATTTGGATAAAAAGGAAATGGTAATTAAGTCAAGGAATCCGTTAATAAATCGATCCATTCCAAATTTGGTAATTCCATATTTGCGAGCTTGATGATTCACTACTTTTTCCCCAATACGATTAAAACCCTCATTTTTGGCTAAAACAGGAATGTAGCGGTGCATTTCACCACTTACTCTTACTGCTTTCACCACTTCATTTTTGTAGGCTTTTAAACCACAATTAAAATCGTGTAGTTTTAATCCTGATGTTTTACGGGCTGCCCAATTAAATAACTTCGATGGAATATTTTTGGTTACCACATTATCGTAACGTTTTTTCTTCCATCCAGAAATTAAATCGAAATTTTCGTCTACAATAAGTCTGTACAATTCAGGAATTTCATCAGGACTGTCTTGTAAATCGGCATCCATGGTAATTACAACACGACCTTGTGCTAATCCAAAACCAGCGTCTAAGGCTTGAGATTTACCATAGTTTTTTTGAAATCGAAGCCCTTTAACCGATTTGTCTTTTACTGATAATTCTTCAATAACACTCCAAGAGGTATCTGTACTACCATCATCAATAAAAATAAGTTCATATAAAAACCGATTGGATTGCATAACTTTTGCAATCCAATCGTGTAACTCGTGTAAAGACTCTTCTTCGTTAAGAAGTGGTATTACTACCGATATATCCATATGTTTTGTTCAAATGTTTAAAAAGGTAAAGTTACAAAGTATTAAGTTTACATGAAACTTTTTGCTATTAAACAGTTTTTAATATTGGTTTTCTTCTGTTTTTTTCATAACAGCACCAGTAATAGCTGATACTACAAAACCAATAAAAATGTAAAATAAAAACCCTAATGCATCTCCAATAAGAGTACCTTGAAATTTAGATTGCATAGCTAATTGAGTATCAACTTGCTCGTTTGTTAAACCAGCGTCTAATAATTTTTGAGTTTGAAATTCGTTTAATTGACCATAAAAATTTGGTTCAATAAGACCAGTAAAAATGTGACTGTAAATAATGCTTATTAAAGCACCGATAGCAACAACACCCACACCTATTTTTAAAGCTTCTCCCCAAGTTAAAAAAGAATTATTGTCTTTTTTTAATTTTTTAATAGCTAAAATAGGAAGAACAATAATACATGCAGCTAATACAATCATATTAATTATTCCACCTACAGTATCGAAGGTCATACCTAAAGCGTAGATTATTAGGTTGGTTAAAACTATAGCTCCTCCATAAATTAATCCGTAGTTTAAAATAATGCTTTTACTGTTTGCTTGATTTTCCATAGTTTGAATTTAGTTAGTGATACAAATATATTCTTTATTGTTGTTGAAACTGATTTTTGCTTAATTTTTTAAAAATATGAAACAACAAACGATTAGTATTCAAAAACTTAGAAATGTTACAGTTTTTTTATATAAAATTTGTTGTTTTTTATAAAAAAATGGTTGTAAATTTGCCCCGGCAAGTCCTACACAACCAGCTCCCTTTGAATCCCCCAGGGCGGGAACGCAGCAAGGGTATTAGGTCGTAGCGGTGTGATGTAGGTAGCTTGCCTTTTTTTGTACCCAATAGTTTCGTCTATTTATCCTCTTCATTTAGATTAAAATCACTTCTAGGGTGATGTAATTCAACAACTTCTTTAAGATAACTGTTATCTAAATGCACATAAATTTCTGTAGTTGTAATACTTTCATGTCCTAATAATTGTTGAATAACACGTAAATCGGCGCCATGCTTTAGTAAGTAAGTAGCAAAAGAGTGTCGTAATGTATGTGGTCCAATACTTTTTTTGAGGTTTATTTTTGTAGCCAATTCTTTTAAGATGATGAAAATCATCTGTCGAGTTAATCGTTTACCTCTTCGGTTTAAAAAAACAATATCTTCATCATCTTTAATAGGAGTGATATTAGATCTTATTTCTTTAATATAAAAGTTGAGTCTTTGTATTGTAGTAATATGTATAGGAACAAATCGGTATTTATTTCCTTTACCTAAAATACGAATGTAACCATCATCAAAAAATAAATCGGATAGTTGTAAGTTAATTAACTCACTAACACGAAGCCCACAACTATAAATGGTTTCAATAATTGTTTTATTGCGCTCTCCTTGTGGGTGACTTAAATCAATAGCAGCGATTAAGTCATCAATTTCTTCTTTTTCTAAAGTATCTGGTAGTTTACGAGTAATGTTTGGGCTCTCGATTAAATCAGTAGGATTATCTTTTCTATAATCTTCAAATATTAAGAAATCAAAAAAACTACGAAGCCCAGAAATTAACCGAGCTTGACTACGCGGATTGATATTTTTACTGGTCTCATAAATGAATTGTTGAATGTTTTCTTGAGTAATATATAGAGGAGAAAGAGTAGTATTCATATTTTTAATAAATGCAGTCAGCTTTTTTACATCTCTTTGGTAATTGTCAATAGAGTTTTTAGAGAGTCCTCTTTCAATTTTTAAGAAATTAATGTAATTGGATGTAGCTTGTTCCCAGTTCATTACAAAAAACGTGTATTTTTTTAGAATAAAAAGTGATGTAAAAATAAAAAATAGAATTATTTTTGCCGCTCAAAATTAAAATTATAAAATTAAAATTTATGAAAAAATTATTATTAGTAATTGCTATGGTAGCTGCAGGTTTTACAGCTAATGCACAAGAAGCTAACGGACAAACAGCAAAAGGAAAGTGGGTTATTGAAGCAAATACAGGTTCAGCAACTACAGGAAACACATCTTTTTCATTAGCTACTTCAAACGGAAACACTGAATGGAGTATAGGTTTAGATGGAGGTTATTTTGTAGCGGATGATTTAGCAGTAAAAGCTGGGCTTGGTTACGGAGATAACGGTTCTGCTGATGCATTTGTATATAAAATTGGTGCTGAATATTATATTGCTAGTCAATTCCCTGTAAGTGTAGATTTTACTGGAGATACTAATACAGATTTAAAATGGTTAGGTTTACAAGCAGGTTATGCATGGTTTTTAGGAGAAAATGTAAGTTTAAAACCAGCAGTTAGATACAATGTTGGTTTAGATGATCAAGATGGTGTTTTCCAAGGACTTATAGGATTCGCATTATATTTCTAAGAAACAGTTAGGAAATAAAAAAAAGGAAGCTATATAGCTTCCTTTTTTTTTATTCTATAGTAACCCTAAGTGTTAAATATAAGTTAAAACTAAAAAGTAATCTTTTTGTTTTGAGTAGGTTATTAATTTTTGATGTTGTAAGGAGTTGTTTATGTGTTTTGTTTATTAAAAAAGATATTATATTTGCCGACTTTAATTAAAATTTAAATATAAAAAATTCATGAAAAAATTATTAGTAGTAATTGCTATGGTTGCTGCAGGATTTACTGCAAATGCACAAAAAAATGTTATTAAAGCAAACCCTTTAGCTTTAGCTTTTGGTTCTTTTGAAGTAGGGTACGAAAGAGTTGTATCTGAATCAAGTTCTGTTGAATTAGCATTAGCTTATTCAAGTTTAAAAGTTAATACAACTGGAGGACAAGTTGATGCTAAAGCAAATGGATTTGGAGTAGAAGGTAAGTATAAATTTTACTTTGGAGAAGAAACACCAAGAGGATGGTATGCTGCACCTGTTGTGACTTATTCGAATACATCTTTAGACTCTGGTGGTGAAAAGGGAGATTTTTCTTTTTTTGGTGGAGGAGCTGTAGCTGGATACCAGTGGGTATTTGGTGGAGGTGATTCAGGTTTTGCTTTAGACTTAAATTTAGGAGCTCAATATGTTTCAGTATCAACAAGTGGATCAATTGCTTCAACTAGTATTGAAGGTTTTTTACCTAAGTTAGGGTTATCTTTAGGATATGCTTGGTAATTAGAAACTATATATCATATATAAAGTATCAAAAGGAAGCAATTTTGCTTCCTTTTTGTTTTTTAAAAAAAGCTTTTTTAAAAGAGTAGAGAAAAGCTTTATTTAGTTATATATTAGTGAACTAAAATTATAAATTAAAAAATTATGAAAAAATTATTAGTAATTGTTATGATTGCGTTAGGTTTTACAGCTAATGCTCAAGAGATTCATTTTGGAGTAAAAGCAGGGGTGAACTTTGCAAATTTATATGGAAATGATTTAGATAATGATACAAGAACTTCTTTTCATGTAGGTGGAGTTTTAGAGATTGAGTTATCAGATAAGTTTTCGTTACAACCAGAATTAATCTATTCAGCTCAAGGAGCTAAAAGAACTATGAGGTTTTTTGGATTACCAAATATTGATTACACAACTAAGGTTGATTATTTAAATATTCCAATAATGGCTAAATATTACATTATTGAAGGGCTAAGTTTAGAAGCAGGCCCGCAAATAGGAATTAATATTTTATCAGAAGAAAAGGGTGAATCTAACGGTATGTCTGAAACAAGTGACTTAGACGTAAAAAGTTTTGATTTCGGATTAAACTTCGGAGCAGGGTATAAACTAGAAAATGGATTAAATTTTGGAGTCCGTTATAATTTAGGTTTGACAGATATTCCTGATGGAGGTAATGCAGAAGTTAAAAATGGGGTATTTCAACTTTCTGTGGGGTACTTTTTTTAATAAGAAAATTAAAAAAGGCTATTTTTACTTTGTAGAAATATAAAAAATGAAAAAAATAATCATAATCAACGGACCTAATTTAAACTTATTAGGAAAGCGCGAACCAACTATCTATGGATTAAACTCTTTTGAAGATTTTTTTAAAGAGTTAAAAAATAAACATGCAGAGATTGAATTAGAGTATTACCAATCAAATATTGAGGGAGAACTGATTGATAAATTACATGAAGTAGGGTTTGATTATGATGGGGTAATTTTGAATGCTGCTGCTTATACACATACCTCTGTAGGAATTGGAGACGCAGTGAAAGCTATTGAAACACCAGTGGTTGAAGTGCATATTTCCAATATACATGCTCGAGAAGAATTTCGTCATGTGAGTTACATAGCACCTAATGCTAAGGGAGTGCTCTTTGGATTTGGTTTACAAGGATATGAATTAGCGCTTCAAAGTTTTTTGTAAATACCAGTAGCGCATTCCTAATAGCACAAATAACGGCGTCATAGGGTAGGTATATAACTGTATTTTTGTAATCCATACAATTGGAATCAGAATTAAAAAAACTAATAAAATTTTGATGTAAATACGAATCCACTTAGGTGGATTTTTCTTTAACAAAAAGAAGGCTACAATTATATTTGGAGCAAAAGCCCATAAAAAATTAAAGTTATTTGGAGCAGTTGAGTGGTTAGTGAAAAACCATAAAAAAACAATTAAGAAGCCTAATGTTCCTGTTATAAAGAGTAGAGAAAAATCCAACCAAACAGTTCTTTTAGTTTTTTTTATGTCTTTGTAAGTAATCCAAAATCCTAATAAAGAGAATAATAAAATAGCTAGAAAAGGACTAAAAACATCACTGTTGGATTGTTTTTCTTCAAAATCTAATAATACATTTGTTTTTTGTACTAGATTTTCTTCTTTTCCTTTTTTAATAATTTTTGAAGCTTTGCAGGCTTCAAAAACATAATCAGGTAAGTATAAATATTCTAACGGAGTAGCAGTTTTATCTAACTTACTTCCTAAAGCTATATTTATACCTAAACTCGCCCAAGTGTTAGGATTGATTTCTTTATTCATTAATTGTCTTAATGATAAACTTTCAGAAACAAAATCATCTTTAAATATTAAATTATCTCCTACGACTTTTTGAACTATGTCACGAGGTCTTGTAGCACAGTTGTCAAAAAACGGATCGTAAAAATAACTTGCATTTTCTGGTTGAGCGTTTGTTTCTAAAAACTGAAAAAACTCATTTTTTTGTTGTTGCGTTAAATTTAATATCTGCTCTTTAACCCAACGTTCATCTTGTTTTGCGCTCTTTAAAGATAGGTAGAAAGGATAACGAGCCAATTTATATTTCATAAATCCTTTGGTGAAATTTATGTAAAAATTTGGATCGTCAAAATCAAAAATACCGTAATTGTATATTAAATCTAATTGCAAAACAGGGTCTTTTACGCGTATAGCTGAATGACCAAATTTTTCGTATAATGCTTCACCTGGTCCTGATGTTATAATGCTTATTTGAGAAAATTTTGATAAACCAAAAGTGTTTGTGTTTTGAGAAAAACCAATATAAATATTGAATAAGCAAAGGAATAGTAAAGCATATTTTTTAATCATCATAAGAATCTAGCGAGATTGATATAGGTGTTTTACAAATATCATAAATCCGATTAATATAACTAGGTATTTTTGTGGTTATTGTTTTAAATCTTAATTCCAATTTTTTCCTGTATAAATATAGAAATACGCTGTTCTAACCATTTATTTTCATTGTTAGAAAATGAAGTCATAAAACCAACGTGACCTCCATAATCGGGGATTAATAAATGAAAATTCTTGACTTCTTTGGCTTCTTTGATTGGATAACATTCTTTTGATAAAAAAGTGTCATCTAATGCATTTATGAGTAGTGTGGGGAGTTTTATTTCTGGAATAAAAGGCTTAGCACTTGCTTTTTCCCAGTAATCTTCAGAGCTTTTAAAACCAAAAACAGGTACAGTATATTGTTTTTCTAAATGTCGAAATTTACTGGCTTTAAATAATAGTTCTTTATTAAGTTTGAAGTCTGGAAATTTTTCTGCCTTTTGTAAGAGTTTTAATTTCATGGTACGCAAAAACTCATTCATATAAATCTTGTTTTTGAGTTTGTTTAACTCCGCTTGAGAAGAAGTTAGGTCTATAGGAACAGAAACAGCAATTCCTCCTTTTACTATTGAAGGAATATCATGATACTCCCCTAAATATTTCAGTGTTAAGTTACCACCTAAGCTGAAACCAACAATAATAATATTTTCATATTGATAATTATCTTGAAGGTGTTGAATTATAAAACGAACATCATCAGTTTTTCCACTATGATAGGTTTCTAAAAGTAAGTTGTCTTCTCCACTGCATCCTCTAAGATTCATACAAGCTGTATCTATACCTATTTTATTGAGGTAATTAGAGGTCGTAATCATGTAGTTTGATTGTGAGCTTCCTTCCAGTCCATGAATTAATAAAACTAAAGTTTTTGAACCAATTATAGAAAAATCTAAATCGATAAAATCGTTATCCCATGTAGTAATTCTTTTCCGTTGGTAGTCAATCGTATCTTTCATAAATAAAGGACGGTATACTGTGCTAAAATGAGCATTTTTAAAAGGGAAACTTGGCGAAAATATATCTGAAATAATAGGCATAATATTTCGTTATAGCATTTTAAACAAATATGACAAAAAATAGCGAAAATGTAAAACTCATCAAATGATTTCTTATTTTAGCTGTAAATTATGAGTACTATGAATATCAAAAAATACATACCAAATTTATTAACCTTAGGAAATTTGTTGTGTGGTACAATCGCTACTATTTTTGCGATTAAAGGAGATTTTTTTGCTACAGCAATTTTGGTAATGACAGGAATTGTTTTTGATTTTTTTGATGGTTTTGCAGCTAGAATGTTTCAAGTGCAAGGTGAATTAGGAAAGCAACTTGATAGTTTAGCAGATATGGTTACAAGTGGGGTAGTACCCGGAATTGTAATGATGCAACTTTTAGTAAGCGCTTTCAATGTTGATGCTGTTGGTTATTTTGGAGTGGATATGTATGGTGCTACAGGTAGTAATTTACCTTACATTGGATTAGTGTTGACTTTAGGAGCTGGATATCGTTTAGCAAAATTTAATATTGATGAACGTCAAACCGATAGTTTTATAGGGGTTCCAACACCTGCAATGAGTTTGTTTATAATCTCATTACCTTTAATTGTAGAATACGCTAAAGATTCTTTTTTAGTAGGGTTAATTTCTAACCCGTACTTTTTAATACTAATTACCGTATTGTTTACTTATTTGATGAATGCTGAAATACCGTTATTTTCATTAAAGTTTAAGAACTTCTCGTTTAAAGATAATGTTATTAAGTATGTGTTTTTAGCATTATCTGTAGTAATGCTGGTCACAATAAAAATAGTAGCTATTCCAATGATTATTTTGTTGTATGTTGTGCTATCTATAGTGAATAACTCGGATAAAAAAGCTACAACTTAGTTAGGATAAAAGAATTTTATAAAATAGAATGAAATAAAAAACACGTTGACAACCAACGTGTTTTTTTATGTTTTTATAAGAATTTCTTTTTCTTTAATTCGAAATCTTTACCCAGATAAACTCTACGAACTGTTTCATCTTCAGCTAATTCTTCGGGAGTTCCCTCTTTTAAAATACTTCCGTTGTACATTAAATAAGTTCTATCTGTAATAGCTAATGTAGCTTGTACGTCGTGATCGGTAATTAAAATCCCGATGTTTTTATTTTTTAATTGCGCTACAATTCCTTGAATGTCTTCAACAGCAATAGGATCAACCCCAGCAAAAGGCTCGTCTAATAAAATAAACTTTGGGTCTGATGCTAAACAACGAGCTATTTCTGTTCTACGACGTTCACCACCAGATAACAAATCACCACGGTTTTTACGAACATGTCCTAAACTAAACTCATCAATCAATTCTTCTAAACGTTGTTTCCTTTCTGTTTTGGTTCTATCTGTAAATTCTAAAACAGACATAATATTGTCTTCGACCGATAATTTTCTGAAAACAGAAGCTTCTTGTGCTAAATAGCCAATTCCTTTTTGAGCACGTTTGTACATTGCATCGGTAGTAATTTCTTCATTGTCTAAAAAAATATGACCATCATTAGGCTTAATCATCCCTACAATCATATAAAAAGAAGTTGTTTTTCCAGCCCCATTAGGCCCCAAAAGCCCTATAATTTCACCTTGTTCAACTTCTAATGAAATACCTTTTACAACTTTTCTGCTCCCGTAAACTTTTTGTATGTTATCTGCTCTTAATTTCATGTATGTTTTTACTAACTAATGCCACTAAAATAATATAAAGCTATAGGTTAGTGGCTTAATAATTTGTTAACTGTTTTCTTCAAGTGCTTCCCAAAATTCCACTGCTCTTCGTAAATGAGGAATCACAATAGTACCACCAACTAATGTCGCAATGCTCATCGTTTCCATCATTTCTTCTTTGGTAACCCCATTTTTATAGGCAGTTTCTAAATGATAGGCAATACAATCATCACAACGTAATACAGCTGAAGCAACTAAACCTAATAATTCTTTTGTTTTTACTGATAAATGTCCCTCTGCATAAGCATTGGTATCTAAATTAAAAATTCGCTTGATAACTTTATTATCCGCTGCTAAAATTTTCTCGTTCATTTTAGCACGATATTCATTAAACTCTTGGACTTTTTGTGACATTTTGTTGTTGTTTTTTAATTACGAACTTAGATACATAAATACTCATTTCATATAAAATCATGATAGGTACCGAAACAATAATTTGACTTGCTATATCAGGAGGTGTAATAATTGCTGATAAAATTAAGACCAAGACCAATGCATGTTTGCGATATTTTCGTAAAAACTCAGGAGAAATTAATCCTATTTTAGATAGGAAGAAAATCACTACAGGAAGCTCGAAAAATATAGCCACACCTAATAGAGTATTAGTTATTAAGCTTATATAGGCTTCAAGTTTAAAGTTATTTTGAATGGCGTCAGATATTTCAAAATTATAAAAGAAATATACTGACATAGGTAAAATAACATAATAACTAAATAAGATACCTAAAAAGAATAAGAAAGAAGAAGTAAAAATAAATCCTTTTGATTGTCTTTTTTCGCTTTCATGAAGACCAGGAGCAATGAAACGCCAAAATTCCCATAACACATATGGAAAAGCAACAACAAATCCTAAGATTATCGATGACCAAATAGCGGTCATTAATTGTTGTGTAGGATTTAAAGCTTGTAGTGTTTGTTTGAAAGTGATATTGCAAAAACTACTATCAATTCCAATAGCAGAAAAGGTTTTACAGAAGAATTTGTAGGTGGCAAAATCAGGTTTTAAATGCGCTAACAAAATCTCATTAAAAACGAAATTGATGTTTGCAAAAATGACGATTGCTACCACAAAAATTGCAGCAAAACTTCTTACTAAATGCCATCTTAACTCTTCAAGATGGTCTAAAAAAGACATTTCTTTCTCTGCCATCTTAGAAAATTCCTTCTTTTATTAAATCATGTAAGTGAACCACACCTACATAGCTATTATCAATATCAGTAACTAAAATCTGTGTGATATTATTATTTTCCATAGTTTCTAAGGCTTCTACTGCCATAGCATCCACATCAATTGTCTTTGGGGTAATGCTCATGATATCAGAAGCAGTTAGCTCATCAATTTTCGTGGTCTTGCTTAACATTCTACGGATATCACCATCTGTGATGATTCCTATGATTTTTTCATTGTTATCAATTACGGCAGTAACTCCTAAACGTTTTTCAGAGATTTCAACTATAACCTGAGTTACTTTATCTGTGCTTTTAACTTTTGGTAACTCGTTATTTTTAATCAGATCAGAAACACGTAAATACAAGCGTTTTCCTAAAGCTCCACCTGGGTGATATTTAGCAAAATCACTACTTGTAAATCCTCTAAGATCTAATAAGCAAACAGCCAAAGCATCTCCTAAAACTAATTGTGCTGTTGTGCTAGTTGTAGGAGCTAAATTGTTAGGACATGCTTCTTTTTCAACATATGAGTTCAGTAAAAAATCAGCATTTTTCCCCAAGAAAGAATCAGGGTTTCCTGTAATGGCTATAATTTTATTTTTTGAATTCTTAATTAAAGGTACTAAGACTTTAATTTCAGGAGTATTTCCGCTTTTAGAAATACAAATAACAACATCATTGTCTTGAACATTTCCTAAATCACCGTGAATAGCATCAGCTGCATGCATAAAAACTGCAGGGGTACCTGTAGAGTTAAATGTAGCTACCATTTTAGTAGCTATATTCGCGCTTTTACCAATACCTGTTACTATAACACGTCCTTTAGAATTATAGATAAAATTAACAGCGTTGGTAAATGAACTATCTAATAAATTTGCTAAATTAGCAATAGCATTACTTTCTAAAAGTATGGTTTCTTTTGCGGTTGAGAGAATAGCGTTTGCGTCTTTCAAGTTAAAAAAGGTTTTTAGTAAAATTTTAAAGTGTAAAAATAGGAATATTTAAGAAGAAAATCTTTTTAATAAAAAGAAAGTTTCCACTATCAAATGTTGGGAATTTTTGTACTTTAGTTCTCGTTTTTAATTTTTGATATCAGAAGATGAATAAAGAGCAGACGGATTTATATGGATCATTAAAAAAAATCTTTGGATTTAATCAATTCAAAGGATTGCAAGAGGATGTGGTTAATAGTGTATTAGAGAATAAAAATACATTTGTAATTATGCCTACAGGTGGAGGTAAATCGCTATGTTACCAATTACCTGCCTTAATGAAAGAGGGAACGGCGATTGTTGTATCGCCTTTAATCGCTTTGATGAAAAATCAAGTTGATGCTATTAGAGGTATTTCTGAAAACCAAGGAATAGCTCATGTGTTAAATTCTTCTTTGAATAAATCAGAGGTTATTCAAGTAAAATCTGATATAGAAGAAGGGATAACAAAACTTTTGTATGTTGCTCCTGAATCTTTGATTAAAGAGGAGTATGTTGACTTTTTAAGAAAACAGAACATATCATTTGTAGCTATTGATGAGGCGCATTGTATTTCTGAATGGGGACATGATTTTAGACCCGAATACAGAAATTTGCGCAATATTATCAAGCAAATTGATAATGTACCTATTATAGGGTTAACAGCTACAGCAACAGAAAAGGTTCAAGAAGATATCTTGAAAACTCTTGGAATGACGGATGCGAATGTATTTAAAGCATCCTTTAATAGAGCGAACTTATTTTATGAAGTGCGCCCTAAAACAAAAGAGGTAGAAAAAGACATCATTCGATTTATAAAGCAACGAATAGGGAAATCTGGAATTATTTATTGTTTGAGCCGAAAAAAGGTGGAAGAAATCGCGCAAATTTTACAGGTAAATGGTATCAATGCAGTTCCGTATCATGCAGGATTAGATGCTAAAACAAGAGTAAAACATCAAGATATGTTTTTGATGGAAGATTGCGATGTTGTAGTAGCTACCATAGCCTTTGGAATGGGGATTGATAAACCAGATGTGCGTTACGTAATTCACCATGATATTCCTAAAAGTTTAGAGAGTTATTACCAAGAAACAGGTAGAGCAGGACGTGATGGAGGAGAAGGCTATTGTTTAACATTCTATTCATATAAAGATATTGAAAAGCTCGAAAAATTTATGGCGAATAAGCCAGTTGCTGAGCAAGAAGTAGGGCATGCGTTACTGCAAGAAGTTGTAGGATATGCGGAAACCTCGATGAATAGACGTAAATATTTGCTTCATTATTTTGGAGAAGAGTTTGATGAAGTGAATGGAGAAGGCGCAGATATGGATGATAATATGCGCAATCCAAAAAAGAAACACGAGGCCAAAGATGAAGTGCTAACATTGTTATCTGTTATTAAAGATACTAATGAAATGTATAAACCTAAAGAGATTGTAAATACATTAATAGGTAAAGAAAATGCACTATTAAATTCTCATAAAACTAATGAACAGCCTTATTTTGGTATAGGGAAAGCTAAAGACAACCATTATTGGATGGCATTAATTCGCCAAGTTTTAGTAGCTGATTTGATTAGGAAAGAAATAGAGCAATACGGAGTTTTAAAAATTACATCAGAAGGAGAGGAGTTTATGAAAAACCCAACTTCTTTTATGATGACAGAAAATCATGTGTACGAAACTTCGGACGATGGTACAATTATTACTAACGAAAAATCTGCTGGAGGTGTTGATGATAAATTAGTTGCAATGTTAAAAGATCTTCGTAAAACGGTAGGTAAACGCTTAGGTGTTCCTCCTTTTGCAGTTTTTCAAGATCCGTCATTAGATGATATGGCACTTAAATATCCAATTACTTTAGATGAGTTGGCAAAAGTTCATGGAGTTGGAGAAGGGAAAGCGAAAAAATATGGTAAAGATTTCGTTGCATTAATAGCCAAATATGTAGAGGAAAATGATGTGATGCGTCCTGACGATTTAATTGTTAAAAGTACAGGTGTAAACTCTGGTTTAAAACTATATATCATCCAAAATACAGATAGGAAGCTACCATTAGAAGATATAGCGAGGTCTAAAGGTTTAGAGATGAATGAGTTGATTAAAGAAATGGAGGCTATTGTATTTTCAGGAACAAAATTAAATATCGATTATGCTGTTGATGATTTGCTAGATGAAGATCAGCAAGAAGAGATTCATGAATATTTTATGGAGGCAGAAACCGATAAAATTCAAGATGCCTTAGATGAGTTTGATGGAGATTATGATGATGATGAATTACGTTTAATGCGTATAAAATTCACAAGTGATATTGCCAACTAAAAACAAACGATATGCAAGCAAGTACGTATTTACATTTTAATGGAAACTGTAAAGAAGCTATGACTTTTTATGCAGATGTATTAGGTGGTGAAATAACCATGTTAATGCAATTTAAAGATGCTCCAGAAGAGGTGTGTAAAAATATACCTGAAGAGGCTAAAGAATTAATAATGCACTGTACGTTAGAAGCAGGAAACCTTTCAATTATGGCTTCCGATTTTTTTAATGAAAAAGAAGCGTTTAATAAAGGGAATAACTTTGCTGTTAGTATAAATACGGAAGATGAAGAGCAAGCGCTATCAGTTTTTAATGGACTTTCTAAAGGAGCTTTTGTAATGATGCCTTTTGAAGAAGCTTTTTGGGGAGGCAAATTTGGAATGTTACGAGATAAGTTTGGTGTAAATTGGATGGTTTCGTTAGAGGAATCAATAGCATAATGAATTCTAAAGTAACGGAATACATAAATGATAAAAAAATATGGACGCAAGAGTTAAACCTCTTGCGTTCTGTTTTATTAGAATTACCTCTAGAAGAAGTCATTAAATGGGGCTCACCAGTATATGTTTACAAAGGTAAAAATATTGTAGGATTATCGGCTTTTAAAGATTATTGTGGACTTTGGTTTTTTCAGGGCTGTTTTTTAAATGATGACGAAAAAGTACTGATTAATGCTCAAGAAGGTAAGACACAAGCAATGCGTCAGTGGAGATTTCCTAAATTAGAAAGTATTCAATCAGATTTGGTGAAAAAATATGTGCTAGAAGCTATTAAAAATTCTGAAGAAGGGAAAGAATTAAAACCTCAAAAAAATGTAAAACCACTGATTATACCTAATGAACTTCAGAAGTTGTTAGATGAAAATGGGAGGTTAAAAGAAGCTTTTGAACGATTTACCCTCAGTAAAAAAAGAGAATTTACCAATTATATTTCCGAAGCAAAAAGAGAAGCTACCAAACAAAAAAGAATAGAAAAAATAACTCCAATGATTATAAATGGAGCAGGCTTGTACGATAAATACAAAAACTAACTGCTAATTAGTTATTGTTATTTTATCAATAGTAGCTGTAGAATCACATCGTATAACATATAAACTTATATGTTTTAAGCTGTCTTTTCCGGTAATATAATATTCAGCACAAGGTTTTACACGTGGTTTGCTCTTTCCAAAATTCACATCACCGTGAGTTAAAATTGTGGAAATAGTACTTGTGTCAATCTTAGAACTAACTAATACTTGCTGTGCTGTATCAGAAAACAAACGTTTTTTAATTCTTATGGTTTTTAGGGTTCTAGCGTCCATCCCATAATCAAAAGAAACATCTTTACCTTTCCAAATAAAAAGAACAACGATAGTTCCTAAAGCTAGCCCTACTAAGTAATATCCAAAACGTTTTAACCACTGCATAATTTAAAATTGAAAAGCAAAAGTAAGAAAATGATACTTATAAAATTAATAAATTAATATCTCTATAAGGAAGGTCAAACCAGTCTGCTACCGCTTTGCTAGTCAAGATTCCATGGTAAAAATACATTCCGTTGCGCAAACTTTTGTCAAAACGAGCTGCATTTTCAAAACCTCCCTCTTCAGCTATCTCTATCAAATATGGGGTGAAAATATTACTGATTGATACAGATGCTGTTCGTGAATATCTAGAAGGAATATTTGGTACGCAATAATGGATGACTCCGTGATTAGTAAAAGTAGGTTTGCTATGAGTGGTAATTTTTGAAGTTTCAAAGCAACCACCTCTATCTATACTAACATCAACAATAACAGCACCGTCTTTCATTTGTTCAATCATTTCTTCGGTAACAACGATAGGAGAGCGGTCTTTGCCTCTAATGGCACCTATAGCAACATCACAACGCATTAAAGCCTTTAGTAAAGTTTTAGGTTGAATAGTAGAGGTATATATAGGAGACGATATGCAGCTTTGAAGTTTTCTTAATTTAGTTATTGAATTGTCAAAAACTTTAACTCTAGCACCTAAACCAATAGCAGATCTAGCAGCAAATTCACCCACAGTACCTGCACCTATAATAACTACGTCGCTCGGAGGAACTCCACCAATATTACCTAATAATAAACCATTACCACCATAAGAAGCAGTCATTAGTTCAGCAGCGATATGCATAGAGGCTATACCAGCAATTTCACTTAACGATTTTACAATAGGATATACTCCATGCTCATCTTTTATATAATCAAACGCAATTGCTGTAATTCGTCTTTTAGCAAGTGCTTCAAAATATTTTTTATCTTGAGTTTTGATCTGTAATGCAGAAATTAAAACCGTTTGAGGATTTAACATTTGAATTTCTTCCAAAGAAGGAGGTTCAACTTTTAATACAATACTACAAGCAAAAGCTTCTTTTACATCGTAGGATATTTTAGCTCCTGCATCGGAATATTCTTTGTCACTATAATTGGCTCCATCACCAGCACCAGTTTCGATAACCACTCTGTGACCATGTGCTACTAAAGCAGCAACAGCGTCAGGAGTTAAACTAATTCGTTTTTCTTCAAAGTGCGTTTCTTTAGGTAAGCCGATAAGCAGTTCTCCTTTTTGCTTTTTAATCTCAAGCATTTCGGTTTGTGGCATTAACTGCTCTTTGGTAAAAGGTGAGATAGACCCCATTTAGTTAGTTTATTTTAATTGAATATTTCGTTGCCCGTTTTCAAGCGAGTTAATTGATATAGCAACAACATCTAAAGGTAATAAATTTTTAACATTTTCGGGCCATTCAACTAAACACCAATTATCGCTATATAAATAATCTTCTATCCCCATGTCATAGGCTTCTTCTTCATCATTTATACGGTAAAAATCAAAATGATAAACAGTTTCATTTGTGTTGGTTCTATATTCATTAACTAAAGAAAAGGTAGGAGAGCTAGCAACATCTTCTACTCCCAAAACTTTACATATTTCTTTAATCAATGTAGTTTTTCCAACTCCCATTTCTCCATAAAAAAGCAATATTTTATGAGGGGCAATGGCAATAATTTCTTTTGCTACTGCGGTTAATTCGTTGAGTGAATAGTTCTTGTTCATAGAAAGCAAAAATAAAGAAGAAATGTTTGTTAATAAAAATTACTTTTAGCTTACTTCGGATTATAAACAGCACAAGGAATAATCATTTCTTCTAACGATATTCCACCATGTTGATAGGTGTTTTTGTAGTATTTTACAAAATGATTATAGTTGTTTGGATAGGCAAAAAATAAATCTTCTTTTGTGAAAATAAAAGGACTATTTATTGCAACCGAAGGTAAGAATATCTCTTTTGGATTTTTAACAGCATACACGTCTTTATCTTCGTAACTTAAACTTTTACCAGTCTTATATCGAAGGTTAGAGCTAATATTTTTATCACCAATTACTTTAGTTGGATGCTTACAATTTATAGTACCATGATCGGTTGTAATAATTAACTTTTGTCCTAGTTTTTGTGCTTTTTGAATGATTTCATATAAAGGGGAGTTTTTAAACCAACTTACAGTTAATGAGCGATATGCTTTGTCATCTCCAGCTAGTTCTTTAATAACCTCCATTTCGGTTTTTGCATGCGAAAGCATGTCCACAAAATTATAGACAACCGCCGTCAAATCATTTTGTTTTGTGCTATTATAATTATCAGCTAAGTCTTTTCCGCTTTTTAACGAAATAATCTTATGATACTCGTGTTTAATGTTTAATCCTAATCGTTTAATTTGAGAATCTAAAAATTCTGCTTCAAATAAATTTTTGCCTCCTTCATCTGTGTCATTTTTCCAATAATTAGGATATCTCATTTCCATTTCAGAAGGCATGAGTCCGGAAAATATTGCATTTCGGGCATATTGTGTGGCAGTTGGTAAAATACTGTAATAAGAATGCTCTTCTTCTTTTTTATAATAGTTATTGATGAAAGGTTCTAAAACTCGATATTGGTCGTAACGTAGATTATCAATTATTACCCATAAAACTCCTTGTTCTTTTGAGAGATTAGGAATAATATAATCTTTAAATAGGGTGTGAGAAAAAGTAGGTTTATCATCACCAGTTAACCAATTTTGGTATTTTTTCTTTACGAATTTGAAAAACTGAGAATTCGCTTCAGATTTTTGAGATTCTAGAATCTCAAGCATACCAGGATCATTAATGTCTTCTAATTCAAGCTCCCAATGAACTAATCTTTTGTATAATTCACTCCATTCTTCATAAGAATTTACCATGGCTAAGTCCATCGAAAGTTTTCTGAATTCCTGTTGGTAATTGGAGGTGGTTTTTTCAGATATTAAACGAGAATGATCTAAATTCTTTTTTAAACTAAGTAAAATTTGATTTGGGTTTACAGGTTTAATAAGATAGTCTGCAATTTTAGATCCAATAGCTTCTTCCATAATATACTCTTCTTCACTTTTGGTGATCATAACCACAGGAAGATTTGCATTTTTTTGTTTGATAGCAGATAAGGTTTCCAATCCTGTTATACCAGGCATGTTTTCATCTAAAAAAACAATATCAAAATTATTCTGTTCAACTAAATCAATGGCGTCAGCACCATTAGTACAAGTTGTTACTGAGTAGTCTTTTTTTTCTAAAAAAATAATATGAGGTTTTAGTAAATCTATTTCATCATCAACCCACAAAATATGTATGTTTCTCATCATAATTTTTATATAAATTCTACTTAGAATAACGCTTAAAAGTAGTTTTGTTGTGTTTCTAAAAGCTAAAAATACGTTAATTAAGTTCTAGTTAATTTGGTTTTGTAGATAAATTATGATTTTTTTGTTTAAAATTCAAGGATTCATACTATTTACAGATGCCCAAAACAAACAAATTGAAGATTATAAACGATCCAATTTATGGATTTATCTCTATTCCTAACTCATTAATTTTTGACATTATAGAACATCCATATTTTCAAAGATTACGTAGAGTAACTCAAATGGGGCTGTCAAATTTAGTATACCCAGGAGCTAATCACACACGTTTTCATCATGCCATAGGCTGTATGCATCTGATGCAAAAAGCTGTAAGGGTATTACGAATGAAAAATGTTGAAATTTCTGAGGAGGAGGCTAATGCTTTATATATAGCAATTTTGTTGCATGACATAGGACACGGAGCTTATTCACATGCATTAGAGCACAGTATAGTTAACGGGATTACACATGAAGAAATTTCGCTGAAATTTATGAAAGCATTAAATGAGGAATTTAATGGAAAGTTGACTTTAGCTATTCAAGTATTTGAAGGAAAGTATCACAGAACGTTTTTGTATCAGTTGATTTCTAGTCAATTGGATATTGACAGATTAGACTACTTAAAAAGAGATAGCTTTTATACAGGTGTTGCAGAAGGTAATATATCTTCGGACCGTTTAATAGCAATGATGAATGTGGTTGATGATGAGTTGGTTATTGAGCAAAAAGGGATTTATTCGGTAGAAAAGTTTATCATCGCACGTCGTTTAATGTATTGGCAGGTTTACTTGCATAAAACAGGCTTGGTTGCTGAAAATATTTTAGTTAATGTGCTAAAAAGAGCCAAGGAACTAGCAATGAAAGGTGTTGAATTACCAGCAAGTACAGCTTTGAAATATTTTTTATACAATCCTATAACACAAGAAAACTTTTCTAAAAAAACACTTCAAGTGTTTTCTGAGTTAGATGATTATGATGTTCTTTCTGCAATAAAAGAATGGAAAAATCATGAAGATTTGGTGCTTTCTGAATTAGCAGAAATGATTATTGATAGACATCTTTTAAAGGTAGAAATTCAAGAAGAATCATTTTCAGATGAATATATTAATAAAAAGTGCAAAAAAATTAAAGATTTATTGAATATTGATGAAAAAGAAGTAGAGTATTTTGTTTTTTCAGATAGAGTAAAACACCAAGCATATAATACTGATAAACCTATAAAAATTCTTAATAAAAAAGGTAAATTAAAAGATATAGCTAAAGCGTCAGATCAACTGAACCTCAAAGCATTGACAAAACCTGTAGTGAAATATTTTTTGTGCTATCCTAAAAAAATAATGTAGTTTGTTTTTGAAAACAAACGTTAACAAAATGGTAATTAAACAAAAATAATTACTTTTGCACTTAATGAAATTCACAGCAAAACAAATAGCCGATATTTTAGAAGGAGAGATTGTAGGAGATCCAAATGCTGAAGTATCAAAACTTTCTAAGATAGAGGAAGGCACAAAAGGTTCTTTAACCTTTTTGTCAAACCCTAAGTACAACCCCTATATATATACAACAGAGGCTTCGGTTGCTATTGTTAATAAGAGCTTTGTTCCTGAAAAGGAAATAGCAACAACTTTAATTAAGGTAGAGAATGCGTATAAATCATTTTCAAAGTTATTAGAGTTTTATAATGAAGTTAAGAATAATAAAGTAGGGAGAGAAAACCCTCATTTTATAGCAGATTCTGTTACAATAGGAGATAATGAATATATAGGTGCTTATGCTTATATAGGAGAAAATGTAGTATTAGGCAATAATGTAAAGATTTATCCAAATTCTTACATAGGAGATAATGTTACTATAGGTGACAATTCTGTTGTTTTTGCAGGTGTAAAAATATATTCAGAAACTGTTATTGGAAAGAATTGTAAAATTCATTCTGGAACAGTAATTGGAGCTGATGGCTTTGGTTTTGCTCCTGATGAAAATGGAGAATACAAGGCAATTCCACAAATAGGAAATGTTATTATAGAAGATAATGTAGATGTTGGATCTAATTCAACGATTGACAGAGCAACTTTAGGATCAACTATTATCCGTAAAGGAGTAAAGTTAGATAATCAAATTCAAATAGCTCATAATGTTGAGATAGGTAAGAATACTGTAATTGCTTCTCAAACAGGAATCGCTGGTTCAACTAGAATAGGTGAAAACTGTATGATTGGAGGACAGGTAGGGATTGTTGGACATATAACCATTGGAGACAACGTAAAAATCCAAGCTCAATCAGGTATAGGGAAGAGTTTAAAAGATAATGAAGTGGTACAAGGATCTCCAGCATTTGGATATTCTGATTATAGTAAATCGTATGTGCATTTTAAAAACTTACCAAAGTTAGTATCTACAATACATAAAATAGAAAAAGAGTTGAATGCTCAAAAAATGAATGATGAGTAAGAACCAAAAAACAATACAAAATGAAGTTACATTATCAGGTGTAGGATTACATACTGGTAATGAAGTTACTATGGTTTTTAAACCAGCGCCAGAAAATCACGGATTTGCTTTTAAACGTGTTGATTTAGAAGGTGAACCAGTAATAGAAGCAAAAGCTGAGTATGTAACAAATACACAAAGAGGAACAAACCTTGAAAAAAATGGAGTTCAAATACAAACTTCAGAACATGTACTAGCAGCTGCCGTAGGTTTAGATATTGATAATTTACTTATTGAAATTAATGCTTCAGAACCACCAATTATGGATGGTTCTTCTAAGTTTTTTGTTGAAGCTCTTGAGAAAGCAGGTATTGTAGAGCAAGAAGCAGAAATAGAGGAGTATGTTGTAAAAGAAGTAATCTCTTATAAAGATGAAGTTACTGGAAGTGAGATTATTTTAATGCCTGCAGATGAGTACCAAATTACTACTATGGTAGATTTTGGAACTAAAATTCTAGGAACTCAAAACGCCACATTAAATACTATTTCAGATTTTAAAGAAGAAATATCAGCGGCAAGAACATTTAGTTTTTTACATGAAATTGAAATGTTACTTGAAAACGATTTAATTAAAGGAGGAGACTTAAATAATGCAATTGTGTATGTTGATAAAGAATTATCAGATAGTACAATGCAAAAGCTTAAAAAAGCCTTTAACAAAGATAATATTACTGTAAAACCTAATGGAGTGTTAGATAATTTAACATTGCATTGGGCTAATGAAGCTGCACGTCATAAATTATTAGACGTTGTTGGAGATTTAGCTTTAACAGGAATTCGTATTAAAGGTAAGGTAATAGCAAATAAACCTGGTCACTCAGTAAATACTGCATTTGCAAAAAAGTTAGCGAAAATCATTAAAAAGGAAAAAAGAAATAATATTCCTTCTTATGATTTGAATCAACCACCTTTGATGGATATTCATAAAATAATGGATATCTTACCTCATAGACCTCCGTTTTTACTAATTGATAGAATTATAGAGTTGTCTGATAAACACGTGGTAGGAATGAAAAATGTTACTATGAATGAAAATTTCTTTGTAGGACATTTTCCTGGAGCACCTGTAATGCCTGGAGTTTTACAAGTAGAGGCTATGGCGCAATGTGGAGGAGTTTTAGTGTTAAATACTGTTCCAGATCCAGAAAATTATTTAACATATTTCATGAAAATGGATAATGTTAAGTTTAAACAAAAAGTATTACCAGGAGACACCTTAATATTTAAGAGTGAATTAATTACACCTATAAGAAGAGGTATTGCTCATATGCAAGCGTATGCTTATGCAAACGGAAAATTGGTATGTGAAGCAGAATTAATGGCTCAAATTTCAAAAGTAAAATAATATGAATCAACCACTTGCGTACGTACACCCTCAAGCAAAAATAGCTCGTAATGTAGTTATCGAACCTTTTACAACCATTCATGCAAATGTTGAGATTGGTTCAGGAACTTGGATTGGTTCCAATGTAACAATTATGGAAGGTGCGCGCATCGGTAAAAACTGTCGAATTTTTCCAGGAGCAGTTATTTCTGCAATTCCTCAAGATTTAAAATTCAATGACGAAGAAACTACTGTAGAAATTGGAGATAATGTAACAATTAGAGAATGTGTTACTATCAACAGAGGTACTTCTGATAGAATGAGAACAGTTATTGGTGATAATTGCTTAATTATGGCATATTGTCACATAGCTCACGATTGTAAAGTGGGTGATAATTGTATCTTCTCCAATAATTCAACGTTAGCAGGACATGTTACAATAGGAGATAATGTGGTGTTAGCGGGTATGGTAGCAGTACACCAGTTTGCCTCAGTAGGAAATCATGCTTTTGTTACTGGAGGATCTTTAGTTCGTAAAGATGTACCTCCATTTGTTAAGGCAGCTAGAGAGCCATTATCATACGTAGGTATTAATTCTGTAGGATTACGTAGAAGAGGTTTTACTACTGAAAAGATTAGAGAAGTTCAAGATATATATCGAATTTTATTCCAAAAAAATTATAACAACTCTCAAGCGATAGACATTATTGAGGCTGAGATGGAAGCAACATCAGAGCGTGATGAGATTATCCAGTTTATCAAAGATTCACATCGCGGAATAATGAAAGGATATTTTAAATCAAATTAATTATTAAAATTGCACTGGCTAAAATAGCGCAATATATAAAGATCAAATAAATGGCAACAACATCAGATATTAAAAAAGGATTGTGTATAAAATTTAATCACGATATCTATAAAGTTATTGAGTTTTTACATGTAAAACCTGGTAAAGGTCCAGCTTTTGTGCGTACAAAATTAAAAAGTGTTACCACAGGGAAAATTTTAGATAATACGTTTTCTGCAGGGCATAAAATAGAAGACGTTCGTGTTGAAACACATAAATTTCAATATTTATATCCAGAAGGAGATGTGTATCACTTTATGAATACTGAAGATTATAATCAAATTACACTTCAAAAATCAGTATTGGACGCTCCAGATTTAATGAAAGAAGGAGAAGTTGTAACTGTTTTAATTAATACTGAAGATAATATGCCATTATCTGTAGAGATGCCATCGCATGTTATATTAGAAGTAACTCATACAGAGCCAGGTGTTAAAGGTAACACTGCAACTAATGCTACAAAACCAGCAACTGTTGAAACAGGAGCTAGAATCAATGTTCCTTTATTTATTAATGAAGGAGACAAGATTAAGATAGATACAGAAAAAGGCGCATATACAGAGCGTATCAAAGAATAAACTTAATATTCCCGCTTTAGCGGGAATTTCTTTTTAAAGATGAAATTTAAACAGCCTCAAACTTTAGAGCAAATAGCAGCTTTATTAGATGTAGAATTTATTGGAGCTAACGATTTTCCTATTACAGGAATCAACGAAATTCATGTGGTAGAAAATGGAGATATCGTTTTTGTTGATCATCCAAAATATTACGATAAAGCATTAAATTCTGCTGCAACTACTATTTTGATTAATAAGAAAGTAGAGTGTCCAGAAGGAAAGTCTTTATTAATTTCAGACGATCCTTTTAGAGATTTTAATAAATTAACAAAACATTTTAACCCATTTATAGCTTCTAAAAGTAGTATAGCAGAATCTGCTATTATAGGAGAAAACACTGTTATACAACCAAACGTTTTCATAGGAGAAAACGTAACCATTGGTAAAAATTGTTTAATACATGCGAATGTGTCAATCAATAATAACTGTATACTAGGAGATAATGTAACTATTCATGCAAATACGGTTTTAGGAGCAGATGCTTTCTATTATAAAAACAGACCCGAAGGTTTTGATAAACTAATTTCTGGAGGAAGAGTAGTACTTGAAGATAATGTAGATTTAGGAGCTTCTTGTACAATTGATAGAGGTGTAACTGGAGATACATTAATAGGTCAAGGATCTAAAATAGATAATCAAGTTCACATAGGTCACGATACGGTTATTGGTAAAAAATGTTTAATAGCAGCCCAAACTGGTATTGCAGGTTGTACAGTGATAGAAGATGAAGTGACAATTTGGGGGCAAGTAGGTATTATCAGTGGATTAACCATTGAAAAAGGAACTGTTTTAATGGCACAAACCGGGGTTACTAAATCGTTAAAAAAAGGAGTATATTTTGGAACTCCACAAAGAGAATACCGCCAAACACTAAGAGAAGTCATCTATTTAAAAAATGCAACAAATCAAGACAAAAAGTAACCTTAAATAAATTGTGAAAACTCAATTAAAAGATTATTTTTGTCTGTCTTAAAAAATAAATAAAAAGCAAACCAATGAGTGTTTTAGTAAATAAAGATTCAAAAATTATAGTTCAAGGTTTTACAGGAAGTGAAGGAACTTTCCATGCTGGTCAAATGATTGACTACGGTACCAATGTTGTTGGAGGAGTAACTCCAGGTAAAGGAGGTCAAGAGCACTTAGGAAAGCCAGTATTCAATACAGTAGCAGATGCTGTTGAAAAAGCTGGAGCTGACACTTCTATTATTTTTGTACCACCAGCATTTGCTGCTGATGCAATTATGGAAGCTGCTGAAGCTGGAATCAAAGTAATTATCTGTATCACTGAAGGAATTCCTACTGCTGATATGGTAAAGGTAAAAGCTTACATTGATCAGTTAGATTGTACTTTAGTTGGACCTAATTGTCCAGGTGTAATTACTCCAGAAGAAGCTAAAGTTGGTATTATGCCAGGATTTATTTTCAAGAAAGGTAAAGTAGGTATTGTTTCTAAATCAGGAACTTTAACTTATGAAGCTGCGGATCAAGTTGTAAAACAAGGATTCGGAATTACTACAGCCATTGGTATTGGTGGAGATCCAATTATTGGAACTACTACTAAAGAAGCTGTTGAGTTATTAATGAATGACGATGAAACTGAAGCAATCGTTATGATTGGTGAAATTGGAGGTAACTTAGAAGCTGAAGCTGCTCGTTGGATTAAAGCAGATGGAAACAGAAAACCAGTTGTTGGTTTTATTGCAGGTCAAACTGCTCCAGCAGGTAGAACAATGGGACATGCAGGTGCTATTGTTGGTGGTGCTGATGATACAGCGCAAGCAAAAATGAAGATTTTAGCAGAAAATGGAGTACACGTTGTAGAGTCTCCTGCTAAAATTGGAGAAATGGTAGCTAAGGTTTTAGCATAAGAAGAAAAATATTTTAGCATTAACTGTTAAAATTTCATATTATTTTATTGTAAAATCCATCGAATTTGTAAATTCGATGGATTTTTATTTTAATCAAAACCAAATTATTTATGAAAACAATTAAGTTGCTATGTATTAGCATGTTGCTTATAGCTAGTATAAGTTGTAAGCAAACAACAACTTCAGAAAAAGAGGTAAAGACAGAACAAAACAAAGATGTAAATGGTTTCAGTTATGAAACCGTAACAAATGACCCTACAGGTTTACGTTTATATACATTAGAAAATGGGCTTAATGTGTATTTAAGCAAAAATACAGATGAGCCTAAAATTCAAACATATATAGCTGTTAGAGCAGGTTCAAATTACGATCCTAAAAATTCTACTGGTCTAGCTCATTATTTAGAGCATATGGTATTTAAAGGAACCCATAAAATAGGAACTTTAGATTGGGAAAAAGAAAAAGAATACTTAACTAAAATTTCCGATTTATACGAACAACATAGAGCAGAGGAAGATCCAAATAAAAAGTTAGCAATCTATAAAGAAATAGACAAAGTATCTTTAGAAGCTTCTAACTATTCTGTAGCTAATGAGTATGATAAAATGACTGCTTCATTAGGAGCTACAGGTACAAATGCACATACTTGGTTTGAAGAAACTATATATAAAAACAAAATTCCAGCAAACGAATTAAACAAGTGGTTAGACTTAGAGAATGAGCGCTTTAGTACGTTAGTATTACGTTTATTTCATACAGAATTAGAAGCTGTTTTCGAAGAGTTTAATAGAGGTCAAGATAACGATTGGCGTAAGAAATATGCAGCAATGTTGGAAGGATTATTTCCAAACCATCCTTATGGCCAACAAACTACAATAGGTACTGCTGAACACCTAAAGAATCCTTCAATGGTGGATATTCATAACTATTTTGATAAATATTATGTGCCAAATAATATGGCAATAGTATTAGTAGGAGATTTAGATTTTGATGCTACTATTAAAAAAATTAACGAGACTTTTGGGAAGTTTGAAAAGAAAGAATTGGTTCACCCAATATTACCAAAAGAAGAACCAATTACAGAACCGATTGTAAAAGAAGTTTTTGGACCAACTTCTGAATCAATTTCCATAGCATATAGATCTCAAGGAGTTAGTACAGAAGAAGAAAAATTTGTTACACTTTGCGATATGATCATGGCTAATGGTAATGCAGGATTAATTGATTTAAATTTAAATCAAAAGCAAGCAGTACAAAGTGCAGGTTGTTCACCAACTTTTTTAAATGACTACGGTTACCATACTTTTACAGGAACCCCAAAATCAGGTCAAACTTTAGATGAAGTTAAAGATTTGTTATTAGAACAAGTAGAAAAATTGAAGAAAGGAGAGTTTGATGAATGGATGATAGAAGCAGTTGTTAATGACTTAAAATTAAGTCAAACACGTCAGTACGAAAACAATACAGCCTTAGCTGGTGCATATTTTAATGCATTTATTCACCATGAGAATTGGAAAGATAAGGTGAAGTTTTTAGATGATTTGAAGAAAATATCTAAACAAGAGTTAGTTGATTTTGCTAATAAGTTTTATCAAAATAATTACGTTGTCGTTTACAAACGAAAAGGTGAAGATAAGAATATAGTAAAAGTTCAAAATCCAGGGATAACTCCTGTAAATTTAAATAGAGGCAACAGTTCTGAATATGTAAAAGCTTTTAATGAGGTAAAGTCAGCACCTTTGCAGCCAAAATTTATTGATTATAAAACTGCTATAAAAGAAACTAAAACGGCTAATAATATTACAGTTTCTTATGTATTAAATGAGAATAACGATCTATTTGATTTGAATATTATTTTTGACATGGGTAAAGACAACGACAAAAAGTTAAGTCTTGCTGCTGGTTATTTAGAATATATAGGAACAGATAAATATTCTGCTGAGGAGATCAAAAAAGAGTTTTACAAATTAGGTGTAGACTATTATGTAAGTGCCCAAGATGATAAAACTTATGTAGGTTTACGTGGTTTAAAGGAGAATTTACCTAAAGGATTAGAGTTGCTAGAACATTTATGGGATAATGCAAAAGCTGACCAAGAAGCATATGACAAATATGTTGAAAAAATTTATAAAGGTCGTCAAGATGGGAAAACTCAAAAAGGAAATATTCTTTGGAATGGACTATATAGCTACGGAAAGTATGGAGAAAATTCTCGTTTAAGAGATATTATGCAAGTTGATGAGTTAAAAGCTATTAACCCGGAAGAGCTTATAAATATCATCAAAGGAATGAAAAACTATAAGCAACGTATTTTCTATTATGGTAAAGATGTAGAAGCAGCGGTTGCAGCATTAAATAATCATCATAAAATTTATGGAGAATTAAAAGATTATCCAGAAGCAAAAGAGTATGTAGAAACGAATACTGGTGGAAATGTTTTTTATACTGATTATGATATGGTACAAACTGAAATGTTATTTTTAGCTAAAGGTGAGCCTTTCAAACCAGAAAATTTAGCAGCTTCAACATTATTTAACACATATTTTGGTAGTGGATTATCATCAATAGTTTTTCAAGAAATTCGTGAATCTAAATCTTTAGCTTATTCAGCTTTCGCAGCTTATAATAATGCAAAAGAAAAAGAAGATCCTAATTATGTAATGGCTTATATTGGTACTCAGGCAAATAAGTTAGAGCAAGCTGTTGATGCAATGATGGATTTAATGAATAACATGCCAGAGGCTGAAGAACAATTTAATGCAGCTAAAGAAGCTACATTAAAGAAAATAGCTGCTCAAAGAATTACAAAGTCTAACATCTTTTGGTCTTATGAAAGATTAAAAAAGTTAGGAATTGATAATGATAATAGAGAGGAAATGTACAATACCATTAAAGGTATGACTATAGAAGATTTGAAAGCATTTTTTGATAAAAATGTAAAAGGAGAGACATATAATGTAATGGTTATTGGAAACAAAAAAGATTTAGATGTAAAATCATTACAAAAATTAGGGAAAATAAAGGAGCTAGATGTAGACTACTTATTTAACTATGTTAATGAGAAGAAAATCAAATCTTAAAAAGAATTAAAAGTTTAATCGATATAAAATCCTGTTAAAGATTATTTTTTAGCAGGATTTTATTTATATATTTGACCTGATAAAACAACTAATAAATGAAACTTTTAGAAAATAAAACTGCAATTGTTACAGGTGCTACTAGAGGAATTGGTAGAGGAATTGCCTTAGAGTTTGCAAATCAAGGATGTAACGTTGCATTTACTTATAGCTCTTCTGTAGAAGCAGCAACTGCTTTAGAAAATGAGTTGAAAGCATTAGGAGTAAAAGCAAAAGGATACCAATCAAACGCAGCTGAGTTTGATGCGGCACAAGAGTTAGCTAAAAATGTTTTAGAAGAATTCGGAACTATTGATGTATTAGTAAACAATGCGGGTATTACAAAAGACAATTTGTTAATGCGTATTTCTGAAGACGATTTTGATAAAGTAATTGAAGTAAACTTAAAGTCAGTTTTCAATTTAACAAAAGCGGTGATTCGTCCAATGATGAAACAACGTGCAGGTTCAATTATTAATATGAGTTCAGTTGTTGGATTGAAAGGAAATGCTGGTCAAGCTAATTATGCAGCTTCAAAAGCAGGAATTTTAGGATTCTCAAAATCTGTAGCTTTAGAGTTAGGATCTCGAAACATTCGTAGTAATGTTGTTGCTCCTGGTTTTATTGAAACTGAGATGACTGCAAAATTAGACGAAAAAGTTGTTGAAGGTTGGAGAAACGAAATTCCTTTAAAAAGAGGTGGTACTCCTCAAGATATTGCAAACGCTTGTGTATTCTTAGCATCTGATATGAGTTCATATATTACTGGACAAACATTATCGGTTGACGGAGGAATGTTAACTTAGAAAAGATTTTTTTTAAATAAAAGCCAAAAGTCCTGTATCTATTTGATACAGGACTTTTTTATTTGAGGGGTCAATTTGGTAACCAAGTTTTTTAAGGGGACTTGGTAACACGTAGGGGAAATTTTTAGAAATCCATAATTTGGGGGAGATTTCTAATTGTCGAAATCAAATTTAAAGGGGTTTTGATTTCTCAGGGTTTGGGGGAATCTTTATATAATTATCTTTTTTTGTAATCTTCAAAGGTTCCATCGTCATATAGAACCAAAATATTTTTAATTTCTCTAAAAGCAACGGATTCTTTCTGTTTTTGATGACTCTCTGAGAATTGCGTATTTGATTTTTTTTCGGGTTCTTGGTCAAATACAGGATTTTCAGCGAACAGAGAAGGAGCTTCATTTTTCTCAATTTTTATATTTCTCTCTTGTTTTTCTGTATTTGGAGGAAAACTACCTTTACCATATACTAACCAATTCAAGTCTACTTCATCAAAAGCCGTTTCAACTTTTATAATAAAATCTAAGCTCGGTTTATTTCTTCCTGATAATAGGTGAGAAATGCTAGATCTTGGAACATCAATTTTATCTGCAAAACTAGACGCTGATAAATTGTAATAATCTAATATCTGTTTTAGTCTTTCTATCATTTGTTTACTTATGTAAACATTAGGGGTTGTTTACAGTTGTAAATATATGTAGTTTTATAATTGTAAACAAGTAAAAAGTGATTTTTTTTCAAATTAATCTCAACTAAACACATAAAATACTTTAAATAAATATACTTAAATAACTAAAAAACAAGACTTTAAGTTATAGATATAGAGAAAGGTTATAATGTGAGTGAAGACGTATAGTTACAATTGTAACACTTAAGAAACTTAAATTATTACTGTTTTATATTGTAAACATCCCTCTTAATTCACTTTAAAGTACCTTTTTATAGTGCATTTTAAAGAATTGAACAGTAGAATAGAGTTAGAATCGTTATTAAGTAGCTTCCTTTTTTAATTTACCTTTAAAATCTTAAAAATGAGCATGAGAAAAGTATAAAGTCTATATTGCTACTTTAAGTTATAAGGCTTAATAAACTTAAAGTAATAATTACTTATAAAGATCTAAAATACTCAAGTAATAGTTATAATTTTATGAGTTTATTACAATTGTAACAATAATTCAAGCGTTAACAAATGTGAAACATGTATTTTATTGTTTACTTTTGTAAAAAAAAGAAAGCACCCTGTTTACAGAGTGCTTCATTATTGTTGAGAAAGTTGTATTCTACTTACTTTTTATTCTCTATCCATTTTCTTGCATTAACAAAAGCTTCTAACCAAGGTGAAACTTCATCTTGTCTGTCTTGTGGATAGTAAGCCCAGTTCCATTGGAAAGTAGAACGCTCAATATGTGGCATAGTTACTAAATGACGACCAGTCTTATCACACATCATTGCTGTATTATAATCTGAACCGTTTGGATTGTTAGGATATCCTTCATATCCGTACTTAGCAACAATGTTATAATTGTCTTCAGTTTCTGGTAAATTGAATTTTCCTTCTCCGTGAGAAATCCAAACTCCTAATTCAGTTCCTGCTAAACTAGATAACATTACTGAATTATTCTCTTGAACTTTTACAGATGTAAAAGAACTTTCGTGTTTTTTAGATTCATTGTGTAACATCTTACCGTGTTTGTTATGTTCTGGATTAATTAATTCTAATTCCATAAACAACTGACATCCGTTACAAATACCAACAGAAAGGGTATCTTCTCTTTTGAAGAAGTTTTTCAAAGCAGTGTTCGCTTTTTCATTATATAAAAATGCTCCTGCCCATCCTTTTGCAGAACCTAAAACATCCGAATTAGAAAAACCTCCAACAGCTCCAATAAATTGAATATCTTCTAAAGTTTCACGACCAGAAATTAAATCCGTCATATGAACATCCTTCACATCAAAACCAGCTAAATACATAGCATTTGCCATTTCACGTTCAGAGTTTGAACCTTTTTCACGAATGATAGCAGCTTTTGGTCTGTTAGTTACAGTACCAACAGTATCTGTAAGTTTTCCTGTGAAATGAGTTGGGAATGTATATTTTAATGGTTGGTTTTTATAATTATCAAAACGATCTTTAGCTAAATCATTAGCTGTTTGTTTTTGATCTAATAAATAAGAAGTCTTATACCAAGTATCTCTTAATTCAGCAATAGATAAAGCAAAAATATCAGATCCATTTTTAATATTTAAACGATCAGACTCAGTTACCGAACCAATTTTAAAGAATTCAATATTATTATCAGCTAAAGTTTGTTCTACAGAAGTATCAGCTGCTTGGAAAACAATTCCTGAGTTTTCAGCAAATAACAATTTAATACTATCAGCTTCATTTAAAGCAGATAAATCTAAATTGGCACCTACATTTACATCCGCAAAGCACAATTCTAATAGGGTAGTAATCAATCCTCCAGATGCAACATCGTGACCAGCAACGATTTTTCCTTCCTTAATTAAATTTTGTAAAACATTAAATACCGATTTAAAGAACTCATTATTAGTAATAGTAGGAGTAGAGTTACCTAATTTGTTTACTATTTGTGCAAACGAGCTTCCTCCTAATTTAAAATCATCTTGTGATAAGTTGATATAATAGATGTCTCCTTTGTTTGGTTGTAAAACAGGTTCTACTACTTTAGTAATATCGTTACAGTTAGCAGCAGCAGAAATAACTACCGTTCCTGGAGAAATTACTTCTTCATTAGGATACTTCTGTTTCATTGATAAAGAATCTTTTCCTGTTGGAACGTTGATTCCTAAATCAATAGAAAAATCAGAAATAGCTTTTACTGCTTTGTATAAACGAGCATCTTCACCTTCATTTTTACAGGGCCACATCCAGTTTGCTGATAATGAAACCGATTGTAAACCATCTTTTAAAGGAGCCCATACTATATTTGTTAAAGCTTCAGCGATTGAGTTTTTACTTCCAGCTTCTGGATCAATCAATCCAGAAATAGGAGAGTGTCCAATTGTAGTAGCAATTCCTTCTTTACCTTTATAATCTAATGCCATTACACCGACATTGTTCAATGGAATTTGTAATGAACCAACACATTGTTGTTTTGCTACTTTTCCACCAACACAGCGGTCAACTTTATTAGTCAACCAATCTTTACAGGCAACAGCTTCTAATTGTAAAACTTGTTCTAAATATTGAGTAAAGTTTTCTTTAGAATACTCAACATCAGCATAATTACGATTTACTGTTTTATCAGTCATAATTGTTTTTGGAGAACTTCCAAACATATCTTCTAAAGCTAAATCCATTGGTTTGTTACCATTGGTTTTAGATTCAAAAGTAAAACGGTGATCCCCAGTAACATCACCTACAGTGTACATTGGCGAACGCTCACGTTCAGCAATCTTATTAAGAGTATCAATATGTTTTTCAGCAATCACTAACCCCATACGCTCTTGCGACTCATTTCCAATAATCTCTTTATCAGATAGAGTAGGGTCTCCTACAGGTAATTTATCTAAATCGATTTTTCCTCCAGTATCTTCCACTAATTCTGATAGACAGTTTAAGTGCCCACCAGCTCCATGATCGTGAATAGAAACAATAAAGTTCTCATCACTTTCTACCATACCACGAACTGCATTTGCAGCACGTTTTTGCATTTCAGGGTTTGAACGTTGAATGGCATTTAATTCAATTCCTGTTGAAAATTCTCCAGTATCAGCAGAAGAAACCGCAGCTCCTCCCATACCAATACGGTAGTTTTCACCACCTAAGATTACTATTTTATCTCCTTCTTGTGGAGTATCTTTTAAAGCTTGATCTTTTTTACCATATCCAATACCACCTGCTTGCATAATAACTTTATCGAAACCAAGTTTGCGAGCATCTTCTTCATGTTCAAAAGTTAATACTGAACCACAGATTAAAGGCTGACCGAATTTATTACCAAAATCAGAAGCTCCATTGGAAGCTTTGATTAAGATGTCCATTGGAGTTTGGTATAACCACTTACGTTCATTCATTCCTTTTTCCCAAGGACGATTCTCTTCTAAACGAGAATAAGAAGTCATGTAAACAGCAGTACCTGCTAAAGGTAACGATCCTTTTCCTCCAGCTAATCTATCACGAATTTCACCACCAGATCCTGTAGCAGCACCGTTAAACGGTTCAACAGTAGTAGGGAAGTTATGTGTTTCAGCTTTTAAAGAAATAACTGATTCAAATTCTTTCGTTTCGTAAAAATCTGGTTTGTCAGCACTTTTCGGAGCAAATTGTTCTACTTTTGGCCCCTTAATAAAAGCTACATTGTCTTTATAGGCAGATACAATATCGTTAGGATTCTTTGCAGATGTTTCTTTAATTAACTTGAATAAAGAAGTAGGCATTTCTTCACCATCAATAACAAAGGTTCCATTGAAAATTTTATGACGACAGTGTTCTGAATTTACTTGAGAAAATCCAAATACTTCAGAGTCGGTTAATTTTCTTCCAATTTTAACTGCTACGCTTTCTAAATAAGCTACTTCTTCATCGCTTAAAGCCAACCCTTCTTGCTCGTTGTATGCAGCTATATCCTCAATTTCTAAAATTGGTTCAGGTTGAATATTAATCGTAAAAGTTTCTTGGTTTAATCCGTCAAACTTTTGAGAAATCATAGGGTCGAAGTTAGAAAAATCATTAGCTACTGCATCAAATTCTTCAATTCTGATAATTCCAGAAATTCCCATGTTTTGAGTAATTTCAACAGCGTTGGTACTCCAAGGAGTAATCATTGCTGCTCTAGGCCCAACAAAAAAGGCGTCAAGAGACGCCGCATTTATTTTCGGTTGGTTGCCAAATAACCAGGTTAATTTCGAAATTGTTTCAGATGTTAATTCTTCTGTTGTTTGAACAGCAAAAACCTTGCTGTTTACGTTTCCAAAGAAATGAATCATTATTAGTTGTGTTTGTGTGTGTTTTTGAAAGGTGTAAATTTAATTCTTTTGAATGAATTAGAGGTATAAAAAAAGCAGCAAAATTTTGCTGCTTTTTATTGTGTTTTTTACTTCTCGAAGTAATGATTATCAATATACATTTCTTGTTCGAATTTATTAGTAGATAGGTTGATATCAATACGTTCAAAACTTTTTACTTCGTAAGGAGACTTTGCAGATACTCCTCTAATATCATCTAAAGCTGTTTTTAATACTATTTCATTTTCATCACCAAAAGGTAGAATGTTATCCCAATATTTCCACTCCTCTATTAAAATGTTAGGTTCAAATCCTTCACCATAATCATTTTGATCCAATTTATTATAAATTTGAAAAACAATTGGTTGCATAGCCATTTTATGAGTTGAATTGGCTGTGTTCGGATTTGTATAATCACTAGTTGGAGAATCATACAATGTAATTGATCCTTCGTTTTTTCCTACGGTTTTGGTACCTACTACTTTTACTTCTATAAAAGGTCTTAATCCATTTATAATCATTTCACTAGCTGAAGCTGTGCTACTAGAAGCTAAAACATATAACCTGCTAATTCCAGGTAATCTATTAATTGCTTCTTCACTTACCTTTTTACCTTCAGCATCATAAACGTTTAAAGTATTATTGAAATAATAAGGTTCATTATACTGAGCATGTTTTTGGTTAAAGCGTAACTCAGCGAATTTATCAGTTCCAGCTTCGTTACGAATCATACTAGCTAAATAAGCAGATGTTTCAACTGAACCACCACCGTTAATTCTTAAATCTAAAACTAGTTCTTGTACTCCAGCTGCTTTTAATTCAGCAAAAGCAGCATTAAGTTCATCGTTATATGATGATCTGAATCCATTATATACGATATATCCAACTTTTTTTCCGTTGATGTTATCAAAAACTTTTGTTAGATAGACAGGGTTATCAGAAACAACGGCTTGTGTTATAGTTTTCTTTTCTTTAAAGGTTTGTCCATCTTTTTCAGTAAACGAAAACTCAGCTGTTTCTTCATAATATCCATTTAATACATTTTTATAATTATCAAGAGTCATTACTGTTCCGTTTATAGCATTTATAATATCTCCTCTTTTAAAACCAGCAAGATCAGCAGGTGAGTTGTCCGAAACATGTTGAATGTATATGATTACATAATTTGTGGTACCAACTCTTACTAAGCTAGGCCTAAAACCAAATGTTTTAGAGATTCCTTGAAATTGCTGTTGTTGAGCGACGTAATCTTCAATAAACCAAGAAAAATCATCATCAGCATGTTTTAAACTTTCAAATAAAGAATTAGGTGTACTATATGAATTTAAAAACGTGTAGTAGTCATTAATATTATCATCTTTACTATCTGCTAAATTTGTAACGTTTTCTTGCCAATTGTACCAGGAATTCATGGCTTTCCATACAAAATTATTTACTGTGTTATTTAAAGTTACATCTGGTTCATTATCACCATTCGGAACTATTTTATCATCTTTATTGCAACTTAGCATTGTAAATAACACAAAAGATAGAAATATTATTTTTCTCATTATTTAAAGTAATTATTTGAAGTTCTGTAAATATTGTAACAATTATAATAAGATTTACCCTATCTTTTGTGGATAATGTTTAATTTCTTTCAGGTGTGCGATTGCGTTCTATTTTTCCTTTTTTTACAGCTTTATAGTTTTCGTAACAGTTTAACACTGCCTCAATTATCTGTAAATCGCTTGCTTTTTTTATAAAGTATTCAGAATAATTACAATCAGAAAGTAGCTTATTTAGTTCGGCTCTGTCCATTTCTAAGTATTCCATCATTACCTCACGGTCAAATTTACCTGCGAGCATTTTACGTAAGTCGTCCTCTTTCTTTAGTTTTTTCAATTTCTTTAGTTGTTTAGGTTTGCTACCAAAAAGGTTGTAAACCATGTCAACAGGGTTTAACAACTGAGCAATAGGAGAGGAAATTTTTTGAGGTCTTCCAACTTCGTAAGTTTGTGGTAAACCATTAATGTGTATTCTTGTAAAACGATCTTTCGGAACCTGTTTTACATCTACTTCTAATACACCAATTAATTTTGTGGATTTAATAACAACTTCTTTTACTTCTTCAGGTTTTTCTTCTAAAGAGATTACAACTTCATTCCCCTTTAAAAGGTCGTTGGTAACTTTTAATTTTATAGAAGCATATCCTAAATAAGAAACTAAAATAGTGTCGTTTGTTTTAGCGGTCAAATTAAATAAACCGTCTTCGTTAGTAATTGTACCAACAACACTATTTAGATTTAATAGATGGGCTGCACTTAAAGGTTTTTTAGACTCAGAGTCTATAATTTGCCCTTTTAGTCTGTCTTGCGCTTGAATAGATATACTAAATAGTATTGCTACTAGGAATGATAATTGTTTCTGCATAGGGCGAAAATAAGAATAATAGGCTTTGCTCTCGTTAATATTTTGTGAAATTATTTTGTTTAAAAAAACTACGTTTTTTTGGTTAAAATTCAAAAAAATAACACTAAAAAATGTAAATAATTAAAAAATTAAGTAAAAAAGTAGGGGAAACGCATCTAAGGATGTTTAATTACTCCTCGAGGTCTTAATTAAAGCAATGTTAAATTAAAAAACAAATAAATGAAATATCTAAAAATACTTGGATTAACACTTTTTTCAATTATTTCATGTCAAAAAGACGATGTATTATACAATTCTGAAATAAATTCTAGCAAAGAGCAAATAGCTCAATTTATAACACCAGATACACCTGAAGGTATTCATAATTTAAATATTAGAGAGCTGCATGATAAGATGTCTTCTAGCGCTAAAGGAGTTGGTGTGGAAGAGAATTGTGTAGATAAAGAAATATCATTTACTCAAACAGATTCAGATTTTTTTATTCTAGATGCTAATAGTTCTTTATTATGGCCTGGTAATTTGGTGGCAGCAAGATCTATACAAGATGGAGCTCCAGTGTCTATACCGATTTATGGAGATGATAGGAATCCTGTAGAGGTAAGAGTTAATGTGTTATCAGGAACATCTGCTTCTACTTCAAGAACTATTGAAGCTCCAACACCAGGAAAAGTACAAGACAATTTAAACGCTATTTTAAATGCATATTATAAAAGTGAGGCTAATTTTCCTGCTAGTTTTGACATTAGTATTCAGAGAATCCATGATGAAAAACAATTTCAACTTTCGTTAAATGCAGGGTATTCTGGACCTAGTGTAAATGTGTCTGGTAGTTTTGGGTTAGATTTTTCTTCTCAAAAAACTAGGTATGCAGTTACTTTGAAACAACGTTTTTTTACAGCTTCTGTATCTCCTAAAGAAGGAATCATAGGAAAGAATGGATGGTTTAATGATGATGTTTCTCCAGATAGATTAAAGCCTTACGTAACAGATTATTTAGAGGTAAGTCAAGATCAACAAAATCCATCTTCGTATATAGAATCAGTAACTTATGGAAAACTGTATACGTTAATTTATGAATCAAGTAGTAGTGCTAAAGAAGTTGAAGCAGCATTGAATTTTGCTTATAAAACAGTAGGAACACAAGTAAATGCAGAATTAAAAGCAAGGTATAAATCAATTTTCAGTGAGTCGACTGTTAAAGTAAAGCAATTAGGAGGAAATGCTACTTCAGGAATAGCATCATCTTTAGCTGCTATGGCTAATAATTTAGATAAGGTTGTTGACTTTTTGAAAGAAGGAGCGGAAGTATCAGTTGATAATCCAGGATATCCAATTTCTTATAAAGTAAATTACACCTATGACAACAGACCTTTTAAAGTAAGCTCAAATTTAGAGTATGTTATTAGAGAATGTGATTTAGTATATTATGATAAGATAAGAGTTGACCCAACAGATGTCGCGCTATATGGAAGCGATCATGGAACTAGTGGAGCTGAGCTTTTTGGTAGATTTTATGTAGAAAAGTATGATCAAGAATTAGGATCTTGGTACTTAGCAGGAAAGAAAATTTACTGGGGCTACGGAATTGAAGATCATGTGGGGTTAGATTATTATAAATTCAACCAAAAAAGAAGTGTAGCTGATGGAGAAGTGATTGATTTTATGGTAAAAGCTAAGGCAGGTGAACGCTTTAGAATTGTTTCTGTAGTAGGAGAATGTGATTCTGGATGTTATGTTTATAGCGATGGTGTAAAAGCTACTAATGAATATGAGTATAATCTTAGTTCAAAAAAATGGGAAGATTATACAAGACATAATCCGTATGTAGATAATTATACAGTAGGAGATGGTCTTCATAATAAAACATGGAATGGTGTAAGAACCATAGTTCAAGGAGATACTTGTTATTTAGATTATGATACATATATTATAAACTAAATAATTCAGTACAAAATTTAACGCAAGGAGGCTTTTTAGCTTCCTTGTTTTTTATGTGAAATTGATATTACCTTAATTTTATAAAAATAAAAAAGCACAATACAAAAATGTATTGTGCTTTTTATGGTGCACGTAACAGGAGTCGAACCTGCACTTCCGTTGGAAACAAGCCCCTCAAGCCTGCGCGTCTACCAATTCCGCCATACGTGCGTAAACTAAAAAAGTTAAGCAAATTGCTTAACTTTTTTGTGACCGGGCTGGGGCTCGAACCCAGGACCCTCTCCTTAAAAGGGAGATGCTCTACCAACTGAGCTACCCGGTCATTGCTTCTTTGTGAAAGCGGTTGCAAATATACAACTGTTCTTTAAATCTAAAAAGCTTTTTTGTAATATTTTTTACTCATATTTGTAACTGCTTAATTACTAGTTTATGAAAATTGTATTATTGGGGTATATGGCTAGCGGAAAATCGACTATTGGGAAGATTTTAGCAGAAAAAAGACAAATTCCTTTCATCGATTTGGACGCATATATTGAAAAAAAGGAGAATATGTCGGTATCAGAAGTGTTTAGTGGAAAAGGAGAAATCTATTTTCGTAAGCAAGAGCACGTATATTTGAAAGAACTTCTAGAAAAGAAAGAAGATTTTGTATTGTCATTAGGAGGGGGGACACCTTGTTATGCGGGAAATATGAAGGTGTTACAAAGTTCTGCAAATGTGAAGTCTGTATACCTAAAAACATCTATTAATACTGTATTAGAAAGATTAGAAAACGAAAAAGGCCAGCGTCCACTTTTAGCAGACTTAGGTAAAGATGAGTTAGCTGAGTTTATTGCCAAACATTTATTTGAACGAAGTTATTACTATAACCAAGCTACCTATACACTAACTGTAGACAATAAAAGTGTTGAAGAAACTACCGTAGAGTTACAAGAATTATTAGCTTAAATATGCTATAGTTTCATCGCTTTTAAATTCAACTACAACGTGTTCTTTAATAGAAGTAGATAGAGAAATACCTTTAAAGTCTGCTTTTACGGGGTATTTTTTGTGATTTCTATTAACTAGTACCGCTGTTTTGAATCGTTTTAAAGGAACTTCTAAAAAATGTTTTACACCATATATTAACGTAGTTCCTGAATTTAAAACATCGTCTACCAATACTACAGCCTTATTCTTATATTCATCACTAGTAATAGATGTGGTGATAGGAGTAGTCGGTTTTTTCTTATCGATAGAAACTTTACAAAGTATTACTTGTAAGGGAGAAATTTTATTTAAAACAGCAGAAATTTTTTCAGCAAGAAAATAACCGTTATCAGCTATACCTGCAATAATGATTTCTTTTTCCTCACTATTACTCTCGTAAATTTGAAAAGCTATTCTACGAATTTTTTGCTCTATTTGTGTATTGTTTAAGATAATATTGTTAGTCATTTTTACTTACAGGTTTTAACTACGGAGTTACAAATTAACATCATTTTTGTCAGAATCATCATAATAATCATCAATATCACGTCTATCTTTTTTGGTAGGTCGTCCAGCTCCTTTTTTGCGATAGTAATCCTGTGAGTATTTTAGTAATTCTGTTTTTTCAAATTCTTCTTTAGGAGTTAAATCCTTTCGGTATAAATCGACTAGTTTAGCCCCTACACGGTTAGGAGGGAGGTCTAGTATTCTTATCTTGTAGTTGATTTGATTCTTACGGATGACAATTTCTTCATTTCCAAAAACTTCCTTTGATGGTTTAAGATTGGTTCCGTCGATCTTCACATGCCCTTTTTTACAAGCATCTGTGGCAATACTTCTGGTTTTAAATAAGCGAATACACCACAAATATTTGTCAATTCTCATATAAAAAGTTAATTTTTATTGTTTCGTTTTTTACAAAGGTATAAAAATGGTAAATTGCGCGTTAAAATTCCAAAATTAAATGATAAAATTTAAACATCTATTTTATACTGCTATCCTTAGTACCCTTTTATATTCTTGTGGAAATGATAGTAATTCTACAGTTGATAATTTTGACCATGAGGCTCAGGCTGTAATTGACAATGATTCTTTAATAGCTTTTTTAAAGAATAATTATTATAATGCAGATTTAGATTCGGTAAAGGTTATTGATAATGGTCAAACTTCTTTATTTGATGATAATAAGTTGGTTACTAAAGAGGTTGTAGAAAATGATATTAACTATAAGTTGTATTATTATGTAAATAGTGAAGGGACACCTGATCCAGATAAAGGATTCCCAACAGTGATGGACTCAGTTTATGCAAAATATAGAGGGCAAAAAATAGTAAAGAAAGATAGTTTAAGTTCTGATTTTGATAATAACATAGCTTGGTTTTCGTTAAATGGGGTTATAAGAGGATGGACATATAGTTTTGTTCATTTTAAAGGAGGTAAAAACGTTACAGGTAATGGTCCAATTACTTATGAAAATGGAGGAAAAGGTATTTTATTTATCCCTTCTGGTTTAGGGTATAGAAATACTGGAAGTAGAGATGGATCTATCGGAGCAAATCAGAATCTAATATTTTACTTTGAATTATGGGATTTAGTACCAAACACAGACGATGATTTAGATGGAATTCCTTCCATAATGGAAGATCCGGATGGGGATGGTGATCCTAGAAATGACGATACAGATGAGGATTTTATACCTAATTATATAGATACAGATGATGATGGTGATGGAATTTTAACAAAGTATGAGGATAAAAATGGAGATGGAAATCCTGCAAATGATTTTAATGATCCAAATAATCCAACAGTACCTGATTATTTAAATAGAGATATTAGAGTTAAATATTAAGAAAAAAAAAACCGAAGTTTTTACTTCGGTTTTTTTTATTGTATAACTTCTTTTATTTTAGAATCTGTATGAAAGTCCTAAAATAATTTGATTTACACGAGTATCAAAATTTACGTTTTGACCAGCGTTGTTATCTATAAAATTTGCTTCAGTATCAGATAAAGCTCTTTCCCAACGAACATCAAATCCTAATTTACCTAATTCAACACCTGCACCTAATTGTAATCCAACAGAGAATCCGTCAGAATCAACTTGTTTTAGTTCGTTAATATCGAAATCAGAATCTAGAATATATTGAAAAGAAGGACCTGCAAAAACATGTGCTACTTTTAAGAATTTCATACCTACTAAAACAGGAATATCAATTTTTTGAAAATCGTAAGTGGTTGTTTTTGCTGCAAAACCAGCTGGCTCGTAAGAAACTTCATTACTTAATTGAGTATATACCAATTCAGGTCTTAAGTATAGATCTGTAACAGGCAAGTTTATACGTAACCAAGCACCAGCATGAAATCCTGTTTTACTTTTAGCTCCATTTAGTGCGTCATTTTTTACATCAGAAAAAGAATCTGAGTTGTAGTTGATACCAGCTTTGATACCTCCTTGGATTTGACTTTGTGCTACTTGAGCTCCTCCTATAAAAAGGAAAATCATTAAAACTACTTTTTTCATTTGTCGTAAGTTTATTTATTAATAATTGGGGTTAAAATTTACTTGTATAAAAAAATACACCACTTTAAACCATGAAAGTGGTGTATTTATTGTTGGGATATTAAGTTTATTTTCTTGAAATAACTTTTTCTACAGCTTTAATGATTGTTTCATCATTCAATCCGTATTTTTTCATTAACTCTGCTGGGGTTGCAGACTCTCCAAAGCTATCATTTACAGCTACAAATTCTTGTGGAGTAGGATTATTTGTAGCTAAACAACGAGCTACACTTTCACCTAAACCACCATATTTGTTATGCTCTTCAGCAGTAACAATACATCCTGTTTTAGCAACTGATTTTAAAATAGCCTCTTCATCTAAAGGTTTAATAGTATGAATATTAATTACCTCTGCAGAAATTCCTTTTTCTTCTAATTGTTCAGCCGCTTGTAACGCTTCCCATACTAAGTGCCCAGTTGCAACAATAGTAACATCAGTACCTTCAGTAAGTTGAATTGCTTTACCAATTTCAAAAGGTTGATCAGTCATAAATACTGGAACACTTGGTCTTCCAAAACGTAAATATACTGGCCCTTCATATTCAGCAATAGCTAAAGTAGCCGCTTTAGTTTGGCTATAATCACAAGTATTGATAACTGTCATACCTGGTAACATTTTCATTAATCCAATGTCTTCTAAAATTTGATGTGTTGCTCCATCTTCACCTAAAGTTAATCCAGCGTGAGAAGCACAAATTTTTACATTTTTATCAGAATATGCGATTGATTGACGAATTTGATCGTATACACGACCTGTAGAAAAGTTAGCAAATGTACCTGTAAAAGGAATTTTTCCACCAATGGTTAATCCCGCAGCAATTCCCATCATATTAGCTTCTGCAATTCCAACTTGAAAGAAACGTTCTGGGTGATTTTTAGCAAACTCATTCATTTTTAAAGAGCCTGTTAAATCTGCACATAAGGCAACAACATTAGGATTTGTTTTTCCTAACTCAGTTAAACCATCACCAAACCCAGAGCGGGTATCTTTTTTTTCAGTATAAGTATATTTTTTCATCAGTTTGTGTTGTGTAAATACGTGTCAAAAATAATCTTTTATAAAAAGGTAGCCTTATAATTTTGATAATTCTTTGTAAAGTTTATGAACAGGAAATCCCATAACATTAAAATAGCTTCCTTCGATTTTTGTAATTCCTATTTTACCAATCCATTCTTGAATTCCATATGCTCCAGCTTTATCATATGGTTTGTAATTGGTTATATAGTAATCTATCTCTTCATCTAGTAACTCTCTAAAAGTGACTGTAGTACTATCATTAAAAACATGCTGAAAAGATTTATTGGTAATACATATTGAGGTAATTACTTTGTGAGAAGAGTTTGATAACTCTTTTAAAGCACTAAAAGCCTCTTTATAATTTTTAGGTTTTCCTAACGCTCTATTGTTAGCCCAAACGATGGTGTCGGAAGTTATTAAAAGTTCATTATCTTTTAGTTCAAGTTTAAAAGGAGAAGCTTTTAATGCAGAAAGATAGTCTGTTATTTCTGCTTGTTGTAATTCTTCAGGGTATACTTCTTCAATTTCCTTTATTTTTACCGTAAAAGGAATGTCTAAACTTTTAATTAATTCTTGTCTTCTTGGAGAGTTTGAAGCAAGTATGATAGAGTATTTTGAGAGTTTATTTAATAACATATTTAAAATAGTAAGCCACAACAGGAACACTAGCTAAAGCAAATAAAAAAATAAATTGATTTACAGTGTACAAAAATTTATAGTTTTTAATATCTGTGGCATTCATTAAAAGGTAAATATAGTATAACTGTGGTATGTTGCCTAAAAGGATTATAGTGGTTAAAATGAATTTATTTTTAATAAAAATAACTGCTACAAAAAAAATTAGAAACCAAACAGTAACAGATAGTATTAAAGCGACGTTTTTAGCTCTTTTTCTTCCTAATAAGATAGGAAGGGTTTTTTGATTCTGTAAATTATCTTCATTAGTATTAATTATATCTACAATAATTTCTCTAGAAATATTGCCTAAAAAAGATATTAAAATATATAGCATTGTTACCATTTCCAACATGAAAAATAAATCCCATTGACTAGGAGAGGGATCTATAGGAGAATCAAACCACCATAAGGTTATTATGGCGAAAGGTTTGAGAAAAGAGGTGACTATACTGCTAAAAAAATTTTTTATAGGGTTGTTTTTAGAGTATAGTATAACAACTATTGGAGAAAAGACAAAAATTAATCCATACCAAGGTTTGTGAATTTTAAAAGAAAAAATAAAACCAATTATAACTCCTAAGATTAGTATATAGGAGGAGGTAATTTTTATTTTTTCTAAACAAATTCTGGTCTTTTTAAGTTGATTCCTAAAATAAAAACTAATTAAATAACCAGAAGCTAATAACAATGCGCTCGAAATAGAAAGAAGTCCTAAATCAAAAAAAGAAAGTGTAGTTTTAAAACGATAACCATACAGAAAACAAAACTTAAATAAAAATAAAATAAAAATAAAGTAAACAATCTTTTTCCATTGAATAATATTTAAGAAAGTATTATTCATTAGTTGAAAGCCTTTTTTATTCGGGCTAAATCAACTTTATTGTCGCGGTCTTTAATAGTTTGTCTCTTATCGTGTGTCTTCTTTCCTTTAGCTAATGCAATTTCTAATTTAGCCCAACCATTTTCATTAATGAATAAGCGTAACGGTACTATAGTATTTCCTTTTGACTCTACTTCTTTTTCAAGTTTCTTTAATTCTCGTTTGTTAAGAAGTAAACGACGTTCACTTTTAGGTTTGTGGTTGTAATGATGACCAAAAGCATATTCTTCAATATACATGTTTACTACAAAAAGCTCACCTTTATCATTGAATTCACAAAAGCTTTCTGTAATTCTTGCTTTACTTTGACGTATCGATTTTATCTCAGTACCAGTAAGTTGGATACCTGCTGTATACTTGTCTAGTATCTCGTATTCAAAACGAGCTTTTTTATTCTGTATGTTGATGTTTTTTTGCATAAATGGAACACAAATATAACTATAATTTTAAGTTGTTAAATAAAATTATTAAGCTATGATTTAAGTCATGTTTTAAGGAAGAGAAGGGGGGTAGTTTTGTCCAAAATTAAAACTTATAAACATGAAAAAAATTATATTGAGCACGGTATTGGGAATCTTATTTTTTAGTAATGTAAATGCACAAGAAACAACTGAAGCTAATCATTTTAAAAAGTGGCAAGCCCGTTTTAGATGGGTAAGTGTTTTACCGAATGAATCAGCAACAATAGGAACTATTGGAGGAGATGTTGAAATAGGAAAGAGTTTTATACCTGAACTTGATTTTACTTATTACTTTACTGAAAATATTGCAGCAGAGTTAATTTTAGGAACAACAAATCACGATGTAAAAGCTGTTAATACTGCTTTAGGAAATGTAGATTTAGGGGATGTTTGGTTATTACCTCCAACCTTAACTTTACAATATCATTTTAACATAAGTGATTTTAAACCATATGTGGGAGCTGGAGTTAATTATACTATTTTTTATAACTCAGATCCTGGAGCTGTTGTAGATGTAGATTATAAAAACGGATTTGGTTATGCTGTTCAATTAGGTTTTGATTATGATTTAGACGATACTTGGTTTTTAAATGTAGATGCTAAGTATGTAGGTTTGAGTACTGATGTAACTGTTAATGCAGGTATTGCTACTGTTCCTGCAGAAGTAGATATTAACCCATTGTTAATAGGTTTTGGAGTAGGTGTGAGATTTTAGTTGGTAGCTAAAATCAATATTCTAAAGAGCCACAATTTTGCGGCTCTTTTGTGTTATTTTTTTTAATAAAAATGACGACGATTAATGAGAAATAAATTAATCAACCTTAATTAGTCTAGGAGGTTTTGGTTTAGCTTCGTCTAATTTAGGAATCGTAATTATTAATTCACCGTTTAAATAAGATGCTTTTATTTTTTCACTATTTATAACACCTTTTGGTAATGTAAAACTTCTTTTAAATGACATATAACTATACTCTTTTCGTGTGTAGTTGTCATCATGGTTCTCTTGACTTTCTTTTTTTTCTGAAGAAATCGTTAGAATGTCATTTTCAAGATTAATCATAAAATCTTCTTTGTTCATTCCTGGAGCAGCAACATTTACTGTAAATTCATTTTCATTTTCTTTAATGTTTACAGCTGGCAATGTGGTGTTGGTGTCAGAAAAATTAGTAGCAGACCAATCTCTTAAAAATTCATTAAAAACATTTGGAAATACTGGGAAATCTGTTTTCTTTAATAACATAACTTTACATTTTTTGGTTAAACATTCATTTAGTACTATAGTTCAAAAAAAATACCAACCAAAAAAAGTGACATTTTTTCATTATTTAGAATGAAAAAATGTCACTTTAATGTTTGATTTATAATTGTTTATGTGTTTTTAGTTTTCAACTAAATCAGATTGATTTCTGAAAACTAATTTATCATCAAAAGCATCTAATAAGATAATACTATCGGTCGTGACTTTTCCAGATAAAATTTCTTTAGATAATTGATTTAAAACCTCTTTTTGGATTACACGTTTTACAGGACGTGCACCAAACTCTGGTTGATATCCTTTTTCTGCTAAGTAAGCTATAGCTTGATCAGTGGCATCAAAAGTGATGTTTTGTTTCGCTATCATCTTTTTAACACTCTCTAATTGTAATTTTACAATTTCTTTGATGTTTTCTTCCGATAAAGGAGTAAACATAATGATATCGTCAATTCTATTTAAAAATTCTGGTCTTACTGATTGTTTTAATAATCCTAAAACTTCTGTTTTAGCTAATTCCATAGTTGTATAGATGTCACCCTTCATATTATCAAATTTTTCTTGAATAATATGACTTCCCATGTTAGAGGTCATAATAATTATGGTGTTTTTGAAATCAGCAACTCGCCCTTTATTATCAGTCAATCTACCTTCATCTAATACCTGTAATAGAATATTAAAAGTATCGGGATGTGCTTTTTCAATTTCATCTAATAACACAACTGAATATGGTTTTCTTCGTACAGCTTCAGTTAACTGTCCACCTTCGTCGTATCCTACATATCCTGGAGGCGCTCCAACTAATCTACTTACTGAATGACGTTCTTGGTATTCACTCATATCAATACGAGTCATTGCATTCTCATCGTCGAATAAATATTCAGCTAATGCCTTTGCTAGCTCTGTTTTACCAACCCCAGTAGTACCTAAGAATAAGAATGAGCCTATAGGCTTGTTAGGGTTTTGTAATCCTGATCTTGAACGACGTACTGCATCAGAAACTGCTTCGATTGCTTCTTCTTGACCTACCACACGTTTGTGTAGTTCATCTTCCAGTTTCAATAGTTTTTCACGTTCAGATTGTAGCATTTTAGTTACAGGAATACCTGTCCATTTTGCTACTACTTCAGCAATGTCATCGTAAGTAACTTCCTCTTTAATTAAAGAATTTTCTTGTTGATTGGCTAAAACTTCCTGTTGTTTGTCAAGTTCTTCTTGAGCATCTTTAATTTTACCATAACGCAATTCAGCCACCTTACCATAATCACCATTACGTTCAGCTTTTTCAGCTTCTAGTTTGTAGTTTTCAATATCTATTTTTAAACTTTGAATGGTATCTACAATACTTTTTTCTGATTGCCATTTCGCATTAATCTCATTACGTTCTTCTTTTAAATTAGCTAAATCGGCATTTAATGATTTTAATTTGTTTTCGTCGTTTTCGCGTTTAATCGCTTCTATCTCAATTTCTAATTGCATTATTTTACGATCTAGAACATCTAATTCTTCAGGTTTAGAATTGATTTCCATACGTAACTTAGAAGCGGCTTCATCCATTAAATCAATTGCTTTATCCGGTAAAAAACGATTGGTTATGTAGCGCTGTGATAATTCTACAGCACCAATAATGGCTTCATCTTTAATACGAACTTTGTGATGTGCTTCGTATTTATCTTTAATACCACGTAAAATAGAAATAGCGCTTTCAGTATCAGGTTCGTCTACCATTACTTTTTGAAAACGACGTTCCAAAGCTTTGTCCTTTTCAAAGTACTTTTGATATTCATCTAAAGTGGTAGCTCCAATAGCTCTTAACTCTCCACGTGCTAAGGCAGGTTTTAAAATATTTGCAGCATCCATAGCACCTTGACCACCACCAGCACCTACTAAAGTGTGGATTTCATCAATAAAAAGTACAATGTTTCCTTCAGATTTTGAAACTTCTTTTACTACAGATTTCAAACGCTCTTCAAATTCACCTTTATATTTTGCACCAGCAATTAGAGCTCCCATATCCAAAGAAAAGATTTGTTTATCCTTTAAGTTCTCTGGAACATCTCCTCGGATAATACGGTGCGCTAATCCTTCCGCAATAGCAGTTTTACCGGTACCAGGTTCACCTACAAGAATAGGGTTGTTCTTGGTTCTACGTGATAAGATCTGTAATAGACGTCTAATTTCTTCATCACGTCCAATAACAGGGTCTAATTTTCCATCTTGAGCTAGCTGGTTTAGGTTTTTAGCATACTTATTTAAAGAATTGTAAGTTTCTTCGGCACTTTGAGAAGTAACACGATTACCTTTACGTAACTCTTCAATAGCAGCGGTTAAACTTTTTTCTGTAACACCTTGATCTTTTAAAACTTGGGCTATTTGACTTTTTGATTTGAAGATTGCAAGGATTAAATGTTCGATAGAAACATACTCATCGTTCATTTTTTTTGCAATGATAGCAGCTTCATTTAGTGCTTTATTAGCTTCACGAGAAAGCATTAAATCTGCACCAGTTACTTTAGAGAAGCTTTCAAGTTGTTTGTCTAAGATTTGTTGTATAACATCTATATTAACGTTTAATTTTTTTAATATAAATGGTAACACATTTTCATCAACTAAAAATAAAGCTTTAAAAATGTGTTCGTTTTCTATTAGGTTGTTACCATAACTTTGCGCTAATTGTTGCGCTTGTTGTATGGTTTCTTGTGATTTTATTGTATAATTGTTGAAATTCATATCGTTTTATTTTTTCTCAATAAAAGTCAAAATCAATACCAGCTTGATTTTTAAATATAAAAAAGACATTTTGTCTCGAAAAAACGAATAAATACTGACTTTTTGACTGTTTGAAATAAGTTAGTTATGATAAAATAAGTATTAAAGTAATGAAAATATGGGAATATTAGATAACTTTTTCAATAATAAAAGTACCAGTACTTTAAAGGAAAAATCGTCTTTAAACTGGATACCATTGACAGATATAAAGCAGTTAGATGAAATTAAAAGTTTATCAGAAAATGAACCTGTAGCTATTTTTAAACATTCTACACGATGTGGTATTAGCAGTATGGTCATTAAACGCTTTGAAAATAGTTTTAACGAAGAATTGCAAAATTTTAAAGTGTACTATTTGGATTTATTGAGTTATAGAGAAATATCTAATGAAATAGCTCATATTTTTCAAGTACTTCATCAATCACCTCAGTTATTGGTGATTGAAAAAAGGAAGGTGGTAGCTCATGCTTCTCATTACGATATTGCTCAAGTGGATTTGAAAAAGTTTTAAAAAAACTCCCAATTTTAGTGGGATTTCCTTAAATACCTCGTATTTTTGCATATTTCAAAATTATAGAGATTTGAGTAACGAAACAGCAACTTCACAGCCCAAGAAAGGAAAAAATTTATACGATTATCAAAAAGAAGCATTACACAAAATTTTTAAAAGTTTTGAAGATGCCCCTGAGAATTACCACTTATTATATCAGCTTCCAACAGGAGGTGGTAAAACAGTTATATTCTCTGAAATTACACGTCAATACTTAAAACATCATCAAAAGAAAGTATTGATAATGACTCACCGAATAGAGCTATGTAAGCAAACTGCAAAAATGCTTAGCGAATTTGGTGTTGAAAATAAAATTATCGATAGCAAAGCGAGTTTAGATGATCAAGATAGATATGATTGCTTTGTCGCAATGGTAGAAACGTTGAACAATCGTTTAAATGACGATATGTTGGATATTTCTGATGTAGGCTTGGTAATTATTGATGAGGCACACTACAATTCATTTACAAAACTATTTAAGTTTTTTGAAAAATCTTTCATTTTAGGGGTAACTGCAACTCCTTTGAGTTCTAATATTAAACTACCTATGAAAGATAATTATGATGAGTTAATTGTAGGGGAGAGTATAGGAGCTTTAATAGAAAATGAATATTTGGCAAAAGCCAGTGTGTTTTCATATAATGTAGGTCTAACCTCATTAGAAGTTGGGGCTAATGGAGATTATACAGTAAAATCATCAGAAGATTTATATACCAATACCGATATGCTTTCTAAGCTATTACAAGCTTATGAAGAGCGTGCTAAAGGAACTAAAACGTTGATTTTTAATAATGGTATTAATACATCATTACATGTATTTGATACATTTAAAAGAGCAGGATACCCTATTGCGCATTTAGATAATACCAATACAAAAAAGGAGCGTGATTTAATATTAAAATGGTTTCACAAAACTCCCAATGCGATTATTACTTCAGTAAGTATTTTAACAACTGGATTTGATGAACCATCTGTACAATCAATTATTTTAAACAGAGCAACAAAATCATTAACGCTGTATTATCAAATGATTGGTCGTGGTTCTCGTATTTTACCAGGGAAATCAGATTTTAATGTGATTGACTTAGGTAATAACTTTCACCGTTTTGGACCTTGGGGAGCCGATTTAGATTGGCAAAAAATGTTTAGAGCTCCTAATTTCTATTTGGATAATCTATTGACAGATGAAGAGATAGAAAGTGGTTTTAGATACGAGTTACCAGAAGATGTGAAAGCAGAATTTTCAAACTCTGAAGACTTATACTTTGATGTTAAAAAAGTGTATAGAGATACTATACAAGCTGGTGAATCTTCTAAACGAGTATTAGAAAAATCGATAGAACATCATGCAAAAATGTGTGTAGAAAATAGTGAAGATGTTTTTGATGCTTTAATCTTAGCGAAAATGCTAGGAGGAGATATTGATGATAGAATCTACAGATATTCTAAATGTATTTCTAAAAGTACACATAACTTTATTGATTGGTTACAAGATGATTACCGCAAAAAGTTAAACACATATTTACGTGGTAATTTTGATGAAGTATACGAGCAAGTTCATGGTCATCCACCACCAGAAGAAGAATAAAATTTAAGAAATATTTTTCAAAGCTCTATTGAGACTACGAAGAGTAATGCCCAAATAATTGGAGATATCGTTTTTAGAAAAGATATTTTCAAAGTTTGGGCATAATTCTTTAATTTTTATAAGATTAGCTTCAATAGAATAGGATTGTTGAAAAGAATGTCTTGGAGCCTTATATCCAATTTTTTTAGCCATGGACTTGATGACAAGCCTATTAAAAATAGGGTCGTTATTAAGTAGTGTGGTATAATGTATGTGAGATATTCGATATACTTCCACATAATCAATAGCTTCAATAGAACAATAACTTAAATTTCCTGAAAAAACTTCCAATTCTCCAAACTCCATTCCTTCGCTTAAAAATTCTTGAATAAAGTCTTTTCCATTTTCATCGGAAAGGTAACATTTGGTAATTCCTTTTTTGATGATATACAAATGGTGGTATCTTTTATTTTGTTGTAGAATAATACTTTTAGGAGCGTGTTTTTCTTTTTGAAAAAAATCTGGATGTCTTTCATTTATTTTTTCAACATATTCTAAAAAATCAATATCCGTTCTTATCATTTTTAGGGCTGGGACAAATGTCCTTTTTTAAGATTTTTATTCTAAAGTTCTTTGTAAGGTAAAATTATATAATAAAATAGAATTGTAACTAATGAAGAAAAGTTTATTGCAACAAATCCAGTTTATCAAAGAAATAGATAAGTTAAAATACATTCAAAGGAAAACTAAATTATTTAATAGTAACAGATGTGAAAATGATGCGGAACATAGTTGGCATTTAGCTATAATGGTTATGGTATTAGCAGAACACAGTAATACTAAAATAGACATTTTAAAAGTCTTAAAAATGGTATTGATTCATGATATAGTTGAAATTGACTCCGGAGATGTTTTTATTTTTGATACTCTAAAGGAACATGTTAATACTAAAGAAGAATTAAAAGCAGCGAAAAGAATTTTTGGTATTCTACCAGAAAATCAAGCAGAGGAATTTATAAACTTATGGTTAGAATTTGAAGAAGGGATTACTGAAGAAGCACGATTTGCAAAAGCGATGGATCGTTTTGAACCTATTTTACAAAATACTTCTAATAATGGAGGTACTTGGAAAGAGTTTATGGTGTCTAAGGAAAAGGTAATAAATAAGACCGAAAGTATCTCTAAAGGCTCTGAAACTATATGGGAATATTCGCTAAATGAAATAGATTTAATCTTTAATGAGCTTTAAATTAAAATTATGAAAGTATTAGAAGTAACTCGGCAACGTATTTATACTCCTCAATTTTTATTAATTTGTTTGAGTTCTTTATTTTTTTCTGCAAGTTATAATATGTTGATACCTGAACTACCAAGTTATTTAAGTGGTTTGGGAGGATCAGAATATAAAGGGCTTATAATTTCCTTATTTACTTTAACAGCAGGATTATCAAGACCTTTTAGTGGTAAATTAACAGATACGATAGGTAGAAAGCCAGTATTAATTATAGGAGCTTTGGTTTGTGTAGTAACAGGTATGTTTTATCCTGTTTTAACTAGTGTTTCAGGTTTTTTATTTTTACGCCTATTGCATGGTTTTTCTACAGGTTTTAGTCCTACTGCGATAGCTACTTATGTTTCTGATATTATTCCATCTAATAGGTTAGGAGAGGCAATGGGAGTTCAGGGCTTATGTTTTAGTACAGGCTTGGCTCTTGGACCAGCTTTAGGAAGTTATGTAAAGCTGTTGACAAATTATAATGTACTGTTTTATAGCTCTTCCATTATTGCGTTACTGTCAATAGTATTGGTTTTTAAAGTGCAAGAGACTTTACCTACTAAGCAAGCTTTTAAATTAAGATCACTTTTAATTTCAAAATCAGATGTTATAGCAAGAGAAGCATTATTACCAGCTATAATTACTTTTGTTTCCTATTTAGGATTTGGTGTTGTACTTACACTAATACCTGATTGGAGCGATCATTTAGGGATTATCAACAAAGGAACATTTTTTATAGCATTTACTATATCCTCAGTTTTGATAAGAATCATAGCGGGAAAGTTTTCAGATGTTTATGGAAGAAAGCATGTAATTATCGTAGGCTTGCTAATTTTAATAGTAGCATTAATTCTGTTAGGTAAATTTGAAAGTATTAATGGATTATTATTTGCGGCAACTTTATATGGAATAGCTATGGGTATTTTATCACCTACAATTAATGCATGGACTATCGATTTAAGTAAACCATCAACTAAAGGTAAGTCTATTGCTACTATGTATATTGCTTTAGAAGCAAGTATTGGTTTAGGAGCTCTATTTTCAGGATGGTATTACAGTAACAACATAACGAATATTCCAGTTATTTTTTATGCATGCTCATGTATAGTAGGAATAGGATTTCTTTTTATGTTATATATTAAAAAACCTCGCTAATTTTAGCGAGGTTTTTTAATATAAAGATATCTATGTGTGTTTATTCTTTAGCAGGTAAAACTTTACCAACACATTCACCAAAACCAATACGAACATTGTCGTTTTTACAATAACCACGCATAATTACGGTATCATTATCATTGATGAATTTACGTTCGCTACCATCGTTCATTTTTATAGGGTTTTGACCTCTCCAAGTCAACTCTAACATTGAACCAAAACTATCTTTTGTAGGACCAGAAATAGTACCACTACCCATCATATCACCAGCATTTATTGGACAACCATTTACTGTATGATGTGTTAATTGCTGTACCATAGTCCAGTACATATATTTAAAGTTGGAATTACAAACTACGGTTTCTTCAGAACCTTCAGGTTGAATCGCCATTTGTAAGTTAATATCGTAACTATCTTTTCCTTCTTTACGTAAATATGGTAAAGGCTCATATACTTGCTTTGGGTTGTCTACTCTAAAAGGTTCTAAAGCATCTAAGGTTACAATCCAAGGAGAAATAGTAGAAGCAAAGTTCTTTCCTAAGAAAGGACCTAAAGGAACATACTCCCAAGCTTGAATATCACGAGCAGACCAATCATTAAATAGTACCAATCCAAAAATATATTCTTCCGCCTCTTCAATAGGAATTCTATCACCTAAATCATTAGCAACTGTAGTAATAAACGCCATTTCTAATTCAAAATCTAACAGTTTTGAAGGTCCAAAATTAGGAGTTATTTCACCTTCATTTGGTCGCTGTTGCCCTACTGGACGACGAATCGGAGTTCCTGAAGGTACTATAGAAGAACTTCTTCCGTGGTAACCAATAGGAATCTGTAACCAGTTAGGGAATAAGGCATTTTCAGGATCTCTAAACAAACAACCTACATTTGTGGCATGTTCTTTACTAGCATAAAAATCGGTATAATCACCAACAGCTACTGGAAGTTGCATTTCAATTTCATCCATTCCAAAGATTACCTTGTCTTTATGCTCAGCATTGTCACGCAGTGTAGTATTTTCAGCATCAAAAATATCCGCAATTCTATTACGAACTAAGCGCCATGTTTTACGTCCATCAGCAATAAAGTCATTTAAAGTATCTTGTAAAAAGATGTCATCAGTTAACGGAATTCCATTAAAATATCCTAATTGATGTAGAGCACCTAAATCGATTGCATAATCACCAATTCGAGTACCTATAGTTATAATATCATCTTTGGTTAGAAAAACCCCAAAAGGTATATTTTGAATAGGGAAATCTGAGTTTTCAGCCACAGTTAACCAAGATTTTCTATTCGGGTTATTAGCAGTTATTTCCATTTATTATTTTTGTTATATTTTCATCAAACCTACATATTTTTTTCAATTTACCCCAAAAAGATGAGTAAAAAAAATACTAAAGTATATTTACATACACTTCTTGTAAAATCTGTAAAAATTGAAGAATAAAATTACTACTTTTGGCTACTTTATGTAACAACACACAACATGCAAAAAGATCATCAAATATTTGATTTAATTCAAGAAGAGAAAGAGCGTCAATTAAACGGATTAGAATTGATTGCTTCGGAAAATTTTGTGAGTGACCAAGTAATGGAAGCTCAAGGATCAGTTTTAACTAATAAATATGCTGAAGGATATCCACAAAAACGTTATTACGGTGGATGTGAAGTAGTAGATATCGTAGAGCAAATTGCAATTGATAGAGCAAAAGAACTTTTCGGGGCTGAGTATGTAAACGTACAGCCACACTCAGGAAGTCAAGCAAACACAGCTGTTTTTGCTGCATGTTTACAACCAGGAGATACTATTTTAGGATTTGATTTATCTCATGGAGGGCACTTAACACACGGTTCACCAGTAAATTTTTCTGGTAAATTATACAATCCTGTATTTTATGGAGTTGATAAAGAAACAGGATACATTGATTATAAACATTTAGAGCAACAAGCTAAGGAACATAAACCTAAATTAATCATTGCAGGAGCTTCAGCGTATTCTCGTGATATCGATTTTAAGAAATTTAGAGAGATTGCTGATAGTGTTGGTGCTATTTTAATGGCAGATATTTCACATCCAGCAGGATTAATTGCTAAAGGAATTTTATCAGATCCGTTACCACACTGTCATATCGTTACTACGACTACTCACAAAACTTTACGTGGACCACGTGGAGGTATGATTATGATTGGAAAAGATTTTGACAATCCATTTGGAGAAAAATTAAAATCAGGAAAATTAAAGAAAATGTCAACATTGATTAACTCTGCGGTTTTCCCAGGAAATCAAGGTGGACCATTAGAGCATGTTATTGCTGCTAAAGCGGTTGCTTTTGGAGAGGCGTTGACAGATGAATTCTTAGAATACCAAATTCAAGTAAAGGAAAATGCACAAGCAATGGCGAAAGCATTTGTGGCAAAAGGATATGAAATTATCTCTGGAGGTACAGATAACCACTGTATGTTAATTGATTTACGTAACAAAAACATTACAGGAAAAGCTGCTGAAGAAGCCTTAGGAAAAGCTGAAATTACTGTGAATAAGAACATGGTTCCGTTTGATACTGAGTCTCCATTTGTTACTTCTGGTATTCGTGTAGGTACTGCTGCTGTTACCACTCGTGGTTTAAAAGAAGCAGACATGGAAGTTGTTGTAGACTTAATTGATGAAGCATTAATGAATGCTGATAATGATGAAGTATTAGAGGCAATAGGAGAGAAGGTGTACGATTTAATGCACCACAGACGTTTGTTTATTATGTAGAAGGTATTACCTTCAAAATAAGTAATAAATTAAAGGTCGCTCTAAAATATTTTAGAGCGACCTTTTTTATTCGTCATTGTCTTGAGCTCGTTCCAAGATTTTTTCAGGAAGTGCTTTTTTAGCTTTTGCTCCCATTTTTTTGAGTTTTTCTACACTTGTAATTAAGTTTCCTCTACCTTCTACTAGTTTATTCATAGCAGCGGCATAATCGGCTTTAGTACCATCTATTTTCTTACCAATATTCACTAAATCGATTAAAAGTCCTTGAAATTTATCATATAAAGCACCAGCTTGACGTGCAATTTCTAAGGCATTACGTTGTTGTTTTTCGTTATTCCACATAGTATCAATGGTACGTAATGTAGCCAATAGCGTGGTTGGAGTTACAATTACAATATTTCTTTCGAAAGCTTTATTATATAAGGTGTTGTCTTCATTTAAAGCTACCGCAAAAGCAGGCTCAATTGGTACAAAAAGCAATACAAAATCTGGGGATTCTATTTTGTAGATGTCTTCATATTTCTTTTCTGAAAGTTGCTCTACGTGACGTTTTAATGAATTTACATGTTCCTTTAAAAAACGTTCTTTTTCTATATCATCTTCAGTATTTATAAATTGCTCATAAGCAGTTAATGACACTTTAGAATCGACAATCATTTTTTTGTTATCTGGTAAATGAATCACGACATCGGGCATAATACGTTTACCTTCTTCATTGATAAAAGATTGTTGTACAAAATACTCACGATCTTTTTCTAAACCAGATTTTTCTAACACACGCTCTAAAACCAACTCACCCCAATTTCCTTGAGTTTTACTGTCTCCTTTCAAGGCTTTGGTTAGATTAATAGTTTCTTTGCTCATTTGAGCATTTAACTCTTTTAACCCTAATAATTGTTCTTTTAAAGCAGAGTGCATCGAAATACTCTCTTTTTGAGTGTCTTCAACCTTCTTTTCAAAGGTTTGTATTTTTTCTTGAAGCGGATTTAAAATATCCTTAATATTCTTTTTATTTTGTTCAGTAAACTTATTTGATTTTTCGTCTAAAATCTTGTTCGCTAAATTTTCAAACTCTTTGGTAAACTTTTCTTGTAATTTTTCTACTTCCTCTTTATTCTCATTCAGTTTTAACTGTAAGTTTTTCAACTCTTCATTTTTTCTAGCTAATTCGATAGCCGAAAATTCTTTTTCACGACGAATTTCTTCTGTCTCCTTAGATTTTTCAGTAAAACGCTCTTGTACTTCCTTTTTTTGGAATTCTAAATTCGCTTGATGATTTTGTAGTGTAGCAATTTCTTTTTCTAAATCAGTTGTTTGTTGTTTAAACTTTAATTTAGAAAGTAAGTTTCCAATAATAAATCCAATAATAAGGGTACTAATAGCAACTAAAAGGAGTAAAAGAGTGGTATTCATTAGGTTGTTTAAAAGTTTATTGTATGAACAAATATAGTACAAGATAGGTTAAATTTATTTGATTTTTATAAGGAAAACCGTATCATTGACCTTTATAACTATCGGAATGATATCTAAATTTATATTTCATAAAGTTTTAGGCTGGAAGTTGGAGGGAGATTTTCCAAGAGATTTGAAAAAGTATGTAGTGATTGGAGCACCACATACCAGTTGGAAAGATTTTCCTATCGCTATTTTAGCAAGAAACACATACGGTGTTAAAGTCAATTTTATAGGAAAAGCTTCGTTATTTAAACCGCCATTCGGATTTATTTTTAGAGCGCTAGGAGGGTCACCAGTAGATAGAAGTAAGAGTACTAATAAGGTAGATGCGATAGTGAATTTGTTCAATCAACATGATGAATTCCGTTTAGCTTTATCTCCAGAAGGAACAAGAGCTAAAGTTACTAATTGGAAAACAGGGTTTTATTACATTGCTAAAGGTGCTAATGTACCTGTTGTAATGTTTGCTTTTGATTTTGAAAACAAACAAATTAAAGTAGCCCCACCGTATTATCTTACAGATGATATGAAGGGAGATATGAACCATATATACGATTTTTACAGAGGTATAAAAGGAGCAAAACCTGAATTGTTTTACGTACCAGATAATGAGTAAAATAAACGTTAAATAGCCTTGTTTTTTTGAAAATCTCACAAGATTTGAGTACCTTGTAGAAGGTTTAAAAACAATGAGATATGAGAAAGTTTGGTTTGTTATTATGCGCGATTTTTTTACTGTTTAGTTGTGCTTCTTCAAAAAATGCAACGCAAGTAGAAATAGACAATTTAAATGCTCTTATCCAAAGTAAAACATTTGAAATAGAGTCGGAATGGGCTGAACCTCAAGTAACAAATGCAATGATGCAAATAACCAATGCTAGAATGTTACCAACAGGAAGTAGTGCAGGAAATATTAATTTAATAGGAAACAGCAATTTTTTTAGAATGAAAGGAGATACTGTTGCTGCCTATTTACCGTTTTTCGGTGAACGACAAATGGGAGGATCTTATGGTGGAACCAAAATTGGAATTGAGTTTGAAGGAGTCCCTAAAGATTTAGTAATATCTGAGGATAAAGAGAACAGTTACAGAATCAACTTTAAAATAAGAGATAAAAATACAACTACAGAAAACTACAATGTTGTAGTTCGAATTTACCCTAGTTTGTCTAGTACTATTTATGTAAACAGCACTCAAAAAAACTCTATAAATTATAGAGGTAGAGTGATAGCCAGTACAGAAAAATAGGCATATTAAATAAAGTTGTGGAAATCTATAGAATACTATATTTTACTGCTTCTTAAAACTACTCATGGGATTACACAACTTTAAAAAGTTTCTTATCGAAAAAGGAGGTTTATCTGAAGAAGATTTTTTTCAGATACAGTCTTTTATACAAGTAAAAGAACTCTCAAAAAACGAATTTTTATTAAAACAAGGAGATATTTGTTCTCATTTCTTTTTTGTAGAAAAGGGCTTACTTCGTATGTATGCTTTAAACGAAGAGGGGAAAGAAAATATCTTACAATTTGCTACTGAAGGTTGGATTGTGAGCGATAGAGGTAGTGTATATTTTCAAGAACCGTCCACTTATTATATTGATGCTATAGAAGATACACTAGTTGTAATGTTAGATGAGCATTTTATAGACCAAGTTTCAAAAGTTAATTTAGGATTTAGAAAGCAAAACGAGCATTTATTACAAAATCATATTCGTCATTTGTACAAACGTATTAGCCAATTATTAGGAGCTTCAGCAAAAAGTCGTTACTTAGATTTTGTAAGTATGTATCCAGATATTATGTTACGAGTCCCTCAATGGATGATTGCTTCATACTTAGGTATTACACCAGAAAGTCTCAGTCGTGTTCGTAAAGCTTTAGCTGAAGAAAACTTCAAACCACACAAATAACACTTCTTACCATAGGTCAATGCATACCTTTTTTTGTTGCCGTAATTTTACAGTAAATAAAAAAGGATTTATTATGAGACATTTAAAAACATTAGTTGTAACAAAAAATACAACAATGCCTAAAATTTTGAATTGGCAAGTTTCAACTGTTAGTAATGTCGAAACAGCCATTGAAAAATTATACCAACAACCATATAAGGTTTTAGCTATTTCAAAAGACACTAAAGACATAGATAAAAACAAACTGCAAAAAATTATTACGGTATTGTTCCCGGAATCAATTATCGTTGAATATAAAGACGAAGCAGCACTTTCTGAAAGTGTTAAACAGGGATATTGGTCTAAAAATAAACCAGAAATGCAGCGTAATTATTTGGATAACTCATTTGAAATGAAGTTGGCCTGTAGTTTAAATTAATTAAAAGAAAGGATTTTAAAATGAAAACAAGAAGTATAGAAAAAGTAGTAAAACCAGGAACTCCACATTTTGTTGGAGACGGGTTTAGAGTACACAATTTTATTCCAGGAACCTCAACGATGCAACGTATGGATCCATTTATCATGTTGGATTATAATTCGAAATTTAATTTTCCTCCAACAGATAAACCAAAAGGAGTGGGAGTGCATCCACATAGAGGTTTTGAAACCGTAACGATTGCCTATAAAGGACGTGTAGAGCATGGAGATAGCGCAGGAGGAGGAGGAATTATAGGTGAAGGAGATGTACAATGGATGACAGCAGCTTCTGGAGTGTTGCATAAAGAATTTCACGAAACTGAATGGAGCAAAACAGGAGGAGAATTTCAAATGGTACAGCTATGGGTAAACCTTCCTGCAAAAGATAAAATGAGTCCGCCAAAATATCAAGCTATAGCAAATGCAGAAATGGCTAAGGTACAATTACCTGAAAATACAGGAGAAATAGAGGTGATTGCAGGAGAATATAAAGGTAATAGAGGACCAGCATCAACATTTTCGCCTGTAAACATGTTTAATGTAAGATTGAAAAAAGGTGCGAAAACTCAACTGACATTTCCTACTCACTATACTACTTCAATTTTACCTGTAGAAGGAAGTGTTAAGGTAAATGAAGTGACGGATGTTTTACAAGATCACTTTACACTGTTTGCAAATGACGGAGATACATTTACAATAGAAGCTATAGAAGATACAGTTGTTTTGGTATTAAGTGGAGAACCGCTAAATGAACCTATTGCAGCTTATGGACCTTTTGTAATGAATACTCAAGAAGAATTGGTTAAAGCATTTCAAGACTTTAATACAGGGAAATTTGGGTATTTAGAAGATTAGAGAAATAAAATGTTAGTGATGATATTTATCTAATAAGCTTGGTTAAATTATGCTTATAGGCTCTACCAATAGGTATGTATGTTTCTTGAATTTTGATTCGATTACCTTCAATAACTTCTATTTTGTTAACAGGCACAATATATGATTTGTGAACACGAATAAAAGTATTAGGCAATAGTTTTTCAAAGTTACCAAGTCTATCTAGGGTAATGATAGTATCATTTTCAAGGTGTATTTTCACATAACTTCCTAAACTTTCTAAATAATTTATAGAGTTTAGAATTACTTGATGAATTTTTTTATCACCTTTAATAAAAATTTGCTCACCGGCTGTTGTATTGGAGTTAGATACAGATGAAGTGTTTACACCCTGTACAATAGTCGGTTTTTTAGCTTTTTCTAGGAGTTTTTTTTGAGCTACAGCTTTATTTACTGCTTTTAAAAAGCGTTCAAAGCTAAAAGGCTTAAGAAGATAATCTAAAATGTTTAGTTCATAGCCTTCTAAAGCATGTTCTTGATAGGCTGTTGTAATAATAATCAAAGGAGGATTCTGTAGCGTACGTAAAAAATCTAACCCTCTTAACTTTGGCATGTTAATATCTAAAAAAATAAGATCTACTGAATGTTCATTTAGATAATTCATAGCGTCTAAAGCAGAGTGACACACCTTAACGATGTCTAAAATATCAAGGTTCTCACTGTAATTTTTAATTACTTTATGAGCCAAAGGTTCGTCATCTACAATGATACACTTCATGCTAAATTTAGTTTTAATTGTACTTTAAACATACCATTACTATTCGTAATGTGCAAGTTGTGATTAGAAGGATAGGTTAGCGCCAATCGTCGCTTTACATTCTCCAATCCAATTCCAATTGGTATATTTTCGGTAGTCTCTATAAAATTGTTTTCAATAGTAAAAAATAAGGTTGTTTTAGTTACTTCTAATTGTAAATTGATAAATGCATCTTTCTCCATAAGATCAAATCCATGTTTATAGGCATTCTCTAAAAATACAATAAGTATCATCGGTGCTATTTGCAGATCAAAATCTTCTATACTTTTTTGAAAAGTAACAACACCACGTTTGTGCTGTCGCATTTTTTGCAATGCTATAAAGTTATCTAAGTAGCTCACTTCGCTTGTAATAGAAACTTTAGGCGCTTTACATTCATATATTGTATAGCGCATCATTTCAGAAAGCTTTAAAATAACACTAGGAGTTTGTTCAGATTGCTCTAATGATAAGGCATATAAATTATTTAAGGTATTGAAGAAAAAATGTGGGTTAATTTGATTTTTCAATACCGATAGTTCTAATTGAAGACGATCGTTTTCTATCTGTTTGATTTTTGATGATTGTGTATACCATCGATAAGAAAGGTGTAGTAAGGTAGAAATTAATAAAATAAAAATCATACCTGAGATTCCTGTTTCTAAACTCGGATTTTGATTTTTCATTTGGAACAAATGTTCATCCATCCAAGGTTCACCATAGCCCATTATCCAACCCCATATCAGAATAAGTATGGCGGAAAAGAGAGCAAAAAGTAAATACTTCTTCAGTACTAAAAATTTAGGAATTAACCAGTAAATGTTTAGATAAACAGGAGGAGCTATAAGAAAAAAAACTCCTGACATGGTTTGTAGCAACATCAATCCAAACAATTGAAATGTAAAAGAAGCTTCATTGGTTATTGCCATCATAAAAGCAAGGGTAATACATGCACTAAATAAAAATGACAAATGAAGAATGATGCGTTTTTGTATGGTGTTCATATAAACAAAAATAATACAAGTAATTAGAATCCTCTATTAGAATTCATAAATCCATTGTTTTTATCAACGAACGACCTATTTTCATAAGTAAACGCCATTTGCAGATACATTAAAGGTATTGATTTGGTTTTATATGCCTTTGGTTAAAAAAAGATTTTATCTGATGAAGGTTATCATTCTTTTGACATTCATTTAAAATGTATAACGATGAAACTAACCATAAACAATTTATGTAAAACGTATGACAACGGAGTACAAGCATTAGATAATCTTAGCTTAGAGATAAATAACGGAATGTTTGGCTTATTAGGACCTAATGGTGCAGGAAAATCTTCTTTAATGCGAACTCTAGCTACTTTACAAGAGGCTGATAAAGGGACTGCTTTTTTAGGAGATATAGACATACTTAATAATCCTTTAGAATTACGAAAGGTACTAGGTTACTTGCCTCAGGAGTTTGGAGTATATCCTAAAATCACAGCACAACAACTTTTAACACATCTTGCCATATTAAAAGGAATTACAGCTAAGAATGAACGCAAAGATTTGGTACACTATTTATTACAAAAGGTAAATCTTTATGAAAAAAGAAACAAAGCTGTAAGTGGTTTCTCAGGAGGTATGAAACAGCGAGTAGGAATTGCTCAGGCACTAATAGGAAACCCAAAACTAATTATTGTTGATGAACCTACTGCAGGTCTTGATCCAAATGAACGAAATAGCTTTCATAACCTTTTAGCAAAAGTAGCCAGTGATGTGGTTATTATTCTTTCTACTCACATTGTGGAAGATGTTAACGAGTTATGTGAAAAGATGGCAATTATGAATCAAGGGAAAATTATATGTCAAGGACAACCTAAAAAAGTAATCGAAGAGATAACTAATAAAGTTTGGCAGAAAACAATAGAACATCAAGAATTAGAAGATTATAAACGCCATTATGAAGTAATTTCAAATAAAATGGTAGGAGGTAAGCCTTTAATTCATGTACTAAGCGATAAAAAACCAGCGTCAGGGTTTGAATCAGTAACACCTAGTTTAGAAGATGTGTTCTTTACAAAGATTAACGAATCGAAAAAGAACAGTGTAGCTGAATTAATCTAATAAAACAATAAGGTAATGTTTAAGACTTTTTTTTTCAACGAAATAAAGAATGGGGTTAAAAACTCTATGCTGTACATATTTTTTTTGATGTTTACTATAATTGCAGCAATTGGTGTAGTAAATGAAGGAATAGCATTTGGTGGAGCTACAGGTAGTGTATACAGAAACGCACCATATATAATTACTTTTTACACTGTTAAACTATCAATGATAGCCTTGTTGGTTGCTACAGCCTATTTTAATAATGCGGCATTACGAGATTACCAACATCATTTTAACGAAATTCTATTTGCTACTCCAATTCGAAAAGTAAGTTATTATTTTGGACGCTTTTTAGGAGCTTTCTTATTGTCGATAGTGCCTTTATTGGGAGTATTCTTGGGATTTTCAATAGGTACAGATATAGCCTTAGAGAGTAATCAATTATCAAATGATTCGATTGGAGTATTACAGCAAGGAGTCTTTATAAATAACTTTTTACTTTTTGTAGTGCCCAATATGTTTGTATCTGGATCCATAATTTTTGCTATTGCTTATAAGTATAAGAGTACCGTAATTTCTTTTATAGCGACCATTATCATTATTGTAGCTTATTTAATATCAGCTGCTTTAATAAATGATATACATACGGAAGGTTGGGCAGCTATGTTAGATGTTTTGGGTGGAAATGCTTACTTAGTAGATACTAAATATTTAACTCCCTTAGAAAAGAATACTCAGGTAGTGTCTCTTTCAGAGTGGTTGCTTTTTAATAGGCTATTTTGGATTGGAGTTGGAGTTATTGTTATAATCAGTTCTTATTATTCTTTCTCATTTGTACTGAAACAGAAACCTAAAAAAAAGAACTCTCAAAAAGTAGAAGAAGCAAAACAAAAAATTAAACAACCTTCAGTACATTCTGAATTTAATTTTTCTACTACAATTTATCAATTTAGAAGTTTTTTTAAAATGGATTTATATGCTATTGTGAAAAGTAATACGTTTAAAATCTTACTCTTTTTTGGAGTTTTAATTTTACTGAATAAACTGTCAAATGGTTTTGAATATTATGGGCTTCAATCATATCATATAACCTCTAAAATGATAGCTTTTAACAGACCTATAAGTATGATAATAGGGATGATTATCCTAGTTTTTTTTAGTGGAGAACTCGTATGGAAGGAGCGTAATAGTAACATTGCAGGAGTACTAGATGGCACACCACACAATTCTTTACTACTACTTATATCTAAAATCAGCGCATTGGTATTGATCAATATAATATTCGATTTGCTATTAATAGCAATTTCAGTATTGTATCAGATGTTACATGGAGTTTTTAGCATACAATTAGATGTTTACTTATTGGATATGTTGTATTCTGGAGTACCGTTGTATCTTACATGGGCATGCATCTTGATAGGGATGCAAATAATAATCAACCACAAATACTTAGCATATTTTATAGCTATTCTGTGTATTTTCTTATTTGAATTTTTAGTAGTTGATGCTTTAGGGATTCAATCATTTATGTTGAATTTAGGCTTTTCACCAGCATACATTTATTCTGATATGAATGGATTTGGCCCTGAGCTATTAGCTAAAAATTGGTTCAGTTTGTATTGGGTGTCTTTTGGTGTTTTATTGATAACTACCACTAGTTTGTTGTGGGTAAGAGGAACGGTAAAAGGCATTAAGAACCGTTTCCGATTAGCATTCAAAAGAATAACATCGAAATTTATAAAAACTTTTATAGCTAGTTTGGCTTTCTTCTTATTGGTTTCAGGATATGTGTATTACAATACTCAACTACTAAATAATTATTACAGCGCTTCAGAAATTAAAGATATGCAAGCAAAGTATGAAATGAGCTATAAAAAGTACGAACAAGTTTTACAGCCAACTATTATTGCTATTGACTATACAATAGATGTATATCCTTATCAGCGGAATGTTTCCGCTACCAGTATTGTTACAATTAAAAACACCAGCAATAAAGCTATAGATTCATTACATTATTCACTTTTTTATTTTGTAGATGAAGGGAATGAAGGAATAGAATTAAAAAAATCAAAATGGATTAAAAGTATCAAAGTACCTAATGCCAAATTAGTGTTGGATGATAAAGAATTAGGATACCAAATATTCAAATTGGATACACCTTTAAAACCAAATGAAACTATGAAACTAATAGTTGATACCAATTATCAAAGTCAAGGGTTTGAAAATGAAGTGTCAAATATTCGTGTAGTTAAAAATGGAACTTTTTTCGACTCCTCAGCAATTTTACCCACTTTTGGCTATGAATTATATAACGAGTTAACAGATAAAAAAGACAGAAAGAAGTACGGATTACCACTACGTAAAAATCTTCCTGATTTGAATGATAAAGATAAATCATATCTCACACGTAATTATATTACAGGAGCGACATCACCTTGGGTAGATATCACAACACAGATAACAACTTCCCAAGATCAAATAGCGGTAGCTCCAGGAAGTTTACAAAAAAAATGGACAGTTGGTAATCGTACTAGTTATCAGTATAAAAACGATCATAGTTCATTAAACTTTACCAGTTTTATGTCAGCTAAATACAAAGTAGCTACTAAACAATGGAGTTCTGTAAATCTTGAGGTGTATTATGATGCTTCACATGATTATAATATTGATATTATGCTTGAGGCTTTAAAAAAGTCACTAGAGTATTATACAGAACAATTTGGCCCTTATATGCACAAACAAGCACGAGTAGTAGAAATACCAAAATACTACAATTTTGCACAAGCTTTTCCAGGTACAATGCCATATACAGAAGGAGGCGGATTTGTTACCAATTTAAGTGATGCCAATGATAACAATGTTATTTATGCCTTAGTAACTCACGAAATGGCACACCAATACTGGGGGCATCAAGTGGTAGGAGCTAAGGTTGCAGGTGCTACTATGCTATCAGAAAGCTTCGCAGAATATTCTTCTCTTATGGTTTTGAAGAATACTTTAAAAAGTGATGAGAAAATGAAACAGTTTTTAGCGTATGATTTTGAAAAGTATTTACGGGGTAGAGGAACAGAATCTCAAAAAGAACAACCTTTACTTTATGTAAAAGACCAAGACTATATCCATTATGGTAAAGGAAGCTTGGTATTGTATGCGTTACAAGAATATATTGGTGAATCCAAAGTAAATACTGCTTTAAGAGCATTTTTAAAAGCCTATAAATATCAAGAGGCACCTTATCCTACTAGTTTAGATTTTTTAAGATATTTAAAGCCTCAAATACCTGAAGAATTACAATACTTACTTAAAGATTGGTTTGAAGAGGTAACTTTATATGATTATCGTTTGAAGGAGGCTACTTACACAAAACTAAACAATGGGAATTATAAAGTGAATTTGACTATTGATGCCAATAAGATAAAGGTAGACAGTTTAGGTAAAGAAAAAGGAGTAATGCCTCATGATTGGGTAGATATAGCTGTTTATGTCAATGATAAAGAATTATTGTTGAAACGAGTATTATTTAACCAAAAAGAAATGCGCTTATCTTTTGAGGTAAATGAATTACCAAGTAAAGCAGTTATTGATCCTAAACGATTACTGATAGAACGAAATATAGAAGATAATAGTAAGAAGATTACATTGTCACAGCAAGAAGATTATTTAACAATTAATTTTATTAACGTTACATAGTTGAGTTTTGTCATACCACATAAAAAAGCAGCCTTTACTAAAAGCTGCTTTTTGTTTTTAGTATTGTTCTTAAGCACAAGATACCGTAACCGTATGTGTATGCCCACCACCAGTGGTTGAGGTAACGCTAATAGAATTGTTATTTTGTAAAGATGAAAAGTTTGCAGCAGTTACCGTTATTATATGATTATGATCAGCACTACCTTGTATTGAATAAGCTTTATCTGTTCCATTTTGTACATCTTCTTTAGAGACATTTAAGGAATGTCCATGATTACGATTAATAGAATTATTGGTGCCATCTTTTAAACAATTACCAGAAGGGAGTGGAATTGGATTTGGACTAGGTTCATTATCAGAACCTGAAGAGCACCCAACAAATGTATAAGCAGGTAATGCAATAAGCATTGCAGCTAATGATTTTTGAATAAATGTTTTTCTATTCATGAGTTAAGTGTAATGTTGTTTAAGCACAAGATACTATTACTGTATGTGTATGATTATCACTATCACCGCTAGTAGAAGCTATACTAATAGAATTATTACTTTTTAATGAAGAAAAATTAGCAGCAGTTAAGGTTACATTATGATTGTGAGCTGCAGTTCCTTGAATTGAATAGGATTTTTCAGTACCAGCTTGAACATCTTCTTTTGAAACTGTTAAGCTATGTCCATGATTAGCAGTAATGGCACTACTAGTTCCATTATCTATACAGTTACCCGAAGGAGTAGGGTCTGGGTTTGGAGTAGGGCTTGGATCATTATCAGATCCAGAGGAGCATCCCACAAGCATATAAGCAGGTAATGCTATAAGCATTCCAGCTACAGATTTTTGAATAAATGTCTTTCTGTCCATGATGTTAGAGTGTTGTTGTTCAGTTAAATATACTAAAAAAAAGAAGGATATCAAAATAAAGACAAACACAAAATCTAGAGAATATATAAATTTAATGTTTCGTAAATTACATGTGCAAAGATTCATTACAACTAAAGAGAAAAACTTAAAATGTCTAATACAAAATTAATTATTGAGGAACGAGCGGCTAATATTGGTAATTTTATAGTGGGACGTTTATTACCTTTTAGACAAAAACGTATGGTAGGTCCATTTATTTTTATTGATCATATGGGGCCTGTTAGTATGGACGATAAAGAAAATTTAGATGTTGCTATGCATCCTCATATAGGAATATCGACACTAACTTTTTTGTTTGAAGGAGCTATAGTACATCGTGATAGTTTGGGTACTGAAATAGAAATTACTCCAGGAGCCGTTAATTGGATGACAGCGGGGAGAGGAGTAGTACATACCGAAAGAACACCTGAACGTTTAAGAAACTCTAATAAAAAACTACACGGTTTACAAATATGGGTGGCTTTACCAATTAAAGACGAACAGTGTAAACCTTCTTTTGCGCATGCTTCAGCTTCAGAACTTCCTAGTTGGAAATATGAAGGAATACGGTTTAAACTCATAGCAGGTAAAGCTTTTGGAAAGGAGTCGCCAATTCCTGTTTATAGCCCATTATATTTTATAGAAATTAAGTCAGCAGAAGAAAAAACTGTTGCTATAGGCGAGTATTTATTTGGGGAGAGTGCTTTATATATTTTAGAAGGAAGCATTACTAGTGATGGACATACCTACGAAGCGAAACAGCTATTAGTAGCTAAGGATAGTAGTTTATGCGCTTTTACTATTTCAGCAAATTCTACCATCTATATTTTTGGTGGAGAACCCTTTCCTGAAGAACGTTTTATCGAATGGAATTTTGTAGCCTCTGATAAAAAATTGATAGAACAAGCAAAAGAAGATTGGAAAAATGACAAGTTTCCACCAGTACTTAATGAAACAGTTAAAATTCCCTTACCAGAACCTAAGCGTTTTGGAAGATAAATATGTATTAATAGGATAAACTTGAATTGTATGAAAACAGGTAGATTAGAAGCATTTAGTGATGGTGTTTTAGCCATTGTAATTACTATTATGGTGTTGGAGATGAAAGCACCGGAAGACACAACATTTAAAGGATTGCTATCAGTTGCTCCTGTATTTATTAGCTATCTTTTGAGTTTTATTTACTTAGGTATCTATTGGAACAATCACCATCATTTATTACAAGTAACACAAAAGGTAAATGGAAGCATATTATGGGCTAATTTGCATTTATTGTTTTGGTTGTCATTAATTCCTTTTACCACAAGTTGGATAGGAGAACATGGTAATTATAATGAAGCTTTACCAGTAGCTATTTACGGATTCGTTTTACTGATGAGCGCTATTGCGTATTTTATACTGGAAAGAGTTTTAATTAAATATCATGATGATAATTACCCCTTATCAAAATTGTGTAGAAAGGGAACTAAAGATTACATATCCATGATAATATATCTATTATCAGTACCAATTTCTTTTGTAAACACTTGGATTTCAATTGTATGTTATATAGCTGTCGCTTTGATGTGGTTAATGCCAGAACGTAAGCTTGAGGAACTAATGGAAGAGTTAGAAAAGTAATGGTAAAAATATGGTTTTACCGTATTAAAAGTAAGGCTTTTTTGAGATTGTTATTTTTATATAAGGGTACTTTAGGGGCTGATAAAAAAAGATTTTATTATTAACCCCAAAAAAAAGTTTTACGATGAAAAAAGCAATTTTAAAAGTAGAAGGAGTTCAAGAATTAACAAAAGCAACTTTAAAAAACGTTAAAGGTGGAGTAAGACCTACTCAATGTGGAGGAGACGGTTCTTACATTTACCAAAATGGAGTAAAAGTATGTTGTTACCAACCTTCTACTATGAATTATATTTGCTAAAATATAATTTGCTTTAAAAAAGTGATACTATAAAGTTTTCCTTTTATAAGGCTGCTTAAACGATTTGATGTTTAAGCAGCTTTTTTTATTTAAAGATTATTACAATCCTAGTTCATCCATTTTCTTCTTTTCATATCGGCTATCTTCAGCAGGATAGCGTAATTTACCTTTGTAGTTTTTAGAATCTTTAGCCAACGCGTATATTAAACTCTCTCCAGCATTATTAGGAGTTTGATTATAAATAGGATCTGTATACGCCTCTTGTGTAGAAATAACTTTCCAACCTTTCTGTTTAAATAATTGAATTAGATCATCCATAAACAAGGCAGCAATAAAATTATGATGCAGTAACAGGTTATGTTTAATATGTCTCCCTGTAAGTTCAAAGGCTAATTTTTCATAAAATTGAGCACAACTCCATAAATGTTCAAGGTAATAATCTTTATACTTGTTGAGGTCGAAAGTAGGGTCAGTACGTAGTTTTTTGATTAAACGACTATCAATATACCAATCAGAAGCATCTATGGTTACGTATCCGTTTTTATAACGTTGTTCTTTTAAGAACTTACGAAAAACTTCAACTTTTTCTTTTGTATTGCCTTCCTTGAGATATGGAAATCGAAAGTATTTTTGATAATTAGAATACTGTTTAATGAGGCTGTCGTTTTTCAGAAATTCATTTTTAAACTGTTCAAAAGTTACTTCAGGACTATTGTAATTAGGATGTGTATACGTGTGATTCGCAATGCTATGTCCGTCATTATTCCAAGATGCTAATAAGTGTTTTCCACGTTCACTGTCTTTTCCTTTTCCAGTAACAAACAAGGTAGCTTTTACATTGTTATCTTTTAACTTTTTAAGCAACATAGCGTTCCATTTTTCAAATGAATAGCCAGGTCTATCTCCTAAAGTACCATCATCAAAAGTAAAACTGATAGATTGTGCGTATAAAGAATTTTGAAGAAAAATAGCTAGCAGTATACCTACTAACGTAGTTCGTAATATGTTTTTAATCATTGTATTATTACTGTTTTAAAAGTGTTACTAAAAAAATCTCCCATAAAATGAATGGGAGAATTTTTTTAATAAAACGAGTTTGTAAATTACTTTTTAATAAAGTTTATTGGGTTTACCTGTGCTTCTTTATAATGCACTTCATAGTGTAAGTGTGCTCCTAAAGATGCACCTGTATTACCAACATAGCCAATAACATCTCCTTTTTTAACAGATTGATTTTTGGTAACATTGAATTTTTGTAAGTGTGCATACCAAGTTTGGTAACCATCACTATGCTCAATTACAATTAAGTTACCCCATTTGTTTTGGTCAGCTGCTTTGGCAATAATGCCATCGGCAGTAGCAATAACAGGTGTTCCTATGGGAGCTTTAATGTCAATGCCATTATGCATCATTCTTTTCCCTTTTTTTAATGGATTTCTTCTCTTTCCATAGGTACTACTGATGTCTTTTTTACTTTTTCCTTGCACAGGAAAAAGAGTAGGAGGATCGAGCACAAACTCCTTAGCTAATTGGGGAGTTGTACTCGGTAAGAGTTTTTCAGAGGTGTTTGGCTTCGTAAATGCCAAACAAAGACTTGCAGCACCCATAATGAATACTGAGTAGGTGAATTTGTACACCTTAGCCGTAGGCTTCTTTGTGATCATATCTATTCGCTTTTTGATTACTGATTGATTAAAATAGCTATACAAGCTATTGGAAGTAGCTGTTTCTTTTTCAATGTTTTGTAAAAGAACCTCTAAATAGTTAGATGTTTTGGTGCCTCCGTTTAATACCCAGCTATCTGCTTGGTATTCGTGTATCGATTTTAACGATTTTCGGTACCTATATACTAACGGATTAAACCAAAAGAATACAATATAGATTTCAGCAAGTAGCACATCTATAGAGTGCTTTAGCACGATATGCGCTTTTTCGTGTGCTATTATTAATGTGTTTTCTGAAGGATTCACATGTTTAGAAATGAATATCCAATTAAAGAATGAAAAAGTACTGGTTTGATTGGTGTGTATGAGTTGAATATTGTTGTTTGACGTAACTTTTGATTGCTGTTTTAATTGAAAAAGTAACCAAATTGAATGTAGCAAACTTAAGAATACCAATGAGCTACCTAATAGGTATAAACCGAATAGGATAGTTTTGAAATTAAAAGTTTGTATACTTGTTTCCTCAATAGTATCTAGCAAAACAGTTTCGCTATTTGCTACAAATTCATTGAATTGCGGAATTTGTATTATGGTTGACGGAGTTTCAAATGTTAGCAAGTAGGATAGGGGAGCTAACAAAGATATAACAGGTAGTAAGAGTAATAAAAATCGGTTAGTTTGATGAAAAGTTACCCGACTACCAACAATGATATAGAGTACATACAAGCAAGAAAAAGCAAGACTACTTTGAACTAAATAGATAAAAAAACTAGTCATTTTTTTCTTTTAAGGTTTCTATTTTACTCTCAATAAGATTTTTTATTTCCTCTAACTCAGTAAGGTTAAAATCTTCGTTTTCTGTAAAGAACATGGCAAATTTGCTTTTAGAACCACTAAAAAAACTACCAATCACATTTTTAAAATGTTTTTTAAAATACTGTTCTTTAGTAATGGTAGGAGTATACTGTCTTACTTTACCAAAGGATTCAAAATTTAGAAATCCTTTTTTAACTAAAACACGTACCACAGTTGATATGGTGGTGTAGGCAGGTTTAGGTTCTGGAAATTGTTCTACAATATCTTTTAAGAAAGCTTTGTCTAGCTTCCATATATATTGCATTATTTGTTCTTCTGCTTTTGTAAGTTCATTCATGTAGCAAATATAGTATTATTTTATTACTATAACTATAGTTGTAGTAATAAAACTATAGTTATAGTCGTTAAAATTTTGTTAAGCGATTACAAGACTAGTAAAGAGTGTAGGGGGATATGGAATAAAATTTAATTCAGTAATTTATCGATATTCATTTTATACATTTTTCCAATAGGAATACTATGATCGCCTATTAAAATTCTATTACCTTCTATACTACTTATATATCTTTTGGTTACAGCAAATGATTTATGTACTTGTAAAAAATCATTCTCTGGAAGTGATTGTAACACATCGGATATCTTTTCTCTTATAGTAACTGCATTATTGGTGGTAACTATTTTTGTATAGTTCCCGGCAGCTTCAATATACTGAATGGTATCAAGTGTAACTTGAATATACTTTTTATTGCTACGAAGAAAAATACTACTTGGGTTTTCAGTATTATTTTTTTGGACGTTTTGTATTTGAGTATTTTGTGGAGTACCAATTACTTTGTTTACAGCTTTTAAAAAACGTTCAAAACCAAAGGGTTTAAGTAAGTAATCAACTATGTTAAGCTCGTAACCTTCAAGGGCAAATTCCTTGTAGGCTGTAGTAACTATTACCTTAGGAGGAGAAGCTAATGTTTTTAAAAACTCAAATCCTTTTAGTTTAGGCATATTTAGGTCAAGGAAAATTAAATCTACTTGATGTTTGTTTAAATACTCTAAAGCTTCAATAGCATCATAACAATGCTTTTTGAGTTCCATAGTTGGTAATAAATCACAGTAGCCTTTAATAATATCATGGGCAATATGCTCATCGTCTACAATAATGTACTTAATCATAGGTTTGTAATATTCAGTTTAGCGAAGTAAATTTCATCAGTTTTAGAAGTAGTTAAAGCATGATTTTTAGGGTACACTAACTCCAATCTTCGTTTTAAGTTTTGTAAACCAATACCTACTTCTTGATTTTCTTCTGTAGCATCAAAATTATTTTCAATTTCAAAATTTATAGCATTTTGGTTAGCTGTTAAATTTAAATGCACATAAGCGTTCTTCCTCAGGTTTTCTACTCCATGTTTAAAAGCATTTTCTAGAAGAATAATAAAAAGCAAGGGCATTACTTTATAATCGTTATCTGCTATATCAATATTGAATTGTATATCAATAGCTTTATGATAACGCATTTTATGAAGTTCGATATAGTTTTGTAAATAGGTTATTTCTTCAGAAAGTAAAACCATGTCTTTTTCGCCATCATAAACACTGTAGCGCATCATGTCAGAAAGTTTTAAAATAAGCTCTTGTGCTTTTTTAGCATCTTTACCTACCAAACCATAAAGGTTATTGAGTGTATTAAAAAAGAAATGAGGATTGACCTGACTTTTTAAATGCATCAACTCTGTTTTCGTTTTTTCATTTTTCAACCGAATAATCGATTTTATTTGTTTAAACAACCAATAAAAGAAAGTAAAGAATAACACTAAAAAATAGAGTGTTATAAATTCTACAAAGCCTTCTAACTTACCAAAAGTGTCATTAAAAACAACAATGATAATTCCTGTTAAAACAAGAATTATTCTATAAGTACGCTTTATAATAGCCTTCTTTTTATCCGTAATTGTAAAATTCATGAGTCAATATTAGTCAAATAAAATGCGCCTTACAAATTAGTTGACAAACATTGCTTTTATAGGGATAAGAGTAAGGTTAACTGTGATAAAATACTTTTATAATCTTAGAGCACTCTTTGTATCACACAATACTGTAGGTTCATCACATAACTTTTAATAGTAGAAAAGGTAAGGCTAGGTTTGTTCAATATCAATTAAACAATTAAAAAATGAACAGTTTAACCATTAAAAATTTATGTAAAACCTATGCAAATGGTGTAAAAGCTCTGCAAAATGTATCGTTAGAAATCCCCAAAGGAATGTTTGGTTTATTAGGTCCTAACGGAGCAGGAAAATCAACGTTAATGCGAACCATTGCTACTTTACAAGATGCTGATGAAGGATCTGTAGTACTTGATAATTTAAATGTAGCAAACAATAAGAATGCAGTGAGAAGAGTACTCGGTTATTTACCACAACAGTTTGGCGTATATCCAAAAGTATCTGCTGAAGTGTTATTAAATCATTTGGTTGTATTAAAAGGAGTTACCAATAAAAAGGAGCGAGATGAACTGGTAAAAGCATTATTACACAAAACAAACTTGTATGAGGCAAGAAAACGAAATTTAGATGGTTATTCGGGAGGAATGAAGCAACGTTTTGGTATTGCACAGGCGCTACTTAACAGCCCTAAATTACTCATAGTTGATGAACCTACTGCGGGATTAGACCCTGCTGAGCGTAATAGATTTTACAACTTGTTAAGTGAAGTTGGAGAAAACACAATTGTTATTTTATCAACACATATTGTAGATGATATTAAAGAATTATGTACCAATATGGCTATTATCAATCAAGGACAAGTAGTATTAAAAGGGAGTCCATTAAAACTAATAGAAAACTTAGAAGGCAAAGTATACCAAAAAACAATTAAGAAACAAGAATTAGAGCAGTATAAACAAGAGTATACGGTTATTAATGAAAAGTTGTTCCTAGGAAAACCAATTATAAATATTATAAGTGAATCTGACCCAAAGAATGGGTTTATACCCGTATCTGCTGGATTAGAAGATGTGTATTTCTCACAAATCAATAACTATTAATACAGCTAAAATTATGTGGTACGAAATATTCAAATTTGAACTGAAATATAGAGCTAAACGCCCAGAAACGTATGTGTTTTTTGTATTTCTCTTTTTGTTCTCAATCGTTGGTGTCGATTTTGTTTTTCAAGGAGTAGAAATAGGATTGATGAAGAAAAATAGTCCGTTAATCATTGCTAAAACCATGGGAGCAATTACTGGGATTTTTATGATTATGGCATCCATGATTATGGGAGTTCCTGTACTTCGCGATTATCAGTATAATATAGAAGCATTACTGTTTACAAATCCCATTAAAAAACAAGATTACTTATTAGGACGATTTTTAGGTTCTTTTACTGTGTTATTAATCATTTTTAGTGGAGTGTTATTTGGTATGATGGTAGGTGAGTATCTACCTTGGCATAAAGACATGTTACCCTTTAATGCAGTTACCTATATACGATCATTTACAATTATAGTCTTTCCCATTCTGTTTTTTGGAGCTAGCCTATTTTTTGTATCAGGAATGTTGAGTAGAAAATTGTTAGTTGTTTACACACAAGGCATCATTTTATTTGTAGTCTTTTTACTAACCAAAGCGGTAACAAATGAGCTTTTACAAGCTATTTTAGATCCTTTTTCGTTAACTACCTTAACACAGGTAGCTAAAGATTTATCGGCTGTAGAGCGCAATGTGTTTGAAATATCATTTAGTGGTGTAGTATTGTACAATAAATTGTTTTGGAGTTTATTAGGAGTAGTTATTTTACTAATTGGTTACCGTAAATTTTCGTTTAGCTTATTAACTAAAATACCAAAACGAAAAAGAGTAGAGTTAGAGAAAAAGTCAAAAAGCTTTACAAAAATAAATTACCCAATTCCTACCATAAACATCAAGTATAACTTTAAAACTCAGTGTTTGCAGTTGCTAAAGCTTTCTCAGTTTTATGTAAAATCATTGTTGAAAGAAACATCATTTTGGGCAATTGCTATTTGTGGAATCATCATCATTTTAATTAATTCTGTGAATTTAGGAACTGTTTACAATGTAGATAGTTATCCAGCAACTTATTTTATAGTAGAAGAATTACAAGAAATATCGATGTATTTTTTTATCATCATTCTTATATTTTATTCAGGAGAACTTATTTGGAAAGAACGTACTGTTAAACTGAATCTGATATACGATGCTACCTCCATTTCAGATGTGGTTGCTTTTACCAGTAAATTTATTGCTCTTATTGTTATTTACATGGTATTGATGCTGAGTTTGATTGCTACAGGAATCTTGTTTCAGGTAGCTAATGGATACTATCAATTTGAGTTAGCTATTTATTTTTACGGATTCTTTGTAGAAATTCTACCTTTCTTAATACTATATACTTTTGTAGCCTTTTTCTTCCAAGCAATTAGTAATCACAAATTTGTGGGTATCTTTTTAGTCCTACTGTTTTTCATCGCGAATATTGCTTCTGAACACCTGGGATTTCAACACAGTTTATACAAATTTGGAGGTAAAACTTTAGGTACGTATTCAGCAATGAATGGCTATGGTCATTTTTTACAACCTTATTTGTGGGTTAAAGCCTACTGGTTGGTATTTGGTATCATGTTGTTAATTATTAGTGCGTTGTTAATAACAAGAGGTACTGAAACTCGTCTTATAACACGTTTAAAAGCCTTAAAATACCGTATAACAAAGCCATTGATACAGTATTTAATTGTTACAGGAATGCTTTTCATTGGTATAGGAAGTTATATATTTTATAACACCAATGTTCTTAACGATTATTGGACCAATGCGGAAGAAATAGCTTTTAGAGTTAACTACGAAAAGACGTTAAAATCGTTTGAATATCTTCCGCAACCAAAAATTACAGCAGTAAACTTAAAAGTAGAACTGTACCCTAAAACAAGAGCTTACAGTGTTGAAGGTTATTATATGCTGAAAAATACATTTGATAAGCCTATAGATGAAATTCATATTCAAAAATTAATAGCATCACATGTACAGTTAGATTCCGTAACCTTTGATGGAGCTACGACAAAAAGTACTCCGTACGACCCATTTGAATATACCGTTTACAACTTATCCAAAGAGCTACAACCCAACGATTCTATAAAAATGAGTTTTAAACAAACCTACACACCAAAAGGGTTTAGTGATGAAAACCAAAAAACGCATGTAGTACACAACGGAACGTTTTTTAACAATGAGGAATTTCCTACAATAGGCTACAATAGAAAATACGAACTTAGAGATGCAGACAAACGAGCGAAATTTCAGCTTGCTCCAAGGTTGAATAAGGTTAGAAGAGAAGATACAAATGAACTTGTAAATGCACGTTCAGGAAGTGATTCTGACGGAATACACTTCGAAATGGTGATTGGAACCGCTTCAGATCAAACAGCGGTGGTTCCAGGAAATTTAATCCAGCAATGGAAAGAAGGAGAGCGTAACTATTTTCATTATAAAATGAACCAGCCAATGATTAATTTTTATAGCGTTGTTTCTGCTAGATATACGACTGTAAAAGATAAATGGTTGTATAAAGACAACGCGGTAGATTTAGAAATTTATTATCACAAAAAACACAATTACAATCTAGATAGAATGATGCTTTCTATGAAAAAATCACTTGATTATTTTAGTACTCATTTCAGTCCGTATCAGTATAAACAACTACGTATTATGGAGTTTCCTAGGTATGCAGAATTTGCACAGTCTTTTCCGGGTACGATTCCGTTTTCTGAAGCGATAGGTTTTGTGTTAAATATTGATGACGAGAAAGATGTAGATATGGCATTTTATGTAACGGCACATGAAGTGGCACATCAATGGTGGGGAATGCAAGTAGAAGCTGCTAATGTGCAAGGAAAACACATGATTTTAGAAACCTTAGCACAATACGGAGCCTTAATGGTGCTAAAAAATAATTATCCGAAGGAAAAAGTAACACAGTTTTTAGCATACCAAGAAGAAACCTATGATAGAGAACGAAAGAAAACTAAAATCAAAGAACCTTCTTTAGCATTGGTAGGAAACCAAGACTATGTATATTACAATAAAGGAGCTTTGGCAATGTACATTCTACAAGATAAGATAGGAGAGGATAAGGTGAATTTGGCATTACAACGATTTATTGAAGATTGGAATACCTACAACGGAAAAATAAAAGCAACTACGAACAGATATGCTACAACGAAGGATTTATTACATTATTTAAAAGAAGTAACTCCTAGTTCGTTGCAATACCTTCTTCATGATTTATTTGAAACCGTAAACAGCAAAGAAATCGTTTTAAAGAAAAAAGAACTGATAGCTAAAAAACAATAGTTTTTGCTGACTCTTTCTTAAGCATGTTCCATTAAAGTTTTACAATTTTAGTGGACATTTTTTTATGTGATAAGGTTATAGTAATAAAGTATGTTAAATAAACTAATGATTATATTTTTTAGCTAATTACGAATTACCGTAAATAACCTTTTTTAATATTCATTATATTTGGTAAAATGCTTAGGAACAAATATTTTGTTTCTTTTAAAAATTCTATAAGATGAGTAAAAGAAGTGCTGAAAACACAATTGCAGGTTATTATTATCAATTCGATAAAACTATTTTAGAAATTTTAAATAAAGAAGAACTTACAACCTTAGTTAAGGTTGAAGGAATTGAAGACATCGATATTGAAAATCTAGAAGGAGAAACAACCTACATTCAATGTAAATATCATTCAAAAACTAGATATGTTCCTTCTCAAATAAAAGAGCCTATCCAGTTACTTTTAAGAGAGTATAAAAAAGCAATAGATTCGGGAAAGACAGGTTTAAAATTTGTTCTTTATGCACATTTTAAAGAAAACCAAGAGGCATTAGCAGAAAAATTAGAAGAAAATAAATTAAAGACAACTGAGCTAAGTTTTTTAAAGACAAGTATTTTAAGTGGAATAAAAAATGAAACAGAGTATTCTGTACATGATGAGTTAGGTCTAAATGATACTGACTTAACTAATTTTATTCAGTCTTTAGAAATTGATATTAATGCAGGAGATATTGACGAACAAGGAAAGGACGTTATTAATCAAATAAAAGTTAACTTTAGTAATTGTAGTAATAGAGAAGCCGAATATTATTATAATAATGCTTTAAAAATAATTTTCAAATTATCTACTAAAGATTCTTTAGAGGAAAGGCAAATTACAAAAAAAGATTTTCTAAGAGAGATTGATAACAAAAAGTTTCTTTTTAATAAATGGTATGCACATTTGAGGGGAAAAAAACAATATTTGGAATATGTAAAGTGGAAACTAAAAAAAGAAAGAGCATTATCATCAAACAAGTATAAATTTTTATTTATTGGTAAAGAATTTTTATCTAATGAAGAGGAAGTTAGCTTTGAAGCTTTAACTCAAAATATTATTGATGAATATTTTCAAGTAGGTAAATCATATTCTACTAAAAGTAAGGTTTGGACTATTGTTTTAGATTGTGACGATGAAGAGTTCTCGAAATATAAATCAAAATTATATGAAAAAGGAATTGTTCCTTGGGGTAAAAGTCATTCAGCTGGATTTGACATTAAATTATTTAACCAAGACCCTGTTATAAATACAAACAAGAATGATACTATTTCTAAAACATCATTTGCTGTTAAACTGATAACTTTTAATGATTATAAAACAAATCAAAAAGCAATTAAAAAAATAGATTCTGCTTTATTTTTTTCTAAGTTAGATTATAAAGAATATTTTGAAATTGATTCAAGTGAAAAAGTTTCATTTAAATTATCTGTAATTGAACCTGATAACAAGCTTAAAACTTTAAATGATATCAGTCAAATATTTGATAAAGTTATATCTGGAAATGATTATTTAAGAATAGTAGGAATTCAACCTAATTCTATTTCAGTAGAAGTAACTAAACCTAATACATTTAAAGAAAAAAATGAGAATTTTTCTCTTGGAAGTTTTGTTAAAATAACTGATGATAATAATAATGCCATTATTGGAATGCTTCAAAGCTATAAAATCAAAGATATTAATGATTCTGAAAACGAAACTATAGAAAGGAAAGAACCTTCTTTTATTTTAGATATTCAACCAATGGGATATTTAAAAGATAATGAATTTAAAAGGGGAGGGCAAGAAATAACAATACCACCAAATGATGTCTCAATTGCAGATTCAGCTCTTTTAAAAGATATTTTCTCCAGAAATACAGATGAATTAAATGAATCTACATTTAGTTTTGGAACTCTATCTTATGATGATGAAGTAGATATAATTTTAGATGGAAACAATTTTTTTAATAAACATATTGCTCTTGTTGGTTCTTCTGGTTCAGGAAAATCTTGTACTGTAGCTCAAATATTACATTCAGGAATAGAACAAACAAAAAAACAAAAAGAAGCTAAACAAAAAAATAATGCAAGAGTAATAATTTTTGATTTACACGGAGAGTACAAAGAAGCGTTCCCAAAATGCAATTATTTATCTGTTGATAAATTGAAATTACCATATTGGTTATTAAATGGAGAAGAACTTACAGATTTATTTATTGATACAGCTGAAAGTAATTCTCACAATCAATATCATCAACTAAAGAATGCAATAGTTTTAAATAAGATTAAGCACAACCCAAATAAGAAAATAGACTTTGATACACCTGCTTATTTTAGTTTAAATGAAGTTATAAACTATATAAAGAATATAAATGATTTAACAGTATATTATAAAGATGGTGATACATATTTTGCCGTTCTTCCAGCATCAAATCCAATTAAATATGATGAAAGTAAACTTTGGGAAAGGATAAATTTTGAAAATTCTACAGGAAACGCTAAACATAAGGATTTTAGTGAGAAAGTTTCTAAATATGGAGGGTTTAATGGTGAATTCGATAGGTTTATATCCAGATTAGAATCTAGGAAAAATGATAATCGATTAGATTTTATAATAAAAAAAGGAGAAGAGAATAAAACAAATGAGTTATCTAATATTATAAAACAATTTCTTGGATTTAAGGAAGAAAATGATATTTCTAATGTTACAGTTATAGACTTAAGTGGAATTTCATTTGATGTTTTAAGTGTTGCTGTTTCACTAATTAGTAGGTTGATGTTTAATTTTATGTACTATGCAAAGAAGATACATCCATCACAAGATATTGAGAATCCAATATTATTGGTTTATGAAGAAGCACATAATTATGTACCAAAGCATAATGATGTAAAATATAGAGCAGTAAAAGAATCTATAGAAAGAATAGCAAAGGAAGGTAGAAAATATGGTGTATCGGCAATGATAGTTAGTCAAAGACCATCTGAAATTTCTGAGACAATTTTTTCACAGTGTAATTCATTTGTTGTAATGAGATTGACCAATCCAACTGACCAAAATTATATTAAAAAATTAATGCCAGACTCAGTTAGTTCTATTTCAGAAAATTTATCTGGATTGGAAAGCAGAGAGGCACTTGTATTGGGGGCTTCAATTCCTATGCCAACAATATTGAGAGTTAATGAATTGGCAGATTACAATAAGCCTAAATCAACGGATGTAGACTTTATGGACAAATGGAAAGAAAATTGGAATGAATTGGAAACAATTTCTGATATAATTAATGAAATGGTTATTCCTGAAACAATAGCTATTCCAGAACCAGAAGTAATTGAAGAACAATAGATTTAAGAATTAATACTATTGAGAAATTAGATTTTTTATCTGCGAAGGAAGAAAATATGATTGTTACTGAAAAAGGAATTATAAAAGAAGCAGTTTCTAAACTTGAAATGGTTTTAAGTGAATTAAAAACCTGTGAATTACAAGAGAAAGAAAAATATATTATTAAAAGCAATGAGTTGTTTAAAGACACAGCTAAATCACAACTGCCAACTAATTTCAATTATGATAAAGACCGTTATGTATATCTTATCAGGTATTTAGCTACTGAAGATACATCTGATAAAATAAAAAAAGCGTTTGAAGATTTTAGTTCAAAGAATACTCCCAAAATAAAAGGAATAACGTTTAATCTTCCTCGATATAATGAAGAGCATAATTCAAAGTATCTTTACGTGGGGACATCTAAAAAGTTAAAAAACAGAATTAAACAACATTTGGGGTTATCATCTAGTAGACAGACCTATTCTTTACATTTAATTCATTGGTTTCCAAAACAAATAGATTTAGAGATAACTATTATTAAAGTATCTTCAGAAAATAAAATGGTTTTTGAATCAATTGAGCAAGCTTATTGGGATAACTATGAGCCTTTATTTGGTAAAAGAAGTGGTCTTTAATACAACGCCTTCACTTTCTCCTTATAAGTTTGTCCAATAGGAATTTCAATGGTTCCTATTTCAATATCGAGGTTGGTATAAGCAGTTATTTTATCAATCGCTACAATATAAGACCTGTGTATCCTAACAAACTGTTAGGTAGGGAGTTGTTATTCAAGACTCCCAATATTTGATTTTACAACCAGTGTTTTTTCCTCGGTATGAATTTTAACATAGTCTTTTAAGTTTTCAACATAAAGTAGTATGAAGCTACACTGGTTAATGTTTATATAACTATGTAGTTAACTAAGTATTTTTTAGTATCTTTACAATACTAATTGTAAAAAATGGAAAGAGATTTTATTAAAGAACTTGGTTATAAGGCATTAGATAATAGACTTAAACGTATTAGCGATAGAATGTCTCATGATACAAGAAAATTTTTTAAACAAATAGATATAGATATTGAACCTAGTTGGCATTTAGTATTCAAATTATTAAAAGAAAAAGGGATGCTTACAATGGCTGAAATAGCAGAACAGCTTGGTTATACACATCCATCAATGGTTGTTATGCTTAAAAAGATGACAGCCAAAGGTTATATAGTTTCTGAGAAAGACACTGTTGATAAAAGAAAACAAAACATAAAATTAACTCAAAAATCTCTTGATTTATTTCCTGAATTGAAACAAATATGGGATAGCTGTGAAAATGCTATTTATAAAATGCTTAAAGAAGACCTCTCAATTATTAAACATCTGGATGAAATTGAAGCTTCGTTAAAAGCTTGTTCTTTTAACGAGCGTTTTTATAATGAATATCAAACCAAAAAAAATGAAAACACATAGCAAACCTAAACAAAAAGATGCTGAACTATCAAGAAGAGGTATGATTAAAACTTTAGGATTGGGGTTAACACTAGTTACACTTCCTTCCTTTATGTCATCGGCTATGACAGAAGTTTCGGCAGAGGCGTTAGATCATGGAGAGCAAATTATTCCTGTAACGGAAAGAGAGTTAATAGATATGCAAAAATTTATTGAAGATTGTATTGCGGCAAACAAAGAATCTAATCCTCAAGAGGCTGTTAAAGAGGTATTGGCAAGAGGGGTGTCAAATCCGTCAGCAATGTTAAAAGCTATAGGAAATCCAACTGAAGCTGGGTTAAAAGTATTCCTTCGATCTAAAGAACTGACTATTTTCGCTGCATCATGGACACCTCAAATGAATCTCATGCCACACAACCATCTTATGTGGGCAAACATAGGTATTTATACAGGAAGAGAAGACAACATACTTTGGAAGCGAAGTGAGAATAAGTTAGAGGCAGATGATGTAAGATGTTTATTTGCAGGCGATGTAGCTACGCTAGCTCTAGCTACAAATGCAATTCATTCAGTAACAAATCCGTTGCAAAGATTTACTGGTGGACTTCATATTTATGGTGGAGATTTCTTTGCTACTGAGCGCAGTCAGTGGGATCCAGAAACACTTAAAGAAGAGCCTTCAAATGGAGAAGTTATACGTAATATTTTCAAGAAAGCTAATGAACAAATGTATAGAATGAAAAACGATTAGTGTTACTTAATAAAAAAATCATGATGAAAAGAAAGTTAATATCAAGTGGAAGTCCGTATGAAGACATTATCGGTTTTAGTCGCGCTGTAAGTGTAGGGCCATATATAACAATTGGAGGAACAGCTCCTTTAGATGAAAATGGAAACACAGTAGGAATTGGAGATATTTCGTTACAAACCAAACAATGCTTAGAAATCATTAAAAAGGCGTTAGAAAAAGCTGGTTCAAGTTTGGATGATGTAGTTAGAACTCGATTATTGTTAACGAATATCGATGATTGGAAAAGTGCAGCCGAAGTAAGAGCATCTTATTTTAAAACTATTAAACCTGTTGATACCATCATGCAAGTATCTCGTTTCATTAATCCAGATTGGTTAATAGAAATAGAGGTTGATGCTATTGTATCTTCATAAAATTTCATCTAAAGCATATTATTTTTACGCTTTTCTAATTTTTGTAATAAAACTATATCTTTTAAGGTTTTTGTTCTTGATTTGGTAACATTTCTTCAGGAAAAGGGAATAAAATTGTTGAGTTTTTTTCTGCTGCTATGTTAGATAATGTTTGGTACAAACGTAGTTTAATAGCTGAAGGCGATTGATCTATAAGTTTACCTGCTTCCAAAAGTTTTGCAGCCGCTTGTTCTTCTGCTAAAGCTAAAATAATGCGAGCTCTTCTAGAGCGTTCTGCCTCAGCTTGATTCGCCATCATACGGCGCATATTTTCAGGTAATTGTATATCCTTTATTTTAACATCATTTATTTCAATACCCCATTCTTTGGTTTCTAATTCCACAATTCCTTTGATATTTTTTCCCATTTCTTCTCGCTTAGAAAGTATGGTGTCCAGTTCAACTTTACCACAAACATCTCTAAGTGCTGCCTGTGCTAATTGAGTGATGGCAAATTTGTATTCTTCTACTTCTAAAACGGCGCGTTCAGGATCGTTAATCTTAAAAAAGACAACCCCATCGATACTACAAGGCACGTTATCTTCGGTCATTACTTCTTGAGAATTTATATTAAAAGTAATCACTCGAATATCAACAATTTGTATGGTTTCAATAAATGGAATAATCCATCTAAATCCAGGTTCTAAGGTTTTAACATACTTACCAAACCTAAATTTAATCGCTCTTTTATATTCGAAAATTATACGTATTCCTGCAAGTAGTAATAAACCTATAATACCTGAAAAAATAATAAATCTACTCATGGCTTTTCAGTATTAGATTGCTGTTGTGTACTTAAATAAAAAGTTTATAAACCTTGGTTTAGGTTTATGCTTTCAGTAATTTGAATTGTACTTATTGATAAGTACAATGGTGTGCTCTTCCTAAATTTACGAATTTTTAAAAGAATAGAAAGGGGAAATAGTATTTGTTTTTTTTGATTCTCTTAAGAGTTAGTTAAAATTTATTGTTTATTTGATATGTCAATTATATTTGTATCAAATTTTAATAATGAAGCTTGATTCACCCACAGGAACAATTCTTTATTTTATAGAGAAAACTATAAAAGAGTATAGAAAGTTATGCCAAAGAAATATAGATAAAACAGGTTTAGATATTACTGTAGATCAGACATTATTATTAATTATAATAAATGATAATTCAAAACTATCTCAAAAAGAAATGGCTGAATTGTTGTTTAAAGATTATGCATCTGTCACTAGAATGATAGAGTTAATGGTGAAAAAAGATTACTTAATCAGAGAGGTTAATAAAAATGATAGAAGACGGTTTAATTTACTAATTTCAGAAAAAGGAAGAGCATCTTTAAAGGCGTTAGAACCTACCATTCAAGAGAATAGAAGTGTAGCTTTACATGGTTTAATAAATGAAGAGCTCATTCAAATGAACACTAGCTTACAAAAAATAATTGCTAATTGTAAAATTTCAAAATAAATATGATAAATAAAATTCTTTTACTCGCGCTAACCATTTTGTTGTTTTCTTGCAAATCAACACAAATTAAAAAAACTACATCCACTGTTGCTTATAGTATTAATTTAAATGACCGATCTAACGATACATTTAAGGTAACTATTGATGTAAATAATTTATCAAAAGAAAATTCAATATTTCAGTTTGCTGCTACAGCACCAGGAACTTATAAAGTTATGGATATTGGACGTTTTGTGAGTAATTTCAAAGCTTATGATGAAGAAAATAAAATAATTTCAGTAAATAAAATTTCAGTAAATCAATATCAACTTTCAAATCCTGAGAATGTAAAAAAAATAACTTACGAAGTAGCAGAAACCTTTGATTCTCCAATAAAGGAAAATGCAGTTTATTTAATGTGTGGAACTTCAATTGAAAATGATCATGTACTTATTAATGGTCAAGCAGTATATGGGTTTTTTAGTGGAAAACAAGCTGATCCATTTACAATAAAGTTTACTTATCCTAATCATTGGAAAATAGGAACTGCTTTACAACAAGATAAAACGGGTAATTATATAGCTAATAGTTACGATCATGCTGTAGATTCACCAATTCTTTTAGGTGAGTTAAGTAGTGCTTCATCTAAAGTAGGAAATACAACTATTGATGTGTTTACGTTTTCACAAAACAAAGTAGTCAATTCAACTGAAATTCTTTCTTCGATGGAAGAAATACTTTCGGCAGCTGATAAGTTTTTATATGGATTACCTGTAGATAGATATACATTTCTGTACTTTTTTGATAATAAAGATGCAGGTGCTTGGGAACATTCTTATAGTTCTGAGTATGTATTAAAAGAAAACAAATGGAAAAACATTGAAACCTTTGTAAAAAATACCGCCGCACATGAGTTCTTTCATATAATTACACCTTTAAACATTCATAGTGAAATTATAGAACAATTTAATTTTGTAAAACCTGTACCTTCAAAACATTTGTGGTTGTATGAGGCAACTACTGAGTGGGCTGCTAATACAATGTTATTAAAATCTAATCAGATTTCTTTAGAAGAATACTTCGAATTATTGCATCAAAAAGCAGATGCCAACCAGTTTTTTGATAGTAATTATAGTCTTGAAAAATTAGCCCTTAATTCTTATACTGATGAAGGACAAGAGCAGTATGTAAATATTTACCATCGAGGAGCACTTATTATGGGATTATTAGATATTAAATTGTTAGAACTTTCAAAAGGTAAAAAAGGATTGCGTGAGTTGGTCTATGAATTGATTAAAAAATATGGGTCATCAAAACCTTTTAATGAGGCTACTTTTTATGATGAAATTGTGCATATGACAAATCCAGAAGTTAAAACTTTTATAGACAATTATATAAGAGGAGCTAAGCCTTTACCTTTTAAAGAAATGTATAAGAAAATAGGAATAGATTTTAAAGAAAAAGTAGTAGATGTTAAGGAAGTAGAAACAGGTTTACGTTACTACTTAGCAGATGAAGGATTTACAATACTAAAATGCTCAGATGAAGCTACTAAATTAGGGTTTGAAAAAGGAGATGTTATACAAACTGTCAACAATAAGGTTTTTAATGAAGATACTATTGAAAACATAAAAAAAATGTGGGCACATTTAAAAATTGGTGATGAATATTCAATAGCAATTAAAAGAGGAGATAAAATCCTCAATTTAAAAGGAAAAATGTTCCCTAAAGTTAAAAATTATGTTTTTAGTATAGATAAAGAAGCAACTCCGGAAGCTAAAAGCTTATTTAAGGCATGGTCAAAATCACTTTAACTATTGAAAGCTTGATTCTATATTACATCTAATATTCTAGTTAAATGAAATAGATTTATATATAAATAATGATTAAATCACTCTGTACTTTTGTATAAGGTGATTTATTTTTTTACTAAAACTTTATGAATAAATCTATAGTCTTACTTATACAATATAAAAGCAAAGTGTTTAAAACCACTTCGCTTTTATGTCTTTGTATTTAGTTCTTCCGATAGGAATACGGATTCCGTTTTTTAACTCGGCAATGTATTTACTTCCAGATTCTACAATAACTTCTTTTATTTCAGATATCTTAACTAAGTATGATTTATGAACACGTTTAAAAGAAGATGATAACAGCTGTTCTAGCTTTTCCAGTGATTTATCATGCAACTCTTTTTTTCCATCTTTTAGAAAGAGTTCTGTATAAACACCAGCTCCCTTTATATAAAGCACATTTTCAATAGAGATTAGCTGTACTTTATGTCTTTTTTTTACGGCTAAAAATTTAGGCGTATTTGTAGCTGTTGTTTCTTTTGAGCTAATTCGATTTATGGCTTGTTCTAACCGATCTCTGTTAAAAGGTTTAGGAACAAAATCTAAAACACCGTATTCAAAAGCAGTAATAGCTTGATCTTTGTAAGCGGAAATAATAATTGTATGGAATGATTCTGAAACTACCGTAGTAAGTAGATCAAAACCACTATCTCCATTAAGATTTAGATCTAGAAAAACAAGATCCAATGAATTATTTTCAATAAACTTTACTGCTTCATCAAGTGTATTGGCATACTTTAATGATTGTAAATTTTCACCAAAAATGTCACGAGTCATTCGTTCAATTCTTTTGGTAATTCTTAATTCATCTTCAACGATTAAAATGTTCATTTTCTTAACAATATATTTTTATAGTATTCTTCCAACCATGATTTACCGGTTCTGAAGTAAGTTCCCATTTATCTTGATAGCTCTCCGTAAGTCGAGCTTTTATATATTTTAGTCCCGTACCTTCCTTTTTAGTATTTGCATTTAGCCTTACTGGAATAGCGAATGTTAAAAATGTATAACACTTATAATTATTATTTGATTCAAAAATGAGCTTAAATCGAATACTGTTATCTTCTAAAGGCAAACTATGTGTTATTCCGTTTTCCAATAAGGTGTGAAGAATCCCAGGTGGTATTTTTTGCTCAACATCAATATCTTTTTCTTCCCAAGTATAGTCAATTTCTTTTCTGTATTCCATAATTTCTAGGAGTGAACGGCAAAGTGCAATCTCTTGGGTAATAGGTATTAATGTTTTATTTTCTATCTGATTAAAAAGATCAAATTCTTTGGCCAATGCCTCTATGAACAAAACACCTTTATCAGGTGCTTCTTCTACCCAATCTATCAATGAGGTTAGCGTATTCATGAGGAAATGAGGTTGAATGTTCTTTTTTAGCAATTCCAAACGCAGACGGGTAGATTGCACTAAAGAATTTTCATAAGCCAACCGTTGTTCTTTGATTCTGAGAGAAAGTAAATAAAACATTCCAAGAAGGATAAGACTGAAACCAGCAAAAAGACTTTTGTTAAAAGGAGCGAGAAAGGCTATGGGCAACAATAAAAGAAAGGTTAACATTACCAGACGCGCACCCTTCATCTTTTTATAAACTCCAAACGTCACTATCCCAAATGAAAACAACCACATACTAAAAACCATATTATTAGCCGTTAATTCGTAGACATATCTCGATAGGAAAAAAAATAATAAAATAACACTATAAATAATTAGCAGTAGTTTTCGTTTTGGGAAGGGAAACTGCATAGAAAAATAGAACGGAATTAAAAAAGAAATACTAAGCATAAGAAAGCTTATAACCCGTAATCGCGTAACATGCATACTGTAATGGATAGGCACATAGGTTTTCATAAATTCTGCTAATATTAAACCAAAAAACAAGAAACAACTAATACTAAATATTAGTGTTGCATACTCCTTTTTATGACCTAAAAAGAGAAATAGAAAATATATCGATGCAATAAGAAATGCTCCTGCAAAAATGTGCATGTAAGAAGTTTCAACGAGTCGGTCAGTTAAAAGGTCATCATAATAATCAATATCCATTTCCCATATACCTGCGTGATTTCCAAAATAATAAAGGCTTGCACGAATAGCTAACAAGTGCTCTCCCTGTTGCGTCAGATGCGTCGGAATGCTATGAGTCGTCCACAAACTCCCTTCGGGTCCCAAAATTACTTCTTGTCCTGGATTCCCATTTTTACCAATCAAAACTCCATCCCAAAAAACTTCGTATTCTCCATAGACATGCAATTGAATACCATAAGGATGTAATGTTTTGGGTGCCTTTAAAATATCTATCGGAGTTCTAAACCAGAAAACCCGACCATCTTCCATAAAAGGTTTTCGTGTCATCCAATCCTGATTATTCCAATTTTTTGTAGCCCACTCTTGTTGATCTCCTACTTTAAATACTGTTTTATGTTTTTTAAAAACAGGCTTTTGAGCGCAAGAGTTCGCTAAAAACAACAAGCATATTAAAAGTAAATTATACCAAGGTCTTAAGTTCATTTATATTGAATTACCGACGCAAGATAATCATTATAAGATGTCTTCTTAGAGCAGTTTATTAAACTATAGAGCAGTTCATATAATATAGATACCATAAGTAAGATAAAAAAGCATCCTTTGTAAGAAACAAAGCCATTTTGAAGGTTATAAAAAACATTTGAAGCTAAATATACTTAACGAATAACATATGAAAACTAAAAATTTGAAATCAGTAAAATCTTTAACTTTTTTGACTTTATTACTAGGTAGTATTGTTTATTGTCAAGAAAATAAATCGTCATCGTATACGATTGCTTATGGGTCAAAAGAGTCAGGTGATATGGAAATATATTTAACTGACTCTGAAGGAAAAGAAAAGTTTAAGCTTACAAATCGTAAAGGTAGAGATGGTTATGTGGCGTGGTCTCCAGATGGGAAAAGGGTAGCGATGTATGCTTATCATGATGGCGGAAACACATGGTCTATCCATACCATGAATATTGATGGTACAAATAGGCAGCGATTAACGTACGCAAAAGACAAATGGGACAGTTCACCTACATGGTCTCCCGATGGCAAAAAGATTGCTTTTGCAAGAGCATACGCTAATGTGAAAGGTGCTTGGCAAGAAGAAATCTGACTAATGAATTCTGATGGAAGTGAGCAAACTCAAATAAAACCATTAGAAGGAGGCGGGGCTGTTTTTACTCAAGATGGTAAACTACTCTATCACTCAAAAAGGGAATCGTATGAAATATGTATAGCAGATATTGATGGTAGCAATATTGTTAGGTTAACAAACAATGATGCAAAGGAATTACATCCTGATATTTCACCTGATGGCAAACAAGTAGCTTTTATGTCAGATAGAGACGGAAATTTTGAAATTTATGTGATGAACATTGATGGTTCAAATCAGAAACGATTAACAAATAATAATCACGAAGATTGGAACCCTTCTTGGTCTTCTGATGGAAGTAAAATAATTTTTCAATCAAGCGAAGCAGATGGAAAGCATGTTAATATTATGAATACCGATGGCTCTTCTGCAAGAAGATTTATAGCTAATGCCTCAGGTGCCGCTTGGTTAAAAATTCATAAGTAACTCTTATAAAAATAGTATAAAAATGAAAAATATTATCCCAGTTCTTCTCATCATCATTCTTTTTCAATCATGTAAAGAAAAATCAACTATTAAAACTACAATTGACTTAATTAAAAAGGTAGAAAATGGTCTTACAACCCCAGTATACATAGTGGGTGATTCAACATGGTCTATAGAAGAACGTATGAAACACTATGGAATTCCAGGTGTAAGTATAGCTGTAATACATAATGGTAAAATAGTGTGGACAAAAGGCTATGGTGTAACTAATAAAGAAAGTAACACTCCTGTAACAGAGCAAACACTTTTCCAAGCAGCATTAATTAGCATGCCGGTAACTTCGTATGGAGCATTAAAGTTGGTAGAACAAAATAAGGTAAGTTTAGATGAAAACATTAATAGCTATTTGAAATCATGGAAATTACCAGACAATGAATTTACCAAAGAAAAGAAAGCCACCATACGAAATCTTTTAAACCAATCTGCCGGAATAACTCTTCATGAAATTCAAGGATATAGTACAAACTCAGATATACCAACACTTATTCAGATATTAAATGGAACTTCACCGGCTAAAAACGTGCCAATCATTGTGAATCAAGTGCCTGACGAAAGCATCCATATTTCAACCCCTAGCTATGGAGTTATTCAACAAATGATGATAGATGTTGTGGGTAAAAAGTTCCCGGAAATTATGAATGATTTAGTGCTGCAACCTTTAGAAATGAGTAACAGTACGTTTAATCAACCGCTTACTAAAGAACAATTAGAGAAGGCGGCAACAGGTTATTTAGATGATGGCTCTATAGTGAAAGGTAAAAGTTATACCTATCCAGTAATGGCCTCTAAAGGATTATGGACAACTGCAGAGGACATTGCCAAATTTATAATCAATATCCAGCAAACTCTAAAAGGGAATAGTAGTAAAGGATTATCAAAGGAATTGACAGAATTAATGGTTACCCCATATGGAAAAAGTAGTTATGACTCATGGTTTCAATATGGACTGGGAATTCAACAGCTTGCTAAGAAAGATGACCTCTATTTAAGACATTGGGGGTGGAATAGAGGGTTTTATGCTGAGATAATGGCACATAGAGATAAAGGCTATGGTGTAGTTGTATTAACGAATTCCACTTTTCCAGCTTTTAATGCAGAGGTGATTCGTGCTGTTGCTCGGGCTTATCAATGGGATAATTATGTCCCAGAGTATAAAAAAATAGAAATCGAACAACGTCAAATTGACCAAATCACGGGGAGATATGAGACCGATGATAGGATCGTAGAAGTGTTTCAAAAGGACAATCAACTGTTCACCAAAAATATACTTGACGAAAAAGCTGAAGAACTGATCAAAGTCTCAGATAGTATTTTTGTTAAAAGAAATACTAGCCGACTGATTCAATTCAAATTAGATTCTGAAAATGAAACGGTCAATTTACTTTATTTGGATAGAAATGATGGAACCATTGCTGCATCGCTGGTTAAGCGCAATAATTATAATAAAAGACCAGTGGAGTTCCTTTTGGAAGGTGACTTTGAAAAAGCACTGAATGCTTATAGCGACTTAAAGGAACAGAACCCTACTCACCCTACAGTTACTGAAGACTATTTAAATGAGCTTGGTTATCGTTTTTTTCACGAGAATAGAATGACATTATCGTTAAACGCTTTCAAAGTGAATATGATGCTCTATCCAGATAGCTTTAAAGTGTACGACAGCTATGGAGAAGCTTGTATGAAAGTAGGAGATAATAATCAGGCGATTATAAATTATACTAAATCAATAGCATTAAACCCTGAAAATAAAAATGCTAGTGTGAAGCTTAAGGAATTACAAAAAAGTGAACAAAACAAACAAAAGGAGAAGATATGAAAGTCACAAAACTATTAATACTGACATGTGGTATATCGGTTAACGTTGTCTTTGCTCAAAAAAATACTGAAAATACCACCAGCTTTCCATATTTAGAAAAACCTTATCTAGGTCAAATACCTCCTAGTTTAATACCAGAACCTTTTGCTTCTGGTATTGTTACGACAGACGGATGGGAAGTTAGCGGAGTTTTCACCCCAGACCTAAAAGAATTCTATTTCATTAGAGAAGGAGAGGAGGGAGTGGAGCAAGAATTTGTTGTGGTTCAATGCGAAAATAATCAATGGAAAGATTCTGTTATTTCGTCTAGGATTGGGATCCCTTATATTTCACCCGATGGTAAAACGATGCATTTGGGCAAACGTTATAAGCAACGAACTGAAAATGGTAAATGGTCAGAGGTAAAAAATCTTGAATATCCTTTTAAAGACCTACCAATTATGCGTCTTACATCCTCAGCTAAAGGGACTTATTTTTTTGATGAGTTCAAGTCAGATTTTACTGGTGATATCCGATATTCTCGATTGGTAGATGGAAAATATGAAGAACCTAAATTACTTAATAGTAAGATAAATAGCGGAAAAAGTTTTCATCCCTTTATCGCTCCAGATGAATCGTATCTTATATTTGATGGAAAAAGAGAAGGTGGGTACGGCGATTCTGACATCTATATCAGTTTTAAACAACAAGATGGTTCTTGGGGAGAGCCTGTTAATATGGGAGACAAGATTAACACCAGTTCTTGGGAAGCAGTTGCCTACGTTACGCCAGATGGGAAATATCTTTTTTTTAATAGAAATATGGGTTCAAAAAACTATGAAAATGTAGATATATTCTGGGTTAGTGCACAAATTATAGAGAAGCTCAGATCCAAACAGTAAATTTATTATATCATGTTAAACAAGCAATAGAGAGCATCCATTTAGGATGCTTTTTTATTTTAATAGTATACTATAATTTATATTAATAACATGTTAATAACTAAGTTGATGAAAAATAATAAGTAGTTGTTTATCAATTTCTTAAAAAGAATTATGTTTATATCGATATTGAAAACGAATAGTCTAGGGGAATCATTTGCTTGATTTTATTAATTAGTTTTTGCAAATGATTTTTTTCATGTGTAATTAAAAGTCGGGGGACAACTAATACACATGAATCGATAGTAAAAACCTTCTTCAGAAGGTTTTTTTGTGAAATTTATTTTATGAAAGTCAACGAAATCGAGTTTACGAGATTCACGAGCACCTATTTATCAAATAGGGAGAGGAGCGAGTAAACACTTTTTATGCGACGACGTAGGAGGGAAGCTAACAAGTGTAATAGTATAAGAATTATAAGTTTAATTTAGTTTCAACTCTTTCAATATATTTATCAAGTAAATATGTTTTTTCATCTAAATCTTTTGCTTTTTTATAATACTCTAAAGCTTTTTCATATTCTCCATTGTCATAATGATAAATGCCATAATTTAGATAACAATAAGAATTGTTACCATCTAATTTCATAGATTTTTCTAAATCTAATAATCCTTCTTCTTTCAAACCAAGTTTAAATTTAGCAAAACCTCTATTATTTAATGCGTAAGCAAAGTCTTCATCTAATGCAATGGCTTCTTCAAAATCTTTTATTGCACTTTCATAATTCTCCATCAGATTGTAATTATAGCCTCTATTATTTAAAGCAATACTGTTTTTTTGGTTAAGTTCGATAGCTTTATTGTAATCGATTAATGCTTTCTCATATTCACCAGAGATAGATTTGATTAGACCAGAATTTATATAATCGTCTGAGTTAAAATTCTTCTTGAACTTATTGTTATATAAATCATTTAATCTTGAAGCATTAGAATAGTCTTTTATTTGTAGGTATGCACTTATTAATAGTTGATATATTATACCTTCTTGAAAACCTTTTGCGTAAATTTTTTCGAACTCAACAATAGCCTGATTATATTGCTTATTGTTATAATAGTCTACACCAATATTATATTCTTCAGGTACTTTTTTATACTTCAATAAATCTATTATTTGCTTACCATCATTAAATACAATCAATCCATCATATAGTTCGATTGGATTTTTACTAGGAATAATATTTACAAAAAAGTCATAGTAAGTTGAAACATTGAAAAAGAACAATATAATTCTTGTATTATCATTTAGGTCACTAAAAAAGACTAAATAGGTTAATATAAAGGATAAAACCAATGAGGCAATTGGTCCCATTAAATCGATTATGATTTGTTTATTTATTGATAGTGTTTTTTGCTCCAAAACACAAAGCCCAATTTTCCAATGAAAAGGATTTCGATTCAAAAAAAGTTCCAATCGTCCCATATGGATTTTTATGCTTTTTTTAGGATTTCCATAAGAACCCAGATATAATGTCACTTTCTTATCAGTAAATAAAAGAGCGGGTATACCATGGCCTAATTCATGAATAAATGTTGAAAAAGGTCTTAAAATTATAAAGAAGAAGAACAGAAAAATTAAATAATAGAAAAAAAGCATATGTTTTTTAACTTCTTAAATTTTGATTTAGGTTTCGAATATAGTCTAATTTCTATTGAAGTGCATAATCCCAATATGTAGTTAATAAAAGTTAAATTAAAACAAATATTTTTATTTACGTTTTTCAATTCAGCTATTTTAAAATAGCTGAAAAATAGCAAGTTTTTAATTTAAAATTGTTTTTATATTTGATTAAAAACTTGTTATGTCAATACCAAATACACCATCGCTTTCAAAATTAATTAAAAGTGGAAGTGAAGGTGGTCATGAATTTGCTAGAATTATTAATCAATTATTATTTGAGGACTCTCAAATGTATGATTATTATTTTCAATCGTATTCTGATTCTGCCGGAGATTATAAAGGTGTAGATGCCTTAATGGAAAAAGGATTAAAAAAAATTGGGCTTCAATATAAGTTCTTTGAAGGAAACCCTAAAAGCAATAAATCTGATTTAAAGAAATCCTTATTTAATGCTATTGATAATTTTCCCAATATGGATGAGTGGATTTTAGTTACTCCTGATAATTTTACTAAACATGGAATGCAATGGTTAGATGAAACCGCGTCTTTGACTAATATAACGATAAAACATTGGGGGCACTCAGAGATAATAACTTTTATGCTTAAATATCCTCAAATAGGAAAAAAGTATTATCATCCACAAGTATTCCAAAATTATATTTCTTCTCTCGATAGAGAACCTACAAAGTCTGAATTAAATGACTTTTTTAATCAATTTACAAATCCAGAGATTGACCGTAGAGTTATTTTTTTAAATGCACAACCAAATATTACAGATATAAAAAAAATATTTAGCGAAGACATCTATAAAGAAGTTAGTGATAATATGTATTTATTATATAGAGATGTTTTTGAATCAGATAAAAGTTTGGAATCTGATTATAGAGATATTAGTAATTTGAAAATCTTATCTACATCTGTACAGGAATTAAACGAAAGAAGAAGTAATTTACCTGGGGGAATGGCAATGGTACAAGATGAATATGAATGCTTTAATCCAAATATTACTTTTTACACAATAAAAGTAGGAGGGATTTCTTATAGTGTTTGGTGTTTTGTAAACGGGAAGTGGGTTTTTATTCCAAAACCTTGGAGAATGATTTATAGCATTTATGGATTAAGGGAAAGTAAAAAAATAAATAGAATAATTCGTTGGTTAAAAATACTTGGTGTAAAAACTAATGAATTAAAAACTGTAGATATTGTTGTTAACTATATCATTCATGGTTTAAACTCAAAAAAAAATTAATTCATTTTTAGTAGAGATATACGATAATTAATAAAATAGATTTTAAATGTATTTATTATGTTAAATAGAAGTCGTGATTAATGAAAACGAGAGTTTGATGACCACATGTATTATAGAGGTTTATTAATAATTAAATAATAAGAAGTTACAATGTTTTCTAAAATATCACGAATTATAATTTATGAATATATATCGTGTATGAAATCTTGACACATGAGAATCACGTATTTGAAAATTTTCGAAGTATTGTACAGAATATTCAAAATATTGTCGAGAATATAATGATGTGAAATTTCAATTAGTTCAAACTATATTCTTTAAAAAATAGTTTTTACTATTAAATGCTGTGAGATATAATTACTGCTAAGTTATAGCTGAATAGAAATACTTACCAAATCGATATAACTAAATACAGTTTTAGCATAGAATCATCCACTCAAAATAATCTACATTAAATGTATTATAATTAATATTATGTTAAATAGAATATTTAGAGATTAAAATTTAACAAATATTTTAGTTCCTCTTACTTCCCTTATTTATTGAGGTTTTTGATTAGAAACTACCCTTAGTTTAGGCGTTCTATGCAATTATTTTGGTAGGGTAATTTTTAATATCTCTGTTTAAGTAATATATCCGCGGAACAAAGATTTAACAATTATTAAAAATTTAAACATTATGAAAAATATTAAAAGAATATACATCTTTCTTTTTGTTGTTTTATCAATTTTTGCGGTAAACGTATCATGTAGTAACGATGATGAAATTGTAATTGCTCCTACTGATGCTACTGATACATCTGGCTCAGGTGGTGATACAGGAACAACAGGAACTGTTGAAGGTAGCGAAGGTGAAATTACGTTGTACAAAGTTGATGGAGACGAAATTTCTAAAATACAAGATTATAAAGTAAAAGATAAAGATTTAGAGTATCAAAAAGATATAGCTAAACACCAAGAAATATGGGAGTTGGTTAAGAAAATTGTTCCTGCTGATCAAAGAAAAAAACTGGGAGAATTTTTAATCTACAACGGTGAAGTTACTGGAAGTGCTGGTTTTGTAATTGAAATGAAGAGCGATTTGTCGGTATGGCAAATGGGAATCGCTATTAATTATGCTTATGAAGGAGGTTTTAATGCTGGAGGTGAATTAGCTTACACCATTATCCACGAGTTTGGACATGTACTAACCTTAGATAACACGCAATTGGATGCAGCTGTAACTCAAGAAAACTGCAAAAACTACTTCCCTGGTGAAGGTTGTGCTTTTGAAAACTCATATATAAACGAATTACATTCTAAATACTGGAACGACATTTGGAGTGAGTATCAAGAAGCTAAAAAAGACGAATCAGCACAAGAAAAGTTTTATGAGAAGTATAAAGAAAGATATGTAACTCAATACGCTTCTACTAACCCAGGTGAAGATATCGCTGAAGTTTTTGCCACTTTTACTACACTAAAAGACAAACCAGAGGGAAAAACAATTGCTGAGAAGAAAATACTACTTATGTATGACAGAAGTGAGTTGGTTGCTTTTAGAGATCATATTCGAAAAAATTTAGCACTTAGAGGAAAAGGAAATGCTGTAGCGTTTGAATTACCAGAACCAGGAAAATGGAAACAAGCGACTACGTTTGGAAATCCACATAAAACCAAATGTAGAAGACATTAATAATAATCAGGCATCATTTAGGTGCCTTTTTTAAGAAATTTATGAGACACTTATTTTTAATATTAATAGCATTAACATTAACGAATTGCTCTAGCTCAAAAGATGTAAAGGAAGCTGCTTTTTTATATTACGGAAAAACACAATGTTTAGGAAAATGCCCTGTATTTGACATGTATCTTTTTGAAGATGGTAAAATTTTATACGAAGGATTTAAAAATGTGGATTTATTAGGCAAACATGAATCTTATTTGAAAGAAGAAGAATTAGAAAGTATAAAGCAAAAACTAAAAGAAATTGATTTTTCTACTAAAGAAAAATTAAAAAGAGACATCCCTAATACGGTCTTAAAATTTAAAGGAAAAAGGTTAGTTACTCAAAATAATGAACAAGTAAAAGCCTTGATAAATCTGCTAAGTAAAATAAAATTATAATTTTTTTAACAAAAAAAGTAGGGTAATTACAGTTATTCCTGTTTTTATATAAGAAGATGATATTAAAACATAAGACGCTGTTAGGAATAGACCCCTTCACTTTTCATAATTTTCACAAAATAAATTTATTCTAAGCAGCGTCATTTTTCTATTAAAAGTCAAAGGATATTGTTTGTTTTCAAGTAAAAAGGCTATTTTTTTAAATAGCCTTTTTTAACGATAAATAAATACTTCATGCAAAATAAAGGCAGTACTTTTGCCTAATGCAAGAAAACAACCAGTCGAAATTAGAATTTATAGCCTTAATGGCATCCTTAATGTCGTTAGTCGCTTTATCTATAGATGCATTATTACCCGCATTAGAACATATAGGAATTAGCCTAAATATTCAAAAAGAGTCTAGCAGTAATCAATTATTAGTTACAATGATTTTTTTAGGATTGGGTTCTGGTCAATTAATTTCAGGACCAATTTCTGATAGTTTGGGACGTAAACCAGTTATTTATGGTGGTTTTGTGCTTTTTGTAATTGCTAGCTTTATTTGTGTAAGTGCATCAAGTATAGAGATGATGGTTTTTGGAAGAATTTTACAAGGAATTGGTCTTTCTGCTCCTAGAACCATAAGTATAGCAATGGTAAGAGATAGTTTTAGTGGTAATTATATGGCTAAAATTATGTCATTTATCGTAGTCATTTTTATTCTTGTCCCAGTGGTGGCTCCTGCTTTGGGAAAACTTATGCTAGATACTTATGGATGGAGGTCCGTATTTTATAGTCAATTGATTTTTGGAGTTTTTGTAATGTTTTGGTTGTGGAAACGCCAACCAGAAACACTAAAAGAAGAGAATAAAATAACGTTTTCTTTCCGCTTATTTTCTGATGGATTAAAAGAGTTTGTTAAGTTTAAACAAGCGATTATTTTCACTTTAATATCGGGGTTTATTACGGGATCTTTCATGGTATATTTAAGTGCTTCACAGCAAATTTTTCAAGAACAATATTTATTGGTAGAAGAGTTTCCTTACATTTTCGCGGGTTTAGCTATTTCGGTAGGATTTGCTACTTTTTTAAATGGATCGTTTGTTATGAGGTTTGGTATGCATAAATTGGTGTCGTTTTTCTTAATTATTTTCACCCTTGTTCCTATCGCCTATATAGCATTCTTTTACCAAAAAGCAAACCCAAGTGTGGAAATACTATTGTTGTTTTTTGCCTTACAATTTTTTGCTCTTGGCTTTTTGTTCGGGAATCTTCGTGCCTTAGCAATGCAGCCTGTTGGACATATCGCAGGAATTGGAGCTGCAATTAATGGTTTTGTGTCTACTATTATGGCAGTACCTATTGCAACTTTTATAGGGAAATATGTGGTAACCACTACTCTCCCACTTTTTATGGGCTTCTTCGTTTGTGGAGTTTTGTCTTTAGTATTATTAAATTTTACAAAATTAAAACCAGTAAATAGTTAAAATAATGAATGTTGATATTCTTTATGAAGATGATTTTATCCTTTGTGTATCAAAACCTAACAATGTAGTTGTGCACCATGCGCATCATTCTAGGAATGTAGCTGAAGAGGATTCATTATTACAAATCTTACAGCAACAAATTGACCAAAAGGTATATCCAGTACACCGTTTGGATAGAAAAACATCTGGAATTATTTTATTGGCGAAAGAAAGTGGCTTTGTAGCAAAGTTTCAAGAATTGTTTACCAACAATCAAATACAAAAAACATATTACGGTATTGTTAGAGGTCATGCACCAGAGACAAAAATTATCGATTCACCAGTAAAAGGAAGAGATGCAAATGTGCATAAAGATGCAGAAACACATTTAACAACAGTAAAGACAGTTACGGTTGATATTCCTGTAAAACCATATAACACTTCAAGATACAGCTTGGTGAAATTAGAACCTAAAACAGGAAGATTACACCAGTTACGCATTCATATGAACAAAATTAGTCATCCTTTGATTGGTGACCCTAAGTATGGAGATAAAAATCACAATACAATGTTCATTGAAAATTTTAATTGCGAAAATTTGTTTTTACATGCGCATTCTTTAGAGTTTGTACATCCTTATTCAAATGAAGAATTAGTATTAATAGCTAATTTTCCAGAGGATTGGAATACTGTCTTTAATAGATTTAATTGGGTGTTATAACTTATTGATTTAGTAGGCTCTACTACTCTATTCTTATTTTTTGTTGAATATTAACAAACATAGAAATTTTGTTAATATTTAAACAATGCAAAATAATTTCGTTTTTTTAACGATTTGTTAATGGATTGCTTAATTAATTAACTTTTCATAATAACTTAATTTAAGAAAATGAAAAATTTAAAACCCTTCATCTTAGCAATTACGGCATCAATGTTAATGGTTAGCTGTAGCGACAACGAAACCAATACTATTGATAATCCTAATGCTAAATTATTTGAATCTCATTCTCACGAAGTGTGTAGCTATATTGATAGCTATTGGGGCTCAAATGCTTACATTAGTTCAACGATTGTAAATCAATCAGAGACTAATTTTATTAAAAATCAAAATGTAAAAATAGCTGATGTTTTTAACATCAATACTATTCCATTATATTTTGCAAAAGGTTCTGGTACTGCTAATGCTATTTCTTATGGTAGCGGTTACATTATTTATGGAGAAGAATTATACAACATGGCATTAAGCCAAGGTGGTAGAATTTCTTGTGCTATGGTACAAGCTCATGAGGTAGGTCACCAATTACAGTATCAAAACAATTTACCTTCAAGAAGTGAAAGTACAGCGAGAGCAACTGAATTAGAAGCTGATGGTTTTTCTGGATATTATATCAAAAAACCTAATGGGTACAATGCAACTTGGACTCAAGCTTCAGCAGCTTATAACTTTGCAGCTTCTATTGGAGATTATAATACGACTAGTTCAGGACACCACGGTACTCCTGCTCAACGTCGTTCAGCTTTCCGTTTAGGTTATTTATTAGGAGATTATAATTTAAGTGTAAGTAGCTTTGATTACAATTTCTTCTATTACTATGATAACTACGTATTGCCTGGTGCTTTACGTCAACACTTAGAAAAACCAGCTGATATTGATGAAGATTTACACAATTTCATCTTATCAAAAATGGAAGAGTTGAGAAAAATTAATTCTGGAGAAATTTCGAAAGAAGAATTTGAAAAATTATAAAAATCAATAACTAAAACTAAAAAATAAAAGTTAAGTTAATTATTAAGCAATAAAAAAGGGTTACAAAATTTGTAACCCTTTACTTTTTTATGCTGTAAAGTATTAAATATCTTTAAAGATTGCGTGCATTAAACGCTTTTTATCGTTGATACTTTCTTCTAGAGCAATCATAGTTTCAGTTCTATTTACTCCATGTATATCATCGATTTTGTAAATGATATTTTTAGCATCGTTAGTATCACGCGCTCTCAACTTACAGAAAATATTATATTTTCCTGCTGTAACATAAGCCACAGTAACATTAGGAATTAATCTTAAATTGTCTAAAACATGTTGAGTCATAGAGGTTTTTTCTAAAAAAACTCCCACATGAGCAATAAAAGAATATCCCATTTTTTCATAATTCAAGGTTAAGGTAGATCCTTGAATTATCCCTTCGTCTTCCATTTTTTTCACACGTACATGAATTGTACCTGCCGACACTAATAATTTTTTTGCAATGTCAGTAAAAGGTGTCCGTGCGTTTTCAATTAAAATGTCTAAAATTTGATGATCGATTTCATCGAGTATGAACTTCTTCATTTTTGTTTTCTTCAAGTAATATTGCTAAAATATGATTTTTTTATAAAAAAAATAAGTTTTATTTAAGGAAAAAAGAATTTTTATTTGATTTTTTTGAATTCTTTATGAGCTAAAAATAAAGATAAATTCCCTTCTTTTTCTTTGTTTAAAGCCAGCGCAAATTTACCACTTTCTACACTTTCTGCATACTGATAAGCGATATCTTTTTCGTTATTTTTTGAGCGATAAATGACGTCGTAGAAGTTCTTGATATTGTTAGGAATAGAAAAATATTCTTGGTATTCCTTAAACTCTACGCTTGTTGAAATATGATAAATTCCTTGCAGTAACGCATAAAAATTAAACTTTCTAACGTCTTCTCTGTCGTAATCATCGGCAAAATGACCGGCTTCAATTAATATGGTATTGTGCCCTAATTTTTGAAAATTATCACCAGTTGCTGTTGGATAAAATTCGTCGGTATAACGCCCAACATGGTTTGGTATAATTTTTTGAAGTAATGTATTCATAGCAATAATTACATTCATTGTTTCTTTTCTTCCTTCAGTAATTTTTCGAGTTTCTTCTTCAGATGGAGCTAAAAAAGATATTGTTGCTGGATTGCTAGTACCTTCAACACCAAAAATGGTTCTTTGATCGTGTAAATTGAAACAAAATTCAGGGTTAAACTCGTCTAGAACCTCACGCAATAATTTACTCTCTTTGGCTTGTTGTTCTACAGCGTCTCTATTTAAATCCACATTATTTGCATTTACACGAGTATATGCCTGTGCCCCATCAGGATTTAACATAGGAACAATTGTAATGGTACAATTGTTTAAAATAGTTTGAGTTATTTCGTGATTATAAAAGACTTGGATAAAATTTAAAAAGTCAAAAACAGCTTTGGTTCCTGTACTTTCGTTTCCGTGCATTTGACTCCAGATAAGAATTCTTTTTTGCCCCTCTCCTAGTTTTAATTGATAGATGGCTCTCCCCTCTTCCGATTCTCCAATTATCGCTGTTTGAAATCCAGCTTTTTGTAACTTTATATATAAAGGCTCTATATCTGTTAAGGTTATCCACCTACCAGATATAGAGTTTTCTTTAATTTTTGAATAGTTATCTTCTAAAAAGGAAGTGTTTATGTGTTCCATATTATAATAAAAACCAATCTGCTACGAGTTGTTTTTCAATAGGTTCTACCGTTTTGTGAACATAATCGTTTTTAGCCATGTCGTATTGATAGTCTTTGGACCATTCTTCAATATTATCAGCTAATGTTTTTAACGAATCGCAAATGAATTGTACTTCTTCATTTGTAATTGTTGGATGTACAGATAAACGTACCCAACCCGGTTTTTCAGTATTGCAACCTCCTAAGATTTGTCCTTTTATTTCATTAGACCTAATTTGATCTACATTTAATAAAAAGTGTCCATAAGTTCCAGCACAAGAACAACCTCCTCTGGTTTGAATACCAAAACGATCGTTTAATAATTTTACCACTAAGTTAAAATGGTATTTTTCAAAGTAAAAAGAAAAAATACTCAAACGATCTTTATGATTTGGAGCTAAAATTTGAACTCCGTCTAAACTTTCTAAACAATTAAAAAAGATAGGGTTTATTTCGTCTTCACGCTCCTTGATTTTATCAGTACCCATTTGGTCTTTTACCTGAATACACAAAGCTATTTTTATAGTTTGTAAAAAGGCAGGTGTACCTCCATCTTCACGGGTTTCTACATCATCAAAATAATCATGCTGTCCCCAAGGATTGGTATAACTTACAGTTCCTCCTCCTGGGTTATCAGGAACCATGTTTTTGTATAACTTCTTATTAAAAATTAGTACACCTGAACTTCCTGGTCCTCCTAAAAATTTGTGTGGAGAAAAGAAGATAGCATCTAAATATTCATCTTCATTTTCAGGGTGCATGTTGATATCAACATAGGGTGCTGAACACGCAAAATCTACAAAACACAATCCACCGTATTTGTGAATTAAAGAAGCTACTTTATGATAGTCTGTTTTTATTCCAGTAACGTTAGATCCTCCAACGATTGACGCAATTTTGATAGGTCTATCTAAATATTGTTTAATTGTTTCTTCAAACTTATCTAAACAAACTAAACCTTCTTCGTTACATGGTACAACAACTACATCTGCTATGGTTTCTATCCAAGATGTTTGGTTAGAATGGTGTTCCATATGACTCACAAACACAATTGGTCTTTTTTCATCAGGAACTTGTGTATTCTCTTTTAAGTTTTCCGAAACTTTTAGTCCTAAAATACGTTGGAATTTATTCACTACCCCAGTCATACCAGAACCTTCAGTAATTAACACATCATCTGATGAAGCATTCACATGTCGTTTGATGATGTTACGAGCTTCATGATATGCTAAAGTCATAGCGGCTCCAGAAGTAGAAGTCTCTGTATGTGTATTGGCAACAAAAGGTCCAAACTTATTTAAAAGTTGCTCTTCTATTGGTCGATATAATCTTCCACTAGCCGTCCAATCAGTATAAATCATTTTCTTCTCACCATAAGGTGTTTGGAAAGTTTGATTGATTCCTACAATATTTTCACGGAACTTTTCAAAATACTGTTCTAAATCCATAGTTTAAGTAGTTGTTTGTGGTGCTAAAATTAGCAGTATGTCATTAGCTAGCCTAAAATAATTATAATATTAACGTATTTATAACATTTGTGTATTACAACCTAAATTTACCTCCTAACAGAATAGTATTCTCTAAGAAATAAAAGCTTTGTGAAGCTTTGTCAGCTGGGTTGTATGTAGTTTTTACATCAGACATATATATGTATCCTCCTTTTAAATCTGCTTGAATATAAAAGTGCTTTAAGAAAGCAATATTTACACCAGCAGCAACTGAAGTTCCATATCCTGATAAATGAAACTCATCATGTCTTTCCATACCCAACAAAGTAGTATTCGTTCTAGGATATAAAATACCCAAACCAAGACCTTCAGTTAAGTTGATTTGTAAATTTTCTAAGTTTAACCCGAACCAGTGGCTTACATCGTCAAAACGTTTTACTTCTACATTTACATAGTTTAACCCGTCAGTATGTTCAAAACGTAAGAAATCAGCTGCTAAATTAATCGTTTCATTGCTGTATGCTCCATCATATTTAGCATTACCAATATTGATATTACCGTTGATTTTCACATCTTGGTCAGCAATCATTACATATTTCATATGGTCAACACCAATAGAAACCGTATAATTTTCTTTAAAGAAATACCCTATTCTATAATTGTTTTGAGGTATGGTAACTCTTCCTGGATTAAAATAATCGTTAAAAGAGAATTTTGTTTGTCTATCTTGAGCTTTTACATTGTATAAAGTAAAATCGTAATTTTCTCCTTTAAAATGGATGTCTGAATTTGTATAACTAGCCCAGTTCCATCCCCAAACAACGAAGAACTTTCCTTTGTTGGTTACTTTTTTCTTTGGAACGATGTCTTCTTTTTTGTCTTGTGCAACTATTGATACTGAAGCCATCAGTATTAATAGACTTACTATTTTTAATTTCAAGAGGTTATTGTATTATTTGTTGTATTTCAGTTATAAATCTTTCAGCCAAAGCATCTGCATTTTCTTGGCTTGTACTTTCTGTGTAAATTCGAATAATTGGCTCTGTGTTTGATTTACGTAAGTGTACCCACTCTTCAGCAAAATCAATTTTTACACCATCAATCGTATTTACATCTTCATTTTTATAGTTGTTAGCCATGGTTTCTAAAATCTTATCAACATCAATTTGTGGTGTTAACTGGATTTTATTTTTACTCATAAAATAACTAGGATATGAATCTCGTAGTGCTTTACAAGACATTTTTTTATGAGCTAAATGTGATAAGAATAAAGCGACACCTACTAATGAATCACGTCCGTAATGAGACTCTGGATAAATGATTCCACCATTTCCTTCTCCACCAATAACAGTGTTGGTATCTTTCATCATTTGTACTACGTTCACCTCTCCTACTGCACTTGCTGTATAAGTTCCACCATGTTTTTCGGTAACATCACGTAAAGCTCTTGAAGAAGATAGGTTAGAAACGGTATTACCACCTCCTAATTGACCTAAAACATAATCGGCACAAGCTACTAAGGTGTATTCTTCACCAAACATAGAACCGTCTTCAGAAATTAAAGCTAAACGATCTACATCTGGATCAACTACAATACCTAAATCAGCTTTTTTCTTCACTACCAATTCAGAAATATCCGTTAAATGTTCTTTTAAAGGTTCAGGGTTATGTGGGAAGTGACCGTTAGGTTCGCAATATAATTCGATGCACTTTACTCCTAATTCTTTTAATAAGGTAGGAATAGCAATTCCTCCTGTAGAATTTACACCATCCACGACTACTTTAAATTTCGCTTTTTTGATGGCTTTTTTATCAACTAATTCAAGCTTTAAAACTTCTTTGATATGTTTTTTAATGTAGTTTTTCTTTTTTTTGTACAACCCTAAATCGTCCACTTCAGCAAACTCAATAGTGGCATCATTTTCAGCAATTTTTAAAATTTCAGCTCCGTCTTCACCATTTAAAAATTCTCCTTTTTCATTTAATAATTTTAAAGCATTCCATTGTTTAGGATTATGAGAAGCTGTTAAGATAATACCTCCATCTGCTTTTTCTAAAGGAACTGCTACTTCAACCGTTGGCGTGGTTGATAAACCTAAATCAATCACATTAATTCCTAAACCTACTAAGGTATCGGCAACTAAGCTACTTATCATTTTACCCGAAATACGAGCATCTCTACCAATAACGATGTTGATTTTTTCTTTTTCGGAATTTTTCTTTTTAATAAAAGTTCCATATGCTGCTGCAAATTTTACAGCATCAATTGGAGTTAAATTATCACCTGTATTTCCGCCTATGGTACCTCTAATACCTGATATAGATTTAATAAGTGTCATGTTAATTTTTATTAGACAACAAATATAAAGTTATTTGAGAAAACAGCATTAAAACTAGTAGGCTTTAACGGGAAGATTTCTTACATAAAGAGCTAAAAAAACCGTTAAACTTTACAGCTTAACGGTTTATGATTTTTAAGAAGTTGTCAGGATTATTTTCCTTCCATTTTCTTCTTTAATTCAGCTAATCCACCGATATCTCCTAAAGTAGTTTTTTCTACTTCTTGAGCTTTAGCAGCAGCAGCTTTAATGTTCTTTTGTTCTTCTTCTCTAAAGATAGAAGTGTGAGAAGCAACAATTCTACGGTACTCTTTACTAAACTCAGTTACTTGGAATTGAGCAGTATCACCTTTAGCTAATTTGCTACCGTCTTCTTTTTCTAAGAAACGAGTTGGAGCGAAAGCCTCAACACCGTCAGCAAATACTACAGTTGCACCTTTATCGTTTTTCTCTTTAATAGTACCTTCGTGCATAGATCCGATAGTGTAAACATCTTCATGAGCATCCCAAGGATTATCTTGAGTTTGCTTGTGACCTAAGTTTAACTTACGGTTTTCTACGTCTAATTCTAATACTTGTACTTCTAATTTATCACCTACAGTTACGAAATCTGATGGGTGCTTAATTTTCTTAGTCCAAGATAAATCAGAGATATATACTAATCCGTCGATACCTTCTTCTAACTCTACGAATACACCAAAGTTAGTGTAGTTACGTACAGTACCAGTGTGTACTGAACCTACTGGATACTTAGCAGTAATATCAGTCCATGGATCTGGGTGTAATTGCTTCATACCTAAAGACATTTTACGCTCGTCGCGGTCTAATGTTAAGATTTGAGCTTCTACTTCGTCACCAACTTTTACGAAATCTTGTGCAGAACGTAAGTGAGTTGACCAAGACATTTCAGATACGTGGATTAATCCTTCTACTCCTTCTTCAACCTCTACAAATGCACCGTAATCAGCTAAAACAACTACTTTACCTTTTACTTTATCACCAACTTTTAAGTTAGAATCTAAAGCTTCCCATGGGTGAGCAGATAATTGTTTTAATCCTAATTGAATTCTTGACTTGTTATCATCAAAGTCTAAGATTACAACGTTTAATTTTTGATCTAATTCAACAACTTCGTTCGGGTGGTTGATACGAGACCAAGATAAATCAGTAATGTGAATTAATCCGTCAACACCTCCTAAGTCAACAAATACACCATAAGAAGTTACGTTTTTAACAACTCCTTCTAATACTTGTCCTTTTTCTAATTGACCGATGATTTCACGTTTTTGATCTTCTAAATCAGCTTCGATTAACGCTTTGTGAGATACTACTACGTTTTTAAATTCGTGGTTGATTTTCACAACTTTGAATTCCATAGTTTTCTCTACATATTGATCGTAGTCACGGATAGGCTTCACATCGATTTGAGAACCTGGTAAGAATGCTTCAATACCAAATACATCAACGATCATACCTCCACGAGTTCTACACTTAACAAAACCGTTAACGATTTCACCAGTTTCGTGTGCGTTGTTAACACGATCCCAAGCTTTGATTACACGTGCTTTTTTGTGAGATAATACTAATTGACCAGAAGAATCTTCTCTTTTGTCAACTAATACTTCTACTCTATCTCCAACAGCTAAATTTGGGTTGTAACGGAATTCATTTAATGAAATTACACCTTCTGACTTAGAGTTGATGTCGATAATAGCATCACGATCTGTAATACGTACTACTTCACCTTCGATTACATCGCGCTCATTTACGAACCCTACAGTACCTTCTAAGGCAGTTTCAAATTCTTTTAATTTAGCTTCGTCAACAGCTTCAATACCTTCTGCGTATTTATGCCAATCAAAGTTTGCTAAAAATTCTGCTGGATTTACAGCTTCCGCTGTGTTTTTTGTTTCTTCAGACATGTCTGAAATGAGTTTTGTATCTTTTTGTTAATCAGATTTTTAACGATATTAACGCCAAGAGAAATTAAACTTTATAAATATAATTTTCAACCTTTTTTAAATCTGTACTCGTGAAAAGGCGTGCAAATGTACGAAGAATTCTTGAAGTAACCTAAAATGTTTGGTTTTTAATGGGTTAAGAATTTTTATATAAAAACTAATATAATTTTTTTAAATTATTTTTATCTTATCTGAAAGTTGAATTCCTTTTAAAGGTTTTTGTTTTCTTTTATCAATAAACTCAGCAAATGAAAATACTTTTCGAAGTGTTTCAATTTCAAAATCATCAGACTCTAAAGTTGTTAAGCTTTTCTGAACATGCTTTACTCTTAGTTTGCCTTTTGCAATTTCAAGCACTCCTAAACTTTCCTTTGTTTCTGGGTCAATTATTTCTTCCCCTTCTTCATAAACTAAAAAATTCATATAGTCTGTAATTCCATCATTACTGCCTTTGTTAATTACAATTTGGTATTGGTCAACTATTTTGACAATCTTAATATTTTCTAATTTCTTGCTCATTGTCAGTTAATTTTTAGTTACAAAAGATTTAATTGTGACATTTTTAATCTCTTTAGCATCATTATTTTTTATTTTATTAATCGCGGTTACTATTTCATTAGATAAGTTATCAGAAATAGTAATGATTTTCAATTGGAAGTACCTATCATTAACATTACTTACATAAGCTTTACCGATTTCAGTTTCAAAATCATCATGTGAATAAAAGATACTTACTAAAGCATTATGCTCGAGCAACTCTGATTTTTCTATTAAAAATTCTTCTGTTGATTTTTGGTATTTAATAATTCGAAAGTGAGGTTTAAATTGCCCTTTTTCAAACTCTTGTTGCAAATCATATAGTACTTTAAGCAAAATAATTACTGTTGTAATAAAAACGTAAATAAGAAATAAAAACCATTTCACATTTATTTTAAAATCGTAATTTGAATTGAATAGTGTTAAAATACTAGCTAATCCACCAAGTACTCCAATCAAAATAAAAAGGCCGTTAAAGGTGAATACTTTTCTTAATCTTTCAAACATTATTTTTTTGTTATTTTTTGTGTAATCTTTTTTAACTATAAGTTTAAATTTAAAAAATTAGAAAACTAATTTAACTTTATTTAGTCATCCTTCAAAAAACGTTTGATATCATTATTAGCTCCGTATACAACTAAAATATCATTTTCGTTAAGTGTGTCTTTAGGGTTGGCAACTCCTTTTACTTTTGTTACATTGATGGTTTTGCCTATAAAGCTTTTTTCAACACTACAAGCAATGGTGGTTAGTACCAATAAATTATATTCTTCTCGAATATGAGATTCAATAATATTTTTCCCATGATACCTTTTAGGTACCGTTACTTCTATAATACTATAATCGTCACTTAATTCAAAGGAATCAACTACTCCTTTTAAGCATAGTTTTTTTGCCCAACGTTCAGCAGACTCTGCTTCTGGGTGTACAATTTCGTCAACTCCAATAGCTCGAAGTACTTTTTCATGCAAACTATCAATAGCTCTACTTACCAATCTTTTTACTTGGAAATTTTTAAATAACGCTGTAGACATCACGTTAGCTCCTTTGTTTTCACCGATAGCAATCACCACCATGTCGGTATCTCTTAAAGGTAATCCAGATACAGTAAACTCATCTGTAGCATCCATGCATATAGTATGAGAAATACGCTCTTTATAGTTATCGACTTTGTTCATATTTGTGTCAATACCTATAACTTCGTTTCCTTGTTCTGTTAATTTTTCAGCTAAAGAAGCTCCAAAACTTCCCAAACCAACAACAATATATTTCATTTTTATGTTTTTAGTTTATCGTGATTTCCTCAACAGGATATCTATAATTTTTATGTTTGACTTTTTTGAAAACAGCTATGAGTAATGTTAGCATACTCACCCTTCCTATAAACATTATAGCAATGATTACTAATTTACTAAATGCACTTAGTTGAGCAGTAATACCTAAACTTAACCCAACAGTACTGTAGGCTGAGAAACATTCAAAAGCAATGTCTAGTAGTTTTTTATCACTATCGAAAATTGATACGATAATAATTCCTGAGCCTATAACTACTAAAGAAAGTGAAATCACAGCAAAAGCTCTTCTTACGGATACTTCTGCTATTTCTCTTCTAAAGATTTCTATTTTAGATTTCCCTTTTGCTAAACTAATAAAGTTAAGTGTTGCTATGGCAAAAGTATTTGTTTTAATCCCCCCTCCTGTTGATGCTGGTGAAGCTCCAATCCACATCAGTAAAAAAATCATCATGATGGTAGAGAAATGAAGAGATGTCATATCGATATTATTAAATCCAGCTGTTCTTGGAGTTGTAGCACCAAATAATGCTGTAATAAATTTACCAAAACCTTCGTGTTCTGCAAGCGTATTATTGTATTCACTACAATAATACATTAAGGTACCTAAACAAGTTAAAGTTGTTGTTGTAACTAAGGTAATACGACTATTTAAATTTAATACCCAAGGCTTATGAGTTTGTTGTTTACCTACAATGTAAAAGAGTTTTTTTGCAAAAAAATACCTAAGGTATTTTATGATATTCACTACTATAGGAAAGCCTAGTCCTCCTAATACAAATGCAGCTATAATGATGGTTTGTAAAACATAATTGTGTTTAACCCCTGTTTCGTATAAGCTATTTGGTAAGGTTGAGAAACCGGCATTACAAAACGCAGAAACGGAGTGGAAAATAGAGAAAAATGCTTGCTCAAAAAATGAGCGAAACATATTTTTATCTAGACTGAAATAAATAAATATCGCAGTAAAAAATTCTATTGAAAAGGTGATAATTAAAATACGTTTTAGTGTAGAGAAAACCTCACTCAACTTGTTTGATCCGGTCATGTCACTCAATGTTAACTGACTTTCGTAACTGGTTCCTCCTTTAAAAAAGTAACTAAAATAACTAGCTACAGATAAGATTCCTATTCCTCCTGCTTGAATTAAAAACAGAATAATTGATTGACCAAAAGTGGTAAAATAGCTTCCAGTATCCACGACTATAAGTCCTGTAACACAAACTGCACTAGTAGAGGTAAATAAAGCATCTAAAAATGAGATACCACTATGAGTAGCTTTAGGTAACATTAGTAATAGGGTACCTATGATAACGATGCAAAAAAAACTTATGATAAATAGTTGTGCAGGATTAAAAAGAGTTCTTTTATAGTTGATATTTTGTTCAGAAAATTCTCTTATAAAAGTAAGAGTTATCGCAAATTTAACCCAAGTATCGTTATATAGAAAAGAGATGTGTCTATGTGCATCTTCACCTAAAAAATGAGTGTATAGAATGGTGAGTGTAATTAAAATAGTGGCGACATCAAAAATTAAAACTTGTCTTTTAATTTGTTTGGATCGTTCTGTATAGCGTACTAGAGTTGAGATTATTCCAAGTCCTATTACAATAAAGTAATAAACATTAAATGTTTTTTGTATTTCTATAGATTTATCAAAACCGAAATCAGCAATAAATAAGAGCATTCCAATTAGTGAGGAAACAAAAGCAGTTCGGTATAACGATTTAATGTCTATGGTTTTTTCTTTAAATAAAGCCACATTCGGGGTATTAAAAATTTTATGTAAGCAAATAGAATTGCTTAAACATACTTATTCTATTTCTTTTATTTCAACTTTAAACAATGAATCAAAAATAGTATAAATATTATCAGATTCACTTTTACGAACAGAAATAATGTATTCGCAGTCTAATTCTAATTTTTGATTAATGATTTCAAGGTTTCTTTCTTTAATAATGCGTTGTACTTTATTCATCATATCGTAACCAAAGGTTAGTTTGTAATGAATATCAATAGTCTTTTCTACAATTTCTGAGGCTTCTAAGGCAAGTTGAGCAGAAGCACGATAAGCATTAATTAACCCTCCTACTCCTAGTTTTGTACCTCCAAAATAGCGTACGGAAACAATTAAGATATTGGTAACATCAAAAGCTTGTATTTGCCCGTAAATAGGTTGTCCTGCAGAATTACTAGGTTCTCCATCATCATTGGCTCTAAAACGAATATTTTCAGTTCCTAGTTGCCATGCATAGCAATGGTGGCGTGCAGTGTGGTGTAGTTTACGTAATTCTTCTAGTCGTTCTTTAATGTCTTCTTCAGAAAATACAGGAAACGCATATCCGAAAAATTTGCTATTTCGGTCTTTAAATAAAGTTTCTTCAGAAGGTTTTGTAATCGTTTTATAGGTGTCTTTCATCTCATTCATTACGCCGAAACTACTAATAAAATACTAATTATAGCAAGTCCAATACCAATCCAATTTTTTTTGATAAGCTTTTCTTTGAAAAATAGCAACGCACAAACGGTTGTTAAAATAACTACAGAAACATTATTTATCGTAAAAACAGTTGAACTTTCTAGTCCTTTTGTTTGTAATGCTTTTAGCAAAAATTCCATTGAATAATAGTTAGGAATACCTAAGGCAATCCCGCCAACAATACTCTTCCAATGAAACTTAAATTTTTGATCTAAAAGTTGAATAATCACGAAAAAACTTCCAAAGATGAAAGCACATCCAAAAATTGTGGCTAGAAAAAACGGAACAGATTCAGCTGAAACATAGGTTGTTTCTACATATTTTAAAAGTGTATCAATACTTCCTGAGCCTAAAAACAGTAATAACGGGAATAATAAATTTTTAAATTTTACTGGAGAAGTATCGCTTTTCGCAGAGGATAAATACACAGCAATTAATGCAAGCATAATTCCGATAACCTTTACAAATCCAATGCTTTCATTGTATAAAAATATTCCTATCACAACAGGGATTACTACAGACATTTTTCCTGCTACAGAGGCAACCGATAATCCATTTCTTTGAGCAGTAATTCCCATGACATTAAATACGGTAATGAATAAAAAACCTAAACAAGTAGCTCCAAAAAACCACGATTGTTGTGGGATATCTGTTACCGATATTTTTGCTTCAGAATTGATTATTCCAAAAGATAAGGCAATTGCATAGTTTACAACAATGGCATGTATTGTACTGACTTTAAAAACATCAAATAGCTTAAAAACAACAAAAAGTAAACTAGATATTAAGACGCTTAATGCTAAATATATCATTCTGCAAACTCTTTTCGTTTTAATAAATCAACTACATCCTCTGTTTTTGGACAGTTGTTCCATACTTGAATACCTAATTGTTGAGCAGCATTGGTGTTTTCTACTGTATCGTCAATAAAAATAGTTTCTGAAGCTTGTAGATTGTTCTCTTTCAATACAAATTCAAAAATATCGGAGTTAGGTTTTCTAAAATTAATTTCGTGCGATAAATAAAACCGCTCAAAGCAATTTTTAAATTCCTCATATAATTCTATACCCCAATCGTTCTGAATCCAAGAAATATGCATATCATTGGTGTTGCTTAGTAAAAATAATCGGTATTGGTTACTGGCAGCAAGATCTTTTATAAAGTCTAAACGATGTTTAGGGAAATCTAATAAAATAGCATTCCACGAGAAAATTAAATCTTCTTTAGGGATGTTAAACTTGTTGTAAAAGAACTCTATAAAATCCTCTGTAGAAATTAGTCCCATTTCATACTGATAGTATTGTTGTATCATTTCTTCACTAATCTCAGTAACCCCAAGTTTGACAAGTTCTTTATATGTAGCTTCTTTATCTAAATTGATGAATACATCACCAAAATCAAAAATGATGTTTTTAATCATTTCTATATATTCTTAAAATATCGTTATCTATTTTTTCTTCGGAAGAAAGCTTAGCATTAAAATCGGGACACTTCACTCCTTCTCCAAAATTTACATCCCCAATAAAAACTCTGGCCTCGTCCCATAAATTGGCATTAATAAATGTTTGCAAGGTTTGTGCTCCTCCTTCAATAATTACGGATTGAATGTGATGTTTGTGTAAAACCTCACAGATTTGTTCCGCTACATGAGAAGAAAAATCAATTTCTTCGTAAATGAGTTTTTCAGATTTCTCACTATCGTTCGAAATGACATCTCTTTTCTCTTTTCTTTCATAAAGAACTACAGTCTTAACGTTCCCGTCTAAAACAGTTGCTGTTGCAGAGATTTTTAAGTCTTTATCTATAATAATTCGAATAGGATTATTTCCTGACCAGCTGCGAACCGTTAGCGATGGATTATCAGCAATCACAGTATTGGTTCCTACTAAAATAGCATGTTCTTCGCTTCGCCATTTATGAACTAACTGTTGAGAATAAGTATTAGAAATCCATACAGGTTTTTGCTCATCTTTAGTTAAAGGAGCTATAAAACCGTCTTTGGTCTCAGCCCATTTTAAAATAATATATGAACGTTTTTTGTTCTGAACAGTGAAAAACCGTTTATGATGTTCTTTACAAGCTTCTTCACAAATACCTACAACTACATTTCTACCCGCTTTTTTTAGACGTTCAATACCTTTTCCTGCGACCAAACTATTGGTATCTATACAACCAATTACTACATTCGGAATTCCTTTTTCGATAATTAAATCAGCACAAGGAGGTGTTTTTCCGTGGTGAGAACAAGGTTCTAGGGTTACATAAATAGTTGCTTCTTTTAATAATTCTTGATTTTGAACAGAATTGATAGCATTTACTTCAGCATGAGAGCTGCCATAAGGAGAGGTAAATCCTTCTCCAATAATTTTATTGTCATAAATAATTACAGCACCTACTGATGGATTAGGACGTGTAGTTCCAATTCCGTTTTTAGCTAATTGTAAGCAGCGTTGTATGTACTTTTCGTGCTTCAAATTATTAAAATTTTATTTTTACATCTTCAACTTGATCAATTGGATATACATGTGAAAATCCTAAAACTTTATATTTTAAATCGCCCTTAAATTGTACTTTTAAATTCTGATTTAACAAGGAAGAAAGAATTCCACCCAAAACTCCATTTTTATTATTTTCAAAAACTCTTTTAGCAGGGATAACTACTTTTAAAGGAATAGAAAACTCTTTACGAGCAGGAACTTTAAATTCTTCTGATGATACCTGAGCTACTTGCACTTGATTTACCAAAACTTTAATCTCATCAGTCGCAATTTTACCTCCAATATCATTTGGGTTTTTAAAATAAGCATTTGCCCCTACTCTAATGGTATCGGTAGTAGCTGATAAAAGCTTTATGTCATCAACTTTTAAGAAGATGGGTTTTTGTTTTATAGAACAGCTAACAGTAAAAATTAAAAAAGGTAAAAAATAAATGATTTTCTTCATAAAAACTCTCGTTTTTTTAGGTACTTTGCTTTAGCAAAAGTACTATATTCCTATGATACCAACCGATTTTATTATTAGAGAAATTCAACCACAAGATAATGTGGAGATTGCTAAAGTTATTCGTGACGTCTTAATCGAATTTGGAGTTCCAAAAGTAGGGACTGCTTATGAGGACAAGGCCACAGATGAAATGTATGAAACCTATCAAAAAGAAAGAGCAGGTTATTTTGTTGTAGAGCACGAAGGTACCGTTGTTGGTGGGGCTGGTTTTTCCGCTTTGGATAATTTTGAGGGAAACGTATGTGAATTACAAAAAATGTACTTTTTACCTGTAGTTAGAGGAAAAGGTTTGGGAAGTAAATTGATTAATTATTGTTTAACCAAAGCTAAAGAACAAGGCTTTGAACAGTGTTATTTAGAAACAATGCCTTATATGAAAGCAGCAAGAGCATTGTACAAGAAAAATGGATTTGTAAATCTAGATAAACCAAAAGGAAATACAGGGCATTATTCGTGTAATGTGTGGATGATTAAAGATTTATAATCTAAAAAAACAACAAGTTTAGAGGAATGCAATTAAAGGAGTATAGAGTTTATTATACAGAGCAACTAGAGAGTATATATCCAAAAACAGAAATTGATACTTTTTTCTTTTTAATAATTGAAGAGTATTTAGGGTTACAAAGAATAGATTTGGCTTTACAGCCAACTTTTGAAATTCCTTCCGATAAGATTAAATTATTGGATGAAGTTTTAGTTAGATTACAAAAAGAGGAGCCTGTTCAATATATACTAGGGAAAACAGAGTTTTACGGACTCCCCTTTTATGTAAACTCAAATACGTTAATACCAAGACCAGAAACGGAAGAGTTGGTTGAATGGATACTTGATGAAGTAAAAGAAGGTGTTTTAGAAAGTGATGAAAAACCAATATCTATTTTGGATATAGGAACAGGTACAGGTTGCATTCCTATTAGTTTAAAAAAGCACTTACCCAAAGCTAATGTCAATGCTATTGATATTTCTGAAGAAGCATTAAAAGTTGCTCAACAAAATGCCAAATTAAACGAAGTAGCGATTACTTTTATACACCAAGATATTTTACAAACAGAGAATTTACCTGAGCAGTTTGATATTATTGTATCTAACCCACCCTACGTACGTGAGCTAGAAAAAGTTGAGATTAAAAATAATGTTTTAGAAAACGAACCACATTTAGCTTTATTTGTTGAAGATGAGAACCCTCTACTTTTTTACAAAAAAATAGCAGATTTAGCTATAAAACAATTAACACCGAAAGGATTGCTCTTTTTTGAAATCAACCAATATTTAGGAAAAGAAACTGTTGATATGCTAAAAAGTAAAGGTTTTTCAAAAATAGAACTTCGAAAAGACTTATTTGGTAATGACCGGATGATTAAAGCTAGTTACATAAATTAGCTTAAAAAACATAAAAACCTAAGGTTTTGTGATATTTTTTATATTTCAATTAAATAGTTAAATTTTAGTTTAATTAATGTTTTTTTAACGTTAATATTGGTGTTTTTTTAAGTAGAAAAGAGAAAAAATATTTTTTTTCTAAATCTTAAAAAATTATATTAGCAAAAAGAACTTGAAAATTGGAATTAGAAAAATTACTAACAGAAACAAAGACTAAAGCTATTTATCTTATTGATGATAAAGGAAAGACAGTTGACTTCTTCGGTCATGAAGAAAGCCCATTGTCTGAAATTAAAGATAAAATTGCTGCATTTGGAGCGGTAGTGTTTAATGTGGGTAGTAATTTCCTAGATATGTTTTTCCAAACAGAGCTTAATGAGATTAAATTGAAAGCGGAAAACGAAACGTTATTATTTTTTAAGTACAATGAATACATATTGTGTTTTGTAACTGATAAAGAAACTAATATCGGGCTTATAAACCTTATGGTAAAAAAGCAAGCAAATACTATTAAAACTTAACTTAAACTTAATTATTAACCACTAACACTTAAATCTTATGGAAAAAATCTTAACCTCTCTAGTTCAAAATGTGAAGGAAAATATACCGGGGTATATTGCAATTAGTGTTGCAGAAATTGCTTCAGGAGAATCTTTAGCTTCAGACTCTGTAGACACGAGCTTTGACCCAGCTTTAGCATGTGCTTATAATGTTGAAATTATAAATGCTAAACGTAAAGCAATTCAAGTTTTAGGTTTGGATGAAGATATTAGCGATATCCATTTTAAACTTAAAAATCACATTCATGTTATTGATTTGTCACCAAGTGGTGAGTATTTTATTTACTTAGCAGTAGATGGTAACAAAGCAAATTTAGCATTAACCAGAACTATGTTAAATAAGTATAAAAAAGAATTGAATGAAGTACTATAAGGCTTTAGACTTAAAAGAAATTGGACTCGATAATGAGGTTTTGCAACTGTTAGAAAGCTTTCAAGATGAGTATAAGCTTAAAGTTCTAACAAATGAATCTGTTATTGACGACGAACAAATAGCTGATAGTTCTAATGGACAAGATTTAAAAATGGTTATTTACGATTTCTTTTTTGAACCTAAATTTGATAGTGTTTTTGATTTGGTAAACTTTAAAAAAATGAAGTTTGGCAACTCAAAAAATAATCAAGATCAAGAATAGTCTTTTATCTTTTTAAGATTAGAAAAGCTCATAATTGTTTAATTATGAGCTTTTTTAATAATGTTTAGTGTAGTTTTTAATTTCTGTATTAAAGCGATAATTTCTGTTTCATCATAACTAGCAAAACCTACTCGCATAGCATTATGATTTAAGTTTGCTAAATCATAACGTTTCCAATCTCCTATTTCTAATTGGTGTTTTTTAGCTTCAATAGCGACATCTTTCCAAGAATACTTTTTATTTAATTGTAACCATACCGCCATCCCTCCTTTTGGAATCTCAAACTCAAAATAATCTTTTAATTCTTCGTTTAATAGCTTGCAAAATAAATCACGACGCTGTTGGTATACTTTTATAATTTTACGAATATGTCTATCCAAATCTCCAGATTTAATAAACTCTGAGAATGTTAGTTCTAACAAAGCATCTCCTTGCCTATCAACAAAACCTCTTAACTTGGAAGCTTCCGTAACAAAATCTTCGGAAGCAATCAAATAACCAATTCTAAAAACAGGAGCTACTGTTTTACAAATAGAGCCAATGTAAATCACATTCCCATTAGAATCGTGGCTTGCTAAAGGTAATATAGGGGCATGATTGTAATTAAAATCGTAATCATAATCATCTTCAATAATTGCAAAATTATATTTCTGTGCTAGATTTAATAAATGAATTCTTCTCTCTGCAGATAGTGTTACTGTTGAAGGATGATGATGATGTGAGGTTGTGTAAACGGCTTTTATACGCTGCTTTTTGCATAATTCCTCAATTTCGTTAACAACTAAACCATTGTTGTCAACAGTAATTCTTTTAATCTGCGCATTTTGATGTATAAAAGTAATATCAGCAGATGAGTAATTAGTATCACCTACAACAATAATATCATCGGGTTGTATAAGTAGTTGAGAAGATAGCCACATACCCATTTGACTTCCTCGGGTAACTAGAATATTATCTTTTGTTATTTTTAAACCTCTTGAAGCGTTTAAATATTCAGCTAGAGTTTCTCTTAGTTGTGTGTTTCCATAGGTAGAAGTATAATCCAAATGTTTATAGACCATTTTCTTAGAAGCGATTCTACGGTAAATTCTTGCAATTTCATTAGTTGGAGTAAGTCTAGTGTCAGACGTTCCGTCATTAAGGTAAATAACATCTTCCTTTCTATTAGTGTCTTTTATAGGAAAGCGGTCATTTTTATAAAATATAAAACCTGCTTTTTGTTTTTGAGGATTGTCAATTTTAGAAGTAAAATCCAATTGCTGAATTATAGGTAGGTTGGTATTTACGAAAGTACCTTTCTTAGGAATACTTTCCAGCCAGCCTTGTAACAGCAATTCTTCGTAACAAGCCACAACCGTTTTTCGATGAATTTGAAGTAAGTCAGCCAGTGCTCTTGAGCTTGTTAATTTAGTTCCAGGTATTAGTTTTCCTTCGCTCATTAATACTATAAATTGATTTGCAAGTTGCAGATATATAGGTTCTTTTGAGTTTTTGTCAATTTTTAAGGTTGTTTTGTATGGGAACATCTGGACTATTTATTATTTTAATTCTGGACGATTATTATAGACCATAAAAGTACTATTTTTGAGTAATAAAATTATACGAAAAATGATAAAACAAGATTTAAAACAGGTTGAATTTAATGAGTATTATAGCGGATATTTGAACAAATTACCCGATACGCTTTCGCTGATTAAAGGTTATGAAAAAGGTAAAAAAGACGTAATTGATTTTTTTACTTCTATTCCAGAAGAAAAACTAACATATCGATACCTACCAGAAAAATGGAGCATTAAAGAAGTTTTCCAACATCTGATAGATACAGAGCGTGTTTTTATGTACAGATGCTTTAGAATTGCTCGTAAAGATGCTACTCCACTTTCAGGTTTTGATCAAGATACATACATAACTCCATCAAGAGCGGATTACAAATCGTTGGATCAACTAATTAAGGAATTTGAGATAAATAGAAATAACTCAATTAGTTTATTACAAAGTTTATCAGATGAAGACTTACAGTTTATAGGGAATTCAAATGGTGGAGCAATGTCAGCAAGAGCAGCAGCATTTATAGTGTTAGGGCATGATATTTGGCACATTGATATAGTTAAAGAGCGTTATTTATAATTGTTTTTGATATAAAAAATAATAAGGATGCATATACCTTCTATGTTTAAGTTCGAGGATGATAAGGAGAAAATTGCTTTTATGAAAAAGTATAGTTTTGCAACAATCATCACAAATAAAGGGAGTGTTCCAATAGCAACTCAGTTACCATTTGTTGTGAAAGAAGATTCAGGTAAATTGGTATTGTCTGGTCATTTTGGTGTCGCGAATGAACAAGTTAAGTTTATAGAGAATAATACTTCTTTAGTTATTTTTACAGAACCACACGCCTACATTTCTCCTGCTCACTATGAAAAAAATAAAAATGTACCTACTTGGGATTATATTTCCGTGCATGCATATGGTGAGGCTAAAATTATTCATGACAATGAGAAAAAACTAAGCGCTATTGAAGAAATGATAGACTTCTATGAAAAAGATTATCAAAAGCAATGGAGTGGTTTGCCAGAGGGCTATAAAAATGGAATGCTAAGAGGAATCGTTGCTTTTGAACTTGAAGTAACTGAATTACAAGGGCAACAAAAATTGAGTCAAAATAGAACAGAAAAAGAGATAGAAAGAATAACTGAGCATTTAGAGAATAGTGAAGTGGGAACTGAAAAAGATTTAGCCCAATATATTAAATCAAAAAACTATTACGTATAAATGTTAGAAATTAGGCCTAATTGTGAACATTGTGGTAAAGATTTACCTAATACTTCTACTGAGGCGATGATTTGCAGTTTTGAGTGCACTTATTGTAAAGAATGTGCTTTGGAAATTTTTGAAAATGTGTGTCCTACCTGTTCGGGAAATTTTGTTTCCAGACCTATTAGACCTCAAAAGTTTATTGAAAAATATCCTGCATCTATTAAAAGAGTTTTTGATAAGAAGGATTTAGAAAAAGCTAGGTTAAACTCCAATAAGTATAAAAATATAAATCCAGAAGAGCGATAAAATGATTGAAATTAGAACAGCATCAGAAAAAGATATTGAAGTCATAGCTTTATTAGGTAGAGTTACATATTCTGAGTCTCATGGTCATTTTATCGATGATTTTTCAGACTTAGTAAAGTATAATGATGAAGCTTTTTCAATACAGAAAACTAAAGAAAATTTATTAGATAAAAACAATATATACTTTATAGCGTATGTGAATGGTTTTCCTGTAGGTTATGCAAAACTTATCTTGCATGCTACAATTGATTGTGTAACCTCTAAAAATGTATGTAGACTAGAAAGAATATATATACTTAATGAGTTTATAGGAAGGCAAATAGGAAGTAAATTGCTTGAGGCTTGTATTCAAAAGGCTATTCAGCAAAATTTTGATGAGCTTTGGTTAACTACTTATATCAAAAATGAGAAAGCTATTCAGTTTTACCAAAAACAACAATTTCAGAGAATGGGAACGTATAATTTCTTGGTAAATGGAAAGGGATATGAGAATATTGTTTTTTCTATGGATTTTAAAAAAAAAACAGTTTAAGCAATGCAAGAGTATCCGAAGTCAAAGTTGAATAGAGTTAAAAGAGGGCAAAATCGAGCTAATTATAATGTAGCTCAGATTAACGCTATTTTAGATGCTGGTTTTATAGGTTTCGTAAGTTATGTTTATGAAGGAAATGCGATTTCTTTACCAATGGCTTACGGAAGAAAAGAAGATAAAATATATTTACACAGTTCACAAGCAAATAGAATGCTACTCTCCCTTATAGAAGCAGGAGAAATGAGCATGACGGTAATGCACTTAGATGCATTGGTGTTGGCGCGTTCAGGGTTGCATCATTCAGTTAATTATCGTTCTGCAACATTGTTCGGTACTGTTAAAGTACTTGAAAATGATAAAGAAAAAGAAGAAGCATTAGCATGTTTTATGGATCATATGATTCCAGAAAGGTGGAATGAAATACGTCCAATGCATCAGCACGAACTAGATAGAACTTTGGTTATAGAAATGACAATTAAAACAGCATCTGCTAAAATTAGAGATGTTGGTGTAAATGATGAACCAGAAGATGAAAGTTTACCTATTTGGGCTGGATTAGTGCCTTTAAAACAAGTAGTGCTCCCTCCTATTTCTGATGAAAAACTAAAAAAAGATATTCAAGTACCAAATCACGTAATTGAGTATTATAATATGCATAAATAAGTGTTTTGTGTAATTAAAAATAGAAGTACATTACAGATATGAAAAAATACGATGTTGTAATTCTTACTGAAAAGAGATATGTAAACCCTAAAGAGGTTAATAATTATATCCAAAATGTTTTAAATGAAGATAATCATATAAAAGTAGCATTAGAAAATAAAGGTTTAGCCGTAATACGGTTATCTTGGGATAATGCTGATTTTGATTGGAGTACAACTAGATTTGTACTGTTTAGAACTACTTGGGATTATTTTGATCGTTTTGATGAATTCTCAATATGGCTAAATAAAGTAAGTAAACAAACTGTTTTGCTTAATTCAGAAAAAATAATCCGATGGAATATTGATAAACATTACCTACAGGATTTACAGGAGAAAGGTATTCATATTTGTGAGTCATATTTTGTAGAAAAGGGAACGCAGTCAACATTAAAAGAACTTTCTATTATATACGGTTTAAAAGAGTTTGTTTTAAAGCCATGTGTTTCAGGTGCAGGAAGACATACCTATAAAATCAATTCAGAAAGTATTGAAGAGTATGAAGGTGTTTTTTCTGAGTTAATAGCTCAAGAGGCAATGATATTACAGCCTTTTCAATATAACATTGTTGAGAAAGGAGAAATTTCATTGATGGTGATGAATGGAAAATTCACCCATGCTGTTTTAAAAATGGCTAAAAAGGGAGATTTTAGGGTGCAAGATGATTTTGGTGGAACGGTTCATAACTATACTCCTACTCAACAGGAAATAGAATTTGCAGAGAATGCAGTAAAAGCTTGTATAGAAATACCAATTTATGCAAGAGTTGATATTTTTACTGATAACAATAATAAGCTAGCTATAGCTGAATTAGAGTTAGTTGAGCCAGAGTTATGGTTTAGAAATTACCCAGAAGCAGCGAATGAACTTGCAGATGGAATTAATCAGCTAATTAATCAAAAAGAAAAAGTAGTTTAATAACTAATTAGTAGCATATAAAAAAGAGCAGTATCATTACTGCTCTTTTTGTTTTTATAATAAAGAAAGATTACTTTCCAAAACTATAAGAGATTCCGAAATTAATACCAAAAGAAGAATAAGGTACTTTTTCAGATAATTGCTTGCGAGCATAAGGGTTTCCTTGTGCTTCAAGATACTCAGCAGTTGTTAATTCATCGACATATAAAATTTCTTTTGAGTAGCCAGCAGGTAAATTATCAATAGTAGCAACAACCATTCTGTTTCCATCAGGAGTAACAATTTCTGAGTTAAATTCTTTGAAAATAGCTTTATCTCTAGTAACACTAATTCCCATATATTCTAATTCAGCAAATAAAGAAACTTTATTAGAAAGTTCATGTTTGTAGCCAATTGCTCCTGTGAAACCTAAAGGAAAACGACCTTTGTAATCTTGAGTAAAAGTAGTTTCATTATATGTTCCGTCAGGGAAATTTCCACCGTTAGGAGTTGGTTGTCCAGAAATATCTTGTTTGATATACCCTTTAGCTTCAGTTTCTCCTCCAACTTTAACTAACGCTCCAAAGCGACCATAAATATTATTGGTGAATTTATATACTAAGGATGCAGAAGCTCCAAAAGCTCTAGCTCTAGCAATTACATCTACATCATTTCCAGGTAAAGTTACTTTTCTAATAGTTTGATCTGTTCCGTGTAGGTAACCGAAAGAAGCTTCAACACCAAAAGTGTCGTTGAAAAAATAACCACCTCTTAATTGAGTATGCATACCCTCACCATAACTTCCATAGGTATTTTTTACTTTAGTAGCTGTTGTTTCTGTTCCAAATCTTACACCTGCGCTAGAAATAGAATATCCTCCACTAGCAGATACATAAAATTGAGCACTTGCACTCATTGTTGCTAAAATCATAGCAAGCATTAAAATACTTTTTCTCATAAAATAAATTATTTGTTAACTTTAAATTGATTAAAAGATAACAAACCTAGTAAAAATCTATGATTGTGTGCGGTAATAACTGTTAAAATATCAGTATTATTGCGAGGAAAAATAACCCTTTTAGTGAACAAAGCTATACTACATACTGATATTCAGAATTATATTGAAAACCATTTAAAAGTTAATGTTGAGCAGTTAATTTTTAAAGGGAGTCCTTTTGAAGAGGTTTCTGTTCAAGAACTGGCAAATCAAATTGTAGCGAAAAATAAATCGGAGAAAAAGTTACCTACTTGGTTTCAAACAAAAAACATCTATTATCCCCCAAAACTGAGTATTGAACAAACTTCCTCAGAAATTACAGCCAACTATAAATCAATATTAATAAAGGGAGATTCTATTATCGATATTACAGGTGGATTTGGGGTGGATTGTTTAGCTTTTTCTAAGCACTTTGAAAAGGTTACACATTGTGAGATAAATAAGGAGTTGTCAGTGATTGTTTCGTATAATTATAAACAATTAAATATTGGTAATGTTGATACTGTTGCTGAAGATGGTTTAGAATACCTAAAAAGAACATCAAAAACATTTGATTGTATTTATGTTGATCCTTCCCGAAGAAATGATGCTAAAGGTAAAGTGTTTTTGCTGAGCGATTGTTTGCCAAATGTACCTGAAAATTTAGATTTTTTATTTACAAAATCGGATACTATATTAATTAAAAACTCACCAATTTTTGATATTACTGCAGCGATAAATGAACTAAATTTTGTGAAAGAAATTTATGTGATAGCAGTTAAAAATGAAGTTAAAGAGTTGCTTTTTTTACTAAAAAAAGAATATAAAGGAGAAATTGAAGTAAAAACTGTTAATTTATTGAAAAATAATAATCAAGAGTTTTATTTTTTGTTAAATAGTAACTCTGAAGTTAAATACCTATTACCTCAAAATTATATCTACGAGCCTAATGCAGCGATATTAAAATCCGGAGGCTTTAATGAAGTAGCTAATCAGTTAAATGTAGCTAAGTTACATCAACATTCACATTTATATACTTCAGAAACTTTAGTAAAAGATTTTCCAGGTAGAGTTTTTAAAATAAATGCGATATATCATTACAATAAAAAGAGTTTAAAAAAACATATTACAGTTACAAAAGCTAACATTACAACACGCAACTTTCCTAAAACAGTAGCACAAATTAGAAAAGAAACAAAATTAAAAGATGGTGGCGATACCTATCTTTTCTTTACTACCAACATAAATAGCGAGTTGATAGTTATTGATTGTGAAAAAAACCATTAGTTTTTACATACGATTATATAAAATATACCGTTCTTTTTTAAGAAGGGAAGAGTCCCTAGGAAGGTATGTTTTGTTGTTATAGGGGTAATGAAACATATCGAAAAGTCCTGATTATTAAATTAGGGCTTTTCTTTTTATTTTACTTTTAGTTAAATTTGCTTATATAATGAAGCAAACACATACTTATCAATCTATAAAATTATCGGAAAATTCTTTTGAGAAAATTGATGACACTCTTGTTGTTGAAGCTCCTTTACAAATAAATATAAATGGTGAATCCTATACAGTTGTAATGCGTACACCAGGAAATGATGAAGAACTCGTGAGAGGGTTGTTGTATGCTGAAGATATTTGTAAAAAAAAGAACGATTTAGAGGTGACCATAATTAAAGAAGAAAAGGATAATTCAACTATAATAAATGTTGTTATTCCTCCTAGTAAATTAGGAAAAGGTTATATGAATAAGCGTACACTTTTGTCTGTTTCTTCCTGTGGAATTTGTGGAAAAAAAGAACTAGAAGACTTAAAAGTTGAAGGTAATCCATTACAATCAAGGCTTAAAGTATCTGTTGAGATGGTCTTTACTATGTTTTTAAAAATGAATAATTTACAAATTTTATTTAAAGATACAGGAGGAAGTCATGCGTGTGCTATTTTTAATTCTAATCAAGAGCTACTAACTGTAAAAGAGGATATCGGTCGTCATAATGCGGTGGATAAGTGTATTGGTGATTTATTAGTTAGAGAAACTCTAAAAAATGCTGCCTATATGTTGGTTAGTGGTAGGGTATCTTATGAAATTGTTTCCAAAGCATTTTTTGCTAAAATACCAGTTATTATTGCAGTTTCTGCTTGTTCATCTTTAGCGGTAGATTTTGCTAAAGAATTTGGTATATGCCTTATTGGATTTACAAGAAACCAAAAAATGACCATTTATTCTAATCCACAATATCTTAGTTGCGATTAAGAGTATCAATTACGTTTTTTAGTATAGAATTATCATATTTCATTAGAAATCTACTAGATTTATTGCTAATTAAAAAAGATTTGTATTTTAGTGGCAAACAAATCATTATACAATTATGCCTTTTATAGAAGAAGATAAGTTTAAGTTAATGCAAGAAGACTTAGACAATGCAAAACTAAAAAGAGAAGAAGCTGAAAATGAATTGAATACTATTCAAGAAGAAATGAGCTCTTTAAAAAGAAGTTCAAGAAATTTACCAATTTTACTAGGACTATTATTAGGTCTAGCTCTTGGAGCTACATACTATTTTTATACTAATGGCGGCGGTGAAGCATTGTTGAATAATGTAGATATTGAAAAAGTAAAAAAAGATGAAGCTTTTAGAGTATTAGACAGTATTAGTCGAGCTCAAGCAAGAGCTGCTCGAAATAACTCTACAGACAATTCATCAGATTCAGATATTGATACAGATGCTTTAGTTGATGATGTAGCGCAAAGTATAAATGGGAAAACAATTTATTCGGTACAAATAGGTGTGCTTTCTCAAAAACAATATCCTTTATTATCATCAGAAGTAATTCCATCTACTGTTACTCCAGAAAATGGTTATTTCAAATATTCATTAGGGTTATTTACTTCTTTAGAAGAAGCTAGAAACTTAAAAAATGAATTAGTAAAGATTGGGTTTAGTGATGCTTTTGTAGCTTCTTATATTGATGGTGAACGTCAACAAATACTTAATTAATATTTTTTAATGCTAAACATTATTTATAAACGAACACTCATAGTATGTTTACTAATGAGTGTTCATTTTTTTTATGCGCAAACCAATGTTGTTCCTGAAAGAAACACGCAATTAGGTTTTGGGCAAATAGATTTTTTATCCATAAAAATGCCTGATGGAGAGCAGAATATGGATTATGCAGGACTCCATTACAATTTAAAACTGAATGATTGGAGTTATGCAGGGATTGGTTTGTATGGTGCTGTTGGAGGTATTAGAGGTGGTTTTTTTACTTTAGGAGTAAATGCAGGAATACAACCAAAAATTACCGATAAACTTTTTGTGGATGCTGGACTTCATTTTGGTGGAGGTGGCGGAGCATCTGCTCCTGATGGTGGTGGTGCTTTTATTTTACCACACCTTAATTTAGGATATGATTTCAAACACTTCTCTGCTACTGCTGGGTATAGTTATGTTGATTTTTTTGATGGAGGAACAATCAATAGTAGCCAATTCAATGTAGCTGTACAAATCCCATTATCGTTTGACACGGCTAGCTTTAAAGAAAGAGAAAACTCTTTTTCAATTGAAGATTTAAGAACTACATCATGGAATAACCTAAGTAACCGAATTTCTTTACTAATGCACTTAAATAATGCACGTGTAACTAAAGGTTCTTATGAAGGAAATACAATACGTTTAGCAGGCTTTGAGTTGAATTCATATATCACAGATGATTTTTTCTTTTTTGTAAGGGCTGATGGTGCTTATCACGGAATTAAAGCTGGTTACATGGATATTTTTTTAGGAGGGGGTTATCACCTTTCGATGAATAAAAACCGCACAAATATCTTAGCTAAATTAGGTGTTGGTGCTGGCGGTGGCGGCGGTGTCGATACTAAAGGAGGTTTTTTAATTTATCCAGATATTTCTCTAGAGCAAAAATTGTTTAGCAACATATACGCTTCTATTAACAAAGGATTTATGATGAGTCCAGAATCTCATTTTGTGTCTTCTACTTATGGATTAGGATTAAAATATTATGTTGATAGAGATGGAAGTCTTTCAAATGAGAGAGAATTTTCAGAAGGAAAGTTTAAAGGCTTTGAAGCAATTATTAAGCAAGATCTATATCTAGATGCTGCTAGAGATGGTGGATTTAATCAAAACATGCATCAAATATCTTTACAGTTAAACTTCTTCTTAAATAAATATTTATACGCAGCGGGACAAACATCTTTTGCTGATTTTGGAGATGCTGGTGCTTATGCAGAAGGAATTGTAGGTTTAGGTGTACAAACTAATGAGTTTTTTGGTAATACTACTTCTATTTTTGCTCAAGTATTAGGAGGTGCTGCAGGTGGTGGCGGTATTAGTACTGGTCAAGGTTTGATTGTAAAACCAAGTGTAGGAATAAAACATAAAATTACTGATAAACTGTATATAAGAGGAGGTTTAGGATATGTAAAAGCGAGAGGTGGAAGCTTAAGTAATTCGTATCTTAATTTAGGTTTATCCTACCGTTTCTCTTTTTTAAGTGTTAAATAAAACAATTAGGGTTTAGCATAATTTTTAACAGCATAATCTCCCCAATTGGCAATAGACTGGATTAACGGAATTAGAGTTTCACCTAATTCCGTTAATTTATATTCTACTTTTAAAGGTGGTTTATGAGTGTATACTTTCCTACTTATAATACCATCTTCTTCAAGCTTTTTTAATTGCAAGCTTAAAGTTCTTTCAGTAACAGCAGGCATAGATTTTCTTAATTCGTTATATCGTTGTTTACCCTCTATTAAGTGGTAAAGAATTACAGTTTTCCACTTCCCTCCTATAACTCCCATTGTTAAACTAGTGCAACAAGGGTATTTTTTACCTTTAAATAAAAGTTCACTATGTTGGTGTTCTACTTGCATTTTATACTATCCTTTTTAACCGTTATTGCAAAGATATTTTACTATACTTAATTTTGCAACTATAATTTTTATAGTAAAAAAGAAAATATGAGTTTTAAAGAATTAATGAACAAACGTTACACTACGAAGAAGTATGACAATTCAAAAAAAATTAGCGAAGAAAAGATTGAAGATTTAAAAGAAATACTTCGTTTAAGTCCTTCGTCAATTAACAGTCAACCTTGGAGATTTACTTTTGTATCTGATGAAGAAACAAAAAAAGAGTTATCAGAAGTTTCTTGGTTGAATACCAGTAAGGTATTGGAAAGTGATACAGTTGTAGTATTTAGTAGAATAAATGATATTTCTTTGTTTGAAAAACAAATAGAAAAAGGATTACCAGAGGGGGCTGTTAATTACTATAAAGAGTTTATAAAACCAAAATCTGAAACAGAAATTAAGGCGTGGTTTGATAGACAGGTATATTTAGCTTTGGGAGTGTTTTTAAGTGCATGTGCAGAAATGGGTATAGATTCTACACCAATGGAAGGAATTGAGCCAGAAAATTATGATAAAATCCTTAATCAAAAAGATTATGCAACTATAGTAGCTGTGGCTATAGGTTATAGAGATGAAGAAGATTTTAATCAACCAAGTAAAAAAGCGAAATCGAGAATTGAGGCTAATGAGGTTGTTAAAGCTATTTAGTAAGACAAACAATAACGGTTTAGTTTATATACAATTAAATCGTTATTGTTTTAATTTAGCTTATATTACTCCATATACCACTTGTTTTACGAAGTTTTTCATAAACATTAAGCAAACTAGCATTTTCAGGTTTAGATAAATTAGGGTCTTCCTGTAGCAAGTTTATAGCAATTTGTCGTGCTTTATGTAGTATAGAGCTATCTTTTACAACATCAGCAATCTTAAGGTTTAATACTCCACTTTGTTGAGTTCCCATAATATTTCCAGGACCACGTAGTTTTAAATCTACTTCAGCAATTTTAAATCCATCCGTAGTTTCTACCATGGTTTGTAAACGAGTTTTTCCATCGGAAGATAATTTATAACTCGATAATAAAATACAGTAACTTTGTTCAGCTCCACGTCCTACCCTACCTCGTAACTGATGCAATTGACTCAATCCAAAACGCTCAGCACTTTCAATAACCATTACAGAAGCATTAGGTACGTTCACTCCTACTTCTATTACAGTAGTTGCTACCATAATTTGAGTATCTCCTTTAGCAAAACGATCCATTTCGTAATCTTTGTCAGCAGGTTTCATTTGTCCATGAACAATACTTATTTGGTATTTAGGAGAAGGAAATTCTCGTGAGATACTCTCATATCCGTCCATTAAATCCTTATAATCCATCGCTTCAGATTCTTGAATTAAAGGATATACCACATAAGCTTGTCTACCTTTAGCTATTTCGTCTTTTAGAAACTTAAAAACAGCTAAACGATTGCTATCGTAACGATGTACAGTTTTTATTTTTTTACGTCCAGGGGGTAATTCATCAATAACAGAAATATCCAAATCACCATATACAGACATAGCTAAAGTTCTTGGAATAGGTGTTGCTGTCATTACTAAAATATGTGGAGGAATGGCTCTACCATCAGATGAGCTCTTTTGCCATAACTTTCTTCGTTGAGCCACTCCAAAACGATGTTGTTCATCAATAATTGCAATTCCAAGATTGTTAAACTGTACTTTATCTTCTAAAATAGCGTGAGTACCTATCAAGATATGTAAAGAACCATCTTCTAGACTTTCGTGAATTTCTCTACGCTTTTTTGTCTTGGTTGAACCTGTAAGTAGTTCTACTTGAATATCTGTGCTTTTTAATAAGTCAACAATCCCATTGTAATGTTGTATAGCTAAAATTTCTGTAGGAGCCATAATAGTAGCTTGGTGACCATTATCGATTGCTAACAACATCGTTAATAAAGCCACAATCGTTTTTCCAGAACCTACATCACCTTGTAATAAACGATTCATATGAGCTCCAGAACCTACATCTTTACGAATTTCTTTCAATACACGTTTTTGTGCATTGGTTAAATCAAAGGGTAAATAATTGTTGTAAAAATTGGTAAACTCCTCACCTACATGTTCAAAAACAAACCCTTTTAGTTTTGATTTTCGGATGAGTTTTTTTTGTAATAATTGGAGTTGAATAAAAAACAATTCCTCAAATTTCAATCGATATTGTGCCTTGGCTAATAATTCTTGATTTTTAGGAAAATGAATATTTAATAGCGATTCTTTTTTTCCTAAAACCTGTTGTTCTTCTATAAAATACTGCGGAAAAGTTTCTTCAATACTACCATATGCTTGCTGAAACAAATTTTGAATCATGCCGCGAATTACTTTGTTACTGATTCCTTTTGTGCTCAGTTTTTCAGTAGATGGATACACAGGTTGCATAGCCATCTGTAATTTACTTTTGTACTCCTTAACTGTTTCCATTTCTGGATGCGGCATATTAGGAGTACCGTTGTACCAATTTAACTTTCCATAAATTACATACGGAGTATCTATTTTTAAGCTGTCTTTAATCCATTTTACACCTTTAAACCACACTAATTCCATAGATCCCGTATTATCAGAAAAAACAGCCACTAATCGACTTCCTCTCTTTTGTTTTACGGTTTTTACACCTGTAATTTTTCCCACAATTTGAACTTCAGCAGAATTTTGCTGTAATTGATTGATGGTATAAAACTGTGTTTTATCAATATATCTAAAAGGAAATAAATGCAACAAATCTCTACAGGTTTTAATACCTAATTCGGTATATAACAATTCTGCTCTTGCTACACTAACACCTTTGATATATGTTACAGGCTGGTTTAAATTCATGAAAAAACTTTAGTAATAGGGGTTATTTGACGTTAAAAGTTAACTGTGCTCCTTCCCAACAAAATTCTTTTGTCTCTAGTGTTACTTTTGTATGATTACTTTCTTCATCTATTATTTCTCCTCCCTCTCTTTTTAAGATTATTTTTCCTTTTTGTCCTCCTTGGTCAGAAGGAAAAACTACATCTTCTTTAAACCAAAATAAACCTGCTTCTGATATACTAGACAGTTCAATTGATTTTACTAATGAAGTACCATTGTTAAATAAATAATAGCCACCTCCTTCAACTCCACAAGCTTCAGCTATATAATCTATATAAATCATGTTTTTAATAGCGTCAACCCCTTTATTATCATAAGCTTTAATGGTGAAAATAGTGGTTTTTAGTTTTGAGTTATTTTCAATATAATCATTATCTCCGTTCACTACTCTTACTGAAATATATGTATCGTTTTTTTCTTTTTTTAGAGCAACCAAGTATGTAGATTCTGCTATTTTTTTTGAATCAAGTGCTAATAAACCACCAAGTACATATCCTTCTTCATTTTTATGTTTCACTTTATACCAGTTATGTATAAACCCATTGTATAACTGTTTTTCAGGAGATTTTTCTAGTATAATTACTTCTGAAGCTATTTTTAATAGAGAAATTACTTCTGAATCGGTAGTGGGTTCTTTTCTCAATTTTACATCATCTCCAAATAAATAGACCTTTTGGTTTGGAGTAAACTCTTTTAAAGGTTCAATGTAAACTTCTTGTGCAGTAGCACATAAAATACTTTTTAAAGATAAAAGAAGTATTAATTTAAATAATTTCATTTATAACTTTTGATTAGCTCTTTTTACTCTTAACGAAAATACAAAAAGCCATTAAAATCAACTATCTTTGCACACTTAAATTCATCAAATGAGATTACATAGAAATTTAGTTTTTGCGGTTATAGATAGCCTACGCGATATTTTTAATGAAGATGTGTATGCAGATAAGGCGGTTGAGCAAGCATTAAAAAGAGATAAACGCTGGGGAGCACGTGATAGAAAATTTGTAGCTGAAACAATTTATGATATTGTTCGTTGGAAACGATTATATGCTGAAATAGCAAATGTAAAAACTCCTTATTCTCGTCCAGATCTATGGAGACTGTTTGCTGTTTGGTGTGTATTAAAAGGAATTCAATTACCAGATTGGAATCAGATAGAACCTACTCCTTCAAGAAGAATTAAAGGAAAGTTTGATGAATTACTAAAAATAAGAAAATTTAGAGAGTCTATACCTGATTGGATAGATGAAGTTGGTGTTGAAGAATTAGGAGAAGAAGTTTGGACGAAAGAAATAGCGGCTTTAAACAAACAAGCAGAAGTTATTTTACGTACAAATACTTTAAACATTACGAAGGAAAAGCTTCAAAAGATGTTAGCTTCTGAAGGAATTGAAACAGAATTTATCAAAGGATATGATGATGCTTTAAAACTGGTTGAGCGCGCAAATGTATTTAAAACAGAAGCCTTTAAAAAAGGCTTTTTTGAAGTACAAGATGCTTCTTCACAATTAGTAGCTGCTTATTTAGATATTGAACCTGGAATGAAAGTGGTAGATACTTGTGCTGGTGCTGGCGGTAAAACGTTACATATAGCTTCATTAATGAAAAATAAGGGGCAAATCATAGCGATGGATATTTACGAGAGTAAATTAAAAAAGCTTAAAGTTCGTGCTCGAAGAAATGGCGTTCACAATATTGATACTCGTGTGATTGATTCTACTAAAGTAATTAAAAAGCTACAAGGTAAAGCAGACAGAGTTTTAATAGATGCTCCTTGTTCTGGTTTAGGGGTTATTCGTAGAAATCCTGATAGTAAATGGAAATTGCAACCTGAATTTTTAGATCAAATTCGTGGTACACAACAAGAAGTGTTACAACAGTATTCTAAAATGGTGAAACCAGGCGGAAAGTTAGTATATGCTACTTGTTCAGTATTACCTTCTGAAAATCAACAACAAGTGCAATTCTTTTTAGCTTCTGATGCTGGTAAAGATTTTACCTTTGTTAAAGATGAAAAAGTGTTAGCACATACCTCTGGTTATGACGGATTTTATATGGCACTTTTAGAAAGAAAATAGTTTTAATAGAAACAAAAAAATAAAGAAGGCTCGAGAGATATCTCGAGCCTTCTTTTTCAATCAACTATTAAAAACTAACTAATCACCTAAACATTACTTGTTAAGTAATTATATGTATATAAGACGATGTTTTTTTTAAATCGTTACGCCTGTAAATAAGCTTTAACATTATTTTAAGAGACATAAACAAAGGATTTTTGTTAAGTACTGATTTACAGTCTATTTTGTTTTTGTGTTATTTATAACTACATTTAACTATAACTAACTTAAAAACAAATTTTATGACAAACTCAGACAAACCCACAACACTTTTTTGGATTATCGGTGTTGCAGCCTTAATTTGGAATGGACTAGGAGTTATGCAATACTTAACTCTAGCGTACATGACCGATGACATGAGAGCAGCATTACCAGAAGCCGAAAGGGCATTATACGAAAACATACCTGCTTGGGTTACTGCAGCCTTTGCCGTTGCTGTATTTGGTGGTTTACTAGGAAGTATCTTTTTATTAATGAGAAAAAAAGTAGCAAAAACTGCATTTCTTCTTTCTTTGATAGCCATTATTGTTCAGATGTCTTATAACTTATTTATGAGTAGGGCTGCTGAAGTTTACGGACCTGGAGGAATAGTGATGCCTATAATGGTAATAATCATAGGCGTTTTTTTATTGTTGTATTCAAAGAGGTCAACAGAAAAAGGTTGGTTATTGTAATTTTGAAGAAATAATAAAATTATATATATGCTGCTTTTTTCAAAGCAGCATTTTTTTATTCAAATAGCACAAAAATAAACTCAGCAACACAAGCGGGTTTTTCTTGCCCTTTTATTTCAATAACACAGTCAAAAGTTAGTTTTTTTCCATTTTGAAAGTCTTCTATTTGTTTAAGAGAACTTACCAAACGTAATTTACTATTTACAGGAACTGAATTAGGGAAACGTACCTTGTTCAATCCATAATTTAACGCCATTTTCACGCTTTTAATTTCAAATAAGTTTGAAATCAACTCAGAAAGCATAGAAACAGACATAAATCCATGCGCTATTGTTGTTTTTGTAGGAGAATATTTAGCAGCTTTTTCCTCATCAACATGAATCCATTGTTTGTCATGAGTAGCATTTGCAAAATCATTAATCATTTGTTGTGTTACAATATACCACTCTCCTACTGGTAACTGTTTTCCTTCTAATTTTTTTAGCTCATTTAAATTTGATAATACTAGCTTTTCCATAGTTGTAAGTTATTTACCAAAAATATCTTTTTTAACTCTAGGGAGCTCTAATTTATACTGTACAGCAATTGTTCTTATTACAACAATAATAGAAGCAGATATGATGAACTGCAAATCCTCATTCATTTGAAGAGGATTTAAAAGTAAGTATACTACTCCCCCTGCTAAACAAGCAGAAGCATAAATTTCTCTATGGAAAATCAGTGGGATTTCATTAGTTAATACATCTCTAATTACTCCCCCCATAACAGCAGAAGACATCCCCATAACAAGTGCTACAAACGGATGTAAATCAAAATTGAGCCCTTTTTGAACACCAAGTAAGGTAAATACACTAATACCAATAGTATCGAATAAAAACATGGTTTTTCTCAAAGGAGCTATTTTGCTTCTAAATAAAAAAGTGGCTACTACTGCAGTAAGTATCGTCCAAATATAATTGATATCACCAATCCAATTTATAGGATGTGCATTGATGAGCACATCACGTGTCATACCACCACCTACAGCAGTAACAAAAGCAATAATAAGAACTCCAAAAACATCAAATTTTTTACGAATAGCGACCAATGCACCACTAATAGCAAAGGCAAAGGTACCTGCGATGTCTATGGCGTAAATTATACTCATTTTATATTGATATTTCTGAAAATTGTATTTGCAATTCTTTTTCTATTTCTGTAATACGATTTCTTTCGTTTTGAAGAATCAAGGCTAAAGAAACCCCTCTTTTACCAGCTCTTGCAGTTCTACCACTTCGGTGTGTGTAGTATTCTAACTTTTCTGGTATTTGATGATGCAATACAAAACTTAAGTTTTGAACGTCTATTCCTCGTGCAGCTACATCTGTAGAAACTAATACTTGAAGACTTTCATTTTTAAAGGCACGCATTACTTTATCACGTTCTTTTTGTTGCATGTCACCTTCTAGAGCTTCTACTGAAAATCCTTCTTCTTTAAGTTCTTTTGTTAATTTTTGAGCGCCAGCTTTGGTTCTCGTAAAAATAATACCTCTTTCAGCTTGTCTTTTTTCTAAAAAGGAAACAATAAGGTCTTTTTTTTCTTGAATGGTTGTTTGTACAAATTGATGTGTAATATTAGCATTCACCAAAGAGTTTTTATTTACTTCAACCTGTTTTGTTGATGTATTCATGTATTTTTTTATAATACTTCTTATCTCGTCAGGCATAGTAGCAGAAAACAACCATGTTTTACGAGTACCAGAGGTATACTTTAAAATACGGTTTAACTCTAGTTTAAACCCCATACTTAACATTTCATCAGCCTCATCAAGTACTAACGTTTTGATATTTTTTAAGTTGACGTCTCCTCTTTCTATCAAATCAATCAAGCGTCCTGGTGTGGCAACAACAATATGGGTTGTTCTTTTTAAGTTATTGATTTGACGATCAATTTTTTCTCCTCCAAAAACTGCTTCAATAAAAATTCTATCATCTACATATTTGGTAAATTTAAATAGTTGTTTTTTTATTTGTTGCGCTAATTCTCTCGTAGGAGCTAATATTAAGGCTTGAATTGTGTCTTTTGAAGTGTCTATTTTATGTAGAATAGGTAATCCGTAGGCAGCAGTTTTACCTGTTCCTGTTTGTGCTAAACCTATAAAATCTGAATTGTTTTCAAGTAAATATGGGATGGTTTCCTCTTGTACTTCAGTAGGAGTTGTTATTCCTAACTCTTTCAATCCTTTCACATACTCTTTTCGTACTCCTAATGTGGTAAATGTTGTCATTGTGTAAATTTATAGGTGCAAAGATATTGTTTCTTTTTACGGTAGTAATAAGTTTGTTACTTCTTTCGTAATTCTTCTAGGTTTTTTCGTAGTAGCATCTAGTAAACAAAAAGTTGTTTGAGATTTTACCAACAGCGTTTCACCTCTATACATTTCAAAATGACGTACTGATTTTATTCCTTCTGTTTTACCTACCCAAGTTCTTAAGGTAATTTCATCGCCTAATACTGCTTGATTTTTGTAATCAACTTCATGACGAATAACAAACCAAACATAATCGAGATTTGTTACATTTTTTGATAGTTCTTTCCAGTGAGCATCTGAGATATTTTGCATCCATTGTACGTAAACTACATTATTTACATGGTTATATTCGTCTATTTCGTCAGAAGTTACAATATGCTTTTGTTCAAATAAATTCATGTAACAAACTTAAAGGATTGATGTTAATTATTACTTAAATCTAACCTAGTTTTTAATTTTGATAGATAATTCGTGTTAATTTAGTCAGCATGAATAGAATCGCTAACGACTTAGGTACTAAAAATATTAGTCAACTTCTCTTAAAGCAAGCCATTCCTGCTTCTATAGGTATTTTAGTAATGTCAATAAACATGATAGTTGATACTATTTTTGTAGGAAGATGGATTGGTGTACTAGCTATTGCAGCCATTACTGTTGTATTACCCATTGCTTTTTTAATTTCATCAATCGGGATGGGTGTGGGAATTGGAGGAAGTTCTATTATATCACGAGCTTTAGGTGCTCAAAAAGAAGATAAAGCGTTTGAGGTTTTTGGGAATCAAATTTCGCTTACTATTGGATTGTCTGTTTTATTTGTACTGTTGGGAACTTTCTTCTGTTTGCCTATTTTACAACTTTTTGGAGCTAATGGAGATATCATTGCTCCTGCTACTGAATATTTTCATGTAATTGTTTGGGGAGTTCCTTTTTTAGCCTTTGCCATGATGGGAAATCCAGTTATTAGAGCTGTAGGAAAACCGAACTATGCAATGTTTACCATGATTTTGCCTGCTATCGCTAATATTTTTCTAGATGTTGTTTTTATAAAATTCATGAACCTTGGAATGTTTGGTGCAGGATTAGCTACTTCTATTTCGTATGCTGTTAGCGGATTATTTATTTTGTGGTTCTTCTTTTCAAAAAATACTGAATTAAAAATAGTTCCTAAATATTTTAAATTTAATCATTCAATTTTAAAGGAGATTTTTTCTTTAGGAGGAGTAACAGTTGTAAGACAAGGAACCATAAGTGTTTTGGTAATTGTTTTAAATTACACACTTTTTAAGTATGGAGGTGAAGTATCGATTGCCATTTATGGCATCATTAATAGGGTTATGATGTTTGCTTTATTTCCTGTTTTAGGAGTTACTCAAGGATTTTTGCCTATTGCAGGGTATAATTACGGAGCTAATGATTCTAAAAGAGTCAAAGAAACCATTAAAATATCTATTTTATTTGGTACTGTAATTGCAACGCTTATTTTTATATTAATTATGCTATTCCCTGATGAATTAGTGCATGTATTTACAGAGGATAAAGAACTGTTAAATCTTACTCCAAACGCTTTAATCATTGCTTTTTTAGCAACGCCTGTAATTACAACACAGTTAATAGGTTCAGCATATTTTCAAGCAGCAGGAAAAGCCTTACCTGCATTATTATTAACACTTTTAAAACAAGGAATCTTTTTAATTCCTTTAGTATATGTTCTGCCTAAGTTTTATGGTGTAAATGGTGTATGGATGTCTTTCCCAATAGCTGATGTTTTATCTACATTGGTAACCTACTTCTTTTTAAAGAAAGAGATTCAATTAAATTTGCAAACTAAAAATTAACACTTCTTTTTTTCCTCTTTGTAAAAAAATAGATACCTTTGAAACGTTCATTTCAAATAAATGCCAAAAACTGAAACATTTAATAAAGAAACTGTTATAAAGCAGGCTACTGAAGTTTTTCATCAGAAAAGTTACAGTTTAACTTCTATGCAAGATTTAGTAGATGCTACCGGCTTAAACCGGTCTAGTATATATAACTCTTTTGGTAGTAAGTTAGACCTTTATATGGAATGCTTAAAAAATTATCAGTCTGCATTTAAATGTAATTTTGATGAAATAACGAAGACTGCAAAAACTCCAATCAAAGCAATTGAAGCAATTTTTTTATTAAATGTTAGAAGTAATATAACAAACAATGTAGGGTGCCTTATTAATAATTGCACTTCTGAAATGGCCAATCAGGAGCCCATTATTAAAGGGTTTTTAAATAATAATCATAATAACATGATTCAATTATTCCAAGATCTTGTTGAAAAAGGACAACATGAAGGTTCTATTAACACCAATAAGTCTTCGTATGAATATGCCTTATATTTAGTTAATTCTCTACAAGGTTTGAGTATTTCTGGTATTGTAATGAACGATTATAATCATTTAGAAAGCATTGTAAAAACAACACTTTCTATGTTAGATTAATTTTTTTTAACTCTATTTGAAACGATTGTTTCAAATAAAAAAACAAATGAATAATGAGTAAATTAGAAAAAAAAGTAGCAATAATAACAGGTGCTAATAGCGGAATTGGTTTAGCTACAGCCAAACTATTTTTAAAAAATGGAGCTAAAGTAGTGTTAGCAGGAAGAAGAGAAAATGCTTTAAAAGAAGCGACTAAAGATTTAACAGGTGATTTTATCACTGTTGTAGCTGACGTATCTAAAGAAGAGGATAATGTATTGTTAATTCAAAAAGCTGTTGAAAAATATGGAAGCATAGATATCTTATTTCTAAACGCAGGTGTTGCTCCTGTTTCTCCAACAACAGATATTACTATTGATCATTATAATGAAGTCTTTGATATTAATGTTAAAGGACCAATATTGGCTACAAAAGAGGCTTTACCATATATTAACGACAATGGAGTTATACTATTTACCAACTCAATTGTACATCAAAAAGGTTTTGATGGTTTAGCTGTATATTCTGCAAGTAAAGGAGCTTTAAGAGCTTATGCTAGAGTACTTACTTCTGAAATAAAATCAAGAGGTATACGAGTAAACTCTATAGCTCCTGGACCAATAGAAACACCTATTTATGGAAAAATGGGATTGCCGCAAGATGTTGTTGAAGAAATGGGGAAAGGTTTTGCTACTCAAGTACCTTTAGGTAGATTTGGAACTTCTGATGAAATCGCAAGAACAGCATTGTTTTTAGCTTCAGAAGATGCTTCATTTATTAATGGTGTTGAATTAGAAGTTGATGGTGGTTTAAGTCAAATATAACTCTTTAAATAAAAAGGCTGAGATTATGTCTCAGCCTTTTTACTTTATAATATTGATTCTCCATTTAAATTGGTGGTTAGTACATCACTCATATAATCGAAGAAAGGTCGTAGTGCTTTAAAGGCATCATCAACTCTTGTTAAAAATTCTGGAGCTTGTACCTCTTCATCAGAAAAATGTTGAATAGCGATATATCCTTTTTTACGAATCAAATCGATATCTGGGTGCTCCTTATCAAATCCTTTTGGGGCTGTTTTTAGTTCATCACCTTCGAGCTTACCACCAAAATGCTGTGTATAGTTTTTCTCTTGTAAAATTTCTCTAATTTCAGAAGCATCCATTTCAAATTCTTTACGAATACGAAGTAAATCTTCTTTATTAGGTTCCCAAAAACCACCAGCTAAAAAGCTATCTCCAGGACAAATATGTAAATAATAACCACCTCTTAATTCAGGTTTTTTTCGATTAAAAGAACCACCAAAATGTGTTTTATAAGGAGTTTTATCTTTTGAAAAACGAACATCTCTATAAATTCTAAACAATTTATGCTTATCAACTTCATCGTGTTTATTCAGGTTTTCTTGAATGGTTTTGTACACCTCTTTTACATTGTTTTGAGCCTTGGTGAAGTCTTTTTTATGCTCAGTAAACCAATCACGATTATTATTTTCTTTTAAGTCTTTTAAAAATTGAAATGTTTGTTTATCTATTTGCATTTTTAGCGAATTTAAAATTCTAAGGTACAAAAAAACTCCACTATCATCTAGTGGAGTTTGTATTTTATATTTAGGTTAGTTTATACGTTAAATCTAAAGTGCATTACATCACCATCTTTAACTATATACTCCTTCCCTTCTACTCTCATTTTTCCAGCTTCTTTAACTTTAGCTTCACTACCATATGTTACAAAATCGTCATATCCAATAGTTTCTGCACGGATAAACCCTTTTTCAAAATCGGTATGAATTACTCCAGCTGCTTGTGGAGCTGTAGCTCCAATTGGAATCGTCCAAGCTCTTACTTCTTTAACACCAGCTGTAAAATAGGTTTGTAAGTTTAACAATTTGTATGCTGAGCGGATTAAACGAGAAACTCCAGCTTCTTCTAACCCTATATCAGCTAAGAACATTTGACGCTCTTCATAGTCTTCTAATTCTGTAATATCTGCTTCTGTACCTACAGCTAAAACAATAACTTCTGCATTCTCGTTAGCTACAGCTTCTTTAACTGTATCTACATATGCATTTCCAGAAACAGCTGAACCTTCATCAACATTACAAACATATAATACAGGTTTAGCTGTAATAAACTGTAAAGGTTTTACAAATTCTTCTTCTTTTTCAGTAAATTCAATAGAACGAATAGATTTTCCTTCCAACAAAGTTGTTTCTACCTTTAATAAAATCTCTAATTCAACTTGAGCTTCTTTGTTACCAGTTTTAGCAGTTCTTTTTACACGTTCTAAACGTTTTTGAACTGTTTCTAAATCTTTTAATTGAAGCTCAATATCAATTGTTTCTTTATCACGGATAGGATTTACAGATCCATCAACGTGTACAATATTATCATTGTCAAAACAACGTAATACATGTAAAATAGCATCAGTTTCACGAATGTTAGCTAAGAATTGGTTTCCTAAACCTTCACCTTTACTAGCTCCTTTTACCAATCCAGCAATATCTACAATCTCTACGGTTGCAGGCAATACTCTTTCAGGGTTTACTAACTCTTCTAATTTCTCTAAACGAGTATCAGGTACGTTTACTACTCCTAAATTTGGTTCTATGGTACAAAACGGAAAATTCGCACTTTGTGCTTTTGCGTTTGATAAACAGTTAAATAAAGTTGATTTTCCTACGTTAGGTAATCCTACAATTCCAGCTTTCATTCTAAGTTTTTATTGAAATTTTGCGAGTGCAAATATAGTGCTTTGATTTCTAATTACGCTATTTAATTATTACTCATTAATTAGTTAATTATTTTATGTAAGATTAAAAAAATTAACATTTTTTTAAGTTAATTGTTGTTTTTGATTACTTTTAGAGGGTAATAATTAAAAAAACTTTTCTTATGATGAAACAGAAACTCTTTATCATTTGCTTTTTATTTCTTGGATTACAAGTAATAAATGCTCAAATGCAAATAAAAGGAACAGTGAAAGATGTAAATAATGAGCCTTTGCCAGGTGCTAATATTTTAGTGAAAGGAACAACGAATGGTACTTCTACTGATTTAAATGGTGAGTTTTCTTTAAATGCTGATCCTAATGGGATATTAATTATAAGTTTTTCAGGTTTTGAAACGCAAGAAGTTCAAATAGCTGGAAAAAGTAATTTTAATATTATTTTAAAGGAAGGTTTACAGTTAGAAGAAGTAGTTATTGTAGGATCTAGAAATGCTAGAAGAACTGCAATAGATACACCTGTACCAGTTGACGTAATTGATGTTGGAGATTTAGCTACTAAAAATGGAAAAGTAGAAGTGAATGATATTTTACAATATGCAGCTCCTTCATTTAATGCAACTAAGCAATCAGGTTCAGATGGTGCGGATCATATAGTACCTGCTTCGTTACGTGGTTTAGGTCCAGATCAAACATTAGTGCTTATTAATGGTAAAAGACGCCATCAATCATCGTTAGTCAATATCTTTGGTACTCGCGGGCGTGGTAATTCTGGAACAGATTTAAATGCGATTCCTTCTGCTGCTATCAAAAGAATAGAAGTTTTAAGAGATGGGGCTTCTGCTCAATATGGTTCTGATGCTATTGCTGGAGTTATCAATATTGTTTTAAAAGATAATACGGATGGTGTTTCAGGAAGTTTAGGTTATGGAGCTTATAGTACTTCGATAGGTAGTGGATGGGCTGAAGCAACAGGAGAAACATTATACAATGTTGAAGGAAAAAACAGGTTAGATGGAGAAGATAAGAGTTTTGACGGAGGTACTTTTAAATTAGACTTAAATTATGGCGCAAAATTGAATGATAAAGGTGGTTTTGTAAACTTTACTACTGAATTACTATCAAAAGAGAGAACTTTAAGACCTGGATTTTCTTGGCGAAAAGGATATGGTAGTGCTGCTATAGATGGATTCAACTTTATGGTAAACGCTAGCTTACCTATCAATGATAATACAGAAGTATATGCTTTTGGAGGAAGAAATTATAGAGATACTGATGCTTATGCTTTTTCAAGAGATCCATACGTAGATGGTGACCCTGATAATTCTGATAATCGAAGTGTTCCAAGCTTACATCCTAATGGATTTACACCAAGGATAACCTCTAATATTACAGATATTTCAGTTTCTGCAGGGATAAAACATAAGTTAGAAAATGGTTGGGAGGTTGATTTTAATAATACATATGGAGAAAATAAGTTTCATTATTTTATAAAAGATTCAAATAATGCATCATTGAAAGATGCTTCTCCTACTGATTTTAATGCAGGGGGGCATAGTTTGTCACAAAACACCACAGGGTTAGATTTTACTAAATATTTAGAAGACTTAATGAGTGGTGTTAACTTAGCCTTTGGTTTAGAGTATAGAACGGAAAACTTTATCATTTTTGCTGGTGAAGAAGCTTCATACGGATTATATGATGATAATGGAGTTTTAATGATAAATCCTGCTGTTCAACCAGTAGCTATAGATAGCAATGGAGAAGAATTACCAGGAGGTTCTCAAGGATTTCCTGGGTATGGTCCAGACAATGAAGTAGATCGTTCAAGAAGTAATGTTGGTATCTATTTTGATTCTGAATTTAACTTTACTGAGAAATTTTTAGTAAGTGCGGCTCTTCGTTTTGAAGATTATAGTGATTTTGGAAGCACTTTTAATTTTAAGTTAGCTTCAAGGTTTAAAGCAAGTGATAATTTAACCTTAAGAGGTTCCGTTTCTTCTGGATTTAGGGCTCCATCATTAGCTCAATTATATTATAATTTAAAGTTTACCAATATTGTAAATGGAGAATCACTTCCTTCATTGTTATCGGCTAATAATAGTACCGTAACTAGAGCTTTTGGTATAGAGCAATTAAAAGAAGAAACAGCATTCAATGCTAGTTTAGGATTTACATATAAAATAGGAGGATTTACTGCTACAATAGATGCATATTCTATTACAGTTGATGATCGTATTATTTTAACTGATAATTTTGATGCTTCAGGTTTAAATTTAGGAGTTGATGCAGCACAGTTTTTTGCAAATGGAGTTGATACAAAAACCCAAGGATTAGATATTGTTTTAAACTATAAAAAAACGTTTGAAGACCATAGAGTTAATGTAGGTTTGGTAGGTAACTTTAATGATACTAAAATAGAAAAGATTAAAAATGGTAACTTAAATAGATTTACATTCTTTAGTCCTTTTTCCGAAGCTTATTTAAAAGCTGCTGCTCCAGATCATAAATTTGGTTTAAACTTAGGGTATGGTTACAAAAAGTTTGATGTTTCTTTAAACTTGACAAAATTTAGTGAAGTTCAATTACAAGATTTTCAATGGGTAGATGCACCAGCTACTACTCAAGCAGAAGCTGATGCGTTATATGCTGTTGCTACAGATACCTACAAAAGTAAAATTACAACTGATTTAAGCTTAAGTTATGCCTTTACGGATAAAATTACTTTTACACTTGGAGGTAATAATATTTTTAATGTGTACCCTACTCCACAATTTGATGGATGGACAGATCAAGGTGGATTAGCAGATTCTGTACAAATGGGATCAGACGGAGCTTATTTCTTTACACGTTTAGGATTTAAACTTTAAAAATTAATTTTTTATAGAAAACAAGAAATCCCGAGAATGTTCTCGGGATTTCTTGTTTTTATTGATTATAGAAATCCTCTATTATTCGTTATGCATAAAACGTTGTTTCGCTAATAACTCCTCTTCTGTTTCAACATTATCTTCATCAGGAACACAACAATCTACAGGACAAACTGCCGCACATTGTGGCTCTTCATGAAAACCTTTACATTCAGTACACTTATCAGCAACAATGTAATAAATTTCATCAGAAATAGGCTCTTGATCTTCATCTGCATTGGCAGATTTACCGTTTGGTAAAACGATATTTCCTGTTAAATCAGTACCGTCAGAATACTTCCAATCATCAGCTCCTTCATAAATAGCTGTGTTTGGGCATTCAGGTTCACAAGCCCCACAATTTATACATTCATCAGTTATTATAATTGCCATAATTAATCTCTTTCAGTTTTGTAACTTTGCACACGCAAAAATAGTTCCAATTTAATTTAGAACCAAATAAATGGATAGTATAAAAAGTAGAATTAACGCTTTTCATAAACTAGGAGAATTTTTAAGCCAGTTTTCTCAAGAAAAAATCGAGAAAAAAGAACATATAGAACACAATGAGTTATTTTTTGATGGATTTAAGCATCAACTTAAAATAGCAGGAGAAAATAATACGTGGTTTACCAAAGAAAACCTGTTGCTTTCAATAGAAAATTGGACAAAAGCATTGACTGCCGATAATTTGACAGAGTGGATTTTTAATGAAAATTTAGGAGCTAACGAAGCTAAGTTGGTTGCTATTATTATGGCAGGAAATATTCCTTTGGTAGGATTTCACGATTTTTTATCGGTATTAATCTCTGGTCATTCAGTTTTAGTAAAGCAATCGTCAAATGATAAACATTTATTGCCGTTTTTAGCTAAGTATTTGGAATATGTAGAACCTGAATTGAAAGGTAAAATATCATTTACTGAAGAAAAGTTGACTGGTTTTGATGCGGTGATTGCAACAGGAAGTAATAATACAGCTCGTTATTTTGAATATTATTTTAAAGACAAGCCGAGTATTATCCGAAAGAATAGGAATTCTGTAGCAGTTTTAACAGGAAATGAATCTGAAGAACAAATGCAAAATTTAAGTGAAGATGTTTTTCGTTATTTCGGATTAGGATGTCGTTCCGTTTCAAAAATATTCATTCCTAAAAACTATAATTTTGATGCTTTTTTCAACGGAATGTATAAGCAACATGAAATTATAAACAATGTTAAATACGCTAACAATTATGATTATAATAAAGCGGTGTATTTAATGAGTGAATTTGATATTTTAGAGAATGGCTTTTTAATGATTAAAGAAGATGAAAGCTACGCCTCTCCTATCGCTTCTGTTTTTTATGAGTATTATGATAATACTGATGACTTGAAAATAAAACTTTGGGAAGATAGAGAGCAAATTCAGTGTGTGGTGGCTGACAATTTTATAGAAAATGAAATAGAGTTTGGACAAACACAGCACCCTAAGTTATGGGACTATGCTGATGGGGTAAACACATTAGAATTTTTATCAAAAATTTAGAACAACCTCTCTATATAAATTTGCACCTTTGTGTAACAAAACACAACAACACAAATGAAAAAACACAACTTTAGCGCAGGCCCTTGTATTTTACCAGAAGAAGTGCTTCAAAAAGCTTCTGAAGCGGTTATTAATTTCAACAATGACAACCTTTCTTTAATAGAGATTTCTCATAGAAGTAAACCTTTTGTGGAGGTAATTGAGAAAGCAAGAAGTTTAGCCTTAGAGTTATTAGGACTAGAAAATAAAGGCTACAAAGCATTGTTTTTACAAGGAGGTGCAAGTATGCAATTTTTAATGGTTGCCTACAATTTATTGAATAAAAAAGCAGCGTATTTAAACACTGGAACTTGGAGTAGTAATGCTATTAAAGAAGCAAAATTATTTGGAGAATTGGTAGAAGTTGCTTCTTCAAAAGATCAAAACTTCAGCTACATTCCGAAAGGATATAAAATTCCAACGGATGTAGACTATTTTCACTGTACCAGTAATAATACCATTTATGGAACGCAAATGAAGAGTTTTCCAGAAACTCCGGTTCCTATGGTATGCGATATGAGTTCAGATATTTTTTCTCGTCAATTAGATTTCTCAAAATTTGATTTGATTTATGCCGGAGCTCAAAAAAATATGGGGCCAGCAGGTACAACTTTAGTGGTTGTAAAAGAAGATATTTTAGGAAAAGTAGAACGTCAAATTCCTTCTATGTTAAATTATCAAGTGTTTATTGATAAAGACAGCATGTTTAATACACCTCCTGTATTTCCAGTATATACTTCTATGCTGACTTTAGAATGGTTAAAAGATTTAGGAGGAATCGAATTTATTGAGAAAGTAAACGAGAAGAAATCAACTTTACTATACAATGAGATAGATAGAAATCCTTTATTTAAAGGGGTTGCGGCTATAGAAGATCGCAGCCATATGAATGCGACATTTGCCTTAGTAAATGAGAATCTACAAACTAAGTTTGATAGTATGTGGGAAGAAGCCAATATAAACGGATTACATGGTCATAGAAGTGTTGGAGGTTACCGCGCAAGCATGTATAACGCGTTACCTTTGTATAGTGTTCAAGCTTTGGTAGATGTGATGCAAGAATTAGAAAGAATAAGTTAGATATAAAGTCATTCCGAAAGAAATGAAGGGATCTTATTAATCAAAAGATTGTCAAATCATTTCATTCCTCTCAATGACATACCTATTAAGATAGAAATGAAAATATTAGTAAACGATGGAATTTCCATTAGCGGAATTGAAGCTTTGGAAAAAGCAGGATTTGAAGTAATAAATACTAAAGTTGCACAAGAGCAACTTGAAAACTATATAAATGAGCATAACATTGATGCTATTATTGTAAGAAGTGCGACACAAGTACGTCAAGAATTGATTGAAGCTTGTCCAAGTATTAAATTAATTGGTCGTGCGGGTGTTGGTATGGACAATATTGATGTTGAATTTGCTATTGATAATGGCGTATATGTAATCAATACTCAAGAAGCCTCTGCCCTATCGGTAGCGGAATTGGTATTTGCACATTTATTTGGTATGGTGCGTTTTCTACACCAATCTAACCGTGAGATGCCTCTAGAAGGAGATATACATTTTAATGCCTTAAAAAAACAATATTCTCAAGGAATTGAATTAAGAGGCAAAACTTTAGGGATTATTGGTTTTGGTCATATTGGGCAAGAAGTAGCAAAAATAGCTTTGGGATTGGGTATGAAAGTAATAGCAATGGATACAGAGGTAGAAAATGCGACAATAACAATTCCTTTTTTCGATGGACAAACCGTTAATTTTTCTATAGAAACTCAGTCATTAAAAGATGTGTTATCAAAATCAGATTTTATCACATTACATTTACCTGCTCAAGAAGAATATATTTTAGAAGCAGCGCAATTCAATCAAATGAAAGATGGTGTTGGAGTGATTAATACGTCAAGAGGAGGAATTTTAAACGAGGTAGATTTGGTTAATGCTATTGAAAGTGGTAAGGTGAAATATGCAGGATTAGATGTTTTTGAAAGTCAACCAACACCTGAAATTCAATTATTGATGAATCCTGAAATTTCTATGACACCTCATATTGGAGCATCAACTATTGAAGCACAGGAAAGAATTGGAGTTGAGTTAGCTAATAAGATTATAAAACTGTTAAGCGAATAATTCATGGCGATTGTAAAACCATTTAAAGCGGTAAGAGCACCTCGTGATAAAGTTGCGTTAGTTTCCTCTAAATCGTATGAGATTTATACTCCTGCGGAAATTGGAGCTAAACTTGATTTTAACCCATATACATTTTTACATGTAATTAATCCAGGGTATAAATATCATAAGCAAGATGTTACAGGTGAACAACGCTTTAAACTGGTGCACAACCGTTATTTAGAGTTTAAAGAGAACGAGGTTTTTCAACAAGATAAAGTTCCAGCTTTTTACGTGTATCAAAAAATAACTCCTTCAGATAATTTCTGCGGAATTATTGCGGCAACTTCTGTTGAAGATTATCATAATAATGTGATAAAAAAACACGAAGATACTTTAAAAGAGCGCGAATTATTGTTTGAAAATTACTTGAAAAACACTGGATTTAATGCTGAACCAGTACTACTCACCTACCCTGATAATGATGTGATAAATTCTATCATACAAAAATATCAGAAACAAAGAGCCGAGTATGAGTTTTCTACTTCAGACAAAGATGTACACTTTTTATGGGTAGTAAGTGATGATAATGATATAAAGATGATTTCTAATGCTTTTGAACAGATAAACACCTTATATATAGCAGATGGGCATCACCGATCGACATCTTCTTGTTTATTGGCTCAAAACTTAGCTGAAAATAACCCAACCCATACAGGTAACGAAGAATACAACTTTTTTATGAGTTATTTGCTACCTGAAAGCCAATTAAAAATCTATGAATTCAATCGATTCATTAGAGATTTAAACGGTTTAACTCCGGAAGAGCTTTTAATAGAATTAGATGCGCATTTCAGAATTGAAAATCGTGGACAAGAATTGTATAAACCTAAAGAGAAGCATCATTTTAGTATGTATTTGAATGGTGAATTTTATGCTTTGTACTTACGTAAATCTATTTACAATTTTACAGATTGTTTGAGTGAATTAGACGCATATATCTTATATACAACAGTATTGCAACCTATTTTAGGAATAGATGATATACGAAATGCTTCTAAAATTGTGTATTCGCAAAATAAATCGGACGGATTAGAGCTAAAAACAAAAGTTGATAGCGGAGAGTTTAAAGTATCGTTTGGAATGTTACCAACCAACATTAGAGAATTAAAAACTATTGTGGATGCTGGCTTAATGATGCCCCCAAAAACCACATATATAGAACCTAAATTACGTAGTGCTTTAACCATTTATGAATTTTAATGTAGAAGTTTGCACTTATAATTATTATAATGATAGGAATTAAAGAAAATCTTCAAAAAATAAAATCTAGTTTACCTGAGAATGTAACTTTAGTAGCGGTTTCTAAAACTAAACCTATTGCTGATTTACAAGAGGCTTACGATGCTGGTCAACGAATCTTTGGTGAAAATAAAATTCAAGAAATGGTTACCAAGTATGATGCTTTACCTAAGGATATTCAATGGCATATGATAGGGCATTTGCAAAGTAATAAAGTTAAATATATGGCACATTTTGTTGATTTAATTCATGGTGTGGATAGTTTTAAAACTTTAAAAGAGATAGACAAGCAAGCCAAAAAGCATGGTAGAGTTATTAATTGTTTATTACAAGCTCGCATTGCCAAAGAAGAAACCAAATTTGGGCTGCCTTTTGAAGAAATAAAAGAAATTTTAGCTTCTGATGAATTAAAAAAATTAAAGAATATCAAAATTGTTGGATTAATGGGAATGGCAACATTCACAGATAATAAAGAACAGTTGCAAGATGAATTTTCATCGTTGTCTAATTTCTTTAGTAAAAATCAAAAAAATTACCCTGATTTACAAACACTATCTATGGGGATGAGCGGAGATTACCAATTAGCCATTGAAAACGGAAGCAACATGGTGCGAATAGGGAGCTCAATTTTTGGAGTTAGAAATTATATTGCTTAGATTTACATAAATCTGCTAAAAAAAAGAGAGAATTGTACGCTATTTTAGACATAGAAACTACTGGAGGAAAGTATAATGAAGAGGGAATTACTGAGATTGCTATTTATAAGTTTGATGGCCATCAAATTGTAGATCAGTTTATAAGTCTCGTAAATCCTGAAAGAGAGATTCAAGAATTTGTTGTTAAGCTTACGGGTATAAATAATAAAATGCTTCGCAATGCGCCTAAATTTTATGAAATAGCCAAGAGAATTGTTGAAATTACCGAAGACTGTTTTATTGTAGCACATAATGCTAATTTTGATTATCGAATTCTTCGTACAGAATTTGAAAGATTAGGTTATAAGTATACACGAAATACACTTTGTACAGTTACCTTGAGTAAAAAACTCATTCCAGAGGCTCCTTCTCATAGTTTAGGAAAATTGTGTAAGTTTATAGGTATTCCAATGTCTGATCGCCACAGAGCTACAGGAGATGCACTTGCTACTGTACAGTTGTTTAAGTTGTTGTTGGATAAAGATGTAGAGAAAAAAATTATTCAACAGTCAATTAAATACTTCGATAATCGTCAAGAGAAGCATCGAATTCAAAAGATATTAGATAGTCTTCCAGAAAGCCAAGGAGTCTTTTATGTGCATAATGACGAAGGAAGTATTATCTATATTGATAGAGGTAAAAATATACGACAAGAAGTTACGAAGCTATTTTTAAAAGAAACTCGTAAAGCACTAAAAATTGTAAAAAGAGTTACAAAAGTTACTTATGAAGAAACAGGAAACCTTCTTTTTACTAGGTTGAAATATCATTTAGAGCTGGACAAAATTAAGCCTAAATTCAATATCATTAGAAAAAGAAAGATTAGTGATAAAGGTTTTAATCATGACCACATGATTGTGGTCGATAAAGGACGAACTCCGGAAGAAAATGCAGTGATTTTAATCGAGAATAATGAAGTAGTTGGTTATACATATACAAACTTAGCTTTTCAAGAAAATCAAATCTCAATTTTAAAATCCATGTTAACTTCAGTTGAAAATAAAGAGTTGGCAAAAATCATTATAAAAAACTATTTGCTTAGAAATAAAGTATCTAAAATAGTGCGATTACAAGTTGAAAATAATTTGTAATATTGTTTAAACACCTAACAAACCTATTCTTTTGGGTACAAATCCACAAAACTGGAAAGATAAATTACATGAAGTAATTTACGAAGCTGATACCTCTGCTGGTAAATTATTTGACATCGTATTATTATTTGCAATTTTAGCAAGTATAGTATTGGTAATGCTCGAAAGTGTTGAAAGTTTTGATACAAAACATCATACGTTTATATACGTGTCGGAATGGGTTATTACGATACTTTTTTCAATAGAATACATACTCAGGATTATTTCAATAAGTAAACCCAGTAAATATATTTTTAGCTTTTATGGAATTATAGATTTTCTATCAACGGTTCCTATGTATTTAACCTTCTTTTTCGTTGGGTCACACAGTAGTTTAATAGCTTTGAGAGCTTTGCGTTTGCTTAGAGTTTTTAGAATACTTAAAGTATCTAGGTATATAGGAGAGTCCAATCAATTAATAAAAGCATTAAATGCAAGCAAAGCTAAAATTGGTGTGTTTCTTTATTTTGTTTTGATTATTTGTATCATATTAGGTTCAATAATGTATTTTATTGAAGGAGCAGAAAATGGTTTTACGAGTATTCCCAGAAGCATTTATTGGTCTATTGTAACATTGACAACTGTAGGGTATGGAGATATTGCGCCACAAACTCCTTTAGGTCAGTTTATAGCGAGTATCACGGTAATCATCGGTTATGCTATTATTGCGATTCCTACCGGAATTGTGAGCTCAGAAATGACGAAACGAAAAGTAGACTTAAATACGCAATCTTGTCCCAATTGTTCATACGAAGGACATAAAGATGACGCAGAATTTTGCTATCATTGCGGCACAAAACTGAATTAAATGTCACAAGAGAATACATTAATTACTATTGTTGGAGCTACAGCTATTGGAAAAACGGCGTTAAGCATTAAACTAGCTCAACATTTTAACTGTGATATCATTTCATGTGATTCTCGTCAATTTTATAAAGAAATGACTATAGGGACCGCTGTTCCAGATACTGATGAATTGGCAGCTGCACCACATCACTTTATTCAAAATCGCAGCATTTTTGAGGATTATTCTGTTGGTCAGTTTGAAAAAGATGCTTTGGCTAAATTAGAGGAATTATTTGCTAAAAATCCAGTTCAAATTATGGTGGGTGGTAGTGGATTGTATGTAGATGCAGTATTGAAGGGCTTTGATGATTTTCCTGATGTAAATCCACAGATAAGAATTGATTTAACTTCTGAACTTGAAAATAAAGGCATAGAGTATCTTCAACAGCAACTAAAAGAGTTAGATATAGAAACCTACAATACCATTGCTATTGACAATCCACATCGATTAATACGTGCCTTAGAAATTTGTATAGGAACAGGAGAAACGTATGCATCTTTTAAAAACCAACCTAAAACGCCACGTAACTTTCAGTCTATAAAGATAGGATTGAAAGCTGATAGAGAAATTATGTACGATCGTATCAATCGTCGTGTGGATATTATGATTGAAAATGGTTTGATAGAAGAAGCTCAACAATTACACCAATATAAAGAGTTAAATGCATTACAAACAGTAGGCTACAGAGAATTATTTGAATATTTTGATGAAAATTTTACGAAAGAGTTTGCTATAGAGGAGATTAAAAAGAATTCTAGAAGGTTTGCCAAACGACAAGGAACCTGGTTTCGTAAAGATTCAGAAATCATTTGGTTTGATTTTCAAGAAGATGTTCAAAAAATTATAAAAACTGTTGAAAATAAACTTTAACGAATTTTAAGGCTTCTGCATAAGCCACTTTTTTATATTTGTCAAAAAACAGAAATACATGAAATTAAAAATCACTTTTATACTAGCTTTATTTTTTATCGGATTTACGAATGCACAAACCAAAGTGGGTACTGTAAATAGTGAGCTGATTGTAGGTAAAATGCCACAAATGAAAGGAGTTTTGCAAAGAGTAGAGAGTTATGGAAAACAGTTAGACTCAACTTTTCAAATCAAAGCTACTGAATATAAAGAAAAAGTAAATTCGTATAAAGCTGAAGAAAAGTTGATGACGGATGATGATAAAAAAGCCCGAATTCAAGAATTAAGAACACTTGAACAAGAAATGGGAAAATTTCGTCAAAACGGAACAGCTATGATGCAATTGCAAAAAGAGCAAAGTATGCGTCCGTTATATAAAAAATTAGGTGAAGTGATTGCTGAAGTTGCAAAAGCTAACGGATATACTCAAATTTTAACCACAACAGGAAATGAATTTGGATATATTGATGAGCGTTTTGATATCACTCAATTAGTATTAGACAAATTAGGAATTAAAGAGTAAATCTTTATGTATCACAAACAAAAAGACTTACAATTACAATACGAAGGATTTTTACAAACACCTTTTCTATGGCATGGAAAAGGTGTTTTTGATTTAGAGCAATTTGCTGTTTCACCAACACCTATCAGTTCTTTTAATGAAGTAATCATTCAAAAATTACGTTTGGGTAAATTGGTAGAACGATTTGTTTCTTTTGAATTACAGCAAAATAATGACATAACTATTCTTGCTGAAAACATTCAAATTCAACAAGAAAAACTCACTTTAGGAGAGTTAGACTGTATATTGCAGCAAAATAAAAAGATAATACATTTAGAAATTATTTATAAATTCTATTTATACGATACTTCTGTAGGAAACTCTGAAATAGAACATTGGATTGGTCCCAACAAGCGTGATTCTTTTATTCAAAAATTAACCAGACTTAAAGAAAAACAATTACCTCTACTCTACTCTAATCAATCTGAAAAATATTTAGAGAAGTTAAAATTAAATACTTCTACAATCACTCAACAGGTATATTTTAAAGCACAATTATTTGTTCCTATACAAGATATAGCAAAAGAGTTTCCATTGGTAAATAATGAATGTGTTTATGGTTTTTATATCTATCCGAAGGAATTATCACAATTTTCTAATTGTAAATTCTATATTCCTAATAAACATAATTGGATAGTGAATCCACACCCAAATGTTGATTGGTTAAACTTTAATACATTTCAAAACAATCTTCAGAAATTTTTAGAAGAAGAAAATACTCCATTGTGCTGGCTTAAAAAAACTAACGGTGAATTGCTTAAATTTTTTGTGGTTTGGTGGTAACCTTTAGTTTTGAGATTCTCTTTCTAGAAGTAATAAAATATACACCAGATAGCAATACTATAGAAGCAACAATAGATTGAGCAGTTAGGGTTTCATCTAAAAAATACCACCCTAAAAATAAGGCTACAACAGGATTAACATAAGCTGAAGTAGATACTTTTTCAGCGGAAACCTCTTTTAATAAATAATTAAAAGCAGTAAAAGCTACAATACTACCAAAGGCAATTAATAAAACCATCGACCCTTGAGCTTTTAACGACCAACTTATTGGTGAAGACCATGTTTCATTTAATAAAAATGAACCAGCAAAAAGAAAACTCCCCGCAATAAGCATTTGATATCCTGTACTTACAAAGAAGTTTTTGGGCAGTATAGCTTTCGCTACAAATACACTTCCGTAACTCCAACTTAAAATACAAGAGAAAATCATAAAAATACCAATAAGCATATCTTTTGAAGTGGTAATTTCATTTTGACTCACCAACAAATACATTCCTATAACTCCTAAAATAACCCCAATAATAGATTGCTTTTGCATTTTCTTTCCATCAATCAAACGTAAGAGTAATAATACAAATAAAGGTTGTGTTGCAGCTAATAAAGCACCAAAACCACTATCAACATATTTCAATGCCCAAACGAACATTCCATTACCATATACCAAAAACAGAAATCCCGCAATAGCAGAATTTAATAATTGTTTTTTAGTTATTTTAACTGGGACTTTTAAAAATTTTGCAATCAAGATAATTAATGCTCCTGATATTGAAAAACGAATAGCAGCTAACAATAATGGTGAAACCTCTGTAACAACAATTTTATTTAACAAATAAGTTGATCCCCAAATAATATAGATCGCAATAAAGGCAGTTATAATAAGCGGTTTTGATTCTTTCATTTCATCGTGTTCTAATGAGCTAAAAATACAATAAAACCTTTTGTCTGTAACAAAAAATCGTTTGATAATATTATCAAACGATTTTTTAAATTTATTATTAGGTAATTATAATTTTGCTAATAGTTTTTCTGCTACTAATTCTGATGATGCTGGATTTTGCCCTGTAATTAAATTACCATCTTCAATCACATATTCTTGCCAATCTCCTGCTTTGCTATAAATTCCCCCCTTATTTTTTAGCTCATCTTCCACTAAAAATGGCACAATTGAAGTTAATTGTACTGCATCTTCTTCTGTATTAGAAAAACCTGTTACTTTTTTATCTTTAACTAAAGGTTCTCCTTTTAATTTAGCATCTTTTAGTACTATCGGTGCATGACATACAGCTCCTACTGGTTTACTATTCGAGTAAAAAGACTCAATTAAAGCTATAGAATCTTTATTTTCAGCTAAATCCCATAAAGGTCCATGTCCACCAGGATAAAAAATAGCGTCATAATCAGCTTCTTTAATATCACTTAGTTTTGCAGTATTCGCTAAAACAGTTTGAAGTTCTTTATCTTTATTAAAACGAAGTGTAGCTGGTGTTTGAAAATCCGGTTCGTTACTTTTGGGGTCAATTGGTGGTTGTCCTCCTTTTGGAGATGCTAAAGCCACTTCCACTCCTTTATCTTTCAAAAAATAATAAGGCGCTGCAAATTCTTCTATCCAAAATCCTGTTTTTTCTCCTGTATCTCCTAGCTCTTCATGACTAGTAAGTACAAATATTACTTTTTTCATATTATTTCTGTTTTTTAAGTTACCACAAAATTAAAATATGAAAATTGTAAAAAAATTGATGTATGGTAATAAAGAACCTTATAAAGTCTCTTTTCGTATTCTACTTAAACTTTCTGTTGTTATTCCTAAGTAAGAAGCTAAATGATAATTTTTAATTTGCTGTTCTATATTTGGGTAGGTTTGTAAAAATAGATGGTATCTTTCTTTGGCAGACAATACTAAATTATTTAAAATTCTTTTTTGAAACCGTACTGTTGACCGTTCTAGTTTTTTTCTAAAAAAATGTTCTATTTTAGGTACCTTTTCATAAATGTTATCCAAATCAATCTTAGCTACTTTTAGCACAATAGCATCTGTTATGCATTCAATGGTTAGTACAGACTCTGATTCAGAAAAGTAGCCTATATAATCACTAATCCACCAATCGTTAATTGCAAACTGTATGGTATGTTCTTTTCCTTTAGCATCCATAAAGAAGGTTCGTAAGCAACCTTTTACAACATAGTATTGATAATATACTTTTTCGTTAGTATGTAATATAATATCCCCTTTTTTATATGTTACTTCCGAAAAAATATTATCAACTACTTTTAATTCTTCATTCTCTAGTAGAAGATCTTTAAATATATTACTAACAGATGCACTCATTGTAAAATATTATAATAGACTTTCTAAATAATGTTGATCTATTTGGTAAGTATCTTTTAATTCTGAAATTTTAGCTTCAATACGTTCTGAATCTACCTTTTTAGAAGATTTGGCTCCAATTAGCATTACATTTTTACGTGTATGCTCGTTACTAATAAATTCAAACACTTTAGTATTATATTGGTGTTTTTCAAGAATTAATGCTCGGATAGTATCAGTAACCATTTCAAACTGACGTTCTTTAAAAATCCCGTATTTTAATAAGGGGCTCTCCTGTTCTTTTCCTTTTACTTGCTGGCGGATTTGCTTATGGCAACATGGAGCGCAGATAATCAATTCAGCTTTAGAAACCAATCCTTTGTATATAGCATCATCAGTAGCTGTATCACAAGCATGTAAAGCTATTAAAATATCTATTTTATCATTATCATACTCCTGAATGGGTTGTGCAACAAACAATAAGCCTTTAAAATCACACTTTTTGGCAATGTCGTTACAGTAATTTACCAAGCCTTCGCGTAACTCAATACCTGTAACGCTTGCAGTATATCCTTTTTGATTCACTAAATAATCGTATAAAGCAAAGGTTAAATACCCCTTTCCAGAACCCATATCTACAATATTGATATGATTTGGCAATTTAACCGACTGTATCTGTGCTTCAATAATTTCTAAATACTTATTGATTTGACGGTATTTATCCGCCATTTTAGGAATTACTTTTCCTTCTCTATCTGTTACACCTAAATGATATAAATATTCACTGCTTTCAGCTCTCTTCTCTTTAGGTTTATCGTGAGTTTCTGGTAATTTGTTTTTAAAACTAGGTTGCGTAGTTTTATAGCTTACCTTTTTCTTTTTTGAAATGAACACCAATAAGTCATTCGCTAACGTAAATAAGGTTGCTGCTCTAAATTTTTCTGAAAGTAAGTTAGTTAACTCCTCTACACTTTCTTCGAAAGAATAGTTTTTAACCTGATCATTTGTGAGATATCTATATAAAAACTGAAAATGAGTTTCTCCTCTCAGTTCTATTTGACGAACATACACATTTGATAACTCATCACTTTTACGAATGGGTTTGCTTAAGGTTAGTTTTACAAAATCATTTTTTTGAATACTGTTTTGAAACTCAATAAACAGTTGATGTAAGGCTTCTTTCATTTTACAAAAATAATTAATAAACTTTACTTAATAACTTAGTATAGAAGTATTGTGAAGCTTTCTTTTTATTAACTATTTTTACCTAATATTGACTTGAAAAGAAATTTATTTTTAACACCTTACATAGAATGAGACTACTTTACTACGCTTTAATTTTATCTTTATTTATATCAGTTTCATGCTCTGGTAAAAAAACTTCTCTAAAAGAAGCGCCAAAATACTCTGCTATAACACCTGTAAATAAAACATCTATTATCATACTAGGAACAATCCAAGATGCAGGATCTCCTCAAATTGGATGTAACAAAGAATGTTGTATCAACCTTTTTGAGCACCCTGATAAGGATAGAAAGGTTACCTCATTAGGCCTCATTGATGTTCCAAATAAGAAAACTTATTTGTTTGAAGCTACGCCAGATATTGGAGTGCAAATGAAAATGCTTGCTGAATATGGGGGTAAGAGTAGCAAAGAAAACACTGATGGTATCTTTTTAACACATGCGCACATAGGGCATTATTCCGGATTAATGTTTTTAGGGAAAGAAGCTATGGATGCTAAGGATGTACCTATTTATGCGATGCCTAGAATGAAAGAATATCTTAGTAATAATGGTCCGTGGAGTCAGCTTGTAACAAGAAATAATATAGAGTTGATGGAACTACAAAATGAAGAGCCTGTTCAACTAGGAATTAACATTAAAGTAACTCCTTTTATAGTACCACATAGAGATGAGTATTCAGAAACTGTTGGCTATAAAATTGAAGGACCTAATAAGACTGCGCTTTTTATTCCAGATATTGATAAATGGGAAAAATGGGGTAAAAATATAGTAGATGAGATAAAAAAAGTAGATTATGCTTTTGTAGATGCCACTTTTTACGATTCAAAAGAAATAAACAATAGAGATATTTCGGAAATCCCCCATCCTTTTATTGTTGAAAGCTTTCAACAATTTGAGAATTTGGAAGCCGCTGATAAAAATAAAGTAATCTTTATTCATTTTAATCACACAAATCCTGTAATTAACCCAGATAGTGATGCCGCAAAAACAATAATTAACCACGGGTTTAGAATTGGGAAAATTAACGATGTTTTTGAATTGTAAAACTATTTTGAAATGAAGCAAACCATATATAAACTGGAACAATTATTAAAATCTGGTGCTGAGTATATTTCTAATTCCTTAGAGTCTGATTTAACTTACAAATCCAATCCTAAAAAATGGTCAAAAAAAGAAATTTTAGGACATTTAATAGATTCAGGGATTAATAACCTTCAAAGATTTACTGAAATTCAGTTTGATAACAAGCCTTATAGAATAAGGAAATACAATCAAGACAGATTGGTAAAGGCTAATGATTATCAAAATTCCGAAACTAAAGAAATTCTGGAGTTTTGGAAGTCGATTAATAATCGAATTCTTTATGTAATAAAGCAGCAGACCGAAGAAACGTTAGCTTTTAAAATAGAATTAGAAAAAGAAGACTTCTCCGACTTAAGGTTTTTAATGAACGATTATGTTGATCATATGGAACATCATTTGAATCAAATAATGAATTAATATGAAACAATCTATAGTTCATATAGCCTTGGTTGTAAAAGATTATGATGAGGCCATAGAATTTTACACTGAAAAATTGAGTTTTGAAGTGATAGAAGATACCTATCAACCAGAACAAAACAAAAGATGGGTTGTTATAGCTCCTCCCAACTCTACCGGAACAACAATTTTGTTGGCTAAAGCTTCAAAGTCAGAGCAAGAAAAGTTTATTGGAAATCAAACTGGCGGAAGAGTCTTTCTATTTTTAAATACAGATGATTTTTGGCGAGATTATAATGAAATGACATCAAAGGGAGTCGAATTCGTTAGAGCGCCTAAAAAGGAAGATTATGGAACTGTGGCGGTGTTTAAGGACTTATATGGGAATTTGTGGGATTTATTACAGCTAAACACTGCGAAAAAAGAGAACAAATAACAACGTAATAGAATATCACATGAAAATTTTTGAAGAAAATAAAAATGAATTTCTTATTTCAACTGATAAGAATAAATTAGACATTTCTATGATTCATGATTTTTTAACAAATGAATCAGGCTGGAGTGATGGAATACCATTAGAAAGGGTGAAAAAGTCAATAGATAACTCTTTAAATTTTGGAATCTATATTCAAGGTAAACAAATAGGATTTGCAAGAATCATATCTGATTTTTCAACCATAGCTTATTTAGGGGATGTTTTTATTCAAAATGAATATAGAGGTTTTGGATTAAGTAAGTGGTTAATGGAAGTAATTACAGGGCATGAAGAATTACAAGGCTTAAGACGATGGATTTTATTAACAGATACTGCTGAATGGCTTTATGAAAAATACGGATTTAACAAGCTCCCTAACCCAGAAGTTTATATGGAAAAGTTTAATCCTAATGTTTATGCAAACTAAAGGGAATAGATAATATTAAAAAATAAAGAATTGATATACGAAGTAGATAAAATCGATAAAACAGAATACAAAGAAGTAGTAGATGTTTGGGTAGCTTCTGTTAGGGCAACACATCACTTTTTAAAAGAAGAAGATATAGAGTACTTTAAACCATTAATTTTAAATCATTATTTAGATGCTGTTGAATTAAGATGTGTTAGGAATAGTAATAAAAAGATTATCGGATTTCTTGGAGCAGCTAATCAAAATTTAGAAATGCTATTTATTCACCCAGAATATCGAGGTAAGAAAATAGGAAAAACTTTATTAGATTATTCTATAGAAAACTTAAGTGTTACCAAAGTTGATGTGAATGAACAGAATGAGCAAGCAGTAGGATTTTACCAATATTATGGGTTCGAAAGAATAAGTCGTTCAGAACTAGATGCATCTGGCAAACCTTATCCAATACTACATATGAAATTGAAAAATAATTTAAAAAAATAGAATCAGAATGTTTATTATTAATCTAACATATAAAGTTCAGCTAGAAAAAGTAGATAATTATTTAAACGAGCATATTGAGTTTTTAAATAAACAATATGAGCTAGGTCATTTTATAGCTTCTGGCCGTAAAGTTCCAAGAACTGGAGGAGTAATTCTATCTAATGTTAATAGCAAATCTGAGTTAGAAAGAATTATAGAAAAAGATCCTTTTAAAATAAATAATCTAGCAGATTATGAGTTGATAGAGTTTGTTCCAAGTAAAACAAGCAAGCAATTAAGTTTTTTATTGGAATCATAACATAAAAGCAGATACTTATCACTTTTGAAAATCAGCTAATTAAAACGTTTTAATTAGCTGATTTTTTTAAAAAATTAAACTTTTTTCCATGAGTGAAGTCTTAAAGCTATAACTATTTAAGATCCTCATATATGAAATCAAGTGTTTTTTTGTATTTATTTTTAATTACCTGTTTTTTTTCGTGTTCAAAGGAAGAAGCTGAATATACTCCTGTAGATCAAAGTTCAGTTTTAAACTTACCCAAAGTTCCTTTCAATTATTCCAATCCAAATTTTCCTAATTCTTTTAATAGTTTCGTTATGGATGTATTAGATAATACACCAACTAACAACCCTACTACTGATGCGGGAGCTACATTGGGAAGAGTTTTATTTTATGATAAAAATATGTCTGCCAACAATACTGTTTCATGTGCTTCTTGCCATCTTCAAAATAAAGGCTTTTCTGATGATAGAAAACTTAGTGTTGGTTTTGATGGAGGTTTTACAGGGAGAAACTCTATGGGATTAGCGAATGCGCGTTTTGGAGAAAATGGAAAGTTTTTTTGGGATCACAGAGCAGCAACATTAGAAGAACAAGTATTGATGCCTATTCAAGATGAAGTAGAAATGGGAATGAGTTTAGATGATTTGATCGTTAAATTATCTGCTTTAGAATATTATCCAGCTCTATTTACTGAAGCTTTTGGTTCTTCTGAAATAAATTCAGATAAAATTTCTAAGGCACTTGCTCAGTTTGTAAGGTCTATGGTTTCTTACCAAACGAAATATGATGAAGGCTTAGCCCAAACAGGTAACTTATTTGATAATTTCCCGAATTTCACTGCTCAAGAAAACCTTGGAAAATCTATTTTCAATGGTTCTTTTAGAGCTGAACCAGGGGGAAATTGTGCAATTTGTCATATGAACAATGGAGCAATTCCAGTAAACCCTACTTCAAATCTTCAAAATTTAGCAATATTTACTATGGTGGCCTCTCCAAGAAATAATGGAATTGATCCAGATGGAAATGTAGCTGACACAGGAATAGGCGGTGCTTTAGGTGTTACTAACGCTATAGGTGCATTTAAAGCCCCTTCTCTTCGTAATATAGAATTAACAGCTCCTTATATGCATGATGGAAGATTAGCAACTCTTGAAGATGTAGTTGAGCATTACAGTACTGGTGTATTAGGTCACCCACAATTATCAGCTCCTGCTTTAGTAGACGCTAATGGAAATCCTATTCATTTAAATTTATCGCAAATAGAAAAAGATGCATTAGTTGCTTTTCTTAAAACCCTTACTGATTATGAATTTATTATGGATGAAAAGTATGCAAATCCTTTTAATAACTAATCAAGTTAAAAATATGAATTTTCAAACCGTGTTGAGTTTAGTAAAGAAATTTTCCTTTTTATTCTTTTTTATTTTCATTTCTTGTTCTGATAATAATTCTTCGGAATCAAATATTGAAAATGAAAGTGAGGAAATTGAATTTAAAGTAATGTCCTATAACATTTCTGGAGGTACATTTTCTACCCATAAAGATTCAATTATATCGTTAATAAAGAAGAATTCCCCAGATATTCTAGGAGCACAAGAATTAAGTGGTTCTATTAAATCTGAGTTTTTATCCTTGTTAGGATTGAGCTATTCTATTATAGAAACGTTTCCTTCAAACGTGAATATTAGTACTCACAATATTATATACAACAATCGATTATTCAATGTTACAAATTTTGGATACTTTGAAACTGAAACTTGTGGACCAAGACGCTTTATAAATTGGGCATTATTGAAAAGGAAAGACAATAATGAGGAATATTACATCTATAACACTCACTTGTGTAATTCAGATTTAGAATTGAGAAAACAACATTTAATTGATTTAGTGGACCTAATGGATGAACATAAAGCTCAGTTTGGAGCTGATTATAAAGCCATACTCACAGGTGATTTTAATTCAGGACTGGATACTGAGTTTATCCAGTTTATGTTAGGTAAAGAAAGTCTTACAATCAATCTCAATATCTATATAAACCCAGTAGATATAATTGATACTTGGAGAGAAGTAAATCTAACTGATACTAAACCGTCTCAGGGAGAAATTTCGGTAGATTGGATATTTTCTACTCCTAATATTGAAACTATAAGTTCATCAGTAGACATGACAGGAACAAATAGTCAAAACGAATTTCCTTCGGATCATTCTCCAGTTATTACAGTGTTTAAATAATTACTTATCGCATATTTTAACAAAAAAAATATTTTAGAATAAGCATTACTTACAGGAGTCCAATTTTATTTTTTACAATATTCTCTACTATAAGATTTCAATAAGAGATATAATTTTTCTGGGTTAAAAGGTTTACTCATAAAACCATTCATTTTATGGAGTTTTGTTTTCCTTTTTATATCGGTTTGCGCAAATGCTGTAAGTGCTATAATTGGAATATTCGCTTTTTGCTTATCGGGTAAGGCTCTAATAATTTTAGTTGTTTCATACCCGTTAAGTTCTGGCATCTGCAAATCCATTAAAATTAAGTCAAAATCAAAATCTTTATAAATAGCTAATACTTCTTTTCCGTTTTCAGCAATTTTATATTTCACATTCCATTTTAAAAAGAATCGTTTTAAAATAAGCGCATTTAATTTATTGTCTTCTGCAACCAATACATTGATAGTTATAGGTTCATAGTCTGGTTGCAGTTTAATCATTTCTGGTTCAAAAACAGTAAGCCTATTGCTAATTTTATATTCTATAACAAATGAAAAAGTAGATCCTTTTTTTAGTTGACTTTTAACTTTTAAATCGCTTCCTTGCAAATTCAGCAATTTTTTGCTAATAGATAATCCAAGACCAGTACCACCATATTTTACAGATGTTTCAGAATTGGCTTGTATAAAACTTTCAAAAATTGATTCTTGCTCTTTTTTAGATATACCAATACCTGTATCTATTACTTTAAATTTAAGTTTAACTTTATTTTCCTTTATCCCTAAATTTTTAACACTTAAGGTTATACTTCCTTTTTCTGTAAACTTTAAAGAATTACTTAATAAATTCTTTATTATTTGTGTCAACTTTAGTTTGTCTCCAATAACATTATTAGGGATATCATTTTTTTGAATTAATTTAAACTCCAACCCTTTCTCTTCAGATCTTAAAGTAAAATGGGTTTTAATGTTTTCTAAAAAATAATTTAAACTAAAATCGTCCTCGATAATTTTTACTTTTCCAGATTTGATTTTATCAAAATCCAATAAATCATTAATCAATCCTAACAAATGTTCTCCTGAATACTTTAATGCTTTAAGGTTTTCTATCTGTTCCGGCAAATGATCTTCCATCAATAAGATATTTGTTAAACCAGTAACCGCATTTAAAGGTGTTCTTATTTCATGGGACATTGTTGATAAAAATTCATCTTTTGATTTACTCGCTTTTTGTAGTTCAATTTCGGTTACTTTTAAATTAGTTATATCGGTTATGGTTCCTATAAAACCTGATGGCTCTCCTTCTCTGTTGACAATTAGTTTGGATTTCAATTCAAACCACATCAATCCGCCATCTTTTTCATGCTTAAAAATTAATTTTATATGCTTTTTCTTTAAAGAGAACATGTTGTTAATTACCCTCTTTCCTTCAATACCATCCCTTTTAAGAAATTCTTTAAAATTTTTCCCAATAGATTCTTCTATTGGTATTCCTGAATACTCTACCCAAGCATTATTTAAGAATGTAAAGTTCCCTTTTAGATCAGTTTTAAAAATAACACCTGAAACATTATCTACTATATTTTCTAATTGGGTTTTGGTATGGTCTCTTTCAAGGGTTAATTTCTTGTTTGCAGCAAACAGTTCCTTTGAGTTTTGTTCAAGAATGTTCTCAATATGCTTTATATCTTTATCAAAGCTTTTATAAGCATCATTAACCATATTTATAAACTCAAAAAGTCTAGGGTTTTCTAAAAAATCCAGTCCAGCTTTTTTTAGCTGTCTGTTTAATAACCTATGATACTCATTTTTTACCATTCTGAAAGTGTTGTTATTGTCATGGTTTGATTATGAAGTTCACAGGGAGAAAACTCTCCAAATGGAGCTATTTCGCCATATGAATAAAAACCTGTTACACAAGGTTTTTCTCCTAAAACGTCACGTACTACTTCTACTTCCTCTTCAACCAATTGCTTTAATACTAACCTTCTACCAACACAACTTATTAATATTGCTAATTCTGAACTACTCTTAAACTCTTTATTGGCTAATTTTGCTGAATCTTCAGCTCCATTAATTAATCGATCTACATTGGCTTTCATCAAACGAACATAAACTCCTTCAGGAATATTACCTGCAAAGGTTAAACTTTGCGTTTCTTCATCTATAGCCAAAATTGTTCTTACTATGGGATCTGAATTCTCATTTATTCTCATACTTAAAGGAAACAATAACCCCGAGCTTGGTAAATTATCTGCTTGTTCTCCCAAGAAGGATTTATATAGCTTTAAAGCTGGTAAACCATCTAATTCAAAAAGTTGATTTTTAGAAGATTTTGTGACCTTTCTTTCTAAACCAAAACTATCCCAACCACCTTTAGAGCTGAAACCAATTTTTAAACCTTCTCCATAGAACCCTATAGCCACAATGGTCTTGTCTACGATCTTATCATCATTAATCACAAACGTTTTTGTAAATTCTGCTCCATCTGCAGCCAATCCTCCGGTAATACTTATATTTGGTAGTTTCAATTTTAAACCCGAAACTAGATCTGCTCCGTTGACATTTAAACCATCGCTCAAAATAAAAACATGCTTTAAATCCTTACTATAAAGCTTATCAGCCAGTTTTTGACCTGCTTTATAACTGTCTTCCATAGCTTTAATTTTGACAGAATCTTTTTTGTAGGTTGTTTTTTCTAATTGAATTGCTGTAATTGATATAGTGTCATCTTTTACTGTAATATCTGATATTTCTCCAGCAGTAGAGCACCCCATTATACCTGCTTTAGGATAGTTCTTATTTAGAAAGTCTACTACTTCTTTTTTGTTATGGTATTGAGGAGAAACAAAAAGAAGGAAAATATCGACATCTATATTTATTATAGAAAGCATTTCTTTCCAGTTATTCTCTGCTAAGGAAATTTGCTGGATTTTCATAACTAAGTAATTTTTAACAACTTAAATATAATGATATAAACGTATTTTTAACATATTTTACCTAATTATTTTAAAGCTTGAACACCAAAAACATCATAAAGAAATAATTAACTAACTCAAATTGTATCAGAATGCTTGGTTTGTCGATAGAAGGAAATAAGTTCATTAGTTGATATGACTGGAACAAATAGTCAAAACGAACTTCCAACGGATTATTCTCCAGTTATTATAGTATTTAGATAAAGATTTAACTATAGAAAAACAAAGAATAATCTACACGTAACAAATTTTAAAGGCTCTCGTCTTAGAGTAGTTAATAACATTTTATGATGCGCTCAATATCTATTTTATTTTTTACTATTTCGCACTTAATCTCTGTTGCTCAAATTATTGAAAAGGATAATTTAATTATTGTAGAGAAGAATCCTAAAAAAGGTTTTTATAGTGATTATATTCTCTTTATCCCAAAGGAAACTCCTCAAAACAAAGAAATATTTCTTCTTGTAGAACCCAACAACACAGGAAAAACATCTGATAGTATTGAAGTTCATAAAAAACATGCTGTAAGTTTAGCTTCAGTAAGTTCAGTGGGAAACAATATTTCTACAATGTTAAAAATTCCTTTACTTGTTCCCATATTTCCTAGACCTGCATCAAAGGAATTGACCTATACGCATGCTTTAGATAGAGATGTAATGCTAGAAGAAACACCAGAACTAAAACGTTTAGATTTACAGCTATTAGAAATGATAAATGATGCTAAATCTAGACTGAATACTTTAAAAATTACAATCGCCCCTAAGTTTTTTATGAATGGCTTTTCTGCGTCTGCTACATTTACCAATCGATTTTCATTTATACATCCTGATAAAATAAAAGCTCTAGCTATGGGTGGTTTTAATGGGGAGCTTCTGCTGCCTCAAAAAGAAATCAATGAGATAAAATTAGATTACCCAATAGGAATAAATGATTTTACACAATTATTCAATCGAGAATTTGATTTAGAAGTTTATAAAGCCATTCCTCAATTTATTTATATGGGAAAATTAGATGAAAATGATGCAGTGCAATTTGATGATGCGTACAGTAACTCTGAACGACAAATAATCAATGAAAATATAGGAGAACATGTTTATGAAAGGTATCTTGAATGTCAAAGAATCTATCATAAAAATAATATAAGTCCAATATTTAAATCTTATGAAAATATTGGACATTGGACAACATCAGATGTGAATTTTGAAGTTATTAAGTTCTTCTTTAAGCAAATGCAATAGCATATTTTTTGCATCTGATGATGTCCATTATAACATTGATAAACATTAATTAAACCTTTAATTACGCTCTTTTAATACATTTTCTATATCTGTTAAGGTAAAACCTTTGGCTTTTAGTAAAATTAAATAGTGATATAATAAATCGGCTGCTTCGTTTTTAAATAACTCATCATTATTGTCTTTCGCTTCAATAACTACTTCTACAGCCTCCTCTCCTACTTTTTGTGCTACTTTATTAATACCTCTCTTAAAAAGTTTATTCGTATAAGAAGTTTCAACATCATTATCAATTCTATCAGAAATAATGCTTTCTAATGAATACAAAAAACCCTTAGAAGTTTCTTCAGCAAAACAAGATGTAGTTCCTTTATGACAGGTTGGTCCCTCAGGAGTTGCTTTAATCAATAACGTATCGTTATCACAATCTACTTGAATGTCATTTACCCATAAAAAATTTCCAGACTCTTCTCCTTTTGTCCATAACCTATTTTTAGTTCGGCTATAGAAAGTAACCTTACCTTCTTTTTGTGTTTTAGCTAATGCTTCTTCATTCATATAACCTAGCATTAACACCTGTAAAGTAATATTATTTTGAATTACGACTGGAACTAATCCGTTTCCTTTTATAAAATCTATGTTCATCGTATGGAAATATTTTGTGTTTTTAATTCGTTTTTTAGTACAGGTATGGGGATTTCACCAAAGTGAAAAATACTGGCAGCTAATCCTGCACTAGCTTGGGTTTTGGTAAACACTTCAGTAAAGTGTTCTACTTTTCCAGCACCACCAGAAGCAATCACAGGGATATTTACAGCTTTGCTTACTGCGTTGGTTACCTCAATATCAAATCCTTTTTTTGTTCCATCACTATTCATAGAGGTTAATAAAATTTCGCCTGCACCTAACTTTTCAATTTCTGTAGCCCAACTTACCGTTTCGAGTTCAGTTTCAAAAGTTCCTCCTTTTGTAAACACTTTCCATTCTCCATTTACATTTTTAGTATCAATAGCAACTACCACAAATTGACTTCCAAATCGATTTTTTAAATCAGTAATCAATTGCGGATTTTTTACTGCGGAAGAATTGATGCTTACTTTATCTGCACCAGCTTGTATAAGTGCTACTGCATCTTCAACAGTACTAATGCCTCCACCAACTGTAAAAGGAATGTTGATTTCCTTAGCTATTTTTTCTACCAGTATTGCGAATGTTTTTCTGTTTTCTAACGTAGCAGTAATGTCTAAAAACACCAATTCATCTGCTCCTTCTTTTACATACTGTTTGGCTAACTCAACTGGATCTCCTGCATCTTTTATATCTACAAAGTTGACCCCTTTTACCGTTCTTCCATTTTTAATATCTAAACAAGGAATGATTCGCTTTTTTAACATGTCTTTGAACTTATTTAGCTTACAAATTGTTGTAACTCTTTTAAACTGATATTCCCTTCGTAGATAGCTTTGCCTACAATAGTACCTTCGCAGCCTATTTCTTTTAATCGAAGCAAATCACTAGTACTAGAAACGCCTCCACTTGCAATTAAGTTGATCGCAGTTTTACTTAAGATGTCTAAGTATAAATCTACAGAAGCTCCTTGCAACATTCCATCTTTGGCTACGTCAGTGCATATACAGTTTGTTACCGATTTTAACTCGTATTGTTTGATAAAATCTACAACATCTATTTCTGTAGTCTCTAACCAACCGTGAGTAGCTATCTTTCTATCTTTACAATCGGCTCCAAGGATAATTTTATTACGTCCATATAGGGTAATCCACTCCATGAAAATTTCAGGATTCTTAACAGCGATACTTCCTCCTGTTATTTGGTTAGCTCCACTGTCAAAAGCAATACGTGCATCGTCTTTTGATTTTAAACCACCTCCAAAATCGATTTTTAGATTTGTTTTAGTAGCTATTTGTTCTAATACTTTGTGATTTATAATACGATTCGATTTTGCACCATCTAAATCAACTAAATGCAAGTATTGTATTCCATTAGCTTCAAACTCTTTTGCTACTTCTAACGGGTTTTCATTGTATATTTTTTGTGTTGCATAGTCTCCTTTAGTCAACCGAACACATTTTCCTTCTATAATATCTATTGCTGGTATAATTCTCATTTTTTCAATTTTAAATTTACTTATAGCTCTAAGAAGTTTTTTAATAATTGTTCTCCTACATCTGCTGATTTCTCTGGATGAAATTGCATAGCGTAAAAATTATCTTTCTGTATAATAGAACTAAAAGGAACGATATAATTACAAATAGCCAAAGTGTTTTCACAAGGTTCTGCATAATAACCATGAACATAATACACATCACCTTCTAATTTTACATCTTTAAGTATTTCAGAAGATTTTAGTTCTGAAAAGTTATTCCATCCCATGTGTGGTACTTTATCTTTTGGAGGGAATTGCTTCGTTTGTGTATCAAAAATTCCTAAACAGGTAGTGTTTCCTTCTTCAGAAGATGTACACATCAACTGTAAGCCCAAACAAATTCCCAGAACAGGTTGCTTTAAAGAAACTATCAGTTCATCCAATTTTCGCTCTTTCAAATATTCCATAGCAGAACTAGCTTCTCCTACTCCAGGAAATATTACTTTACTAGCTGTCTTAATTTTAGTTGGATTATCAGTAATAATACTTTCATATCCTAAACGATTTACCGCATTTTGTACCGATCGGATATTACCTGCATTGTATTTTATAATGGCTATCATTTTATAAAACTCCTTTTGTTGATGGTAAAATCATCTTATCAGCATCTCTTTTTACCGCTACTTTTATAGCTTTGGCAAAAGCTTTAAATATGGCTTCTATTTTGTGATGTTCGTTTGTTCCTTCTGCTTTGATATTCAAATTACACTTAGCACCATCGGTAAACGATTTAAAAAAGTGAAAAAACATTTCTGTTGGCATTTTTCCTATCATTTCTCTTTTAAATTCAGCCTCCCAAACTAACCAGTTTCTTCCTCCAAAATCAATAGCTACCTGTGCTAAGCAATCATCCATAGGCAAACAAAATCCGTAACGTTCAATACCCAATTTATTACCAAGAGCTTTGTTAAATACTTCTCCTAAAGCAATCGCTGTATCTTCAATGGTATGATGTTCATCTACTTCTAAATCACCTGTTACTTGGATATTCAAATCCATTTGACCATGACGCGCTATTTGATCTAGCATATGATCAAAAAAAGCAATACCAGTATCTATCGTGCTTTTCCCCGTTCCATCTAAATTTAAATCAATTTTAATCTGAGTTTCATTCGTATTTCGTTCAATAGATGCTGAACGTTCTTCTAATTTTAAAAACTCATAAATAGCATTCCAATCATTGCTTTCTAAAGCAATATATTGATCTAATTCTGTTCTTTTTATGGTGATTTCATCAGAGCCTAAATAGGTCTCATCATTGATATAAATAGCTTTGCTTCCTAGATTTTTAGCCAATTCAACATCGGTCAATCGATCTCCAATTACAAAAGAATTTTGTAAATCATATTCGTCAGAAAAATAGTTGGTTAACAAACCTGTATTGGGCTTTCTGGTAGGTTGATTTTCTTTAGCAAAGGTTCTATCAATAATTTCTTCAGTAAATACAATTCCCTCATCCTTAAATGTCTTCATGACAAAATTGTGTACTGGCCAAAAGGTGTTTTCTGGATACACTTCCGTTCCCAGTCCATCTTGATTGGTTACTAAAATCAGTTCAAAATCTAGTTCTTTTGCTATTTTTCCTAAACCTTGAAAAACTTTTGGGTAAAACTCTAATTTTTCAAAAGAATCTACTTGCTCATCTGTAGGCTCTTTGATTAGGGTTCCATCTCTATCTATAAATAATACTTTTTTCATTTTTTTTAATTTTAAAAAGAGCTCTCAACATTGCTCGAAGCAACATCTATAAATTGCAAAGCTCTTAACAACCTTTTATTCTCTATTTCACTACCTATACTAATTCGTAAACAATTGTTTACTAAGTTACTTCTATTTCTTGTGATAATCTTCTGGTTTACAAGTTGATTATACACTTCATTAGCATTTGATACTTCAATCAAAAGAAAGTTTGCTTCAGATGGGTATATTTTTTTTACCAGTTCAATTTCTTGTAACTGTTTTTCCAGTTTCTCTTTTTGATCTATAATAATGTTTTTCTCTATTTCAAACTGTGCTAAATTATCTAGTTTATTAAGTATTGCTCCTTGATTTAAAGTGCTGATATTATAAGGAGGTTTGACCTTATTGTATATATCTATAATCGTTGAATTTGCATAAGCTACTCCAACTCTAACTCCAGCTAAGCCCCAAGCTTTACTAAATGTTTGACTAATGATTAAATTTGGATAATCATTAAGCAATGATATATAAGAATCCTTCGTACTGAAATCAATATAGGCTTCATCAATAATTACAATTCCTTTAAATTCACTAAGAATGTACTGTATAACTTTATCTTCAAAACAGTTACCTGTTGGATTGTTAGGTGAACAAATGAAGATTAACTTTAAGTTTTCATCATCTAAATACGTTTCTAGACTATTTATATCAATCTGAAAGTCTACAGTTAAAGGTAATTCTATTAACGATACATCGTTAATGGCCGCAGAAACACTATACATTCCATATGAAGGAATAAAAGTTAACGCTTTATCTTTTCCTGGCTCACAAAAAATACGAAATGCTAAATCGATAATTTCATCACTTCCGTTTCCTATAAAAATTTGATTTTTATCAACACCCTTAATTTCTGATAATCGCTCTTTAATTTCTATTTGCTGTGGATCTGGATAACGATTTAAAGTCCCATATGGATTTTCGTTTGCATCCAAATACACTTCTGCCTCTCCTTTAAATTCATCCCTAGCAGAAGAATAAGCCTTTAGCTTCTGAATATTAGGACGTATGATTTTGTTTAAATTGAATTCATTCATCGTTAATTATTTTGAGGTTTCCTTAATTAAGATTTCTCACATTCGTTCGAAATGACTCTAAGTTATTTAACTCTTTTAATCTTACTGTAATTGCATTTTTGTGCGCTTGTAAGCCTTCTGCCGCTGCCATTAACTCAATCGATTTGCCTATAGCAGTAATTCCTTCTTTAGTTACTTCTTGAAAAGTGATTTTTTTTACAAAACTGTCTAACGAAACTCCGCTATAGTTTTTTGCATAGCCATTGGTTGGCAAGGTGTGATTGGTACCACTAGCGTAATCACCAGCACTTTCACAGCTGTAGTTCCCTAAGAATACTGAACCTGCATTTACAATTCCTTCGATATATTCAGAAGCTTTCTCAGAAGCAATAATTAAGTGTTCAGGAGCATATTCATTACTAAATTGGATACATTCTTCAGAAGAATTTAAAATAACTGTGAAACTGTTTTCTATAGCCTTTTTAGCCAATTCTTTTCTTGGTAATTCTTCTAATTGCTTGTTGACTTCTGCTGTTACATTTTGAGCAACTTTATCAGAAGTCGTAACTAATATTGCTTGACTATCGGCACCGTGTTCTGCTTGCGATAATAAATCGGCAGCAACAAAGACTGGATTTGATGTTTCATCTGCAATAACCAATACTTCACTAGGACCTGCAGGCATGTCAATAGCTACACCTTGTTGTTGCACTAATTCTTTTGCTTTTGTAACAAATTGATTCCCTGGACCCAAAATTTTATATACATTTGGAATTGTTTCTGTTCCGTATGCCATAGCACCTATTGCCTGAGCTCCACCAGCTTTAAAAATTTGAGTGATTCCTACTAAAGAAGCCGTGTATAAAATAGCAGGATTAATGGCTCCTTCTTTGTTAGGTGGTGTACATAAAATAATCTCTTTGCATCCAGCTATTTTTGCGGGAATCCCTAACATTAAAATAGTTGAAAACAAAGGAGCTGAACCTCCTGGAATATATAAACCAACCTTTTCTATGGCTACATTTTTTCTCCAACAAGTAACCCCATTTGTTGTGGTTATTTTTTTAGGAGTTTCTTTTTGTGAATTGTGAAATGTTTCAATATTACTTTTGGCTAATTGAATGGCTTGTTGTAATTCTTCTGAAACCAATTTTTTAGCTTCTGTTATTTCTTCTTCTGTAACTTTAAAAGAGTTTAAAGAAACATTCTCTAATAACTGAGTATATTTTGTTAATGCTTTGTCCTTGTTGTTTTTTACATCGTTTAAGATGGTTTGTACGGTTTCTTTCAAACTAGTTTCATTAATAACAGCTCTTTTGCACAAAGAACTCCAAGTTTGTATTGATGGATTATTTATAATTTTCATCTGTTTATTTTTATTGTTTTTAACTGTCATGCCTTGACTGTATTCTACTTAGGTACGAGAAATTAACTCCTTGGCTATCGCCCTGCGATTAAACAACCATTTTTTCTATAGGACACACCAAAATACCTTCTGCTCCATTATTTTTTAACTCATCTATGATTTCCCAAAACTCATTTTTATTCAATACAGAGTGTACCGAACTCCAACCTTCTTGAGCTAATGGTAATACAGTAGGACTACGCATTCCTGGTAAAATATTAATGATTTTTTCCAGTTTTTCATTCGGAGCATTTAACAATACATATCTTGACTGTCTTCCTTTTAAAACAGATTGAATTCTGAATTGTAACTTGTCTAGAATTTCTTGTTGTTTATATTCAATTTCAGGAGAAACTGCCAATACTGCTTCCGAAGTCAATAGAACTTCTACTTCTTTTAAATTATTTTTGAAGAGTGTTGAGCCACTTGAAACAATATCACAAATCCCATCTGCTAGTCCAATATTTGGAGCTATTTCAACAGATCCATTAATAATGTGCAATTGTGCTTGAATATTATTTTTATCTAGAAAGCTTTGAACTGTGTTAGGATAAGACGTTGCAATTTTTTTATTCTGAAAATAACTAATTCCGTTATAGGTTTCTCCTTTTGGAACAGCTAAAGAAACTTTGCATTTTGAAAACCCTAGTTTTTCTATAAATTGAATTTCATTACCTTTTTCAATCAATAAATTTTCTCCAATGATGGCAATATCTACAACACCATCTTTTAAATATTGAGGGATATCTCCATTTCTTAAGTAAAACACCTCTAGAGGGAAATTACTAGCTGATGCTTTTAGTTGATCTTTTCCATTGTCGATAGAAATACCACAATCTTTTAGTATTTGTAAGGAATCTTGATTAAGTCTTCCTGATTTTTGTATGGCTATTTTTAATTTACTCATGTTGTTTTTTTTTGAATGGGTTTGAGTAAATCGTTTCGAGAAGATAGTTCCTGGCGCCTTAGGAAATAAAAAAACCGTTTGATTTACTCAAACGGGTTTAAAATATATCTTGAATTTATTCAATACATTTTCAGCTCGCTTGAGTGCAAGTATGAAAATGATGATGATGTAATTGAATAAAATTCATGTCTTTTGTTTTGTTGTTACAAAGATTGGTTATTTATTTTTAATTATGCAAACTTTTTTTGTAAAAAAACAAAAACTACCCTTTTGGGTAGTTTTTAATGTATATATTCTTAAAATTCTATCTGAAATCTATTTTACGCATACGTAAACTTTCAGGTGTTACTTCTAAATACTCATCAGCTCTGATATACTCCATACACTCTTCTAAAGAAAAATCGATTTTTGGAGCAATTTTAACACTATCATCATTACCTGAAGAACGTACGTTAGTTAACTTCTTTCCTTTGATTAAGTTTACAGCCATATCATCAGCTTTTGCATTTTCACCAACAACCTGACCTTTGTAAATCTCTTGGTTAGGATCGATAAAGAAACGTCCTCTATCTTGTAGACGGTCAATAGCATAAGCAGTAGCTTTTCCTGTTTCAGAAGAAACAATAGCTCCTTTTAATTCTTCAGCAAACTCACCTTTATATGGACCATATTCGCTAAATCTGTGGTTAATGATTGCTTGACCAGCTGTAGCTGTTAATATTTTATTACGTAAACCAATTAATCCTCTAGATGGAATTGTAAATTCTAAGTGTTGTAAGTCACCTTTTGGCTCCATTACTAATAAGTCTCCTTTTCTTAAAGAAACTAAGTTAATAGCTTTTGAAGCTACATCTTCAGGAACATCAATAGATAATGTTTCGTATGGTTCACATTTAACTCCGTCAATATCTTTTAAAATTACTTGTGGACGACCAACTTGTAATTCATAACCTTCACGACGCATTGTTTCAATTAAAACTGATAAGTGTAATACTCCGCGTCCAAAAACGTTGAATTTATCTTCGGTATCAGTTTCATCAACACGTAACGCTAAGTTTTTCTCCATCTCTTTAAACAAACGATCACGCAAGTGACGAGAAGTCACATACTTACCTTCTTTTCCAAAGAATGGAGAGTTGTTAATGGTAAATAACATACTCATTGTAGGTTGATCTACCTCAATTCTTGGTAATGCTTCTGGATTGTCTAAATCGGCAATAGTATCACCAATTTCAAAATCGTCAAGACCAGTTACAGCACAAATATCACCACTACGTACTTTTTCAGCTTCAGCCTTACCCATACCTTCAAATACGTGTAATTCTTTAATACGTACTTTTTGAGTAGTTCCATCTGCCTTACAAAGCATGTAATCTTTATTTTTCTCTAAATCTCCACGATATACACGTCCAATCGCAATTCTTCCTTTAAAAGAAGAATAATCTAACGAAGTGATTTGCATTTGAGGTGATCCTTCACGATATGGAGCTTCTGGAATTGTTTCAATTACAGCATCTAATAAATCGATGATGTCTTCTTTTGGCTCTTGCCAATCAGTACTCATCCATCCATTTTTAGCTGAACCATAAATAGTAGTAAAGTCTAATTGCTCTTCAGTAGCTTCTAAAGCAAACATTAAATCGAATACTTTTTCGTGTACTAAATCTGGAGTACAGTTCTCTTTATCAACCTTGTTTACTACTACGATAGGAGTTAACCCTAACTCAATAGCTTTTCCTAGTACAAAACGTGTTTGTGGCATTGGTCCTTCAAAAGCATCAACCAATAATAAAACCCCATCTGCCATTTTTAATACACGTTCTACTTCTCCACCAAAGTCGGCGTGACCAGGAGTATCAATTACATTGATTTTTACATCTTTGTAATTTACCGATACGTTTTTTGAAAGAATTGTAATTCCTCTTTCACGTTCTAAGTCGTTGTTATCTAGCAATAAATCTGTACGTTCTTTACGCTCGTCTAAAATTTTAGCTTGATCTATAATTTTATCAACCAAGGTTGTCTTCCCGTGGTCAACGTGTGCTATAATAGCAATGTTTCTTATTGATTGCATTCGTGCTTATTTTGAAGCTGCAAAAGTAGTGTTTTATTGCTTACGAATTACAAATTTTCAATTTCGTTTTTTGAATTCGTGTTTAAAAGGGTAATTTATTGATGTTAAGAATTATATTACTCTTGTTTATTAGTATCTAACTCTTCATCATCAGCTTTGAAAGCACTAGGTAAAATATCTGGAATTAATTTGATAAGTAAAGGCAAAAGTAAAGCTCCTCCAGGTAACATAAATATTGTAAAAGCAGGTATTGCTTTACAAATATCAAGCGTCTGTTCTTTTACTTTTGCCTTTTCTTCGTCAGATAAACTTGTAGTCAATGATTTTTTTATCAAGAAAACTAATTCTTTACTTTCTTGAAGTTCTTTGGCTAATCTTTTTTTGTTTTTTTGAATAGCTTCTTTTATTTCATCGACTGTAGTACTCATTAAAGTTTGCGACGTGTTCTTTCTGTTTTTAATAAATTTAATTCTCTAGAAGTTTGACCTGCTACTGAAGTGTTTTCTTCTGCTCTACGAATTAAATAAGGCATCACATCACGTACAGGACCAAAAGGCACATATTTAGCCACATTATATCCTTCTTTGGCTAAGTTAAAGCTAATATGATCACTCATACCGTATAACTGTCCAAACCACATACGCTTGTCATCTGCTGCTATATTATGTTCTTTAGCCAAGTCCATTAATAAGTATGAACTTTCTTCGTTGTGAGTTCCTGCAAAAATCGCCATGTTTTTATGATCCATCATATAACGAACAGCTTCGTTATAATTATCATCCGTAGCTTGTTTATCTACACAAATTGGAGATTCATACCCTTTTTCATTGGCTCTTTCTCTTTCTTTTTCCATATACGCACCACGAACCACTTTCATTCCTATATGATATCCTTTTTGATGTGCTTTTTGGTGTAAGTTTCGTAGGTATTCCATACGATCGTGTCGATACATTTGCAAAGTATTGAAAACGATGGCTTTTTCTTTGTTGTAAGTTTCCATCAATTCTTCAATTAAATCATCTGCTGCATCTTGCATCCAACTTTCTTCTGCATCTATTAGTAAAGGTACATCTTTCGCTACAGCAGCTTTACATACCGTATGAAAACGTTCTACCACTCTATTCCACTCTACTTGTTCTTCAGAAGTTAATTCTTTTCCTTCAGTTAATTTTTGATATAAGGCAAAACGACCAAACCCAGTAGGTTTAAAAACAGCATAAGGTATTGCTGCTTTTTCTTCAGCAAAATCAATCGTTTTTAAGGTCATTTTTAAAGCATCATCAAACTGAGCTTCATCTTCTTTTCCTTCTACAGAATAATCTAAAATGCTATGAACGTTCCCTTTTTCATACATCTTTTCGATGTTAGGTAAACAATCATCTTCCGTAACTCCTCCACAAAAATGGTCGAAAACCGTTGAGCGGATTAAACCTTCAACTGGTAAATGAGCTTTCAGCGCAAAGTTAGTTACCGCAGTACCAATACGTACCATTGGCTGGCTTTGAATCATTTTAAATAAAAAATAGGCACGTTCTAACTCTGAATCGGATTTTAATTTGAAAGCAGTTTCGGTGTTGTCAAAAAGTCTCATTATCGAGGTAATATTAATATCTTATTTATTGACAAATATAAATGAGTAGAGTGATATATTTTAATTTTTTCTATTTAATTTCGCCTTATATTTTTTGTTTACAATGACTACAATTAACGCAGCAACATATCCAATTCATTTTGATGAAAAAGCTTATAAAGAGTTAACTTCTTTAGTTTCTGAAAAAAAATATTCATCAGTATTTATTTTAGTTGATGATAATACTTTAGAACACTGTTACCCTCGATTTATGCAATTATTTGCTACAGATAAACCTATTGAGGTGATTCAAATTGAAGCTGGTGAAATTCATAAGAACATTGAAACTTGTATGGGGGTTTGGAATGTAATGACTGAATTAGGAGCTGATAGAAAAAGCTTGTTAATTACCTTAGGTGGTGGAGTTATTACTGATTTAGGTGGCTTTGTTGCCTCAACTTTTAAAAGAGGAATTGATTTTATAAATATTCCTACCACGCTATTAAGTATGGTTGATGCTTCTGTTGGAGGAAAAACAGGCGTTGATTTAGGAGTATTAAAAAACCAAATAGGAGTTTTTGCAAATCCTGAGATGATTATTATTGATTCTGAATACTTACATACAGTTTCTGCTCGTGAAATTCGTTCAGGTACCGCTGAAATTATTAAGTATGGAATGACACACGACATTCGACTTTTCAATGAAATTAAAGACAATGATCAGGTAAATATTGTAGATTTAATTCACCGTTCAATTGAAATAAAAAATAAAGTTGTTTTAGAAGACCCTAAAGAACAAGGTGTAAGAAAGGTATTGAATTGGGGGCATACTATTGGACATGGTGTGGAATCGTATTTTTTAGAAAACCCTGAAAAAGAAGCTATAACTCATGGAGAGGCTATTGCTATAGGAATGGTATGTGAAGCCTATTTATCATCTGAAATTTTAGATTTTCCGAAGGAGAAAGTATCAGAAATAAAAGAAGCAATTATTAATATTTATGGTAAAGTAACCATAACAGAAGATGATGTACAACCTATTATAGCGTTAATGAAGCATGATAAAAAGAATGTAGGTGGAGAAATTAATTTTGTTCTTCTAAATGATTATGAAGACTTCAAAATTAATTGCAAAGCTTCTGAAGATTTAATTCAAGAAAGCTTGGCTTTTTATAATTCTTAAAAAGCCTTTACATAACAGCTTTTGTAAATTTCTTCATATACGGGTAAAATATTCTCTAATGAGAAAGATTTGATGTGTTCTTTTGCATTTTCTTTGAACTGATTCAAAATAGCATCATCCTTTAAGATAGTAATAGCATTATTAGCCATATCATCAATATCACCTAATTCACTTAAAAAACCTGTAACTCCTTGTATATTTACTTCAGGTAATCCTCCTGTATTTGTAGAAATAACTGGAGTGCTTGCTGCCATGGCTTCAAGTGCAGCTAATCCGAAACTTTCTGTTTCAGAAGGCAATATAAAAACATCAGTATAACACAAAATTTTGGCTACCTCAGTACTATTTCCCATAAATAATACTTTGTCTTCTATTTGTAATTCTTTTGCTAAAATCTCCGCTTTTAAACGCTCTGGTCCATCACCTACCATTAACAATTTAGAAGGTATTTCCTTTTGAACTTTATTAAATATTTTGATAACGTCATTGGTACGTTTTACTGGGCGAAAATTACTGATATGCGTTAAAATTCGCTCGTAAGGTTGTGCCAGTGCAATACGTTTACATTCAGTTTGTGAAGCTTTATCGTACTTTTTTCCGTCAATAAAATTATAGACTACTTTTATATCTTTCTCAATATTGAATAAACGAAGCGTGTCTTTTTTTAAACTATTAGAAACCGCAGTAACTTCATCTGATTTATTGATACTAAATTCTACAGCAGTTTTATAGGTTGGATGGCTTCCTACTAATGTAATATCTGTACCATGCAATGTTGTTACTACTTTTATATTGATTCCCTTATCTTCCAGCATTTTTTTTGCCATATAAGCAGCATAAGCATGTGGAATAGCATAATGAACATGCAATACTTCAAGCTCATACTTTTCTACTACCTCTACCATTTTACTTGACAAAGCTAATTCATATGGCTGGTATTGAAATAAGGGATATTCTTCTAAAACAACTTCATGAAAATGTAATCTGTGAGAGAAAAAGTCTAATCGAACAGGTTGATTGTAAGTTATAAAGTGTACTTCATGGCCTTTATCAGCAAGTGCCATTCCTAGTTCAGTTGCTACAACTCCACTTCCACCAAAGGTTGGATAACATACAATTCCTATTCTCATATTTATCGTTTAATAATTTTTACTATAGTTACTGACGTAAATTTAAGATATTACTTACGTTTTTTTGTGAATAAAAACATAAAAAAATCCCGCTATTAAGCGGGATTGTATTTATTCTGAGAAAATTAATAGTCTCCTAAAGTTTCAGGGTTTTGAGCTAATGCAGCCTCTAACTGTTCATCGTTAGGCGCTTTACCATGCCATGCATGTGTATGCATCATGTAATCTACTCCATTCCCCATTTCTGTATGTAATAATACACAAACTGGTTTTCCTTTTCCTGTACGAGATTTAGCGTCTGCCATTCCGTTTAAAATAGCTTCAACATTATTACCTTCTTTAATTTCTAATACATCCCAACCAAAAGCTTCAAATTTTGCTTTTAAGCTTCCCATAGGTAAAACTTCGTCAGTAGAACCATCAATTTGTTTTTCGTTTAAATCTACCGTAGAAATTAAGTTGTCAACTTTTTTAGCAGCAGCATACATTGCTGCTTCCCAAACTTGACCTTCTTGTAACTCACCATCTCCATGTAATGAATATACAATTTTATCATCTCCGTTTAATTTTTTAGCTTCAGCTGCTCCAATAGCAACACTCATCCCCTGACCTAGCGATCCAGAAGCAATACGTATACCTGGTAAATGCTCATGAGTTGTTGGATGACCTTGTAAACGAGAATCTAACTTTCTAAAAGTTGCCAACTCAGCTACAGGGAAAAATCCACTATGTGCTAATACACTGTAATATACTGGTGAAATATGTCCGTTTGATAAGAAAAATAAATCTTCATTTTTACCATTCATGGTAAATTCAGTAGAATAGTCCATTATTTCTTGATACAGACATGTAAAGAATTCAGCACATCCTAAAGATCCTCCTGGGTGTCCTGAATTTACTGCATGTACCATGCGAACGATATCTCTACGAACTTGTTGTGTAAATTCTTGTAATTGTTGTGTTGTTGGCATTATTGTTTTTGTTTTATGCCCACAAATGTAATTGATTATAAAAAAATGAGCAATTACTTTTTACTTAAAAAAGAAAAAGGGTTCGTAGTAAGTTAAGTTTTCTTTTTCGTGAATTTCCCCTTCTTAAATGAATAGTCCCTGAACCCTTTTAATTATGTGGTTCAAAGAACAGATATCTTTATTTCACGAGCAAATAGTTATAGTCTGTTTTTATAAAAAGCATGATATAAAAAATACTAAGACGCTTAATTACAATACTCTGTAAAAACACTAGATATTCCTAAATTAATCTTTTAATCCTAGTTTTAAATGAAAAAATACTATTTTGGAAGCAGAATCTATTGATTAAAATCAATTTCTAAAAGTGAAAATGATTAGTTTTATTTTTTACGTAAGGAAATTCTTAATCCTTTCATATTGCATTCCGAAAATGTAATCTTGATTCTTTGGAACTATCAATTCTATTTTTAAACTTTTATCTGACTCTAAACTATAATTAATACTAGATGCATTTATTTTTTGATAGAAAGGAAAAATTACCTGTTCAGGTATTGATTGTAATATTGTAATGTTTTCTTCATTATAATTACCAGAAATTTGTATTTCTATTTTCATGTCAGAAACAGCAATGATATGGGTATTTATATATTTTAAGATTCCTGTGTTATCATTAAATACATCTTCCCAAGATATAATTGAGTCATCCCAATTACTTGGAGTTTGATAAGCATATAAAAAAGCAGCTGATGAAAACCAATTACCAAAAGATATTCTTTGATTTGTAGATTGACTAAAGGTTATAGTTGTTGTAACAGTAGATTGGGCTACTTGGTTATTAAATTCCAACATAGAATTATTTACCACCAACTCTGGAAATTGAGGATAAACAGGTATACTAATAGGTTGCCTATTTGATTGTGCAACTAATTTTGATTTTTGAGAATTATCTATAGCTTCTTTAATTGTGTCTAGATTAGGTGAATATTTTGGAACTGTATAAGGTATAATCCAATTGGCCACATTATTATAATTATTCAAACCTATTTCAATTGACAAAGGCTTTTCTTTCTGCGCTTCTAGAATTAATCCATAAATTTTACTAAAATAATTTACAGAAATAGAATCATCTAAAAACTCGCCTCCTATAGGAATTACGTCAAGGAGTTTTGCTAAAACAGTTTCATCTGTTGGTAAATTAGGTAAGCTAGCGTAAAAGGTAAAATTACTTAATTGCACATTAAATAATTCAGCTAATCCATTAAATACAAGATAATCATAACTCTCGGGGGACTTCATATCTTTAGTTTTAAGTTAATTATTCAATTTTAAAAAAGATAAAGTAGAGCACATGGAATCCATGTGCTCTTTTACCAATAAGATTAAATTAATCTTGAAGGTGCTTTTAAAATGTGATTGTCACTACCTCCTGTTACTGCTCTATCAGTTGGAATTACTCCCATACCTAAAATTTGCAAGTCTCCTGGGGCAGATGTAATTGTTACAGAAATCGATTTATCATCATTATGCTCATAAGTTGATTTAGCTCTTGATGAAGATCCAGATGTGTAAAATGGCCACACATTAGTTTCTGTACTTTTTTGAATTTCTTGAAAGTCAGATTCGCTATAAGTTGCCCATGATTTTACTGTAATTGTATAACCAGATACTAGTAAAGCTTGGTTGGTTACTCTTTGTAAAGAACCAGAAGGACCAAATAAATTATTCCAGTCATCTGAATTTTGAAATTGATCAGGGTTTTGATACATATCTGTAAAATAGCCTGAGAAAAACCACCCGCCTGCTCTAACAGGTAAAAAAGCATATTTGTTAAAATTCATATTCACAGTAATTCTACTTGCTGATGCTTTTTCATTCAACGATTTTGAAACACTATTTTCTTTTTTTCCCCAGAATCCTACTCCTGAAGAGCCATTACTTTGTGCCCAAGAATTCTCAATATTATTATTTGATGTTGCTGAATCAAAAGAAACTATTGCTGTAGAACCTGCTTCAACTAAGCTATTTAATTGCTCTAAACTAGGAGTATAAATAGGATTGATTCCCATATTACCACCAATCCAGTTATTAGGATTTTTATAGTTGTTAAATGCTATTTGATACAAAAAAGTATTTGGATCTTTTGTTTTACTTAGCATAGTAGCGTAATTACCACTTAATGTATTTAAGGGGTTTCCTTCGTACAACACTCCTACAGATTTAGGGGGAATGCCATCAAAATAATTGTATAGCTCTTGAGCTAAATTTTGTACAGGTAATACACCTTGTATCATTTGAAAACTCTTATCACTTAAGTTTAATGATTGACAAAGCGTGTTGTACATTCCGTTAGTTGAAGATACCATATTTGCTTCTCCTACCTCTTTAGTCAAGGTACCATTAGATGGCTTTGCTAGATTTGTTGCCATAATATTTTAGTTTTAAGTTTAGTTTTACCTACTCTTTTTAGGCTTTTCGGTAAGCGCCTTAAAAACCAAAAATTATTCAATAGATGATCAAGCTATTAAACTAAAGAATGAAATATGAAATTGCGCGCTAATCATAAAACAATCAATACATTAAAAATGAATTTTGGTTTTACTCTCACTAAGTTATATAAATAACAGGCACGCTTCTTTATAAAAACCTTAAACGTAAGTTATTAATATATTAAGGTTTCTTTAAAAGGTATAAAAGCTAACATAAAGCTAACACAAGCAGTTATAAAACAGTATTTTACTTTTTTAAACTGGCTTAAAACTACGTTTTTTGCTTTTTCTTTTTAGCTGCAGGAAACAATACATTGTTTAAAATCAAACGATAACCAGGAGATGTTGGGTGTAGGTCTAATTCTGTTTTAGGGTCACCTACTCTATGCTGATAATCTTCTGGATCATGACCGCCGTAAAAGGTGAACATTCCTTTCCCTTTGGTTCCGTGAATATATCGAGCTTCTTTGTTTGTTTTATTTTCACCTAAAACTACAATAGTTGATTTTATAGTGTTAGGATCAAATGCAGTTGTTTGCCCCATAAAACCTTTCACTAATAGAGTGTGATTTTGTGTTAGCATGGTAGGTACCTGATCCCACTTTGCCGAAAATTCTTTTAAAGAGAAATAATCTGTTTCTTTATTAATTCGACGTTTTCGAGTCATATCAATTGTTGAAAACTCATACGTTGTTGGGTTACGAACTAATTCAAAATTTTTAAAAGCAAAGGTTTTATTGAAGTTAATTTTTGATTGATAATTAGGTTCAGAAGCATCGCCATCAAACATACTTTCACAAATATCTACTCCATCAGCAGCCAAGGCAATATCAAAACTATCGGTAGCAGAACACATAGCAAACATAAATCCGCCACCTATTACATAATCGCGAATTTTTTTAGCAACCTCTTTTTTCTCTTCAGAAACTTTACTATACCCTAATTTAGTAGCTAAGGCTTCTGCATCTTTCTTTTGTTGAATATACCAAGGGGCTGTCCTAAAAGCTCCATAAAAACGGCCGTACTGTCCCGTAAAATCCTCATGATGTAAGTGTAACCATTCATACAAAAGTAATTTATCATAGAGTACTTCTTCATCATATATTACATCAAATGGGATTTCTGCGTAGGTTAATACCATAGTAACGGCATCATCCCAAGGCATTTTGTCTTTAGGTGAATACACAGCTATTTTAGGCGCCTTTTCTAAGGTGACTGCTTCTTGATTTTTTGAAGGCGACGAAATTTCTTCTAAAATTAAAGCTGATTTAGCGTCTGAAATAATTTGATAGGAAACACCTCGTATTTTACATTCTTTTTCAACAGCTTCATTATTTTCTACTAAAAAAGCACCTCCATCATAATTTAATAACCATTTGGCTTTTAATCCATTTTGTAAGGCATAATACACAATACCATAAGCTTTTAAATGATTTTTCTGATTATCATGACTCATTGGTACATAAATAAATGATGCCCAAAGCGAGTTTGAAAACAAGAGTAATATTAATATGTGTGCAAATTGCCTCATTTAAAAACTAAAATACACAATTACTAGTTAGCAATTGTGTATTCTATCATATTTTAAGTTTTATTTAAAAATTAAAACGGAACATCATCGTCACTTGGTCCAAAAGCGTCTTCTGGTGAAGCAAAATTACTAGACGATACTTCATCATTAAAACCTGAATTCATACTAGATTGGAATTCGCTGCTAAAACCTTCTTCTAAATCTGAGAATTTTGCTAAATGTCCTGTAAACTTCAATCGAATATTATCCAATCCACCATTACGGTGTTTTGCAACAATAAATTCTCCTTGCCCCTCACATGGTGAATGATCATCATCATCCCATTCTGTCATACCGTAATACTCTGGTCTAAATATAAAAGATACAATATCTGCATCTTGCTCAATCGCACCAGATTCACGAAGGTCAGATAATAGCGGACGTTTACTTCCTCCACGAGTCTCTACCGAACGTGATAACTGTGATAGTGCTATTACAGGAATATTTAATTCTTTACCTAGTGCTTTTAAGTTACGTGAAATGGTAGAGATTTCTTGTTCACGGTTACCTCCTGCTCCTCCAGCTGTCATTAACTGTAAATAGTCAATAATTAATATTTTTACTCCATGTTGCGATACCAAACGACGTGCTTTTGCACGTAAATCGAATATAGATAAGGCAGGTGTATCATCAATAAAAATAGGAGCGTCTGAAAGTTTCTTAACTTTTACATTTAATTGTTCCCATTCGTGAGGCTCTAAGTTTCCTTTACGAAGTTTTTCTGATGTCAATCCTGTCTCAGAAGAAATCATACGGGTTATTAACTGTACAGATGACATCTCTAATGAAAATACAGCTACAGCATGATTAAAATCAATTGCCATGTTTTTTGCCATCGATATTACGAAAGCAGTTTTACCCATACCAGGACGCGCTGCAATGATAATTAAATCGGAAGGTTGCCATCCTGAAGTTAAAGCATCTAGTTTTGTAAAACCAGTAGCCAAACCACTCATTCCTTCTTTCGTAGAAATTTCTTGGATTTTATTAATCGATTGTTGAACAAGTGAATCTGCTCTTTCGGCTCCCTTTTTTAGGTTTCCTTGAGTAACTTCAAATAACTTCCCTTCTGCATCATCTAACAAATCAAAAACATCTACAGTTTCGTCATAGGCATTTTCAATAATTTCAGAGGAAATAGTAATTAACTTACGTTGAATGAATTTTTCTAAGATGATTCTAGAGTGAAATTCAATATGGGCAGAAGAGGCTACCTTTTGGGTTAAACCTATCAAATAAAAATCTCCCCCAGCAATATCTAACTTTCCGTTCTTTTTTAGTTGGTTAGATACCGATAGTAAATCAATTGGTTCAGAATTCTGGAAAAGCGTATAAATTGCATCATAAATCTCTTGATGCCTTTTATCATAAAAAGCTTCAGGATGCAAAATATCAATTACCTCGTCTATCCCCTTTTTATCAATCATCATAGCACCTAAAACGGCTTCTTCTAACTCTAAAGCCTGTGGAGGTAGTTTTCCTTTTTCTAAGCTGATAATTCTAGCTTTATCTATTTTTGTTCCTTTGAGAGGCTGAGTTCTTTCCATAATGGCAAATGTAAATTTTTAAGACGATATTTACGGTGGTAAGCCCTAAATTTCTTTATGCACAAATTTTGTAAACAAAGTTGTTATTAACTTGTTGATAACGTTATATCTTTCTTATTTTTGAAGGCATGCATCATCAAAAAAAATATTTTTTAGCTGCTTTATTGTTGCCTTTTCAGGTCATTTTAATGCAATTATTGAGTCAAAGACCTCAATGGATTGAACATTATTATAGTAATGGTATTTATCCGTACATCTCCAGATTTTTTCGTTTTATTTTTGGATGGATTCCTTTTTCTATTGGAGATGTATTAGGTCTATTTTTACTATTTATCTTCTTCAAATCTTTATACAAACTGATAAAAAATAGATTTAAAGGCTCGCTTCCTAAGTTAGTTAAATTTACAGCTTTTTTATCTGCTATTTACTTTTGTTTTTATGCTTTTTGGGGATTGAATTATTTTAGAGAACCTTTAGCTAAAAATTTAGACCTTGAACAAGCGTCATACACAACGGAAGAATTAGTTTCAACCACTAAATTGATTATTGAAGAGTTGAACAAAATCCATTTACAAATTACAAAAAATGATTCAATACAACTAGTTATTCCTTATTCATCAAGAGAAATCTACAAATTAGCTCCTAATGGTTACAAAAAGCTATCTAAAACCTTTCCTCAATTAGATTATCAAACAGCATCTATAAAAAGTTCAATAGTAAGTTTATTTCAATCTTATAATGGAACATCTGGTTACCTCAATCCTATAATAGGAGAAGCTCAAGTGAACTATATGATTCCTAAAACCAGTTTGCCTTCAACAACATGTCATGAAATGGCACATCAAATAGGTTGGGCAGCTGAAAATGATGCTAATTTTGTTGGATTCTTAGCTTCAATAGCTAATGATGATTTGTATTTTAAATATTCAGGGTATCGAATGGCTTATAATTACTGTATTGGCCAAGTTTACAGAAGAGACAAAGAGTTAGGTAAGGAAATAGCTAAAACAGTAAATAAAGGTATTTATAAGGATTATAAGGCAAGTTATTTACATTGGAAACAATTTAAAAACCCAATTGAACCATATCTTAAAAAAGGATATAACTCGTATTTAAAAGCAAATAATCAGTCAAACGGAATACAATCGTATAGTTATGTTGTCGATTTATTGATTGCTTATTTTAAAAAGAAAAACTCCTAAAAATTTCATTGTCTTTCCATTGATAAAATACAATTGAAATGGCTATTTTTGAGGCTTTAAAAATACTACGATGAACAAACAACATATAATCGACCGATTTATTAAGTATGTAACTATTGATACTGAAAGTGATCCTAACAACCCTGCTTTTCCTAGTACAGAAAAGCAATGGAACTTAGCAAAAGTTCTTGAAAAGGAATTGAAAGAAATAGGAATGGATGATGTTGAATTAGATGAGAATTGTTATTTAATGGCAACCTTACCAAGCAACTTAGATTACGAAGTGCCAACTATTGGTTTTGTTGCTCATATTGACACAAGTCCTGATTTTACAGGAGCTAATGTTAAGCCTCAGGTTCACGAAAACTACGACGGTAAAGATATCTTATTAAACAAAGAAGAAAACATCGTTTTATCTCCTGATTATTTTGAGGATTTATTACAATATAAAGGACAAACTATCATCACCACTGACGGTACTACTTTATTAGGTGCAGATGATAAAGCTGGAGTTACAGAAATTGTTTCAGCAATGGAATATTTAATTCAGCATCCTGAAATTAAACATGGAAAAATCCGTATTTGTTTTACACCAGACGAAGAAGTTGGTAAAGGAGCTCATATGTTTGATGTTGAGAAGTTTGGAGCAGAATGGGCTTATACTATGGATGGAAGTCAGATTGGTGAGTTAGAATACGAAAACTTTAATGCCGCTGGGGCTCAAGTTACCATTAATGGTAAAATAGTACACCCTGGATATGCTAAAGGAAAAATGATAAATTCAATGTTAATCGCTAGTGAGTATATCAATGCTTTACCAGAAGATGAAGTTCCTGAAAAAACTACTGGTTACGAAGGTTTCTTCCACTTACACCACATGGAAGGTGAAGTTGAAAAAACTACCTTACACTACATCATTAGGGATCATGATATGGATCAATTCAACAATCGTAAAAAAGCGATGTTAGATTTGGCTGAAGTTTTAAATGCTAAAAATGGGCAAAAGTTAGTTTCTGTTGATATTAAAGACCAATACTTTAATATGAAGGAAAAAGTAACTCCTGTAATGCATATTGTTGATATAGCTGAAGAAGTAATGAAAGATATGGGAATTACGCCTTTAATTAAACCAATTCGTGGTGGTACAGATGGTTCACAACTGTCTTATAAAGGCTTACCATGTCCTAATATTTTTGCTGGAGGGCATAACTTCCATGGACGTTATGAATATGTCCCTGCAGAAAGTATTATGAAAGCTAGTGAAGTAATTGTAGGTATAGCTCAAAAAGTAGCCGTAAAATTTAACTAATACTTTAAGACTTTATAAAGTGCATCAAAAACTCTAGCTTTCGCTAGAGTTTTTTTATATGATATTCTCTTGCTCCTCAAAGAGAATATCATAGAACTGTCGAAATAAATTCCCTTAACTTTATTTCACCGCAAATATGGCTATTTCTATGGCTTTTTATAGAAGGCAAATCCCCTTTTTCGTTTAATGTAAAATCCTAATTTTACAAAAAAACAAAATTTGTATATTTCTTATATTTTATTTTTTTAAAGCACTACCCTACATAATTTTGCCGCCAAATATTTAATAAATGAATAGACTAAACCTTTTAAAGCTAGCTGATAAGTATCAGTCTCCTTTGTATGTTTATGATACTGAAAAAATAATTTCTCAGTACAAAAAAATTACATCAGCTTTTTCAAAAGTAAAAAGCGTTAAAATAAATTATGCTGTTAAAGCATTGTCTAACATTAATATTTTGAAGGTATTTAATAAACTTAATAGTGGTTTAGATACTGTATCTATTCAAGAGGTTAAATTAGGTTTGTTGGCTGGTTTTGAGCCACACGAAATTATTTACACACCAAACGGAGTCTCTCTAAAAGAAATAGAAGATGTTGCTAAAATGGGAGTGCAAATTAATATTGATAATTTATCAATATTAGAATTATTTGGACAAAAACATCCAAAAATACCGGTTTGTATTCGTATAAACCCACATGTAATGGCAGGTGGAAACAGTAAAATTTCAGTAGGTCATATTGATTCTAAATTTGGGATTTCTATTCACCAAGTACCTCATATAAAAAGAGTTGTTGAAAATACGGGGATGCATATAAATGGGATACACATGCATACTGGATCTGATATTTTAGATATAGATACTTTTTTAAGAGCCACAGAAATCTTATTTGATGTAGCGAGACAGTTTGAGGATATTGATTTTATCGATTTTGGTAGTGGATTTAAAGTTCCTTACAAAAAGGATGACATTTCTACTGATATAAATGAGTTAGGAGAAAAGCTTTCTTTAAGATTTAATGAATTCTGTAAAAACTATGGTAAAGATGTTACTTTAATGTTTGAACCTGGTAAGTTTTTAGTAAGTGAAGCAGGATATTTTTTAGCAAAAGTTAACGTTATAAAACAAACTACGTCAACTGTTTTTGCTGGAATAGATAGTGGTTTAAATCACCTTATTCGTCCAATGTTTTATAATTCGTATCATCATATTGAAAACTTATCTCATCCAAAAAAGAGAGAACGTTTTTATAGTGTAGTTGGATATATTTGCGAAACCGATACTTTTGGTTCTAATAGGAGAATTAGTGAAATATCTGAAGGAGACATATTATGTTTTTATAATGCTGGGGCTTATTGTTTTTCTATGGCTTCAAATTATAATTCTAGATATAAGCCGGCTGAAGTTATGATTTATAAAGGAAAAGATTATTTGATACGTAAGAGAGAAACTATGGAAGACATCCTTAAAAATCAAGAAAATATTACACTTTAGTGCAAGTAAAAACTCTGACCTTATTTGGTCAGAGTTCCTTTAAAATATAATCAACCCCTCAAAGACTATATTCTAAAACGTTGTAATATAAAGTCCCCTATCTTTATTTACGTTACAAATATCTTTTATTTATTTCAAAAAAATTACAGGAAAACCCCCCTTTCTTTTAAATTATTTCCTAGTAAAAACAAAAAAAGACAGTTTAATTAAATAAACTGCCTTCATCTATAAAAATGTGATTAGTTAAAATATATATCTTAAACCTAATTGCATTTGCCAACGAGAATTTAAGCTAGAGTCATAACCAAATGTTTTTTTCTGAGTAGTATCAAAAGTATATGTAGGAGTATTGCTTCCGTCTACAGAAACACCTATTGGTGATAAATTATTAGGTTGTTGAACCACCCCCCAATCAGAATTTAATAAGTTCCCTACATTTAAAATATCAACACTTAACTGTATTGTATTTTGTTTTTTATCAGACACATTAAAATTAAAGTCTTGTAACACTTTAAGATCCCATTTACCTCTCCAAGGTGCTAAAGCTCCATATCTATCCATATATTGACCTCTATTAGAGCTTAAATAATCATCTTGACGAATATAAGCCTCAAAAGCATCCGCTTGTTCTTGAGCAGTCTCTCCATTAGGTCCGCTAGCAGCAAATTGCATTTGTTGTACTTCACTAGAGGTAGGAATATATAATAAGTCATTATTCTGGAATGAAGAATCTCCGTTTATATTTCCTGCATAAGTATAATTAAATCTGCCTCCTTTAGCATATTCAAAGAATGTAGAAATTGTTGTTGCAAACTTATTATTTCCATAAGTAAATTTCTTTGAAGCAACCCCTATAATTCGGTGTGTATCTCCATATTTAGAGTATGATAAAACATCATTGTTTGCATTACCCTTTGTCGGGTTAAAATCAAAAGCATCTCCTGTTATTTCAGCTTCTATTGAATTTACATCTTTTGCATTTAAATAGTTATAGGCTACACTTGCATATAATCCATTATCAAATGTTTTTTGAAGTTTAAATGAGGCATTCCAAATGCGTCCTTTATCAGAATTTGTAAACACATAGGCATTATTTCCTTTATCTCCAGCAGTATAAACTACTCTATCATCAAACGTCGTATTTAAGGTAGCACTTGGTTCTCTTAACCCCCAATTTTGTACATGTGCTCCATTTATATCCTTAGTATAAGAAATGTCTGTAGTTGCTATGATTCCATTTTCAAACTTCCAATCTAACCCTAAGTTTGTTCTCCATACCTGAGGAAATTTAAACTCTGGATCAACAAGCTGGAAAAATCCATCATCAGCACCACTTACCTGATTTCCTATCCATACAAAAGGTAAGCGTCCTGTAAATACACCTGAACCACCTCGAAGTTGCATTGTATTGTCACCTTTTACATCCCAGTTAAAACCTACTCTTGGTGAAACTAACCATTGATTAGTAGGCATTTTAGTTGAATTTAAGGTTTGTTCTTCTCCTGTGTTAGGGTTATAATATAATACTGAATTATCTCTTGTAGCTCCATTATCAGTATCAATAAACTTTTGAATCAAACTAGAAGTGTCAAAGTATAAAGGCTTATCGAAACGAATACCGTAGGTTAACTTAAAATCATCATTTACTTCCCACTCATCTTGTACATAAAAAGCTAATTGACCAACGTTTAATTCAGATAACTTCCATCCTCCGTCATTTCCTGCTCCATTAGCATTAAATGAATCAAAAGCATTTTGAGTAGCTGCTAAGTATTGTTCTACAACACCTCCTGGTTGGGCATTCGATAAAAATGTAGCTACATCAGGATATGGGCTAAACAATCCATAATAAGGGAAAATACCAAAATTAAATGATTCATAGTTTACTAAATTGAATGAATTCTTAAATTCAAACTTTTCGAATGAAAATCCAACAGTATAAGTATGATCTCCTTTGAAAAAGTTCATGTTGTTGGTTAATTGAAAAACTTTTTGATCTAATCTATTATGAATAGAAAATGGCTCATGACCAGCTATGATATAATTGCTACTATTACCATCTTGTATAGTAATTACTGGTGCTGGTGCTGACATCGGGTTTCTGAAATCATCAAAATGTGTATATCCTATTTGTAATTTGTTTGTTGTTGTTTCAGATAAGTTAGAGTTTAATTCCAGTTGAAATGAATCTAAATTGTTATTAATTTCATAGCCTGAATTTTCAAACTGAAGTGTAGAAAAATTAGGTCCTCTAGCTCCCAGAGCAGTTGGGTGTGCTGGATTTTCTTTTGAAGCTCTTAAAAAGTTATAAATTAAAGCTAATCTGTTTTTATCATTAATGTTCCAATCTAACTTAAAGATTCCTTTAGTAGATCCAGAACCATAAGTAAATCCATCATAAGCACCTGTATCATAACCTAAAGCAGCCAATGCGTCACGAACAGCTATTAAATCAGTCTCTAAAACTCTCGATTCGTTAACAGCACCGCTACCTGTATTCGGTATCCAACCAGCAGTACCTAAATCTTCACGATCATCTTTTTCAAAATTGGCAAAGAAGAATAGTTTATCTTTTATGATAGGTCCACCTAAACTTACTCCATACTGACTTTGGTTTAACTTAGGTTTTACTACTTTTTGTCCTTTAATCTTACCTCCTGTCATATCTTGATTTCTAAAGAAACCATAAACGGTACCCGTAAATTCATTGGTTCCGCTTTTTGTTACAGCATCTACTGAGGCACCTGTAAAGCCTGATAGAGTTACATCGTATGGTGCGGTAGAAACTGATATTTGTTCAATAGCGTCTAACGAGATTGGTTGTGAACCTGTTTGTCCTCCTGGTGTTGGAGAGTCTAAACCAAACGGGTTATTGAAAATAGATCCATCTAATGAAAAATTATTAAACTGATCATTTCTTCCTCCAAATGAGTTACCACTTGCAGTTGGTTCTAAACGAGTAAAATCAGCTGCAGAACGAGATATTGTTGGTAACGTTTTTAATTGAATAGCGCTCACACTAGTTTGAGCACCTGTACGATCGCTATTAAAAACTTTACTCTTTGATGCAGAAATCACCACTTCTTCTAACTGTTCTCCATCTTCAGCTAATTTACCATCAATATTCGTAGTTTTACCTAACGTTAAATATACATTAGTTACTTCTTGTGATTCAAAGCCCACGAAGCTAAATGTTACTTTGTAAGGTCCTCCTACTCTTAAATTAGGAATGGTGTACTTACCATTATCTTGGGCTACAGCTCCAGATACTGTACCTGTAGGCTCGTGTAAAACCACGATATTAGCCCCGAATAATGGCTCTCCTTGACTGTCTGTTACAGTTCCTTTTATTTTTGATGTAGTTACCTGGGAAAAGATGGATAAACTCAAAAAAACAAAAGATAACACTAATAATTTTTTCATAATAGTCTTGATTTTGTTTATATTACAACTCAAATTTAATAAATAAAAAAATCCACTCGACTGAGTGGATTTATACTTTATTAACATGTATTTAACAATATAGTTACTATTCAGCAACTACTTCAAATACGATGTCAGCTACAACAGTTCTGTGTAAACGCACAGAAGCATTATATTTTCCTAATCTTTTTACGCTACCTCCAGTAACTTTGATAAATTTCTTATCAATTTCAGTACCTGCTTTAACTAAAGCTTCTGCAACATCGATGTTGTTTACTGAACCAAATAATTTATCACCTGAACCTACTTTAGAAGCTATTTTGATTTCATAACCTTTAATAGTTTCTGCTAATTTGTTAGCATCATCTATTAATTTAGCTTCTTTAAAAGCACGTTGCTTTAAGTTTTCTGCTAATACTTTTTTAGCTGAAGAAGTAGCTAAAATTGCATATCCTTGAGGTATTAGGTAGTTACGTCCATAACCATTCTTAACAGTTACGATATCGTCTTTAAAACCTAAGTTTTCTACGTCTTGTCTTAATATCAATTCCATGTTTCTACTTCTTTATTATTTTAACATATCTCCAACGTATGGCATTAAAGCTAAGTGACGAGCTCTTTTGATAGCTTGAGCCACTTTACGTTGATATTTTAATGATGTTCCTGTTAAACGTCTTGGTAAAATTTTACCTTGCTCGTTTACTAAATACATTAAGAAGTCTGCATCTTTGTAATCGATGTACTTAATACCATTTTTCTTGAAACGACAGTATTTAGCTTCTTTTTTAGTTTCGATATCAAGCGGAGTTAAGTAACGTACTTCTCCTTGCTTATTCCCTTTTGCTTGTTGATCTATTGATGCCATTTCTTACTTTTTTGCAGATTTAACACGTTCTCTTCTTTTTTCAGCCCAAGCTGCAGCATGCTTGTCTAACTTTACAGTTAAATAACGCATAACGCTATCGTCACGTCTAAACTCTAATTCAAACGGAGCAATAACTTCACCTGCTACCTTGTACTCAAATAAGTGGTAAAATCCACTTTTTTTCTTTTCGATTGGATAAGCTAACTTCTTTAAGCCCCAATCTTCTTTAGAAATCATTTCTGCACCTTTAGAAAGTAAGTAGTCCTCAAACTTCTTTACTGTTTCCTTTATCTGAGTTTCAGATAAAACGGGATTCAAAATGAAAACAGTTTCGTAATGATTCATAATTAAATTATTTAAAATTTATTTTTAAGCCTGCAAATATACTGCTTTTTACTGCATAAACAAACTCTTAGCTTTAAATAATTTCATGATTTTGTGTATGTTTGTAACTAAACGCCCTTTTTTATGCAAGTTCCAGAAATTCCTAACCTAATTCATTACGCTATTCCCTTTTTTATTATAACGGTTATTATTGAAGTTATATTAACTGTTAAAGTAAAACTAGATGACTATGAATTTAAAGATGCTGCTACTTCGATTACTATGGGACTGGGAAATGTTTTTATAGGTTTATTCACTAAAGGATTGACCTTAGGAGTATTCATATTCTTATATCAATATCGTTTGTTTACGATACCTTTTACATGGTGGGCTTGGATTCTTTTATTATTTGCAGAAGATTTTGCCTACTATTGGAATCACAGAATAGCACATGAAAGTAGATTGTTTTGGGCTAGCCATGTTGTACATCATTCTTCTAAAAAATATAATTTAAGTACTGCATTACGTCAAACTTGGTCAGGGAGTTTTTATACCTTTATATTTTGGGCTCCTTTGGCAATTATTGGTTTTCATCCATTGATGATTTTAACTCAAATGAGCATTAGTTTATTATATCAATACTGGATTCACACTGAATTGATTGATAAGTTACCAAAGTGGTTTGAAGCTGTTTTTAATACACCTAGTCATCACAGAGTTCATCATGCTACAAATCCTCAATATTTAGATAGAAATCATGCAGGAATTTTTATTATATGGGATAAGCTATTTGGTACTTTTGAACCAGAAATTGAAAAACCAGTATATGGCTTAGTCAGTAACATCAATACATACAATCCAGTTAAAGTTGCTTTTGTAGAATGGTACAATATGTTTAAAGATGTTTTTACAAGCAATACCTCTTTAAACAAACGATTTTTATACTTTTTAAAGCCTCCTGGTTGGAAACATGACGGAAGTGGAAAACTTTCAGAAGATTTACGTAAAGAGTGGGAAAAAAAAGCAGAAAAACAATCCTTAAAAACATAAAACCTCCGACTTGGTAAAAAAGCCGGAGGTTCGAATATCATATTAAAATGATATCTCAGGGGGACTTTTCTTTTTTGAGTAAGTTCCTCTGAATTATACCACAAAGTTATGGGTTAAATCAATATATTTTCACAGGAAAAAGCCTTAATATATTTATATTTCTTGATCTTTTTTTCTACTATAATCCATACTAAACAAATCTCTTTAAAACTTGCTCAATATAATTCTTTATACTACTTTTATTTTACATCAAAAAAGTAAAAGAATTTCAATGTATGAGTTATAATGTAACGATAGAAGAAGAGAATAAAGAAATAGCTAACAGATATAAAAATTTATTAAAAGGAACATATCAAACATTATCTGAAGATGATAAAAAGCTAATTCGAAAAGCTTTTGATATTTCTGTAGAAGCACACTCTAAACAACGTAGAAAAACTGGAGAACCCTATATTTACCACCCTATTGCAGTAGCTAAAATCGTAGCTGATGAAATAGGTTTAGGAGCAACTTCTATTGCCGCTGCCCTACTACATGATGTTGTTGAAGATACTCACTACACTATTGACGATATGGAGCGTTTGTTTGGTGAAAACATTGCCCGAATTGTTAGTGGACTTACCAAAATATCAAATTTAAGACAGGAACAAGACTATTCTATACAAGCAGAGAATTTCAGAAAAATGTTACTTACTCTTCATGATGATGTTCGAGTAATACTTATTAAAATTGCTGATAGGTTGCACAATATGCAAACTATGGATTCTATGCCGCCTCATAAACAGGTAAAAATAGCATCAGAAACCTTATACATTTACGCTCCTCTAGCCCATCGACTAGGTCTTTACAATATTAAAACCGAATTAGAAGATTTAGGGTTAAAATATACTGAACCAGATGTGTATCATGATATTTTAACTAAAATTAAAGAAAGTAAAGAAGATCAACAAAAATATATAGATAGCTTTACAGGGATTTTAAAAGAGGCATTAAACAAAGAAGGTTTTAAGTACGAGATAAAAGGCCGTTTTAAATCTATTTTTTCTATCCGTAGAAAAATGCGCAAACAAAATGTAACCTTTGATGAAGTGTACGATAAATTTGCCATCAGAATTATTTATGATCCTACTTCAGGTGATGAGAAGTTTGATGCATGGAAGATATACTCTATAGTTACCGACTTTTTCAAACCCAATCCTGCTCGTTTAAGAGATTGGATTTCTCAACCTAAATCTACTGGATATGAAGCTTTACACATTACAGTAATTGGCCCTGAAGCAAAATGGGTAGAAGTTCAAATTCGTTCAAATAGAATGGATGAAATTGCTGAAAAAGGATATGCAGCCCATTTTAAATACAAGCAAGGTAATGTTAAAGAAAATGGATTAGAAGGCTGGCTGAATCGCTTGAAGGAAAGTTTAGAAAACCAAAGTTTAGATGCTGTCGATTTTGTCGAAGACTTTAAGCTAAACCTTTATGCTAAAGAGATTTATGTATTCACACCTAAAGGAGATCTTAAATCATTACCTAAAGGTGCTTCTGCATTAGATTTTGCTTTCTCCGTGCATACAGATGTAGGATTAAAATGTCGTGGAGCAAAAGTAAATGGGAAGTTGGTACCATTAAGTTATGAATTAAAAAGTGGTGACCAAGTAGAAGTACTAACAGCGTCTAATAATAAACCAAATGTACGTTGGCTAGATTTTGTAATTACAGCTAGAGCCCGAGCCAAAATTAAATCAGCATTAAAAGCAGAAGAAAAGAAAATAGCAGAAGAAGGAAAAGCTATTTTACAACGAAAATTACGTCATCTAAAAATTAATACCAGTGAAAAAGTAATCCATGAGTTAGCTAGCTATTTTGGTTTAAAAACCAGTTTTGACCTATTTTACAGAATTGGTAATGGTGCGATTGATAACACCCAACTTAAAGAATTTGTAGCCCAAAGAAGCGGTAGCTTTATGGGCTTTATCAAAAGTACGTTCCGTCGTTCACCTTCTAAAGAAATATTAGAGAAAGAAGAAGTTACGAGTAAATACGACGCTCTTGTTTTTGGAAAAGAAGAACAAACGTTGGATTATACACTAGCTAAATGCTGCTCACCTATTCCAGGAGACAAAGTTTTTGGGTTTGTTACTATTAATGAAGGTATTAAAGTGCATAAAAATGATTGCCCTAATGCTATTTCGTTACAATCTAACTATGCTTATCGAATCATGCCCGCTAAATGGATAGATTCAACCAAACAGGAATTTACAGCTATTTTACATTTATCTGGGTTAGATAATAAGGGAATTGTGAATAACATTACTCGTATTATATCTAACAGTATGGATGTATTTATACACAGTATTAATATCTCTGGAGACAATGGTGTTTTTGATGGAAAATTATCAATAAGTGTAAAAAACAAAAATCAGCTTAACAAGCTAATAGATAATATGAAACAGGTAGAAGGTGTTCAAAAAGTTGAACGTGTTAATACTTTGTAAATATCATTTCATTATCCTTGTTTTTTTATCAAGAAATAAACGTAAATTTGCCCTTTATTCAAAATCTCATCAAAGCAAACTCGTTAGGTTTTGAATAAAGAATATTATAAATCTCACTTTAGTGAGTAAAAATTTAAAAGTACATGAGTAATTCAGCCGAAAATCAAGAAGTTGTAAAAAAAGTATTCACTTCTTTTTTAGAAGAGAATAAGCATCGTAAAACACCAGAACGATACGCTATTTTACAAGAAATTTACGACGCTGACGAGCATTTTGACATCGAATCGTTGTACATAAAAATGAAAAACAAAAACTATCGTGTAAGTAGAGCTACGCTATACAATACTATGGATTTGTTATTGGATTGTGGATTGGTTCGTAAGCATCAGTTTGATGGACAATCTATGGCTCGATATGAAAAAAGTTACTTTGACAAAAATCACGATCACGTAATTCTTACCGATACTGGTGAGGTAAAAGAATTTTGTGACCCTCGAATTCAAATTATCAAAAAAACAATTGAAGATGTTTTTGATATTGACATTCACAATCACTCACTATACTTCTACGGAACAAAAAGAAACAACAAATAAAACATACACTTAACAACACACTAAATGGCAGTAGATTTATTACTTGGTTTACAATGGGGAGACGAAGGAAAAGGTAAAATTGTAGACGTTCTAACAAAAAACTACGATATTATTGCACGTTTTCAAGGAGGCCCTAACGCAGGTCATACTTTAATTTTTGATGGAAACAAGCACGTATTACACACAATTCCTTCTGGAATTTTTCATAAAACAGCTTTAAACGTGGTTGGTAACGGAGTAGTTATCGATCCTGTTATCTTTAAAAAAGAATTAGAAAATTTAGATACTCATAACATCGATTATACTTCTAAATTATTAATTTCTCGCAAAGCACATTTAATCTTACCAACTCACCGATTATTAGACGCTGCTTCTGAAACTTCAAAAGGAAAAGCAAAAATCGGTTCTACATTAAAAGGAATTGGACCAACTTACATGGACAAGACTGGTAGAAACGGAATGCGTGTTGGAGATTTAGAATTAGATAACTGGAAAGAAAAATATAGAGCTTTAACTGAAAAACATTTAAGTATGTTAGCTTACTTTGATGTACAAATCGATTACGATTTAGATGAGTTAGAAGCTGAATTTTCTAGAGGTATTGATAAATTAAAAACATTACAATTTATCGATTCTGAAGATTTTTTAAACAACGCTATTAAAGAAGGGAAAACTATTTTAGCTGAAGGAGCTCAAGGATCGTTATTAGATATTGATTTTGGAACGTATCCATTCGTAACTTCATCTAACACTACTGCTGCTGGTGCTTGTACTGGTTTAGGAGTAGCTCCTAACAGAATAGGTGAAGTATTTGGTATTTTTAAAGCGTATACTACTCGTGTAGGTTCTGGACCTTTCCCTACAGAATTATTTGATGAAGATGGGGCTACTATGGCTAAAGTTGGTCATGAATTTGGAGCTACTACAGGACGTCCTCGTCGTTGTGGATGGTTAGATTTAGTTGCTTTAAAGTATGCTGTTGATGTAAATGGTGTTACGCAATTAATGATGATGAAAGGTGATGTATTATCAGGTTTTGAGACCTTAAAAGTATGTACTTCTTACAACTACAAAGGTGAAGAAATTTCTCACTTCCCATATAATATTGAACCTGAAAATGTAACCGTAAACTATACTGAGTTTAAAGGTTGGAAGGATGATTTAACAAAAATGTCTTCAGCAGATCAATTACCTCAAAACTTATTAGATTACATTGCGTTTATCGAAAAGGAAACAGGGGTACCTGTAAAGATCGTTTCAGTTGGTCCTGATAGAAAGCAGACAATTAACAGATAAATTTAAAAGGAGTTCTTAAGAACTCCTTTTTTTATGATGATACAAGAATATATAGACAATATCACAACGCAGTTTAAATCGTATAAAGAAGTTGCTGATAAAACGATTGCTCAACTTGAAGAAAAAGATTTACACTGGAAATATAATGAAGAAAGTAACAGCATAGCTTCTATCATTATTCACATGTCAGAAAACATGCTATCTCGATGGACTGATTTTTTCACTTCTGATGGAGAAAAAGATTGGAGAGATAGAGATGCTGAATTTGAACCTCAAGATTTAACTAAAGAAGAGCTAATAGGTCACTGGGAAAAAGGATGGAATTGCTTATTTTCTGCCTTATATTCTTTAAATGAAGAGAATTTTAATCAACCAATAGTGATTAGAAACAAACAAGTTAAATTGATTGAAAGTATTACTAGACAAATTGCTCATTTTCCTTATCATATTGGTCAAATAGCCTATGTAGGTAAAATGATTTTAAACGATAAATGGCAAACAGCTTCTATAGCTAAAGGAAAATCAAAAGAGTTTATGCAGGCTCAATTTGAAAATAACAAATAATAAAAAACGTCTTTTAGAGAAAATATCTAAAAGACGTTTTTTATAAGAAATATTGTAGAAACTATTTTTTAACGGTTTCTAAAATACTTGCAATAGTTTCTTTATTATCAACGCCCAAACCTTCTTGTTGATGCACCAACTCCCCTTCTGGATTAAATACACTTATAATATTTGAGTGCGAAAAATCTAACGGAGAAATTTGTTTGTACTTCACTGCTAACACATTGGCAAATTCTCGCACCGATTCTTCATTTCCTTGTAAGAAAGTCCAATGCTCACCATCCATATAATTTTCTTTAGCAAACTCTTTAAGTCTTTTTGGAGTGTCATTTTTTGGATCAATGCTAATTAACACATACTGTATATCATTTGTGTATTCTTTTGGCACTTTCTCCTCAATATTACGCATATCAGCTACCAATCTAGGGCAAGCAGCTTTACAAGTAGTATAAATCATCACCATTACCAAAGTTTTCCCTCTAAGATCTTTTAAATATATACTTTCATTCTCTTCTGTTTTCCAAACGGATGTTAAGTTAAATATAGAACTCTCAGAGATACCTGTTTCTAACACTTTAGAGATTTCAGGTGATTGAGATTTTAAATCCATCTTACAAATAGGACAACTACCAGCTTCAGTGTATACTTTGCTGCCTTCACATTGCATAGGACATTGGTAAGTTATACGAGAGTTTGTACTGTCCTTTTCTTTTTTACAAGAGCTTAATAGCATAATTGAAAAAAGAATTATTGTTATATATTTTATTACTTTCATTGTTCTATTATTTATCTTTTGCACATCTAAAACCTAAGTTTTTCATAGTGAATTTAGCCTTCAAACTTCCTCTAGTAGCATAACGCATAAAGGCTGCGTAATTCATTAAATCTGTCGATCCAATTGCTGCACTACCACAAAACAAATTACTGTCGTTATCAACATCTTTCCGAGACTCTCCAGAGACCAAAACTGAGTTAAAATCTGATGTCCATTCCCAAACCAACCCATGCATATCATATACTCCCCAATAATTTTTAAATGTAGAGCCTATGGTATTATCAAAAGTTCTAGGTTTCTCGTACCAACCCAAAATATATTCGTTATACGTTTTTAAGGTTCTTGCATCTGGTAATTTTTGATTAGCCATAGCTACATATTCCCACTCATCAACTGTTGCTAACCTTTTTCCTTGTTTTTCACAATAGCATTTTGCAGCAAACCAAGATACATTGGTTACAGGTGATTTTAAATTCAATTTATCTCCTATTATAGTATCATTTTCCCAATCAATAAGGTAGCTTTTATCTGCAAAGAGGTTAATTACTCTAGATTTCCTCCATTCTGGGTTTTCTTTTACAAATCGTAAAAAATCTTCATTTGTTACTGGATAAACATCTATTAAAAAAATTTTAATTGTAACTCTGGCTGAATCTCTTCCATACAAAGGAATGTAATTTCCTCCCTTTATAGGAACCATTTTAGATTGACAATTTCCATTGGAAATGCCTAGAAAAAGAATACAAATTGTCAATCTTAAAATGGTTCTCATCTTTAATTAGTTTTATGTTACTTATTTATTTTTAGTGAGCACTTTTCACCTCTGCCACTGTATTCACACCAACATTTGTTTTATTATTACCCCAAGAATTGTATACATACGTAAGTACATCTGCTACTTCTTCTTCACTCAATGCTTGTTTGGTCATTACACTATTATATTTTTGACCATTTACAGTAACCTCTCCTGTTTTTCCATGCAATACTATGCCAACAGCTCTTTTAACATCTGCATTTAAATAATCTGATTTTGCTAAAGGAGGGAATGCATTTGGAATTCCTTCTCCATTTGCTTGGTGACAAGCAAAACATGTTTTCGTATAAATTTGCTTACCGTCAGCTATTTTTTGAGCTAATGATTTTTCCTGTTTTGCAACAGTTTTTTCTTCTTCTCTATTTGGCATAGATTGGATAGTACCTCCTTCAGGGTTATAAATACCTTCTTGTTTAACTCCTGAATATGTTCTCTTATTTTCCTCTCCTTTTACCTTTAACATTCCCAAAGCACCTTTGTTAAATGCTCTAAATATCGCATGATCAACTAAAATAAATGTACCAGGAACATCCACTTTAAAGTCAACAATAGCTGCACCTCCTGCTGGAATTGATGTTGTTTGTACATTTTTATTAATTCTTTCTCCTCCTTCGATATGAACATTGTCAAAAATTTCACCAATTACGTGGAAAGAAGATGTTAAGTTGGGACCACCGTTACCTACAAATAAACGTACTGTTTCTCCTACATTTGCTGTAATTGCATTGTCTCCTGTTAAAGAACCTACCTTACCGTTAAACACTACATAATCTGCATCTTCATCTACTGCTTTTTTCATATCAAAAGCTTGTAATCCTGGTTCTCCATTTTCTCCTTTAGTATAAAAATCACCTTGCATTATGTAGTATTCTTTATCTACTTTAGGTAAACCTCCTTCTGGTTCAACTAAAATCAACCCATACATACCATTTGCTATGTGCATTCCTACTGGAGCTGTAGCACAGTGATATACATATAACCCAGGATTTAATGTTTTAAATGAAAACGTTTTTTTATGACCTGGAGCTACAAATGAAGAAGTTGCTCCACCTCCTGGACCCGTCACAGCATGTAAATCTATGTTATGTGGAAGTCTGTTGTCTGGGTGATTTGATAGTGTAAACTCTACTTCATCTCCTACTCTTGTTCTTATGAAACTTCCAGGAACAGAACCTCCAAATGTCCAATACACATATTTTACACCATCAGTCATTGTTCCTTCTTTTTCAAGAATTTCCATATTTACTAATAGCTTTTTTGCTGTTCTATTTCCCACTGGTGCAGGAACATTCGGTGGTGCTGTCAACTCAGCTTCCATGGTTCCTTTAATAGCTATGTCTGAAGCGCTTTTCATAGCAATATTGTCAGATTTTTCATTCTTACAACTTGTTATAGCAAACATCGCTGCTAGAATAATTGCGGTTGTTTTCAAGTGTTTCATTTTGTTTCTATTGATGTAGTTGTTAATATTTAAATTAATAAAAGACTTTTTTATCTTTTATATTAACAAAAATACCATAACAATAAAACCAGAAATATGACTTTTATCATGAAAACAAAAAAAAGGAGCTTTTATGCTCCTTTTTGTTTATTATTTAAAATTTCCTCTCCAAATTTATTACACAATAGCAGTGTCTCTTTTACATCTTCCATAGTAGTTTTCGGATTTATCAAGCACATTCTCAGCACAACCTGCTTATTCAAAATAGTAGTCACTAAAAATGCTTCTCTTGAATCCATTACTTTTTGAGAAATTTCCTGATTCAATTTATCTATTTCTTCTTCCTCTAAGTTTAATCCTATAGGATTGTATCTAAAATTGATAACCGCTAAAGTAGCTGGAGAAATAATTTCCCAATTTCTACTTTTACGCAACATTTTTTCTACATCATCAGCCAGCTGAATGTTGTAAGATACAGCTTTTCTAAAAGCGTCTAAACCGTAGGTTTTTATAGACATGTAAAACTTTAATGCTCTAAAACGTCTTGTTAGCTGGATACCGTAATCATAAAAGTTAATTTCCGATTCATTTCCTTCAATATCACGTAAATACTCAGGTTTTTCACTAAATGTTCCACTTAACCAAGAAGCATCTTTCACTAATAAACATCCAATTTCGTAAGGCTGATAAAACCATTTATGTGGATCTACCGTTAACGAATCTGCTCTTTCAATTCCTCGCAAAGCCTTAGCTCCTTTTTCTGATAAAATAGCAGCTCCTCCATAAGCCCCATCAATATGAAACCATAAGTTTTCTTCTTCACAAATGTCTGCGATTTCATCTAAAGGATCCACAGTACCTGTATTCGTTGTTCCCGCCGAAGCGATATAGCAAAACGGTTGTAAACCTTCTAATCGATCTTTAGCAATGGCATTTTTTAACTTGTTGATACTAATTCTGAATTCAATATCCGTTGGTAAAATTCGAATTTGTTCTTTTTTAAACCCTAATACTCTTATCGCCTTAATATTTGAAGAGTGTGCTTGATCTGATAAGTAGATAACTGCTTTCGAAAAATCATCTCCACATTTAATACGTCTAGCAGTTACTAAAGCTGTCAAGTTTGCCATTGATCCACCACTGGTAAAAATCCCTCCTCCTTTTTCAACAGGAAAATTGTACATTTTTAATAACCAGTTCATGGTCACAATTTCTAACTCTGCTGCCGCAGGAGAAACCATCCATCCCCCAGAAAAAATATTAAATCCAGTTGCTAAACTATCTGCCATAGTACTTATAAAATTACTAGGTCCTGGAACAAATGAATAGGCTTTTGGGTGCGAAATAACTGTACTATTAGGTATAACATTGTCCATCACAAAATCCAACACCTTTTCTGCTGGCATTCCTTCAGCAGGAGCTTCTTGTAAAAAAATGCTATCCATTTCTTTTCGAGAAGCACTGGCTACAGGCTTTTGCTGCTCTAAAGTATCCCAATGTTCTGCAATTATATCGACTATTTTATATCCGTAAGACTTCATCTCTTCTTTTGATAAATCAAAATGAGCGCTCATATCTTTATAATTTTTTAATTTGATACAAAATTAACCATTTACTAAAAGACTGCTTCTTATTTATCCTGATAATTTTATTTCTTTATTAGGATTTTTGGCATGTTCTTTTCATTATTTTTGTGCATTAAATCGTACTATTTTGAAGAAACTATTTCTGTTAGCTATTTTATTATTCTCTGTTGTAAGTTTTTCTCAAACAAAAAAAATCAAAATTCTATCTACTGAATTAAGTACCGCTGATGAAAGCAAATACCCTGGTGCAACTTTACTGATAGGAAAAGTAAAAATGTCGCATGAAGGAGCTACTCTTGATTGTCAACGAGCATTGCTGTACAAGGATAAAAATTTATTTAAAGCGATTGGAGAGGTTGTTATTGAACAAGGAGATACAATAATTCAATATAGTGATTTTGCTACTTACGATGGTAACACGAAAAAGGCGAAATCTTGGGGTAACGTTGAAATCAATGATAAAGAGATGACTTTAAAGACCGATACGCTTCATTTTGATAGAATTAATCAGATTTTATACTACCCTAACGGAGGTACTATTCGAGATAAAAAAAACACCCTTTCTAGTACAAAAGGAACTTACTATTTAAAAGACAAAAAATTTACTGCACAATCACAAGTAACCGTTGTAAATCCAGATAATAGGCTAGAATCTAATCACCTAGATTATTACACTAATTCTAGTGTAGCTTATTTATATGGGCCAAGTACCATTACCAATTTAAAAGACAGTACCAAAGTATATTCAGAAAAAGGGTTTTACGATACCAATACTGATATTTCTTACTTTGTTAAAAACGCAAAACTCTTTTTAAAAGAACGCACAGTTTCTGCAGACAGTTTGTACTACGATAAACGAAAGGGATTTGCCTCAGCTACCAACAACATTAAAGTTATAGATACTGTACAAAATATGGTAGCAAAAGGAAACTATGCTGAACTATATGAACACAAAGATTCTTTGTTTATTATTGATAGAGCTGTAGCTATTTCAGTTCTTGAAAAAGATTCTATGTATGTAGCAGGAGATAAAATATTACTTACTGGTAAACCAGAAAAGCGTATTGCTCGTATTTTTAATAATGTAAAAATCTTTAAATCTGATTTAAGAGGTAAATGTGATTCAATTCATACAAGTCAAGAAACAGGTTTAACCAGAATGTTTAAAAGACCTATTTTATGGTCAAAAGGTAGTCAAATTACAGGAGATAGCATTCAGTTGTTAATGAATAAAGAAACCAATAAGCTTGATTCTTTAAAAGTACTGAAAAACGCTTTTATGATTCAGCAAGATTCAATACATCAAGAAAATTTCAACCAAATTAAAGGAAGAGATATTTTTGGAAAGTTTGAAAATGATGAATTGCATACGATGTTAGTAAAAGGAAATGCCGAATCTTTATACTATAACAATAATGACAAAACTCATAAACTTGAAACCATAACTAAGGAAATTGCAAGCGATATAGAGTTCATTTTAGAAGATGGAGAAATAGCACAAACCAAATACTTTAAAAAATCAGAAGGGACAACGTACCCTCCATCTGAATTTCCTTCAGAAGAGAAAAAATTTAAAGGATTTTTATGGCGTGGTGATGAACAACCTTTAACCGTTGAAGATATATTTGAGAAAGACAAAGATTCTTCTCTTCCAGCAAAAGAAAAAGAAGAGTTAGATGTTGTAAAAGAAGCGAAAGAAAACTTCATTAACGAAACTACTAAGAAGAAAAAGTTAGAAAAAATAAATACTAAAAAGATTAGATAAACTCCGTGAAAGACGATTTTTTTAAATATCAAGGGCAAACCACTCCACATCCTTTAGCTATTGAAATATCACATGCTAATGGAAGTTACATATACGACAGTAATGGAAAAGCTATGTTAGACTTTGTAGCAGGAGTTTCGGCAAATAGCTTGGGGCATAATCACCCTAGAGTAAATGAAGCCATAAAAAATCAATTGGATCAATACACCCACGTAATGGTGTATGGTGAGTTTATTCAAAAACCACAATTAGAATTGTGCAAAGCTTTAGCAGCTACCTTACCTCCTAACCTTTCGTCTGTTTATTTAGTAAACTCTGGAACCGAAGCTACTGAAGGTGCCTTAAAATTAGCCAAACGCTTTACAGGTAGAAGTGAAATCATTGCCGCTAAAAATGCGTATCATGGTAATACGCAAGGAGCTATGAGTGTTTGTGGTGCAGAACAACAAAACCGTGCATTTCGTCCGTTAATTCCGGGGAGTAGATTTATCGAATATAACAACGAACACCATTTAGAAAAAATAACTTCTAAAACAGCTGGAGTTATTTTAGAAACCATTCAAGGAGGCGCTGGTTTTATCGAACCTCAAAATAACTACTTAACAAAAGTAAAACAACGATGTGAAGAAGTTGGAGCCTTGTTAATTTTGGATGAAATCCAATCAGGAGTTGGACGAACAGGAAAGTTTTGGGGATTTGAAAATTACAACGTTACCCCAGATATTATTATTACTGGTAAAGGTTTAGGTGGCGGAATGCCAATTGGAGCTTTTATTGCCTCTTTTGAAGTAATGAATTGTTTAAAAGAGTATCCAAAATTAGGGCATATTACTACTTTTGGAGGACACCCTGTAATTGCTAGTGCTGGTTTAGCAACTGTACAGGAAATCACCTCTTCTAACTTAATGGAAGAAAGTTTACGCAAAGAAAAAATCATACGTGATACCTTTAAAAATCACCCAGCTGTTAAAGAAATTAGAGGAAAGGGATTAATGCTAGCATTATTAGTTGATACACCAGAAGCTGCCTCACAAGTAATTTTAAACTGTTTAGACAAAGGACTTATTTTATTTTGGTTGCTTTTTGAAGGAAGAGCGATTCGTATTACTCCTCCCCTAACCATTTCTGATGAAGAAATAAAAAAAGGATGTAACCTTATTTTAAATGAGTTAGATAAGTTGTAGTCTATAAAAGTGATAGTAGTGTATTATTTCTTATAAACACCGCTTTCCAAAATCAAAGAACCATTTTTAAAATGCTCTAATAAATTCAATAACTTTGGTTTAGTGGTCTCCCCCATGAGAACATTAAGTCCAATTTTTGGTGGACCGAACTCTTTTATTTTGGCAAGCACCCCTTCGAAAAATTCTATTCCCGCTTGCGTTTGATCTTTAGAAGATACTTTCGTAAAACCTAAGCTTGTTAATATATTATCCATATCACTGTTCTTGAATAAAAAACTGTGATCTTCAGAAGATGCCCATGGCATTGGATACTTAACAATTTCATCGTTATTTTTTAGAATCTCATAGTATAGAAAAAAACCACTAGGCTTCAATACTCGATTTATTTCCGAGTAAAATTTTTGCTTGTCAGGTACATTCATTTGAACATGCTGTGTCCAAACCACATCAAATGATTCATTTTCAAACGGAAGAGCTGTCGCGTCTCCCTGAATAAAACTTGTTTTAGACTCGAGTTTTACAAGCTGAGATAATTTTTTAGCCGTTCTAATGTATTCATTACTAAGGTCTATACCCGAAGTAATACAATTGTATGTTTCAGCTAACATTCGACATGGGCCTCCTAAACCACATCCAACATCTAAAACCGATTTATTATTAAGATCTATAGATTCTGCCAACTCTTTAGAAACAGCAGCCCCACGAACGTGAAATTCATCAACTCCAGCTATATCTTCTCGTGTAATATTCTTAAGGTCTTTTCCCATTTCTGATAGACGTAGAACAATATCTTCATATAAGCCTTCTTTAAGATAGTGCTGTTCAATAGTTTTACTTAAGTGATTCATCGCTATACGCTTTAATTATTACTACTAACGTTTTTATGATTTCTTTACTGAGAAAAATTGGAGTTTTTGCGGAATAGAAATTGTTATAGTATAAATGTAGGAATAATTCATATAATTAACTAATAACTATACATTACAGCTATTTAGATTATTATTTGAAGGAAGAACAATTGGTATTACTCCTCCTCTAGCCATTTCTGATTAAGAAATAGAAAAAGAATGCAGCCTTATTTTAAGCGAGTTGGATAAGTTGTAGTCAATCGATATTTTAAGTCAAGGTTGTTTTCCAAAGGTTAGAGGTCAACAACTCACCAACCTTTGGAATAATTGTATATACTTTTATTACTTATTCTTTATTTTATTTTGACAGTTCAGAATACAACTCAATTAAATTGTTTTCTGGATCTCTAAAATGTACAACTCTTATACCCCAAGCATCCATATCTTTGGGTTCTGTTAAGAATTTCACCCCTTTATTTTGTAGCAAACGGTAAGTTTCATCAACACTGTCTACTTGCAAAACAATAGCTATTTTGTCTTGTTCAATTTCACTTTTACTTGCTTCTGCGTTGTTAATAGCAATGTTCATTAAGTCTGCCTTAAACAAAGCAAGTCCAGATGGTATGCCAATATTGAAACTAGCATAATTCTCGCCTAGTTTTCCCCAAGTACATTCCAAACCAATGATGTCGTTATAAAAAGTAAAACACTTGTCAAAGTCGTTCACTAAAAGTCTTATGTTGCTAAACTTCATTTTACAATATTTTTAATTTATTTATGCTACAAAATTACTCCTCTGTCATTGTTGCCAATTGTAAAAATCGGTCGTTTTTGTTCTCAAACAGTTCCTTTGGATTATTTCCTGTTTGCTTTTTTAAGTCTTTTATAAAATGTGATTGGTCAAAATAATTTAGTTCAGGATAAAGTTGTCCTTTCTTTATATGCTTATACGAAGCGTAGCATTTTAAAATTTTACAATACGTTTTTAAAGGAATACCCACCCTATCTTTGAAATAGCGATTAATTTGACGGCTTGTCCATAAAACTTCCTGTGAATACTCTTCCACACTTAACTCTCCTTTTGTTTGATATAACAATCTAAAAAGACTCTGTTTTTTGATGTCAATACCTTTTTGATTATCTAAAATTGAAAGCATTATTTTATTCAGACTCTCTGTTACATTTTCTAAGTCAGTAAATGAGGTTTTGTTTAAGTCCCAAAAGTCATTTTCTTTTATTTCTTCTCCATTGCAAAAAGATGAGATTTTTTGCTGTAAAATGTAGTCTACTGCTAATAATTTAAAGCGGATTCCAAAAAGCTGTTTGTTTGGTTCAATAGAAACATCAACTTGTTTAGTCCAAAGTCCTGTCAGCGAAATTTCTTTTTGCTGATAATTATCGAATGAAACTATTAAATCAAAACAGCCATCTGGCAAAATTGTAAAGTCAAGTTTATTATTTGTAGAATTGTCAAACCACCAATAATTCTTTACGAAATCGGTTAGTAATTTGTCTGGTTCAAACTCTTTATAAATCATTCTTTTTGTGTTGTAAGGTATTGTTCTAAAATTATATACTATTGTTTAGTATGAACGTTAATAATAGATTAGAACTACTTAAACTTATGGTTCGGAAGATACAATTATTTAACAGAGTAACGATTCACAAATAAGCATGAGTTGCCATGACCTTTGTATTATTAATAATAGCTACTATTTGTCTGGGAGCCCCCATTTTTTAACCAGTTCAGCATTTAAGCCACCTTCTTTACCATTTGGTTTTCCAACGCCCGTTTCTATCAATTTTTTCAGACTTCCTTGTATATAACCTGTCCAGGCATCATTACACACTTCATAACATTCACCTTCTGGAGTTAAACCGTCATGAATAAAGGTCACTTTTGTTTGTCCGTTTTCTTCTGAAATATCAAAAACCAGTTTGGTATTTACCCATTCTGTTTTGTCTTTTACAAAATTAAACTCATTGTCAATCACCAGGTATACTAACTTTTGATTAGGAATAGTTTCAAACAGCTTTAGTTTGCATAAGTGTACATTTTTGTAATGATAGAAAAAAGTTTCCCCTAGCTGATCTGTATTTCCTTCAATGTCTTCTGACCACCAAGCTCTGAAATTTTTTATGGCACTAAATGCTGTAGTAGCCCCTTTGTTAACGGTAATGGTTGTGGTGTAATTATTGTTTTCCATTTTATTTACAATTTAATTATTATTTGAATTTTTCTTTTAATAAATGTAATGTAAAGATAATTACCGAATTACACTTTAAGAATGTGTTATTTAGACATTTTAAAGGGTTGATTTAGACAATAGTTATATGTAACTTTATCAAAAATAGTATCATGAAACATTTAAGCATTTTGGTTCCTAATGAGCAAACTACGATGAGTACTACAGCTTGTATTATTGGTAGTTTTCAGGTTTTTACTGAAGCTAATAAATTCTTTGAAAAGAAAAGCAAAAAGCCACTTTTTAAAATCTCTTTGGTGGGTGCTACGGAAGGCAAAATTTTACAAGATGGTTTTCTTTCTATAAAACAAAATGCTACGATAAAAGAAATAACAGAAACCAATCTTATAATTATTCCTGCTTCATTAGTTCGTAGCTACGAAACCGCTACAAAGAATAATAAATTGCTGATTGATTGGATTGAGAAACAATACAAACAAGGTGCAGAAATCGCAAGTATGTGTGTAGGTGGTTTTATGTTGGCTTCTACAGGATTGCTTTCGGGAAAAACCTGTTCTACCCATTGGGCGATGGCTGATGAATTTAGAAACTTATTTCCTGATATAAACCTACAAACAGATAAACTAATTACGGACGAAAATGGAATTTATACCAATGGTGGTGCTTATTCTTTTCTACACTTATTAATGTATTTGGTAGAAAAGTTTTTTGACCGAGAAACAGCCATTCATTGTGCTAAATATTTTCAGATAGATCTAGACAGAAATTTACAAGCCGAATTTTCCATTTTTAATGGACATAAAAAGCATAACGATAATGTTATTTTAGATGCTCAAACTTTTATGGAAGAAAATTATCAGGACAAAATTTCCATCAAAAAAATGTCAGAAGAATTTGGAGTTAGCAGAAGAAATTTTGACAGAAGATTTATCAAAGCTACAGGATTAACACCACTTGACTATGTACAAAGAGTAAAAATAGAAGTTGCCAAAAAATCATTTGAAAATTCTCGGAAATCTGTCAATGAAGTCATGTACGAAGTTGGGTATAACGACACTAAAGCATTCCGTGAAGTTTTCAATCGTATTACAGGAATGTCTCCTATTGACTATAAGTCCAAGTACAACAAAGGTATTTGAAACTGTTGTAATTGAGGTTATGCTTCATTAACAGTAATTTTAATTTTCTCAATTTGCATTTTTATTGTCTCTAATGTTTCGATATCTACTATTGCAATACCTTCATTTACTCCATCTAATTGTTCAATGAGTTGTCCATTTTCATTCCAAATCGAGCTTTTACCAGCACAGTCATAACCTCCAGATTTTCCCACAAAATTAGCCATCAATGAAATCATTTTATACTTTTTAGCAATATTAGATATTCGATTCAAATCTTTATCAACTCCATTGATCGAGTTAAGAACACTTGCCATATAAACATTTGAACCATTTTTAAATGCCTTTTCAGAATGCTCAGAAATAGATGTTTCATAGCAGATTGCAAATCCTATTCTATGGTCTTTAAATTCTATTGGAGGAAGATTTTCTCCAGAAACAAAATACTTTTCTTCACCAGGATGTAAATGTTCTTTTGAATAAATCTCTCGTGGTTTATAAGGTTGAAAAATGGCCATACTTATACAGATCCCATTTTTATTTTTAATAGGAACTCCAACTCCTATTATTATTTGATTTGTATTACTAATCTCTTGAAATTCATCTAATCTTTCATCGTCCTTTGTAAAAGCTAATGATTCAACCAACTCTGGTTCATACCCTGTCAAAGAAAGTTCTGGAAAAATGATAAGATCAGCCTCATTTTTAATAGAAAGTTCAATCAATCTTTTATGATTATCTATATTTTTTTGGATATCTCCTCTAACTGGGTTGGTTTGCGCAATACAAATTTTCATTTTGTAAGTTGAATTATTGTTGATTGTCTCTGATGATCTTTTGGTTTGGGTTTAAAATTACTATTTTCCGATTACTTCTTTGTAAATTTTATTAACCAAATCTACTCAGTGCTAGTTGACTTTTTAAGGTATAAATCGTAATTTTAATCAGTAAAAAATTACCAATGGTAAGCCCACTTGTTGAAACAGAATGGCTTGAGAAACATCTAGGAGATGATGATTTACGAATAGTTGATGCAACTGTTCAGGTAAAACTATGGCCCTTTCCTCGTGTACTAAGTGGCAAACGCAATTTTAGAAAGAGACATATTCCCGGGGCTGTATTTGCTGATTTATTAAAAATTTCCGATCCTAATTCACCTAAACGTACTTTTACCTTACCAACAGCAGCGCATTTTGCTCAATGCATGTCTAAACTTGGAATTGGTGAGGGAGTTCGGGTTGTTATTTACGATGAACGAGAAAATATGTGGGCTGCGCGACTTTGGTGGATGTTAAGAACTTTTGGATTTCATAATGCCTCTATTCTCAATGGTGGTTGGGCTACATGGACTTTAGAAAACCGACCGATATCCAAAGAATCCAATAAGTATCCTAGAGCTGAATTTATTCCTCACTTTAGACCGGAACTGATAGTTGATAAAAATGAAGTTCTGGATGCTGTTGAGCAAAATGATATCTGTATTGTGAGCGCCTTAGGTCGTAGACAACATCGTGGTGAACGTAATGAGTATGGACGAAGAGGACATATACCAGGAGCTATGAATGTAACTGCATGGGAAATTCTAGACAGAACTACCAAGCGATATCGACCAAAAGAAGAGCTACAAAAACTATTTGAGCCTATGCTAAACAAAAAGCGTGTTATAACGTATTGTGGTGGCGGAATTGCTGCCTCAAGTGATGCGTTTATACTTCATATGTTAGGTCATCAAAACGTAGCTGTTTACGATGGAGGTTTGATGGAATGGTGTAAAGACAAAAGTTTGCCTCTTGTGATAGACAGTTAGATACCTATTTACCCTATAACGATTCGTATAATCTCTTATTATTACTTTTCAACTACAGTGTTTTATTCTTCAATGGTTCTGAATGTCAAATTTACTCTTGGGGTCGTTACTTTTTTGGTAGGTGGAAGTCTATGTAACCAATATGTTTGGGTGGTATCTTTCATCACAAGCAGACTTCCGTGTTCTAAAAACAATTCTACTTTTTCCTTAAATTGTTTGTGCTTAAAAGCAAATTTTCGTTCCGCTCCAAAACTCAACGAGCCAATTGCCCCGTCCTTTTTTAAATCCGTTTCGGCATCACTATGCCAAGCCATTCCTTCGCTTCCACTGTGGTACAAATTGAGTAAACAAGAATTGAAAGTTTCTTTTGTTTCTTGCTCTGCCAACTGTTTCAACTCCAACAATTCCTTAGTCCAAGGCAAAGCATATTTTGAGGTGTTGGAATAAGTGTATTCATACGGTTTATCGCCATACCAAGCCACTTTGCGTTTGGTAATGATTTTCTTTCCAAAAATAATAGCCTCGTCATTTCGCCATTCTATGGTCTTCAAAAGTTGTTCGAAATAGAAATCTGCTTGTTGTTTGGTTAAAATTTGCCCATAATAATTGACTGTCCCATCTTCTGGCAACCAATTTTTTGTTTTGTCTATAGCTAAGTTAAATAAGTCCATTTTTCCATTTATTATATTTGCTTTTCATGCAATGCCCGCAAGGTCTAAAACCGTTTTCAATGGCTTCTTTTTCTGTTGAAAAGAAAACTCTGTTTTCCCGTTTCATTCGCTTGCCCGATTTACAATTTAGCAGTCCGTAAATTTTCAGTTTCTTGTTTCCTCCAAAATGGACTTCTTGTTGCCTGATTTTACGGTGTAAATCACGGTATAATATTTCACTGTGATGTTGCATAACTAACTTACTGCATCATGAAAAATAATACCCAACGTATGTCGGTTTCCTGATTTCACTTCGCTTACTCCATGTTTCATATGTACTCGATAATACCCTTTACTTCCTTTTTGAGGTTTAAAATTGGTCGTAAAAATCAATACATCGCCTTTTTTTGGTTTTAGTACAATAGCTTTGGATTGTGCTCTAGGAATTTGTTGTGTCATTATAAATTCTCCGCCTGTAAAGTCCGTATCAGGTTCGTCCAAAACAAAGACTATTTGAATAGGAAAATAAATATCACCATACAAATCCTGATGTAATGTATTAAATCCGCCTTTGTTGTATTTTAAAATCAAAACAGTGGCTTTTTCTTGTCCTTTTTTATGGCATTTATCTAATAATTCTGAATGACTTAACGGAAATTGAATATCAATTTTCAGTGCTTTAAACCACGTATTGGCAATTGGTGCCAATTTTGGATACATATTTGCCCGAACAGTTTGAATAATGTCGGGCAAAGGATAATTAAAATATTTGTATTCACCCAAACCAAAACGGTAACGTGCCATTACCACCGTTTTTCGATACAAGTTTGGGTTGTCATAATCGGCTTTCAGTACCTCGCACTGTTCGTCGGAAAGTAATTTTGGAACAATTGCATAACCATTTTGGTGCATTTCTTCTGTTACTAAATGCCAATCAGCTTTGTTTATGTTATCAATTATGGCTTTCATTGTTAATTATGGGCTATTTCTAAAAAAATATCACACAATTCTTTGGGTTTGCTAAAAAATGGTGAATGGCTTGTCTGCATTTTATATACTTTTTCACAAGGAGTCTCCTCATACATTTTTTGCTGTATAAAGGGTGTTACTGCCCTATCTTCTGTACATTCTATGTAAAATCTTGGCACACTTCCATAGTTTTCTTCTGTCAACTCTAATGGTGTCTTTCCAGTCTCCGCACTTTCATGACCCAATATCATTCTTGCCATTTGATAAATATCATCATCACAATCGTGGTACAAACCTTCTTTATAAATTTCGGGTTGCAAGGTATGTGAGTTGGTCTCTGGATATCTTGTTACATAAGGCTTAAGCACTCCATTTACGTCTTGGGAAGAATAATCTCCCTGTGTTTTACCATTAGGAATCAAGTAAGCAGCCAGATAGATTAATTTCTCAATTTTTTCAGGACGGTATTCGGCAATTTGCGAAATCATAATCCCGTTTTTGCTATGCCCTACCAAAATTACTTTTCCTTCAATACTGTCAATAAGTTTGCAAAGTTCCTCTACGGTAGATTTTAGGGTAATATCTTTAATAGGAGTTTTATCGCGCCCCATTCCTGGTAAATCAATGGCATAAACTTTATGACCTTGATTTTCTAATATTGGCACCACTTTATGCCAGTTCCAAGCACTGTGCCAAGAACCATGGATTAAAATAAATGTTTTCATGAGTATGAATTTAGATTATTGAGTTGCAAAGATTGGTTTTGTACTCGTTTGAAAAAATCCGAAATTTGCGGTATTCAAAAATTATTGATTTTTGGCAGCTTCCCAACCGATAATGGCTGTTTTTCGAGTATTTCCCCACATATAGCCTCCAAAGTTTCCTGTGGATTGGATAACTCTGTGACAAGGAATTAAATAAGCTACGGGATTGTTTCCTATGGCAGTTCCAACAGCTCTAGAAGCGTTTGGATTGCCAATTTTTTCAGCTAAACCTCCATAAGTTGATAGACTTCCCAGAGGTATTTTGAGCAAGCTCTCCCAAACTTTCAATTGAAAATCGGTTCCTTTTAAGTGCAGCTTAATTTCATTGAGTTTGCTCCAATCGTTTTGAAAAATGAACAGTGCGTTTTGTTGCATCAAATCTAATTTTCTTTGAAATGAGGCATTAGGGAATTTGGCTTGTAGGTTTTGTAATGCAATTGCTTCATTGTCTTCAAAAGCCATATAACAAATGCCTTTGGATGTGGAAGCTACGATTAAACTTCCAAACGGACTTTCGGCAAAACTGTAGTTGATTTGCAGATTTTTTCCACCTTTTTTATATTCGGCAGGTGTCATTCCTTCAATACTTATAAACAAATCGTGTAATCGGCTTGTGCTAGAAAGTCCCATTTCAAAAGCAGTATCGAACAATGTTGCCTGTTTTTCTTTCAGGATTTTTTTGGCGTGTTCTACGCTGATAAATTGCAAGAATTTTTTCGGACTTATTCCTGCCCAATCTGTAAACATTCGTTGAAAGTGAGCAGGACTCACATGAACTTTTTCAGCAACTTCGTCTAAATTGGGCTGCAATTTGAAATTTGTTTTTATGTATTCAATCGCTTCTGCAATTCGATTGTAATTGATTTGGTTTTGTGTTTCCATTTTTCCTGAATCTTATACTACAAATGTCCGAAGGATCTTGCTTTCATAAAATCCGAAACTTGCTATGTTTTACATAAGTATTTTTTGTGCGGACGTTTTTTCAATCTCGCTTAAAAAATCTGATATGATTGTTTCCAATTCTTTTACGCTACTTATCATTGGTAAATGTCCACTATTTATAGTTTCTATTCTTGATGCTTTTAAATTTTTTGCCATTTTGTCTTGCAAATCAGTAGGCATTGATTTATCATTTGTCAATTTAATATATAGACGTTTTGTATCGGGCAATTCAAACGTTTTTTTTGTTGTGTAAAGTGCTTTTGCTTCTGGTGTAAATTCGTCTACAATTTTTGAAGTCATTTCTGGTGTCAAATCATTACAGAGTTCTGCTTCTATTGTTTTTTTAGGTGGTGTTGTCCCAAATAACGATAACAAAATTGGTAATAAGAACTTTTGAGGAAACGGTAATGAAGAAACAAATGACTGTCCACTTTTTGGCACAACTGAACCAATAGCGACAAATCCTTTTAATTCATTTTTGAATTGTTCAGCAACTTTTAATCCAATACAAGCCCCAATAGAATGAGCAACAATAATAAAATTGTCATTTCCCCAATTTCTTATTTCCGTTGTTGTCTTATTTATATAATCATCAAAAGTCAGTTTTAAATTCTGTTTGTCATTTGATTTTCTATTTGGGAAATCAATGCTTAAAATTGGATTATCAATTCTCTGTTGTAATTCATTCCATATTGAACTATTAAGCCCTGCCCCATTTATAAAAATTATTCCTATTTTATTGTTCATAAGCTCTCTTTTAGTATTTTAAGTTGGTTGTTTTGTTACAATAATCGCTAACGTTTTAGTATATTGAAAATTGTGGTTTTGTATTCGAGGATTTTCCGAAGGAAAATCAGAAGGTAACAAAATGGTAACTAACTTTGATTAAGCTAAAAGTAGCAATTATTTTTATGCATTGTTGACAAACGTTATTTTACGTTCTGTTTTTTAGTTAGTCCAAACAAAATCAAATCGATATATTTCGAATTCTTAAATATATGTCCTTTTAATTCTGTCAAGAATAATCGTTCAGTTTCTATTTTTGGAAAGTTTTTCATTTAAGTTCCAAGGTTTTCTCTACTATTAGCCAACGATTTAGGCTACGCGTAGTTGTGTGGCGTTATTTATATTTCACTCATCAATTTTTCGAAATTCCAAACAGTTGCAAATTCTTCGTTCAAATTAGCGAGTGTTGTCAGGTGTATTATTTCAGCATCATATTTCTCTCCATTGATTCCTATTCGGTCAAAGGCTGCCGTTGCATCAGAAATTAAATACGTTTCGTAACCATAATTCCCCGCCATTCGAGTTGTTGTCGACACACAATGATTTGTGGTAATTCCAACTATTACTATAGATGTAATTCCCAATCGGTCTAACTGTTCCTTTAAATTAGTTCCGATAAAAGCACTGTTTACATTTTTCGTTATTATAGGCTCGTTTTCTTTAGGCAAAACATTTTCATTAAACTCAAATCCTGTATTTTGTTCATTAAGTTTAGATTTTGGGTTTGTAGAACTATGTCTAATGTGAAAAATTGGCAAGTTTAATTCCCTCCATTTATTCAGTATTTTTCCGCAAGTGATTTCTGCATTTTTATTATTTCTATTTCCACCCCAATAATCTTCGTCCAAAAACGCTTTTTGAACATCAACAAGAATTAGTGCTGCATTTTTTTCTCTTAAATTCATTTTAAAATTTGTTCAGTTTAATAGGCTACAACGTTCGTATAACCATCAGTTATCGGTTTGCTTTTAGTTTTAGTAATGTCGTTAGCAATTCCGAGTGAATTTGGACATAGTCAAATCAATCGCAATTTCTGCTATACATTATTACCTACTGACTTTATTTTTCTTTATGGTTTTGGTATTGCTTCAATAGTCAATTTTTCTCCCTTTTTATCCAAATAAGTTACTGTCATTTCAATCATATGAGTTGTCCATTTTTCAACTCCAGCATCTGCTGCTTGTTTACAGAAACTTGGATAATCTGTTTGTCCTTGTTGATGAATTGAGATAGCGTGTTTCAAGTTGTTCGAAGAACTAATGTCATTCACTTCCATTTCTGGATATTTTGATTCTCCGTCAAGCATAAAATCATCTTTTCCGTAATATTTTGTTCGTCCGTCCGAAACATAGTTGTCATAATGTGTAACTCCAATATTTTTTAAATCTTGCACAAATTGAGGAAAGTCTGCTCCACTTTTAACTTTCCTAAATGCTTCGTGAATTTGTTCTATTGTAAACATATTTTATAATTCAAATTTTTAATTTTGTTTTTCGCTTTTTTTCAGATTGCAGATAATGTGTTTGTATAAAATTAGCTACATCTATTTAACAAATACAAACCGAACAGAAAATCTACGAGGTTTTTGGTAAGAAATCTTACACTAGCAATTAATTTTATACAATCTTGGCTAGTAGTGATTTTTTACAATTCTTCCACAAGTTGAATATTATTACCACAGGTGTCATTAAAAACCGCAACTTTTACTGTTCCCATTTCTGTAGGTTTTATACTGAACTCAACACCAAGTTTCGTCAATCGCTCATATTCGGAAGATACATCGTGAACGTCAAATTGCGTCCAAGGAATTCCTGCTTCCATTAATGCATCTTGATATACCTTGGTTGGTTCAAAATGATTAGGAGCTGGTTCCAATAATAATTCTGGTCCATCTTGCCAATCTTTAGAAACTAAGGTCAGCCATCTATTCCCACCTCCTAGAGGTTCGTCCTTCTTTTTTATGAAGCCTAATTTTTCAGTATAAAATTTTAAGGCTTTTTCCTGGTCTCGGACTGGAATGCTTATTAGTGTTACTTTCATTATCTATGTTTTTTTGCATTACAGCTAACGGTCTCGTATAACCGTCAGTTACGGTTTTAAAGTTAACTAATTTTCAAATTAAACACAGACTTTCGCAATTCCGAGTGGATTCGGACGTAGTCGAATCCTCCATAATTGTGGTTATGTATTGGTATAGCTAGTTTTATATCCCTTCTATTTTTAAAATTTCTATTCCACTTGTTAGTTTTTGATTCAACCTGCACGTGGATATTATTTTTCCACTGTAGTAGCTTTCAAACTCCATCATGATATTTTCGTTTTCTATTTCGCAGATAATATCCCTTTTTTTACAACATCTCCTTGTCTAAAATACCATCTTGCTAAAGTCAATCCTTTTTGATTTCCCATTTCAGGTAAAAATATTGTTTGAACTTCTCCTTTTTCCAGCCTAAAATCTGACGGAACAATATCAGTTCCACTTTTTTCAATTTCTTCTTTAGTTCTGAAATTCGGATTACTTTTCAAATCATTTATAATTTAATTCCGTTTTTTTTCAGAAAAAAATAGTTTATGAATTATTGATTTCATCATTTTTAATCAAATTAACTATAATGTTTCGCTATGAGTTAGCACTTGTTAATTATTAGTTGGAGTTTTTATCAGATAACTCTTTTACTTTCTTAATAGAATAAAGAAGCTTTATTTTCATCACTCATTTCTTTATAAGTATCTCCTAGCCCTTTTAAAGGTCTTTCAGCATTTGGATGTTTCTCTGATAAAAATGTAAAAAGGTTTATTGCTTTATCGTATTGATTATTTTGCAGATAGAATTCAGCAATTGAGCAAGCTCTATTTATCCTTAGCTCACCAAAAAAATTAGTTTTTTCAAATTCATTCATAAAAGTATCAAACTGATTATAATCGTTTGCTCGCATAGCATTCCTTACTAGCGTAAACATTGTCCATTTGGTTAATTCACGGGGAAATCCAAATTGTTGTGCTCTTTGTTTATAATAGTCATACACATAATCCAAACCGCCAACTTTATTGAATTCTTCAAGATTACTAAATTGTAGTTCAGGATAAAAATGATAATACTTCTTCAATCCGTGATAAAGTGTTGTAAAGGGTGTTGACCTATGTTCCTCTCCCTCCAATTCTCTAAAAGTCCAGTTCATTGTTTTCAGAGCTTTATTTAGCAGATGTTTATTCAAATTGTCGGTTCCATCCTTCACTACTCCTTCATTGGAGCCAGAGGTGAAATATAAAAATTTGTAAAAGTTCGGACTTTTTGAGAGTAGGCTATCTACTTTGTTTATTTTTTCATCCAAAGGAAATGGACTTGCAGCAATATAACCTTTAAATAGGTCAGGATTAGTAGTCATAGCTTGAATGACAAATCCTCCTCCATATGCCCATCCAAATAATAATCGTTCTTTGGATGTACGAAATCTTTGATCTATAAAACCTATGGCTTCTTTTTCAATGAACTCTAAGTATTTTTTCGAATTAGAGCTAAAGTTTCTATTTCTATCCGATTGTTTTTTAGAAATACCAACAATGATAAACTCGGGAGTCTGACGAAATTCAACAAACGATTTATGGAGACTAACACCATGTAGAAAATACCGTTGCCCATCTAAAATGTATAGGACAGGGTACTCTTTCTTAGATTCGGTATAACTATCGGGCAAAAAAACTTGAACTTCTCTTTCATCATTGAGTACTTTCGATTGAATCAAGAAAGTTTTACCCACAACGTTATTTGTCTCATTAATTTGTGAATGAGATTTTAAGTTTAAAAAAAACAGCAATACAACAATGAAAATTTTTAGGTTCATATGTTTTTAATTTAATAAGTGTTAATGTTTTTCAGCGTTTCCAAACTCATAACTTTTATTTTTTCAGATTCCTTTCTAATAGTTTCAATTCCGATTTTGTTCAGCCAGATTTCAACTTCTTCGTCAAGATCTAAAAAATCAGGTATTTTCTTTAAATCTTCAAGATTGTCCGAGTAAAGTCCGATTACAGGATATGGTTCTCCAAATGGGTTTCTTAAAGGTATAATTTCATACTTTATACTTTTTGGAAGTTCCGTAAACAATTCAGGTAATTTCGTTCGGATAATCTCAAGATACGAAACAATAGAATCCATATTCCAATTCAATTCCTCATAAATTGCTGGTTCTATAATTTCGTAACCTCTTGTTGTTTTTTCTTCCATACTCAAATTTCGTAAATGTTTTACAACAATTCGTATAACCGTCAGTTATCGGTTTGTTTAGTTTGTTTTTAGTTTTAGCAATGTCGTTATTAATTCCGAATAGATTCGAACGTAGTCGAATCCACCGTAATTGCGGTTATACATTGTTGGCTACTGGCTTTTTATTCTATATGATACCATTGATATTCTTTTCCGTTCCAAAATATAATTCCACCACCGTGAGATTCTTCAACGCTCATATAAATTCCGTTTCCAATAAGTTTGAAATTCTTGCTTTCATCTTGTCCGATTATATCTCCCGTTTCTTCATCAACTAAAGTCGGTGAGACAATTTCTCCTTTTGGTAACATTTCAAAAACTTCAATCCAATCTAAGTCTGTCATTTCAGACACTTCTTTTCCTGCTCCAAAAACGTAACTTTCGTTATTTACAGAATTGTGAAGTATTAAAACTCCAATTTTTTGATTGATTTTGTTTCTTACGATAGAGGCGAAGTCAGTTTTGTTATCTCCGTTAAAATCTCCTTTCAGATTTTTGTCAGTAATTAATTCTAAAGAATCAAGAACTTTTGATAAGTCAACTTTTTCAATCGGTTCAACTTTCGGTTTATTCGATTCGACTTTTAACTCAGTTTTTTCTTTTTTAAGTTCAGTTTTTCTTTCCGTCTTTTCTTTACAAGACGAAAAGCATAAAATCAGAACTAAAATTGTCAATGTAAATCTCATTTTTCAGCTTGTTGCCAACGGTCTCGTATAACCGTCAATTATGGGTTTATATGTGTTAATTTTCGGTTAGGCACTGGCATTAGCAATTCCGAGTGGATTCGAACGTAGTCGAATTCGCCTTAATTGCGGTTATACGTTGTTGTAAATAGTACTTTCTAATCAGTTTTTCCTAACACTATTTTACCATAAAAAAACCAAGGAAGAAAAGTCATTCCTAAGGCAAATGGGCTATTCTTTTTATACTTTTTTGCGAGAACTTGATTAATGAAAAATTTAGGAAAAAATCGAATAAAAGGTATAAGTAGAGGTACAATCCACCAAATAGGCTTATTCGTTATTCTTAACAATGTTATATTATTTAAAATTGGAATCAAAGCGTAAGACTTAATTCTATTTTCTTTTTTAAAAAGAAGGTATAAACTTTTGAAATAAATTATAACGATAGCAATTAAAAAGCTAGGAGGAGAAAAAATATTTAGGAGCCATGAGAAATTGCCGCTTTTTAAGAATTCTATAATCGAAATATAAGGTGTGCTAATAAAATACTGTACTAAATCAAAATTATTCAAGTGATAGGGACTAAAATCAGTTAAAATCAAAAGTCCAGTTTTATTTTCCTTTTGTGGGTTATTTACAAATTCATGAATATGATAAAAAGAAAAGTCAATTACCCAACTGAAAATGTAGGACATTAAAACATAAAACAAGGTTACAATCAAAAAATCATAGAAAGAAGTGTTCTTGTTTTTTTCGTAATCTTTATAGGCTAAAAGCAAAAATAACCCGAATATTATTATATAATATGTTTTATTAAATATAGCATCAATTATTATTGTGTCTTCCTGTTTCTCTACATTAAATATCAGATAAAAAATCTTAGTTATGAATGTGGTTAGCAAAACAAAGAACAAACTTTTAGTTAGACTTATTTTAATTATTTCTTTAATATTCATTTAATTGGTATTATTTACAACGGTCTCGTATAACCGTCAGTTACGGGTTAATATGCGTTAATTTTCAATTTAGCACTAACGTTAGCAATTCCGAGTGGATTCGGACGCAGTCGAATCCGCCGTAATTGTGGTTATATATTATTATCTGCCGACTTTTATTTTTTCGTTTTGGGTTTTATTTCAAAGTTACTGTTCAGATTGTATTTCCAGTCGTCAGTAAATTCTAAATAGTATTTTCCATCCTCTGTTGTCAGAATTAATCCTTCCCAACCTCCAGCAATATTAAATTCCTCCCAATTCTCAATAAAGTCAGTCGTTTTAATTCTGATAATGGGGTCTTCCCAAGAGAGCCACGTCAAAAGGGTTTCATATTCAGATATTGAACTTTTTTTCAGCCAGTTTTTTATTTCCTCCTCGTTATTATCATAATCAAAAAAGAACTGAAAATGATTATCCGCTAAATTCCAGTCAATTGTTGAGTGGTCATCATCCCAACTTCTTCCACCAACTCTAATTCCAAGTTGTTTTAATAAGTTCTCAAATCCACCATTTCCACCTTCTTGTCCGTATGATTCAAGAAAAGTCAGATGTTCGTGAAGGAAGTGTTTTTTGTTATTTATTATACTCATTTTTCTGCTTACAGGTAACGTATTTGTATAACTATTGTTACGAGGTTAAAGTTACATGTTTTGTTTAAAAACTAGTGTTAGTAATTACCGAGTGGATTCGGACGAAGTCGAATCCGCCGTAATTGCAGTTATACATTGTTAGTAAGTGGCTTTTTCAAATCTCCATTCGAATCAAAGTTAGGTCGTTCTATTTTTATTTCTTTAATAATTTTTACTTCTGCGCCATCTCCATCTCCCCAAATTGTTCCGTTATCATCAGCCTCGAATATTTTTCCATTTTCAATTATTAAACTCAAGTAAGGATGGTCAACAAGTTTTTCAGGTCCATTTATTATAGTTCTACAATTAAATTTTTCCGACAACTTTAAGGCTAAAAACAATTCGCGTTCTTCAGAATTTTTTTCATCCGTTCTCAATAATGTTATTTTGGTTGGAAATTCGCTTTTATTTGGCTCTATCTGAAGAGCGAAACCAGAAAAGTCAGAGGCTAAATCATCATTTTCTATATTCTTAATTCCGTTAAAGATATAGGTCTTTTTGAAATTTCCTTTCCAATTAATCAAATTTTTAGACGGAAATAGTGAATGAATGAATTCTACCAATTCAATTCTTTTAGGTGATGCTTGAATTCCGATTATTTCCATTGTCTTGATTCAGCTTGTTGCTAACGGTTTGGCTATGGTTTCGTTGCGTGAAAATCCGCGAGGATTTTCCGTCGAAAACCGAAGATAGTAAATTTATCAGGACTTTCCGATAGGAAAGTCTGAAGCAATGAATTATAGCCGGTGTTAGCTTTGTTTTTGAAGAATCAAATCGCTTTTATTTTTATTAGAGTTTATAAAGTCAATTAAACTTTTAATAAAACAATCCATTTTTTTAAAATCAGCCTCATAGCTATATCCAACATTCTTTACTTCATGCATGTATCTCCAGTTTTGGAATGTAAGATTATGCAATGTTAGAAAATTTTTAAGGTTGTTATCTTTTGTCTCTTTGGCGTTAGCTTTACTATCTCCTTGCGATATCACAAGTCTATGACTAGGCAACAATTTTGCTTCATCATTGTTTTCTAGGTGATAGTTAAATCGTTCCTCTATTTCTGCTTTTGAATTGGTTGGTAAATCATTGAAAAGGTCCAAAAGTTCATGTCCTTTAATTGATTTATTACTAGTAATTAAGTGAACTGCTTTTAAAAAAAGTTCAGCAGAAAAGGACATGTTTACTGCTCCCGAAGCAATTCTTTGAAATCCAGTAATTCCATTATCCTTGCTTAAATTATAAGCACAATTAAACCCTACGTCATAGAACCCTTTTGCTGAGTGAAGTAAAAGGTCTAAAATTGATTTTTGTTTTTTGTCGTTCATCTCAAATAACAGCTAACGGTTTGCGTATATGGTTTGCGGCGAGGCAAATACGCCTTAAATTTCTATTTGTAAATTCATTTTCTAAAAATACGAACACTTTGGATTTAGCACTTATTTCGCCATAAACTATATACGCTGTTATGTGCTGGTTTTTTACATAAATTTAGAATCGGTCATTAAGTCAGAAGTATCACTTAAACTTAATACTATAACCTCGCTTTTTACACATTTATTTAAATTCTCAAATGCTTTTTGAGCTTTGTTTCTGTTAAAATAACGGTTAATTATTATTCCTGTAATGTCAGCAATTTGAATTTCCCAATGTTCATCAGATTCCAAAAAATCGCAATTTTCTCGAAATAACTTACTAAGGTTTAATTCACTTCCTGTTTTGCCTTTATATTTATTTAAAAAGGGGTGACCATCTTCTTGCCATTTCTGTAATGTTGGTATTGGATTCTTCTGATTATATGTATGGAATGAATTTCTTAATAATTCTTTCCAATATTGTTTAGCTTCTCGTCCTTTAATAAAGTCTTTATCTATTTTAAATTCTAGATTCAATAAATTTTCTGAATTTGAATCATCTACCATTTCATACAAAATAGAAACTCCAACAGCATTTTCAAAGCTTCTATTTATTAACCTTCTAAGAAGAATCAATTTCATAAAATGTTGGTAATTCATTTTTTTTGCATTCTTGTACCAAATCGATAATTTTTTATAAAAATCAATCCATTTAGGTTTGTCTTTATCCTTTACTAATTCAACAATCTTTTCTATACTTTCAACTTCAATTTTTTTGATTGATTTCATTAAGCTTTCAGGATTCTCTGAAGGCAAAAAACAAATTATTTGATTGGCTACACAAGGTTCTTTTGTGTAAACCATTTCTGTAAATTGATAAAGTTCTTCTTCATCTAATTCGCTACCCTTAATTTCATCTTTTGAGTTAAATTTTTCGGACGGTATTGTTTTAAGCCATAATTCATACTGCTGTTTTTTCATTTCTAATTTTCCTTTTTGTTGTTGTAATAGAACTGCAACAAAAAAGCTTTTTAATTTAGAATCTGGCGAAAAATCTCCTGTTTCATCTATGGCTATAATCATAAGCACGATTTATTTTTAGCTTGCACATAACTAGTTTATATACAGAATAAACTTACCATTATACTCCTTATTTGGTAGGATAAACAGAAGTTCTTAGCAATTTTATTCTTCTTATTTTTTAGCAATATAGTTGTATTTTAGAAACTATCAAAAAGGGTTTTTACAAAAAAAGAACAACTTTTCTTGTTTTTTAGAACATAATTTATACATTTGGCTCAATGTTAAACAACAAAAGACATATTATCTCTATTCCAGCTGTAAGTATTACGGCTTCTTTTGTTGGCACTACAACTACAATTACTACTACAACCCTTTAGGGGTTATTTTCTATACATATCATCTCCGTATATATTTATTTTTTCAAAAGACTTGAAAACAGATAAATAGCTTAAAAAATCTTATTTTTAATTTATTATCCTTTTTAAAATGAACGTTTTAAAATTTGGTGGTTCATCGGTAGCCAACCCTCAAAACATAGAAAAAGTAGTACAAATCATTGCCAATGCATCTGTAAACAGTCCACTTATTGTGGTGGTTTCTGCTTTTGGAAAAACAACGAATAAGCTCATTGCATCGGCAGAACAAGCTGCTCAAAACGATGCTAATTACCTTGAAAACTACCAAGAAGTTGAGTTAGTACATTTTGAAGTAATTGAAAAATTAGTTCCTGAAAATCAACAAGAAGAAGTTAAAACTTATATAGCATCCCTTTTTAAACAATTAAATACCTTGTTAGAAGGTTGTTTGTTACTAAACGAAATTACACCCAAAACGCTAGCTACGATTAGTGGCTTTGGTGAATTGTTATCTTCATACATCATTGCAAGCATAGCTAGTAAGCAACTAGATGTGGTATATAAAGACAGTAGAGAGTTAATCATCACTTCCAATACTTTTGATAAAGCCCAAGTTGATTTTCAAGTAACTAACGCCAATTGTAAAGCCTATTTTGACAAAAATAAGCACCAAGTAACTTTGCTACCTGGATTTATAGCTCGTACAAAAGAAGGGAAATCAACTACTTTAGGACGTGGGGGTTCCGATTATTCTGCGGCTATTTATGCGGCGGCTATAAATGCTAATGAATTACAAATATGGACAGATGTTAGTGGTATGTATACTGCGAATCCGCATCTAGTAAAACAGGCATTTCCTATTCCACATATTTCGTATCAAGAAGCCATGGAGTTGTCACATTTTGGAGCAAAGGTTATCTACCCTCCTACGATTCAACCAGTATTGGAAAAAGAAATTCCTATCCGTATAAAAAACACCTTTGAACCCGAAAATGTAGGAACACTCATTTCTAAAATTACCGAAAACGGAAAACCTGTAAAAGGAATTTCTCATATCGAAAATATTACGCTATTAACGTTAGAAGGAAGTGGCATGGTAGGCGTTTCTGGCATTTCTAAACGTTTGTTCGAAACGTTATCGACACACAATATCAATGTAGTGTTAATTACGCAAGCTTCTTCAGAACATTCTATTTGTGTGGGTATTTATGATGAAGATGCTGAAAAAGCAGCCTTAAAAATCAACGAAGCTTTCGCTTTTGAAATAGAGCGTCATAAAATAGACCCGATTATTGTAGAACAAGGCTTGGCAATTATCGCTTTGGTAGGTGATAAAATGAGAAATCACCAAGGTTTAAGTGGACAAATGTTCAGTTCTTTAGGCAAAAACAATGTAAATATCCGTGCTATTGCTCAAGGTGCTTCAGAAAAAAACATTTCTGCTGTTATCAATAGTTCAGATGCTAAAAAAGCATTAAACACCCTACACGAGCAGTTTTTTGAGGAGAAAGTAAAACAATTGAACTTGTTTGTTACGGGTGTAGGAAATGTCGGAGAACGCTTTTTAGCGCAAATCCATCAACAAAAAAAGTACTTAAAAGAGCAGTTAAAACTGAATGTGCGTGTTGTAGGGATTTCTAATTCAAAACAAATGGTTTTTGATGAAGGTGGTATCAGTTTAAAATCATGGAAAGAGCAATTACAAAACGGAGAAGCAAGTACTTTAGAACGCTTTTTTGAAAGAACAAAAGCGTTGAATCTTCGTAATTCGGTTTTTATTGACAATACGGCTAATCAGAAAGTTTCTGAAATATACGAACACTATTTAGCCAACAATATTGGGGTGGTTACTTGCAATAAAATAGCCTGTGCTTCTGAACTAGATAATTATAAAAAGTTAAAGCACATCTCTAGAAAGTACAGCGTTCCATTTTTATTTGAAACTAATGTGGGTGCTGGTTTGCCTATTATTGACACGCTTAAAAATTTAATTGCTTCTGGTGATCGAGTACATAAAATACAAGCCGTGTTATCAGGTTCTCTAAACTTTGTGTTCAATAATTTTAATGAGAGTACTTCATTTCACGATGTGGTACAACAAGCACAAGAACAAGGATACACCGAACCGGATCCTAAAATTGATTTAAGTGGTGTAGATGTAGCCAGAAAAATATTAATTCTTGCCCGTGAAAGTGGTTATGATTTAGAGCTTTCAAATATTGAAAACAATGCATTTTTACCTAAAAAGAGTTTAGAAACTACCAATAATGATGATTTTTATGCTTCTTTAAACGAGTTTGAAAGCCATTTTCAACAAGTATATAAAGAAGCTGCCGATAAAAATTGTCGTTTAAAATATGTTGCTGAATTCAATGATGGAAAAGCAAGTGTTGGCTTACAACACATTCCGTTTGATCATCCTTTTTATAATTTAGAAGGTAGCGACAACATCGTATTGTTTTTTACAAATAGGTATCCTGTAAATCCGTTACAAATAAAAGGAGCTGGTGCGGGTGCTGAAGTAACCGCTTCTGGGATTTTTGCCGATGTGATACGAATTGGAAATCAATAGTGTATGGAAAAACGTTATCAAAATATCATACAAGTCTATAACAATGTAGCACAAGCGTATCAAGATAAATTTGCCAATGATACTGTGTACAATCATAGTTATGATTTCCTTTTAAAGCATATGGAACCGACTCACCATAATGTGTTGGATGTAGCTTGTGGTTTTGGGAAGATTACGAATTACCTCTTACATCACAATCCTGCACTCACTATTTTAGGAGTGGATGCTGCTGAAAATATGGTGACTTTGGCTAAACAGCACAATCCGAAAGCTTCTTTTAAAGTACTAGATTGTAGAGAAATTACCAGTTTACAACAAGGCTTTGATGTAATCATCTTCGGATTTTGTTTTCCGTATCTTACCAAAGAAGATACTCTAAAACTTATAAAGGATGTTGCTACGATGTTACCTCCAAACGGATTATTATACATCAGCACTATGATTGGAAATTACGAAAGAGACTCTCGTATAACTGCTAGTTCGGATGGGAAGAACTCGATGTTTATCCATTATCATGAACCAAAATATTTGATTGAAGCTTTAGAAGCACAAGGATTTAAAATTTTAGAAAATTACACCAAACTATATCAAGAAGGTGGTGATACCGACTTGTTTTTAATCGCGAAAAAATGAACTATTTAAAAATATTTTCACCTGCAACTGTTGCTAATGTTTCCTGCGGATTTGATGCTTTAGGTTTAGCACTCGAAACTGTTGGAGATACCATGACTTTTACCAAAACGAATACAAAAGGTGTCAAAATTACCCAAATAACTGGTGCTGATTTGCCATCGGATCCACAAGTAAATGCTGCGGGAGTGGTTGCGTTAGCGATGTTAGAAAAACATCCAGCTGATTTTGGAATTGATATCACCATTCACAAAGGGTATACTCCAGGAAGTGGTTTAGGGAGTAGTGCTGCCAGTGCTGCGGGAGCTGCTTTTGGTGTGAATCAGTTATTAGGAAATAGCTTCTCCCCTCTTGAATTGACCCAATTTGCGATGTTAGGAGAAGAAGCTACTTGTGGAACTCCGATTGCCGATAATGTTTCTGCTGCTATTTATGGTGGTTTTACGTTGGTGCGTAGTTATGAACCTTTAAGTATTGTAAAGATTCCTGTACCTGCTGATTTAAGAGTGGTGGCTATCCATCCTCAAGTTGAAGTGAAAACCAAAGATGCCAGAGCGGTATTGCCAAAAGAAATTACTTTAAAAGATGCGGTTACACAATGGGCTAATGTTGGTGGTTTAATTAGTGGATTACACTCCAATGATTATCAATTAATCGCAGATTCATTAACCGATATCATTGTTGAACCTGCTCGTAAACACCTGATTCCTCATTTTGATGAAGTGAAGCAACAAGCAATTAAAGCAGGAGCTTTAGGAGCAGGAATCTCAGGTTCTGGTCCTACAATTTTCACTTTATGTAAGGGAGATGAAACTGCAGAAAATGTTTACAAAACCATTCAGAATACTTATCAAGACAAACAAATTGATTTTAACATGATTCTTTCTAAAATCAATACAGAAGGAATTAAAATTTTAGACATTAACTAATATTAAATGTTCGCTGAGCGTAGTCGAAGTGAAAAAAACAAACACGAAATTATGAACTATTATAGTCTCAATCATAAATCACCTAACATTAGCTTTGAAGAAGCTGTAATAAACGGATTAGCTCCAGATAGAGGATTGTATTTTCCTGAAAATGTTACGCCACTATCAAAAGAGTTTATTGATAATATTGGTGAATATTCTAATGAAGAAATTGCATATGAAGCCATCAAGCAATTTGTGGGTGATGAAATCCCAAAAGGCGTTTTACAAAAAATCATTAAAGAAACCATCAATTTTGAATTTCCTGTGGTATCTATTGAAGAAAATATTGGTACACTAGAATTATTTCACGGACCTACCATGGCTTTTAAAGATGTTGGTGCTCGTTTTATGGCACGTTGCTTGGGGTATTTTAATCGCGATAAAGATCAACAAGTAACCGTATTGGTTGCTACTTCTGGTGATACTGGTGGTGCTGTTGCTAATGGATTTTTAGGAGTTAAAGGTGTAGATGTAGTTATACTCTACCCTAGCGGAAAAGTAAGCGACATTCAAGAAAAACAATTAACAACCTTAGGACAAAATATTACTGCTTTAGAAGTCGACGGTGTTTTTGACGATTGCCAAGACATGGTAAAAACTGCTTTTTTAGATGCAGATATCAATCGTACGTTAACCTCAGCTAACTCTATAAATATTGCACGTTGGTTACCACAAATGTTTTACTTTTTCTTTGCCTATAAACAAGTGTATAAACAACATAAAGAAGTAGTTTTTTCAGTGCCTAGTGGAAATTTTGGGAATATTTGCGCAGGAATTATGGCGCAAAAACTAGGATTACCTATCAAACATTTTGTGGCTTCGACCAATGTAAATGATACTGTTCCTAAGTATCTAGCAAGTGGTGAATACCACCCTAAACCATCTAAGGCTACCATATCGAATGCTATGGATGTAGGAAATCCAAGTAATTTTATTAGAATTCAAGAATTATTTAATAACGATTTAGCACTTTTAAAAGCAGCTTTTTCTTCTTTTTCTTTTTCTGATGATGAAACTCGTGAAGCCATGAAAAATATCTATGAGAACTCTAATTATATTGCTGATCCGCACGGAGCCGTTGGATATTTAGGTTTGAAAAAGTATGGATTACAAAACGAGTTTGGAATTTTCTTAGAAACAGCACATCCTGTTAAGTTTTTAGACGTTGTTGAAGAGGTTTTAAATGTTAGTGTTGAAATTCCACTACAAATAGCATCAGTAATAGACAAACAAAAAGAAGCTATACTAATTAGTTCCTATCAAGAATTAAAAGATTTTTTAAATGCATAAAACCAAAAAATGCCTCAAATTTGAGGCATTTTAATTTTCTATAAACTTCATTTATAATTTATTCTTTACTTCTGTTAGCCCTTCTTTCATTGCATTGTCAAATTGAGAATTTGGGTAATCTTTTATTCCTTTTTCAAAAAACTTACTGGCATTTTTATAATTTTTGTACTTTAAATAAAACTGCCCTAGCCTATTTTGCCAATACGCATTTTGATATCTTTTAGTTTCTAAAACATCTTTAAATTCTTCCATAAAAAAGCTGAAGTATTTGAAATTATCTCGTTTCCATGCTAACCATATCAAGGCATTTTTAGTACTGTTATCTATTCTACCATCACCTCCAAAACGTTTGGCTCTTTCTTTAAAATAAGATTTTAGATAAGGAATCCCTCCTGCTTTTTCATAAGCTTCAATACTCTCAAACACCAACGAATCGTAATTATGATAATAATACATAATTCCTTTGTACATAGCTAAATGCGGCATTGTTTCATGTACCTCATCATTAAATAATTCATATTTCCAAAGTAAATTTTCAGGATTGTGTTTTTTTAATATTCTATTAAACTCTTCTGTAGATTCAATATTATATATATCCTTTTTTGAGTTTGCTATATATAAATACACATCATTCTCTGATTTAAAACTTTTAACAAGTTTTTCAGGTGCTAATCCTCCGTCTGTTATAATTGCTCCCTGAAATAAATTGCTTTCTTCTAAAATGAGTCCACTTATATAATGTGCTGCATCTTCCCATCCATAAATAATACGCTCATTTGTAGTTCTAAAGTTAGAATCTATAAATTTAATTGCTTCATTTTTTAAAAAAGAGGTAAACTTTTTCTTTTCGTTATTAAAAAGAGTTCTTCTTAAAGGATTTCTATTTTTTATGCCAACAACGATCATTTCTGGAATTGCTCCAGATGTTCTCAATGATTTCTGAATAGCTACACCGTTGGTAAAAAACCACTGACCGTCTAAAATGTACAAAACAGGGTATTTTTCTGTAGAAGTAGTATAGCTATCGGGTAAATAAACCTGAATCTCTCTATCTTGATTTAAAACGGTTGATTTAATAGTATAATTAGTTCCTATGGTAACTTTACTTTCTTGTGTTTGAGAAAATGAATATAGGGTACAAACTAGAGTGAGTAATAGCATAATATGTTTAGTCATTGGGTAAAAGTTTAAACTCAAATGTAAAAATATGATTGCCAAATAATTAACATTTGAGTTTTTTTATAAATACTTTAACTAAAATTAAAGTGCTACCACATTGTCTACTAGATTTTCATCATTTCTTGTTCCGTAAGGATCAATAGCAATATAATTAGGTTTTTCATTTACTATATATCGAACTTCAGTAAGTTCTTTGTTGATCTGTTTAGACTCATAATACAACACAGTACTGTTGTCCTTTACTAGTGAAGGATGTGTTGTGAAAATTCCTATTTTAATCGGCTCGTCAATCCCTATTTCTTTAACATCACCTTCTTCCTTCATTTCAAATCGTTTCGCTTTTATTGTGGCTATAACTTCATAAGTTCCACCAGATAACTTCTTATACGAACTTTCTTCTACAGCTATATCGTAAGTTATTATCCTTTTAAACCAATCATTTACCAGTTGATGATATTCTTTGGGTGTAATCTTATATATTCCTTCAAGTAATTCTATGGTATGTGCTTTAGGAGTGCCGTCTAATCGGTACTTTTCTGTCATATTTTTCAACACCTTATTTACTCGCTTCTCTCCTAGTAAATCTCTCAATGCCATCAACACTGTGTAAGCTTTACCATAAGAAATATAACCTTCCTCTTGTACTTTATAAATTGGAGGTTCAATATTTTCGCCAAATGCTCTTCCTAAAAAGTACCTTCGTCGTGCATCTTCAGCTAACTCATACAAAGCGCACTTTCCGTACATCTTTTCTAATACTACTCCTTCTGTATATTTTGCTAGTCCTTCTACTAATAAAGAACCACCCGCTACTGGTTTGGCTGTTAGCGTATGTCCCCACCATTGATGAGCTACTTCATGAATTGTTCTTTTAGCTACCAAATTAAACGTGTTTTCATCTCGTATATCTGACAAATACAAACGATCTTCAGTCATACTAATAACTCCCGGATGTGCAAATCCGCCAAATCCCCAATGCGAAGGTACTTCTGCTATACGAACGTGATTAAAACTGTACAAACCAAAATTTTCCTGACAATATGTTAAAGTTTCTTTAGCGCTATTTTCTATTGCATTGATATTAAAACTATGACTAGGATTGTAATACTGCTCAATTGCAATTCCATCATATGTCGTTTTTTGAGTTTGATATTGTGCCGAAAAATAAGCTACTATAGGAAATATTTTACCTTTTGATTTGTAGTGATAATAGTTTCTATTATTCTCTGACCAGGTTCGTATCAATTCTCCTGAGCTTATAGCTGTTTGATCGTTACTTGTAGATACAACCGTTTCAAATTGCACTTTTTCAATATTGATATCTTCAAATGCTATGTGAGTGTCTGAATTATCTTCGTCTTCTCTTTCTGGTAAATCTCTCTTTTTACGTTCAATTCTGTCAGTAATTTCCAATCTAGAAGCATACCCTATAATAGGTTCAAAATTTCTAGATGTAATGTAAGTTCCATTATAAACAATACTTTTATCTTCCTCATATCCTTTCACTTCTTTCTCTATAGTAAATGTATATTGTACTGAATCATTAGGTTGTAACTTTTCTTTAAACTCAAACACATAGGCTCCATTCACTGTATCTTTTACAATCAAACGTGTGTTTTCTATATTGATGTGTTTTAACGGAATTCTTTCTGTTATTAATAATTTAGATAGCTCTTTGTCACTCTTGTTCTTTAAAATATAATTTGCTTTGATAGTATACTTTCTTTCATTCGGGAAAATAGCTACTGTTGTTTTTTGAGATATTGGATATAGCTTTTCTAAAGCTTCGTACTGTTTATACGTACGTTCGTAATTTTTACTAAAATTTAGGTAATCGTTATCGATTTGATAATCAGAAACAATATTAGTGTTATAGAACACCAAACTTCCTGCTCCTACAGCTAATAAAAGAAAGCTTAAAAATAGTACGCTACTTACTCGATTACTCTTTTCTTTCAACTGTTTTATTTTATACGAAAAGTCTTTTATTATTCCTCTGTTCCAGAGTTTAAAGGCTATTAAACCCAAAAGTGCTCCAAGACTGAGCCAGTATAAGGATAAGTGATTAAACTGTGTAGTATTACTGTTATGTATAGTCATGTCTCCAAAATTCACTCTTGGCATAAAACCTATACTTGTTAAAGGGTGTTCTAAACCTATAAGATTTGCTTTCATCGTAACAACAACCAACAAACCAAAAACTCCCATCCCTACATACTTACTTTTAGCGATGCCATTTATAAATATGGCTAACATAGCATATACAATTAACTGTAGCCCATAATAATAAAACACAGAAGCATACATCCCTAAATCTATGCTTGAAAAACCTAAACTTACCTGAAAAGCAATACAAATGAACACTCCTGTGGCTATTAACAGCATAGGTAATAATGATAAACTAATAAACTTAGCGACAAAAAACACCCAGTTTTTTACTGGAGTAGCATCTATGATTAAATTAAAATTCATACTGTGTTCTCTCCATACAATCTCTGAACCATAAAAAATTAGTAATAAGAGTCCAAAAAGAGTTAACGGACTTGTTATAAGTTCTATCAACTGATTTGTTAAAGGATATATACTTACCCCATATTCGCGTCCTTCTACAACGTTTGCATACAGTTCAGAAAAAACAATTAGCAACCACATAGCTACAATTACTAAAAAAGGTAAGCATCTAAACACACTATTTAACTCTAGTCGTATCAAAGACAAAAGCGACTTTATTTGTGCTTTAAAATTGTATGCACCATTTATTGGTTTATAAGAAATTAGCTGTCTTGTCTCATTTTTTAATATTTTTTCTTTCTTTACTTTCTTCATGATTTTTCTAAAAGAGAAACTCTTATAAGTGAGGAATAATATCCCTATCGAAAGAGCTATCCATACAGCTCTATTCAATAAAAACAATCCCGAAAAAGAAAGTAACTGCGTGTTTTTTTCATAGGCTGTCCAATATTGAGTTTGTTCAAAAAAAGCGGCTACTCCAAAAGAATCTGCTATTGCTGCCACTGACATCATTTCTGGTGATGCAGGAATAGATTGTGCTAACAAAGGTGAGTTTAAAAAAATTGAGCTCACAAAATATAACATATAAATACATACAGCACTTGCGTAGGTTGCAATACTATTTTTTGTAAATATACTTACAGAAAATATTAAAGCTGTACATATAAAAATATTAGGTAATACTATATAAAACCAAGGTTGTATATAATACAGTAAACTAAAAGCTCCCAATCTTTCCGCGTCTAAACCAGAAAAGTAGTTACCTAACATATATCCAACTATAAAAGGAGAAAAAGCCAAGACACTAAAGATAAAAGTCCCTAAAAAACGACTCCAAAAATAATTCTGCTTTGTTATTGAAGAGCTATAAATTAAACTTTCTATGTTATGTTGCTTATCTCTTATAATAGCTGTTACCGTAAAAAACATGATGACAAAAACACTTCCTAAAGTAAAAAGTCCTGTATGAAAATATACTTGGTAAACAGCATTAAAATTCACTCCTGTAGGAGCATGTCCTTGGCTTCCTGTAAAATACCCTAATCCTAAAAAAAGTAGTACAAATAAAGGAAAGGCACGTTGTTTTAATTGGTAATAAATTTCAAATTGTAATAGTTTCTTAAACATAGATTAGGCTTTTTTATAATGAAATAATGTAGCGAAGTAATAATCTTCTAAATTCGGACGGATTTTTTCAAATCCGTTAGATAATGTAGTTTCTGAAAAAACTCTTATCTGTGTTTCTCCTGCCACTAGTTTTGTAGAGATTACATCGTACAATTTTTTATAGTGCCCTATTTCATTCTTAGCAATAATTTTCGTCCAAATAGTATTTTGAATACTCGCAACCAATTCTTTTGGATTTCCTTGTGAAATGATTTGACCTTCTGATAAAATTGCCATTTTCGTACACAAGTTTCGAACGTCTTCTACTATGTGAGTAGATAAGATGACAATTACATTCTCTCCTATTTCACTTAAAAGGTTTAAAAAACGATTGCTCTCTTCTGGATCTAAGCCTGCAGTAGGTTCATCTACAATAATTAATTTAGGGTTTGCCAATAAAGCTTGTGCTATACCAAAACGTTGTCGCATACCACCTGAAAAAGTATGTACCGCTTTCTTTCTGTGCTGATATAGGTTTACCTGTTGTAATAATGAAGCTACTTGGTTTTTGCGTTCAGTATTATTAGTAATCCCTTTTAAAATTGCTAAATGATCTAACAACTTCTCAGCAGACACTTTAGGGTATACACCAAATTCTTGAGGTAAATACCCTAAGTATTTTCGTATTTCTTCAGGTTTGTTAATAACGTCATAGTCATTAAATACAATCTTTCCTGAAGAGGGTTCTTGTAAAGAAGCTATCGTACGCATTAAAGAAGATTTACCCGCTCCATTAGCACCTAACAAGCCAAACATTCCGTTTGAAATTTTTAAATTGATTCCGTTTAATGCTTTAACTCCGTTAGGGTATGTTTTGGTAAGGTTAGTTATAGTTAATGTATTCATGTAAGATTTGTTTTATTTGCAGCAAATCTCTACTCCCTTTTCTTTTAAATAAATTAAAAATGACGTATCCTCTTGTTTTTAACTCACACAATGTATATTTAATTACTAACCAAAATTCATCTAAAAAATCTCTTTGTTCATTTCAAAAACAATAGTGTTTATCAATATAATTGTGAGAACAGTTTTACATGAGTAATTTTGAAGTATGATTGAACTTTTAAAGAAATACAAAGCCTTTTTTATTGGACTTCTAGTTATAGTTCCTTTTTTTGCTTTATTAGATTTTCTTAATTTTCTTAATATTCCAAGAGACCAACCTGTTGAGGTTATTGTAATTACTGTTTTTTGGGCGTTAGTTATAGCCTTGCCCATACACAATTATCAATATTTAAAGAAGAAAAAGAAAGCTGTAATTGGCATTGGAGTGCTTTTTATCCTACTTTTTTTTACAGTACTTTATGATTCTTACATGAAACTTCCAGACAATCCAATCACCTTCATTTCTTTAATGATTTTTTGGTTTGGTTTGGCTTATTTTTTAGTTCCTAATTTCATAAAAAAGTATTGGAAGCTTATTGCATTTTTGTATACCCCTTTACTTATTTACTTTTTGTACCTCAGATTGTTTTCTGGTGATTTAGAAGCCTATTTAAAAGTAAAAAAAGAAACTCCTTTTTACATATTCTTTTTACCCATTCCTGTTTTCTTTGTTCTTTGGATTTTTGAACAATGGAAATGGATACAAGAGTTAAAGAAGGAAAAATCTAAAACAGAATTAGCACTGCTAAAAACTCAAATAAATCCTCATTTTTTCTTCAACACTTTAAATAACTTATACGCACTGACAGTCAAAAATTCACCCCAAGCACCAGAAGTTGTACTAAAACTATCTGACATGATGCGCTATACCATTTATGATGGAGAAAAAGAAAAAGTAAAAATTTCAGAAGAAATAGAATACCTAAATAATTACATAGAGCTGCATAAAATCCGTTACAAAAAGTCAGTAGAAATAATCTTCAATCATAATATTGACACCTCCTATGATGTTCCTCCTCTATTATATATTATATTACTAGAGAATGCCTTTAAACATGGTATAGAAACACTTACAGAAAAAGCTTTCATTCATATTGATTTATACGAAGATGCTTATTTTATTTACTTTGATATAGAAAACAATTTTGATGCAAGTGAAATAAACAATTCTAAAGGAATTGGATTACAAAACTTAAAGCGAAGACTATCTTTGTTATACAATCAACAACATGAGCTAAATATTAGTTCAACAAACAGTATCTATAAAACACAGTTAAAAACCCCAAAGCATGCTTAACTATATAATTATTGATGATGAGCCCTTAGCTCATGAAATTATAACAGAATTTTGTAGTATGCTACCTCATGTTCGGTTAGAAAAAAGCTGTTACAATGCTATGGAAGCTATGCAATTTCTAAATGAACACACCGTTGATTTTATGTTTTTAGATATAAACATGCCCAAATTAAAAGGTTTAGATTTTTTAAAAACACTTTCAAATCCACCAAAAACCATTATTACTACTGCCTACAAAGAACATGCTCTTGAAGGATTTGAACTCAATGTTGTAGACTATCTTTTAAAACCGTTTAGTTTTGATCGTTTGGTAAAAGCTGTTAATAAAGTATCTGATACTGTATCTACCAAGACAAGCCACAAAGAAAGTATACAGGCAAGTCAAGCCAATACCCGAATTTTTATCAAGGGAGATAAAAAACATCATCAAATTGACTTAAATGATTTGTTATTTATAGAAGCTTATGGAAACTATACAAAACTATTTTTAATAGATGAAATGATTGTAAGTCATGAAAAGATTTCTCATTATGAATCTTTGTTAAACCCTAACCAATTTTTAAGAGTACATAAATCATTCATCGTTGCCATAAATAAAATTAAGTTTATAGAGGGTAACCGTATTATAATTCAAGAACAAAAAGTTCCAATAGGTCAAACTTATAAGAGTTTGGTTAGCAAGTTATATAATTAATCAAGACTGCGTATTTTTTTAATAATTCTCTTTTATTTTTTATAGATTTATGCGTCAACAAAACCATATACATGCATATATCTTCAACAGTTACACGTCTTTTTGATTTTCCCTACTATCAACTAGAAAACTACCCACAACAAAATTGCTTAGTTTCCAAAGAGAAAAATGAATGGGAAAGTATTTCTACGCAAGAGTATATAAATAAGGCAAATACCATAAGCAAAGCCTTACTTAACCTTGGAGTTAAACCAGAAGATAAAATAGCAATAATTACTTCTGTAAATCAGCCTAAATGGCATTTATTAGATATAGGTATTATGCAAATAGGTGCTATCAATGTTCCTTTATATCCTACTTTTTCTGAAAAAGATTATGCATACATATTAGATCATTCTGACAGTATTTATTGCTTTGTTTCTGATGATGAACTATATCAAAAAGTTGTTAAAATCAAAGATCAAACTCAACTTAAAAAGGTGTTCACTTTTGAAGAATTAGATACTGACTACAGTTGGAACTCTTTCCTTAATCTAGGGAATGATGAAACACTCCAACTTAGCGTAGATAATTTAAAAGATACCATAAAACCATCAGACCTAGCTACGATTATTTACACTTCAGGTACAACAGGTATACCTAAAGGAGTTATGCTATCACATCATAATATTGTAAGCAATGTGTTTGCTGTAGGAAAAAGAGTCAACTTACAAGACAATCAAAAAAAAGTAATAAGCTACCTCCCTATATGCCACATCTTTGAGCGTGCAGCCTCTTACTATTCTCAATATATGGGATTTGAAATTCATTTTGCAGAAAGTATTGATAAGGTTGGAGAAAATTTACGCGAAATTCAACCTCACTTTATGGCTGTAGTTCCTCGATTACTCGAAAAGGTTTTCGATAAAATTGTAGATAAAGGAAGTGACTTATCTGGAATTAAAAAGCGTTTGTTCTTTTGGGCTTTGGAACTTGGTGAAGAATATCAACCCTACAAAGCAAACGGTTGGAAGTATGAATTTCAACTTTCAATTGCTCGCAAACTTATTTTTTCTAAATGGAAAGAAGCCTTAGGTGGACAATTAGAGTTTATGTTAGCAGGAAGTGCTCCAACACAAGCTAGATTGATAAGAGTATTTACTGCAGCTGGAATTCCTGTATTTGAAGGTTACGGACTTACCGAAACTTCTCCTGCCATTTCAGTAAACGATATAAGAAATAATGGTTTTAAAATTGGAACGTTAGGGAAAGTCATCGAAAAAGCCACTGTAAAAATAGCTGAGGACGGGGAAATTTTAGTGAAAGGCCCTAATGTAATGTTAGGATATTATAAAGCTCCTGAAGAAACTAAGGAAGTGATGGTGAATGATTTTTTTCACACTGGAGACATAGGAGAATTAGACGAAGAAGGCTTTTTAAAAATTACGGATAGAAAAAAGGAAATTTTTAAAACCTCAGGAGGTAAATACATCGCTCCTGCTATTTTGGAAGGTGAATTAAAAAAATCACGTTTTATAGAACAAGTAATGGTGATCGGGGAAGGCGAAAAAATGCCTGCTGCTCTCATACAAATTGCTTTCGACTTTGTACAAGAATGGGCCAAACGACACCAGCATATAATTACAGATATCACTACAGATGAAAAACTCATTAACCGAATACAAAAAGAGATAGACTTTTATAATCAAAAATTTGGAAAATGGGAACAAATAAAACGTTTCGAAATAACTCCTGATGAATGGACCATTGATGAAGGTCATTTAACTCCTACATTGAAAATGAGACGAAAAATTATCTTAGAAAAATACAATAATTTGCGCAAAAAAATATATAATCCTCAATAAATCAACAAGTAAAGTGAAACTTGTGTAATCAGGGTATTTTTTATACTTTGCAGAGCCCAAAAATTGAACATATGTCGATTGAAATTACTCGTCTCTTTGACTTTCCTTATTATCAACTAGAAAAATATAATTTAGATCAAGCTTTTACAACCAAGTATAACGGTAAATGGCAATCTATTTCTTCTAAAGAATACATTGATCAGGCCAACACTATTAGTAGAGGTTTGTTACGATTAGGTGTACAAGCAAATGATAAAGTTGCTGTAATTTCAACGACCAATCGTACAGAATGGAATGTTTGTGATATTGGAATATTACAAACAGGAGCACAAAATGTACCTATTTATCCAACTATTTCAAAAGAAGACTACGAATACATCTTAAATCATTCTGAAGCCACTTATTGCTTTGTTTCTGATGTAACTATTTTAGAAAAATTGAATCAAATAAAAGGAAACACAAAACTTAAAGCTGTTTTTACCTTTGATGATATTGCAAATGAAAAAAGTTGGAAAGAAGTTTTAGAACTTGGAAAAGACGAAAGTAATCAAGAGGAGTTAGAACAACGTAAAGCAGCCATTACCACAGACGATTTGGCTACCCTAATTTATACCTCAGGAACTACAGGACGCCCTAAAGGTGTTATGCTAACTCATAAGAATATCGTTTCTAATGTGTTGAGCAGTGAAAAAAGAGTACCATTAGTATACGGCCAAGGACGTGCATTGAGTTTTTTACCTGTATGTCACATTTTTGAACGTATGCTTTTATACCTTTATCAGTACTGTGGAATTTCTATCTATTTTGCTGAAGCTATTGATAAGTTAAGTGAAAATGCGCAAGAAATAAAACCTCATGTAATGACTGCTGTTCCGAGGTTATATGAGAAAATTTACGATAAAATTTATGCTAAAGGAGCCGAATTAACAGGTATTAAAAAGAAATTATTCTTTTGGGCTATCGAATTAGGTTTACAATACGAACCTTATAGAGCTAATGGATGGTGGTACGAACTTCAACTTTCAATTGCTCGTAAATTAATATTCTCTAAATGGAAAGATGCTTTAGGAGGTGAACTAAAATTAATGGTTTCAGGTTCTGCAGCTTTACAACCTCGTTTAACAAGAATCTTTACTGCCGCTGGTATGCCAGTAATGGAAGGTTATGGACTTACTGAAACTTCGCCTGTAATTTCTGTAAATGATATGCGTAACGGTGGGTTTAGACTAGGTACTGTAGGTAAAGTAATTGATGGTGTTGAAGTAAAAATTGCCGACACAGGAGAGATTTTAGTTAAAGGGCCAAATGTTATGCAGGGATATTATAAAGATCCTGAAAAAACAGCTGAAGCTCTTCAAAATGGTTATTTTCATACTGGAGATAAAGGAGAAATTTGTAAAGACGGTTTCTTAAAAATTACAGGACGTACCAAAGAAATGTTCAAAACTTCAGGTGGAAAATATGTAATTCCACCATTACTAGAAGGAGAATTAAAACAATCGCGTTTTATTGAACAGGTAATGGTGATTGGTGAAGGAGAAAAAATGCCTGCAGCATTTATCCAACCTAATTTTGAATTTGTTCGTGAATGGGCACAAAGACATAATATTACCCTAGGTGATAATGCTGATTTAATTAGAAACCCAAAAGTAGTTGAACGTATTCAAGAGGAGGTTGATTACTGTAACTCAAAATTTGGAAAATGGGAACAAATAAAACGTTTCGAAATAACTCCTGATGAATGGTCTATTGATGGAGGTCAACTTACTCCTACCATGAAAATGAAGCGAAACATTATTAAAGAAATGTATCAAGATTTATACGATAAAATTTATAATGATTAAAGTATAAAATAAAGTGTTGCTCTCGCAACACTTTTCTTTTTATTATGACAAAATTTATTCCTTTTTCTTCCGATGTTTCTACAGTTTCATTGCCTAAAAAGTTTACCTATCCGTATAACTACACACCTCACCTTTTAGCTGAAATTGCCTCAAAAGAACTACAAAAATACTTAACATATCAAACAGATTTTTTTCATGACTTTGGTATTGAAAATTTTAACAACAAAGATGCTTTGGGTAAAATGTTTGGTGTTTTAGTTGTTCAAAATGTAAATGGAGATTTAGGTTATTTGGCAGCTTTTTCGGGTAAATTAGCCGAAAGTACTCAACACAAACATTTTGTCCCGCCTGTTTTTGATGTTTTAGATAAAAACGGTTTTTATCTTACTACAGAAGAAAAACTTAATCAGATAAATTCAAAAATAGCTTCTATAGAAAATTCTCCTGAATATATAAAGACTAAAAAAGTATATCAACAAACACAAGAGCAACACAATAACTTACTTGTACAAGAATATACTAAAATAAAACAGCGCAGAAATCTTAGAAAAAAACTTGAACAACAAAACAATCAGTTAAACATTAATGAGGAATTTTATCTACGTGAATACGAAGTGTATTTGAATGATAAAATAGCCCCTTTAAAAGATGTTTATGAAACATTTAAACAAGAAATTAAGAATTTAAAGAAGCAACGAAAGGAACTTTCTGCTTGGGTACAGCAAGAAATCTTTAAGCATTATTCTTTCTTAAACTCTAAAGGAGAAGTTCAAAACTTATTAGCAATTTTTAATAATTCAGATCAGAATATTCCTGCTGGTGCAGGTGATTGTTGTGTTCCTAAATTGTTACAATATGCTTTTAAACATCAGTTACGTCCTATTTGTATGGCAGAATTCTGGTGGGGAAAACCATTACAAACCTCCGTTAGAAAACATCAAAATTTTTATCCTGCGTGTACAGGAAAGTGCAAGCCTATTTTAACACACATGTTACAAGGATTGCCTATTGATGATAATCCATTAGAAACTCAATTAACGAGTGAAAAAGAAATCACTTTTCTTTACGAAGATGCAGATATCATAGTAATCAATAAACCACATGACTTACTATCCGTAGAAGGGAAAGAAATTAAAGATTCGGTATACAGTCGAATTCAAAAGTTATATCCTAATGCTACAGGACCTTTAGTAGTACATCGTTTGGATATGTCAACCTCAGGAATTTTATTAATTGCCAAAAACGAAGAAACTTATAAAGCTATACAATCTCAGTTTATAGAAAAAACGATACAAAAACGCTACGTAGCTTTATTAGATGGTGTTTTAACAGATGATAATGGTCAAATAGACCTTCCTCTTAGAGTAGATCTAGAAGATCGTCCTAAGCAACTTGTTTGTTATAAACACGGTAAAAAAGCACTCACTAAATGGGAAACCATTGAAGTTATAGAGAATAAAACTAAAGTATACTTCTATCCTATTACAGGACGTACGCATCAATTACGTGTACATGCGGCTCATCATTTAGGTTTAAATATCTCTATTGTTGGTGATGATTTATACGGAAGGAAAGCCGACAGACTAAACTTACATGCTGAAAAAATCACATTTGTACATCCAACAACACAAAAACAAATGAGTTTTACTGCTCCAACTCCTTTTTAGCTACACTACGTATTTTGTCTTTTTAAGAGAACTCAAAATAATAAAAGAAGCTAAGAAAAAGATAGCCAAACATAAAACACTCCATTGCATAGACCCTGTAATTGCATTTAAAGCACCATATACTGCTGTTCCAAGTACAATAGCTATTTTTTCTGTTACATCATAAAAACTAAAATACGTTGCATGATCTTCTGTTTCAGGTAATAATTTTGAATAGGTAGAACGTGTTAACGTTTGAATAGCTCCCTGTACCAGTCCTAACAATCCTCCTAGTCCATAAAAATAAACAGCTACATATTCTTGAGACTTATCTAATAAAAATGCACAAAAACACACCAGCATCCATACTACAATAGTTACTTTTAATGCGGTTATATTCCCCCATCTTTCTGACAATCTAGAGAATAATATAGCTCCTAAAATAGCTACAATTTGTACTAATAAAATAGTAATTATCAAACTAGTTGATGACAGTCCCAATTCAGAAGAACCAAAGATGGCAGCCATTAAAATGATAGTTTGTACACTAATACTTAGTAAGAAAAATGAAATTAAAAAACGCTTTAATGTTGGATAATTTAGCACCTCTTTAATTACTATTTGTAACTCCTTATATCCTTTCCATATATAATCTTTCTCTGGTTTTTTGTTATAAACGTTTCCTGGCAAACGTTTAAAAGTTATCTGAGCAAAACCTATCCACCATATACCTACCATCACAAAAGAAATTCTAGAAGCCATACCTGAGGTAATTCCTAAAATTTCTGGAAACATAATCATAACCAAGTTGATTACTAATAAAATCACCGAACCTATATAACCATATACAAATCCTTTTGCACTAGCTCTATCTTGCTGCTCTGGATGAGCTACCTCTGGTAAATAAGCATTATAAAATACCAAACTGGCCCAAAAACCTATACTAGCCAAAATAGTAAACCAAATACCAATCCATACAGTATCAATTCCATCGAAAAAGAATAAACTCATTACTGATATTGCTCCTAATGAACAGAAAAACTTCATAAACTTTTTCTTACTTCCTGTATAATCTGCAATACCTGATAAAATAGGTGAAATAAAAGCAACCACTAAAAATGAAAAAGATAGTGCATAACTATATAAACTATCGGGGTGTTCCCAATCCATTCCTAAAAAACGTACTGTTTTACCTTCAGTTACCGCACTATAATACAACGGAAAAACGGCTGTACTAATTACCAATGAATACACTGAATTTGCCCAATCGTAAAATGCCCAACCATTAATTAATTTCTTGTCTCCTATTTTGTACATATGAATTATAATAAAAAAACCGTTCAAAAATGATTGAACGGTTTGCAATATACTATAATTTAATGAGCTTTATTTACTAGCAGGTACGTTGTATTTTGCTGCTAATTTTTTAGCTTCTGGTAAATAAGCTTTTAATGTTTGAATACGTGTTTCGTTTGAAGGGTGAGTACTCATAAACTCTGGTGGTGCTCCTCCTCCTGAACGTTGGCTCATTCTTACCCATACTTCAGCTGCTGCTTCACCTCTATATCCGGCCATAATCATAAAAACTAACCCTAATTTATCAGCTTCAGTTTCATGACTTCTACTAAATGGTAACATAACACCAACTTGTGTTCCTAAACCATAAGCCATATTCCACAATTTAGCATTTTCGCTATTTTGAGTACCTACAGCTAATGCTACCCCTCCTAATTGTTGTAATTGACCTGTAGACATACGTTCCTGCCCGTGCTTAGCAAAAGCATGCGCTACTTCGTGTCCCATAACAGCTGCAATTCCGTCTTCATTTGCACAAATAGGTAAAATACCTGTATAGAAAACCACTTTTCCTCCTGGTAAACACCAAGCGTTTACTGTTTTATCTTCAACCAAATTAAATTCCCATCTGTAAGAATCAGCTTCAGCCTTCATTCCATTAGCACGCATAAAACGATCCACTGCTGATGAAATGTTTTTTCCTACTTTTCTTATTTGGTTTGTTTTTGTTACGTCTGTAGATACTTTATTTTCTTTTAAAAAACCTTGATACTGCGCAAAACTCGCTGGTAATATTTCAGCATCACTTACAAAGTTTAATCTTTTTCTCCCTGTAATAGGCACCGTGCTACATTGCACTAAAAAAACGGCTACACACGCTAAAGCTATAATTTTTTTCATTTTTAAATGTTTTACGTTTTCTGATTATATTAATTTTTGACACAATCTTGCAGGCGATTGTCACAAAGTTGTTCGTAAAATTATGTGTTTAAAATTACAAATTCTATATTTATCATAAAAAACTAAATAAATGAATCTTAAAAGTTCAAACATCTTTCCTCCTAGTCTAAACATTCCTCTTCCTATCATTCTTTTTTCAAAGACGTTACAAAATTTCTCTACTCATTTAACGGCTAAGTTCGCCGCTAAATTATTTACAACTCCTGTAAGTTTTCCTATGCCTAAGAGAGAAAAAGTAATGTTAGAGAGCGCTCAAAAGAAAACAATAAACGTGCCATCAATAGCAAAAAGTATTCAAGTACTTTCGTATGGATATTCTACCAAAAAAGTTTTATTTGTTCATGGTTGGGCAGGAAGAAGTACACAACTTTACATGATTGCAGATAAACTGCTTGAAAAAGGCTATATGGTTATTTCTTTTGATGGACCTTCTCATGGAAACTCTGCAGGAAAGACTACCGAAATGCCTGAATTTTTAGAAACTATTACTGAAATTAACAAACAATTTGGTCCTTTTGAAGCAGCCATAGGACATTCATTTGGAGCCATGTGTTTGTTTAATGCTATCTCTGAAAGTTTTGCAGTAAACAAATTTGTTAGTGTTGGATCTGCAGATAAAATTTCCGATGTTATTTTAAATTTCACTAAGAACTTACACGTAAAGCCTATCGTTGCAAAGAAAATGAAGCGTTTATTTGATAAAAAATGGCAAAGAGATATTGATATCCATTCATCAAGTAATGTTGCTAAAAAGATTACAATTCCTACATTAGTTGTTCATGATACAACAGACGGAGATGTCTCTGTAAGTTGTGCTGTAAAAATTCGTCAAAACCTACAAAACGGAAAACTTTTAATTACTGAAGGGCTTGGACACACTAAAATTCTTCGTAATTCAAAAGTAGCTTCCAGAATTGTCGATTTTATTACACAATAATTATGAAAAAAATAATTTTCTTCTTCCTTTTAACTGTTCTATTCAGTTTTTCTGCAAATGCTCAAAACCCAAAAAAGCCTAAAGTAAATAAAACTAATAGTGAATGGAAACAATTGTTAACGCCTCAACAATACCATGTATTAAGGGAAGCTGGTACAGAACGTCCTAATTCAAGTCCTTTGAACAAAAATTATAAAGAAGGTGTTTATGTATGTGCTGCTTGTAAAACACCTTTGTACAAGTCTGACAGTAAATTTGATTCTGGCTGTGGTTGGCCTTCTTTTGATAGTGCTATCAAAGAAAACATAGAGTTTGGTGTCGATTACAAATTAGGATATGCACGTACCGAGTTAAGATGTAAAACTTGTGGTAGCCATTTAGGGCATGTTTTTGATGATGGTCCAAAAGAAACTACGGGTAAACGTCATTGCGTTAATGGAGTTGCTTTAGAGTTTATTCCTAAAAAATAATTTCCTGGAAATTTTGTAAATTAGAGGTTCTTAAAAATCAATTTCTATGAATACCTCATACCACTCTAGTATACAAAGGCAATTTGAATATTATAAATCTTTAGGTGATAAAACTTTTGCTCAAATTAGTGAAGAGCATTTTTTTTGGCAAGTGAATGAAGAAAGTAACTCTATCGCTATCATTGCAAAACACATAGCTGGAAATATGCTTTCACGTTGGACAAACTTTTTAACCGAAGATGGAGAAAAGTCATGGCGAAATCGTGATGGAGAATTTGTCAATTCATTTACAACGAAAGAAGAAGTAATTGCTTATTGGGAACAAGGATGGGATTGTTTATTTACAGCAATTAATCCGTTAACTGAAGACGATTTAGAAAAAATTGTATACATCAGAAACCAAGGACACTCAGTTGTCGAAGCTATTAACAGGCAGTTATGTCATTACTCTTATCACATAGGACAATTGGTTTTTTTAGGCAAAATGATGCAAAATGAAAACTGGAAATCTTTATCTATTCCGAGAAATGCTTCTAAAAATTTCAATGCAGAAAAGTTTAGTGAAGAAAAAGAACGTAAACATTTTACAGAAGATTTATAACATCTCTTTTCTCATTTTTATTATCACTAAGTAGGATTATTACTACAATCAGCAATAAATCATGCTCTTTTATAAAAAAATTATACCTCCTAATTGCTAAAAACTAACAACTAATAACTAAATTTGTGCCTCTAAAAAATGAAGCCGATACATGTTTAATAATTTAAGCGAAAAGTTAGATAAAGCGTTACATACGCTGAAAGGACACGGAAAAATTACCGAAGTTAACGTTGCGGAAACGCTAAAAGAAGTTCGTAGAGCTTTATTAGATGCCGATGTTAACTTTAAAATTGCGAAAGAGTTTACCAAAACTGTACAACAAAAAGCCTTAGGACAAGACGTATTAACTACGTTAAACCCTGGACAATTAATGGTTAAACTCGTTAAAGATGAGTTAACCGAATTAATGGGAGGTGATACAGTAGGTATTAACTTAGGGGGCTCTCCTACCGTTATTTTAATGTCTGGTTTACAAGGTTCGGGTAAAACAACCTTTTCTGGTAAATTAGCTAACTACCTTAAAACTAAAAAATCAAAACAGGTTTTATTAGTTGGATGTGATGTATATCGTCCTGCGGCAATTAACCAGCTACGTGTAGTTGGAGAGCAAATTGGTGTAGAAGTATATGCAGAAGAAGGAAATCAAAATCCTGTCGAAATTTCTCTAAATGCTATTAAGCATGCAAAGGCTAACAGTAAAAATGTGGTAATTATTGATACCGCAGGTCGTTTAGCTGTTGATGAGGAAATGATGACGGAAATTTCTAACATCCACAAAGCTGTGAGCCCACAAGAAACATTATTTGTGGTTGACTCTATGACAGGTCAAGATGCTGTTAACACAGCTAAAGCCTTTAACGATGTATTGAATTTTGACGGAGTTGTATTAACCAAATTAGATGGTGATACTCGTGGTGGAGCTGCTTTATCGATTAAATCGGTAGTAGATAAACCAATCAAATTTATTGGTACGGGTGAAAAAATGGATGCAATTGATGTATTCCACCCTAGTCGTATGTCTGATCGTATTTTAGGAATGGGAGACGTTGTTTCGTTAGTAGAACGTGCCCAAGAACAATACGATGAAGAAGAAGCGAGAAAACTACAAAAGAAGATTGCTAAAAACCAGTTTGGCTTTGATGATTTCTTAAATCAAATCAATCAAATCAAAAAAATGGGTAGCATGAAAGATTTAGTTGGAATGATTCCTGGTGCTGGTAAGGCTTTAAAAGATGTAGATATTGATGATGATGCATTTAAAGGAATTGAAGCTATTATACACTCTATGACTCCTGCGGAAAGAAGTACGCCTACAATGATTAATGCGAGTCGTAAAAAAAGAATTGCGAAAGGATCGGGAACGTCGGTTCAAGAAGTAAATCAGTTGATGAAACAATTCGACCAAATGAGTAAGATGATGAAGATGATGCAAGGTGGTGGCGGAAGAAAAATGATGCAAATGATGAAAGGTATGAAATAATATTAAAAAGAGAGAAGTTTTGTCGGCTTCTCTTTTTTCTTTTTAAATAAACAACAACACACTAAATAACACACAACAACACACTAAAAATGATTTTACTAGACGGTAAAAAAACATCAGCAGACATTAAAGAAGAAATTGCTTTAGAAGTAGCAGCATTAAAGGAAAATGATAAGAAGGTACCACACTTGGCTGCCGTTATTGTTGGTAATGACGGAGCAAGTTTAACCTACGTTAACGCCAAAGTTAAAGCTTGTGAACGCGTTGGATTTGAATCTACTTTAGTTCGCCTTCCTGAAGAAACTACTGAAGAAGAATTACTAAATGAAATTGCTATTTTAAATGTTGATCATGACATTGATGGTTTTATAGTACAACTACCACTACCCGACCATATTGATGAACAAAAAGTTTTAATGGCAGTTGACCCAGATAAAGATGTAGATGGTTTCCATCCTATGAATGTTGGTAAAATGACATTGAACTTACCCACGTTTATCTCAGCGACTCCTTTTGGTATTTTAGAATTATTAGAACGTTATAATATTGAAACTTCTGGTAAAGATGTCGTTGTAATTGGTCGTAGCCATATAGTTGGTAGCCCAATGAGTATTTTACTTTCTCAAAAAAGAAAAGTAGGAAACGCTACCGTTACCTTAACCCATAGTAGAACTAAAAACTTAAAGGAAATTACCAAAAGAGCCGATATTATTGTGGCTGCTATTGGTATTCCAGAGTTTTTAAAAGGTGACATGGTAAAAGAAGATGTTGTAATTATTGATGTAGGAATTACTCGTGTAGCTGATCCTTCAAAAAAGCAAGGTTTCAGATTGGTAGGCGATGTCGCTTTTAACGAAGTTGCAGAAAAAGCTTCACACATTACTCCTGTTCCTGGAGGTGTTGGTCCAATGACTATTGCAATGTTACTAAAAAACACCCTTTTAGCTTGTGAACGTAGACAAGAAAAGGCTTAATAAAACAACTTTATATATAATAAAAAGACTGCTTAACGGCAGTCTTTTTTTATGGATAATATTAAAACCTTCTTGAATCACAGATTTTCTTTTATCTTGCCAATTGTATAAAAAGGACAAAAAAAATTGTAAAACAATTATCTAACCATATGAAAAATAATCATTTAATATTTTTTTTAATTCTTATTTTAAATATAAGCTGTAATAATCAAAAGAAAAACACTGACCTTGAGATTATCAAAGACATTGAAAGAAAAGTTAAAAGTGGTCAATACAAATCTAACAGCTCAGAATTCTCACGCTATTCACAAATAGAAAAATTTCGTGATTCTCTTGGGTTTCATGAAACAGTTGGAAAATCATTGTATAAAACTATTGGAAAATCTTGGGATAAAACACACAAAAATATTCATTTACTCCAAAAAGGAAATTTAAATGTTATTATATTAACTAATAACAAATATGAAATTTTAGATCAAGTACATGTATTATCTGATACAAATAGGAGTTTATGGGATGACCTTTCTGAGTGTAGATTAGTCAAAAATGATAATGAGGAATTTATTTATGGTTTAATATATTTATCAAATAAGTCACGAGTAAATAAAGATGACATTTTAAAAGTTTGGAAAGTAGATATTAACAAAAATAAAATAATTGAGATAACACCAGATAAAGTGTTTTGCTATAATACTTTTATGAACATGTATGACTAAACAGTTTACAACATTGTATAACCGTAATTACGACGGATTCGAGTACGTCCGAATCCACTCGGAATTGCTAACACCTGTTCCAAACCCCAAATTAAAGTATATTTAAAAGTTAACAACATAAAAAGCAAAAATGGAAAAATCAGAAATCAAAAAAAATCCAGCCTTTTTAGAATATGTTTTAAAGCTTAATGGAAATATTGAACTCGATGAAGCTTTTGAGCTAAGTTTGAAAAAAATTGATGAATTGGACATCGCTAAATTAGAGAGGATTGGTTTAAACACTTATGAAAAAGGTAAATGGTCTATTCATAAAATACTACAACATTTGATAGATTGGGAAAGAATTTGGTGTTATCGTGCTATATTGTTTGCTCGTAATGAAGGACATATTCCAGAAGCACTTGATCAAGAAATAATGGGTACAAATTCAAATGCAGATGAATTAACCATTGAACAGTTGGTAAATGAGCTCAGAATTGTACGTCAATCAACTATTATGATGTTTAAATCTTTTAATCAAGATATTCTCGAAACAAATTGTGTCTTTTTTGAATACGAAATGCCTTTATATACAATTGGTCTAACAATAACAGCTCATCAAATCCATCATTTCAACATCATAAAAGAACGATATTTTCCACTAGACAAATAAAGAGTTAATAAATCAAATAATTCTATTACTAACATTGATTATATGTAGCTGTTTGTTCTAGTCTATTTCAAAAAATACTTATCCATTTCACGCAACAAACTACATATAAAATTATTATACTCAATTTAATAATATGCAACACAATTAATTATAAATGCATTGCATATTATTATTTAGTTAATTTTAATTAAGCTGTCTCTTGTATTCTTTGTTTCGTTTTTTCAAACATCCAATACTGCCCAGAATAATTAGCTTCTTTAGTTAAATGAGGCATATTATTGAATTCTCCACCATTAAAGATATCTAAATCCATTTTGTCTCCTCTAAACATTGTACTTAATCGATAATATCCAGGTTGGTTAGAAGTTTCTTCAATCTTCCAAAATTGTCCAGAATAATTAGCTTTAGGTACTAAATGTAACATATTGTTATATTTCCCTCCGTTGTAAACATCTAAACACATTTCAGATCCTCTAAACATTGTACTTAAACGATAATAACCCTTTTGTTCTGATGGTTGTATAGACCAATATTGTCCAGAATAATTAGCTTCGGTAGTTAGGTGAGGCATATTATTGAATTCTCCACCATTAAAAATGTCTAAATCCATTTTGTCTCCTCTGAACATTGTACTTAAGCGATAATAAAAATTTGAATCAAAGCTCATAATTAAATGTATTAAATATTTCCTACTCTATTTAAAAATTGGCTTTTCGGATTCCACCTTTGTAATTTAAACAGGTAGTAGCTACTCAATCGAATAATTTGTTTTTAATTACAACACAAAGTTGAAAAAATAAAAGGGTATTTTTTGAAAAAATGTAACAAGAGCATAAATCTTATACATTAACCTATGAATTCTAGGTATGGCCGGTAAAAAGACAAAATATAAAAATGGTTTAGTACTTGTGTAATGAACCAACCTATATCTAACACATTTAAAATTAACACTTTATAAATACTGACTAATCTCTGTATTTGTATCTAACTCCACAGATTCTTTATTTTGTTGAAATAAACGTGCTGTATAAACTCCTCGTAATACAATTGAATCTCCGTTCACTTCTAGCCAACTTCCTTCACGTAATCCTAATACAGATGTTTCATTAAAAATATGATATTCTTTAATACGAGTTTCTCTAGTTTCTCCCATATGGGTAGAATCTGGATTCGGATCTAAATAATGTGCATTGATATTAAACGGAATAAATCCTAAAGTTTTAAAACTTGGTGGATACACAATAGGCATATCGTTAGTATTCATCATCGTCACGCCACAAATATTACTTCCTGCACTAGTACCCAAATACGGAGTTCCATTTTCTACAGCTTTTGTTAAATCTGGAATGATATCATTTTTATACAATTGATTTACCAACTCAAACGTATTTCCTCCTCCAGTAAAAATTGCCTCCGCGTGTTGAATAGCTTCCTTGGGATTTTCATACTCATGAATTCCTCTTACCTCTTTATTAATTGTAGCAAAAGCATTACGAGCTATCGCTGTATATTCATCATAAGTTTTCCCACTTGCACGCGCATAAGGGATGAACAAAATTGTTGATGCTTCCTTAAAAAAATCAGTTAAGGTTGGTAAAATATATTCTAAATAACCACTTCCATGTACTGTAGAGGTGCTCGCTATTATTAATTTTTTCATGTATACAATATCTATTTATACTTGATTAGCATCAAGTATCTTTTACTAACTCTTTATATTTCAAATTAACAAAAATTTACCATGTCGTTAAAACATTTTTAAGACGAGTTGGTAGTTTATTTGTGCTATGAGAAACTTTTTAATTGCTTTTTTTACTTTCTACTCGTGTTTACTATTTGCTCAAAACACTCCTAAAATTATTACCGGTACTGTTTTTATAGATAGCATTCCAACACAAGATGTACATATTATCAATAAGAAATTAACAGTAGGTACAATATCTAATGAAAACGGGAGGTTTGAAATTTTAGCTACAAAAAATGATGTTCTCTTAATTTCTCATCTAAACCTAGAGTATAAAGAGTTTACTATTGCTCAAGAGAATATTCAATCAAGAAACATTGTTATTTATGTTGATAGCAAAAGTCATATGCTTGATGAGGTGGTTTTGGAAAGAAAAAAAGGAATTTTTGAAGTAGATAAAGACATTATGCCTAACAATGCTCCGGTTGTCAACGCCAAAACATTAAATCTTCCTTATGCTAATAACAAACCGAAAGATGAAAAGACAGTGAAAATAGAATCTGGAGTAACTATAGGTCTCACAGGGCTTATCAATGCGCTTAATGGAAAAAACAAACAAAAAAGATTATTAAAAAAACTAAAAGTAGAAGATCAAAACCTAGCAAAAATCAGAAAACATTTTACTGACGGTTTTTTTGTTTATCAACTCAAAATTAAAAAAGAACACATTAACTCGTTTCTAGAGAGTTGCATTTCAAAAGGCATCGTTTACCTATATAAAAAGGATAAAGTTTTAGAACTCACCTCTGTATTGATTGAAAATAGTAAAAATTCTCCTTACCTACTAGAAAATGAACATATAAGACTCACACAAAAATAACTGTATGATAAAACAACTACCCTTCACTTTACTTTTTATAATCTCTTTAAAAATATCAGCTCAAGAAAACCGAAAGTTTTTGTACGCTAGTGTAAATGATGAATTAGGTCCAATTCCTAATGTACATGTTATAAATATTAACACAAAACAAGGTACATTTACCAATGATAATGGTGAATTTCGAATCTTGGCAAAACCAAATGATACCTTACGTTTATCGTTCGTAGGATATGAAACCAAAAAAATTGTAGTTAAAGTCAATCACTTTGGTATAGTAGAGAATAAAATAGCGCTTAAAAAAGAATTGATTGAGCTTGATGAAGTTCAAATTAAAAAACACAATTTAACAGGTTCTCTTTATGCAGATTTAAAACAAACTCCTAAAGACATTGCAGAAGCTAAATCTGAAAATGCATTAGATTTTTCTAAAATTAACTTTAAAGAATCTGTAGTATCTGATATTGATATAATAGCCCGAGGAAAAGCTCCTAATATGAGAAAAGAAACCGATCCTACAGCTAAATTTGCTGGTGTTGGAGGTGGGGTTAGCTCAGGTCCGGATAAATACTCTCAAGAACTTAAAAGAACACGAAAAGAAATTAGCTTTAAAGAAAGCTTTCCTAAAAAATTACTTTCTGAATTCGGTTCACACTTCTTTTTCGTTGAACTAAAAATTCCAAAGGAAAAATATCTTCATTTTTTAGAATATTGTAATTCTTTAGATATAGAAAAGTTATATAAAAATGGAAATATTCTCAAAGTAATTAATATCTTACAGCAAGAGAGTCATACTTATCTAAAAGCAATAAAGGAAAAAGAATGAAAAAGCTATTATTACTTTCTATCTGTTTAATCTTCTCCTTAAAAATTGTATCTCAAGAGCGTAGATCTTTCTTTTACGCTTCGATATACGATGAAGTGGGTGCAGTATCAAACGCACATATTATCAATCTAAATACAAAACAAGGTACTTTTAGTAATGATGCTGGTGAATTTCGAATTTTAGCAAAACCAAATGATACCTTACGTTTATCATTTGTAGGCTATGAAACCAAAAAAATTGTAGTTAAAATCAATCACTTTGGATTACACGAAAATACGATTCAACTTACAAAAGTTCCTATTGAATTAAATGAAGTGGAGATAAAAGAGCACAACCTTTTAGGATACATATCTACCGATACCAAACATATCAAATCTGAAAAAGAAATTAATGCTAAGACCCTAAAATTGCCGTTCGCAGGTTCCAGAATTTTAACTCCTGCAGAAAGAAGATTACATACAGCCATGTCGAGTTCTGCTGGTATCCCCATAGACCCTTTACTTAATTGGATATCTGGTAGAATAAAAAAACTAAAGAAGTTAAAAGCGATTGAAGACAAAGAAAAGAGGATACAGCTTATACATAACAATTATCACATATTCATAAAGCATGAACTTAGAATTTTACAACAAGATATTTCTAGGTTTATCTATTTTTCTGAAGAAGCTGATGATTTCAAACACTCTCTTTTAAATAATGAGGTAGCTATGATATCCTTCTTAAAAGAGAAATCAGAAGTATTTAAAAAACTAAATCCAAAAAACTACCCCGAACACAAATAATCAATTATTTTTCAAATCTTTAGCCTTACTTTTTTCCTAAAATATTTGTATCTTTAGAAGAAACACAAAAATAGTCTTGTAATGAAAAAAGTATTGCTTGTCTTTATTTTCCTATCACAAATTGTGTTCTCTCAAGAAGAACGAAAAACGTTATTTGGAATCATTTATGATGAAAATGGCGTACTAGAAAATGCGCATATTGTTAACTTTTCTACAAACCAGGCTACATTTTCAAATGAAAATGGTGAATACAGAATTTTTGCAAAACCTAATGATTCTATCAGGTATACATCAATTGGATATAAAACTATTTTTGAAAAACTAACCAAAGAAGACTTTAATAAATATCGAAAAAGAACCACCTTAGAAAGACAAGATTATGAATTAGAAGAAATTTCGTTAAGAACCAATGAACTTTCTGGAGACCTTACTAAAGACTTAAAAAAAGTAAAGCGTGATAAATTACAAGAGATTGCTACCAAGGCTACAGATTTTTCTAATGTAAATTATGATAAATATGCCTCTGATGATCACATTAGCAAACATGTAAAACCAAATCTAGTTAGAGTTGATCCTACTACTACTTTTGAGGGCTTTGGTACTACCAATAAAATTCCTGTTAAAGAATCAGAAAATCTGTGGAAACTTCGTCAAGAACTAACACTTAAAGAAAATTTTCCTGCTAAATTACTAAACGAACTAGGTGAAGATTTCTTTTTTGTGGAGTTAAAAATTCCAGTAGACAAGTATTATAACTATCTTGAGTATTGCAATCCGTTAGGAATTGAAAAGTTATATCAAGAAAATGAAATGTTAAAAGTGATTAAAATTTTAAGAAAAGAACACTACAGTTACCTTAAACTTATCGAAAAGCAGTAACTTGGCTTAGTTTTTGACCTAGTTTTATTCATGAAAAAAGTTATTATTTTCCTTTTTGCTTTTACTTTATTGTCATTTACAATACATAAATACTATATTGCTTTAACTGAAATTCAATATAGAGAAGATACTCGTAGCATTCAAATGATTATGAACGTATTTATGGATGACATTGAAGTTGCCATCAATAACGATTATAATGTAGATTTACAATTAGACACTAAAAATGAACTTAAAAATACTGATGCTTATTTTTTTAAGTATTTAAAAGAACACTTTAAGCTAACAGTTAATAACAAGAATGTTGAATACAAGTTTATTGGAAAAGAATACGATGGCAATATTGTTTATTTTTATTTAGAGATAGAAAATATATCAATGCCTAGTTCTATTCAAATAGAAAACGACATTTTAGTTAAATATTTTCCTGATCAACAAAATCTTATCAAAGCCACAATAAAAAATAAACGTAAAAGTTTGTTCTTATCTAAAAAAAATGATAAAGGTTTGTTAAATTTTTAAGACACTCTCTTTTTTACCAACAAGATTTCATTAACTTTCCGCATATTTTTCAAAATTAACAAACAAAAGATGAGAAAATACTCTACTCTACTATTTTCAGCCCTTTTTGTTTCAGCATCGTTATTTGCGCAAGAAGCACCAAAAAAAGAGCCACAAAAAGGTCATGTCGATCAAAATAAATTTCGCCAGTTAAAAGACTTTTTAGCAACACCTAATGATCAACGCACAGCTTCAGGAGCTCCAGGTCATGCATATACACAACAAAAGGTTGATTATGTAATGAACTTACGCTTAGATGAAGCCACTAACAAGATTTATGGTGAAGAAGATATCACATACCACAATAACTCTAAAGACAATTTAGAGTATTTATGGTTACAGTTAGACCAAAACATGCGTGCACCTGACTCTGAGACCCCTTTGGCTGAATCAAAAGGTGCTAGTGGTTTTCAAACGCCAGAAAAATTTGTAACAGATAACATGGGAAAACCTAAAAATTTTGGTTTTAAAATTGAATCTGTAAAATATGCTGATGGTAGAGACTTATCTCACACTATTAACCGCACGATGATGCGAATTAACTTACCTAAGCCATTAGCTCCAGGTGAAGTTTTTAAATTTAAAATTAAATGGAACTATCTAATCAACAACTCTGTTAAAGATGGAGGTCGTTCTGGTTTTGAAGTATTCCCTGATGGTAACAAAAACTATACTATTGCACAGTTCTTTCCAAGACTTTGTGTGTATAACAATGTAGAAGGTTGGCAAAACATGCAGTTTTGGGGACGTAGTGAATTTGCTTTAGAGTTTGGTGATTATGATGTAAAGATTACTGTACCTGCTGATCATATTCTAGATGCAACAGGTGAATTACAAAACGAAAAAGATGTACTTAGTAAAGAACAACGTAATCGTTGGGAAAAAGCAAGAAAATCATATAAAAGTCCTGTTTTTATTGTAACTCAAAAAGAAGCTGAAGAGAACGAAAAAGCAGGAACAACTCAAACAAAAACTTGGCATTTCAAAGCGAATCAAGTACGTGATTTTGCTTTTGCTTCTTCAAGAAAGTATATTTGGGATGCTATGGCTGTAAATATTAATGGTAAAACAGTTATGGCTGTTTCTTTATACCCAAAAGAAGGAAACCCTTTATGGGAAGAGCATTCTACTAAAGTTGTTGCTAATACCTTAGAAGAATACTCAAAATTAACATTTGATTATCCATACTCAAAAGCAATTTCAGTACATGCAAAAGATCAAGGTATGGAGTATCCAATGATTTGTTTCAATTTTGGACGTCCAAATCCTGATGGAAGCTATTCTGATAGAGTTAAAAATGGAATGATTGGAGTAATTACACACGAAGTTGGTCATAACTTCTTCCCTATGATTGTGAATTCTGATGAACGTCAATGGACATGGATGGACGAAGGTTTAAACTCTTTCGTTGAAACGTTAGCAGAATTAGATTACGACCCAAATTACAATACAGGTAACTTACCAAAAGATATTGTACGTTATATGAGCTTAGATCAAAATAACTTAAGCCCTATCATGTCTCAAGGTGATTATGTACATAACTTTGGACCAAATGCTTATACAAAGCCTGCTGCAGGTTTATACATGTTACGTCATACAATTATGGGACCTGAATTATTTGATTATGCATTTAGAACCTATTCTAAAAGATGGATGTTCAAGCACCCTACTCCTGCTGATTTCTTTAGAACTATGGAAGATGCTTCAGGAATGGATTTAGATTGGTTTTGGAGAGGATGGTTTTATACTACCGATTATAATGATATAGGTATTAAAGAAGTGAAACCTCTATACTTAACGGACAAACCAAACGAAAAAACAAAAAAATTACAAGAACAGTATCCTTCTTATTTTGCTCGTTTAGGTAAGTTAGTATACTTGACTACAAATAAAGATGAAGCTAATTCAGCAGACGTAAAGTCATACATTAACGGATTATCGACAGATGAAAAAGCTGGTTTAACTGATATTCCTGCATATATGTATGAAGTAGAGTTTGAAAAACCAGGTGGGTTAGTAATGCCTATTATTGTAGAGCTTACCTATGCTGATGGGACTAAAAAGCGTGAAACTTTCCCTGCTCAAATTTGGAAGAAAGACGACACTAAAGTCCTTAGAGTGTTTACTTCTTCTAAAGAAATTAAGAGTATAGTAGTCGATCCAGATTTAGAAACAGCTGATATTGATACTTCAAACAACAGTTGGCCTAAACAAACTACCAATAAGTTTGATGCTTTTAAAAGTAAAGCAAAGAACTAGATTAAAGTTCTACTATATAAACATAAAAAAGCAGCTTTTAAAGCTGCTTTTTTATATTCTTAACTTATTGTAATTATTTATTAAATAACTTATTTACATCATTAAATGTAAGTAATTTCGAAACCGTCATAACATCTGGATCTCTACTCACATATTGCTGAATTTGTAATAACGTAACTCCTTCTTCTTTTGTGTATTTAAGCCAAACTACTTCTCCATTTGCTTTTATTTTATAAGGATCTCTTGGACTTTCTTCAAATCCTTTAGCAATTATTTGATATAGTTTTTCAATATCATTATCAAGGTTTTTAAACGAAAAGTGAACATATTCATGTATCGGGTCATTTATGTTTTTATAATAGAAATTATAAGCTTCATTGCCTATTTTCTCTAAATAAACATATTCAATTTTACCAGTAACTTCAGTTTTAGTGGTTTCAATAAATTCAATTTGTGAATACGATACAGCTGAAAGCATAAGTGCTGCTACAAAAAGGAGTTTTTTCATAAATTTAAGGGTTTGAGTTTGATATTGTTTTTAATTATAACTAAAACAACAACGTCTTTTACAACTAAAAAGTATTTAGTTAATATCTTTTATTTTAAACATCTAAAAAACAATCATTTATTAAAAAATATTCATAAAAACTCTATTATTTCTTCATTAGGATTGGATATATCTCTAGTTATTACTATTAAGTTTCATGTTCTTTCACACCTTTAATCACTTATATGCCAATAGAATAACTTTCTTTTTTTATAAAAAACTAAGGTCAATAATTTATACATTTAAATGTCTTACTTTTAAAATTAATTTAATCTCTCAAAAAATAATGCCAAAGCAACTTTCAATTCTCTTTCTAACTATTTTTAATCTCACTGTATGCTTTTCTCAAACAAACAAATACAGCAGTATTGAACTTGAGAATTTTAAGAGCAAATTTTATTTGAATAGAAAAATAGGAATAGATAGCTCTTTATATTATATGGATAAACTATCTCAAAGCGATAACATTTCTTATAAGACATTTGCATATGCAGCCATTGAGTATCTTAAAACGAGGGAAAAACAACCTGTTGATATTAATTATTACAAAAATACTATTCAGAGCTCTCTGCTTAACATTCCTGAAACAAAGCAAAATTATTCCATGCTCTTTGATATATATATTTTGCTAGGAAATACAAATAAAAGGAGAAACTTAATCAAGCCTGCATTAGATCATTATTTAAAAGCGGAAAATTATGCGCTACAATCTGATGATGTTGAGCGAATAATTAAGATTAAAGGCAATATAGCGTTAATATATCAAGACATGGATGAGCTTGAAAAAGCTCTTTTAAAAGGTAAGGAAACACTTGCTCTCTTGGAAGAAAAAAAACAAGTTCTAGGAAACAAATATCTTACTCAAAAGTATAAGACAGAATTAAATCTAGGAGCTATTTATACGACTTTATATAAAAAAGACACTTTAAATCATAAATTCATAGATTCTGCATTAACTCATTATAACAAGTTACTAAAAAACAAAGACTTGAATAATGAAGATTATTATACTGCTAGGATTTATTACAGTTTAGGAACAGCTTACAGCTTAAAAAAAGAATATGGTAATGCTAATATGTATCTTGATAAAAGTTTAACTCTTTTTAAAAAAGTGAATTCCCTATCATATCTATATAAGGCTAATTACAATTCGGGCTATAATCATTTTATGTCTAATGATTATGATAAAGCTAAAAAGCATTTTCTTCATGCTCTTAATCTAAAAAAAGATACTTTACTGGATTATAATTATATCAATACCCTAAATTATTTATCGAAAATTTATTCTCAACAGAAAAAAATTGACTCCGCAAATTACTTTTTGAACAGCTTTTTAAAAGCTTATAGTAAAATGTCTACCAAAGAAAGACAACAATTTAAAGAAGCATATAAAATTGATAAAGAAACAGACTTTAAAAAGAAAATTCATAAGCTAAATAAACAGACATATCTATATACCCTTTTAATTTCAATTCTTGTTCTAACATTAATCGTTGCGGGTATTTTTATTATAAAAAATAAAAGAGAAAAGAATAAAGCAAAAAGTAAACTAGACGAATTATTAGCTAAACACTCAAACTCTGAATACAATTTAAATACCTCCAATAGAATAAAAATAAATGACGAACAACACCAACAGATTATTGATGGTTTATTTAAAATAGAGAAGAATCATTATTATTTAAAAGAGGATTTCAACCTATACAATGCCGCTAAGAAAATAGGCACCAATACAACCTACCTATCTAATGTCATTAAAAAGTATAAAAAAATGAGTTTTAATGACTATACAAATGAGTTACGTATTGATTATATAGCTAAACTGTTGACAAATGATAAAAAGATTAGATCGTATACAACTCAAGCCATAGCGGAAATTGCTGGATATAAAAATGCCAAATCTTTTACTCGTATTTTCAAGAAATATACAGGAATAACTCCTTATCAATTTATAGAAAAAATTAATAAGGAGTTATAAATCTGCATTAAAATTACACTAGGTTTACTATAAACATAGTGGATTTTTATAAGGTAACATAGTTATAGGATCTATGATTATTGGAAAGCAATTTTCTTCTCCATCTGTATCAGGTCCTCCATCTAGCCTTGTTCCTTTTGCTAATATTTTAGATTTTTCTTCACGAGTTAATTTATACTTCTTTAATGACTCAATAGATAGATATTTCATAAGTTTAAATTTTTAGTTAGGTAAAATTATCTTTTTTACCTACTACTTGCTCACATATACTCTTCTCTCCTTACAAAACAAATATAAACACTTAACTACCAATTGTTTAAACTAGGTTTTGTAGTGGTATTTTTTTTAAATAATCCCACCCTTTTTCTTAAATAATGACTTCCATCTCTTCTTTTCTTCTATCAAATGCTCAATATTTGTGTGGAATAATTCAAAAAATGCGGAACCTGAAAAGCATATATAAGAGTAAGGAAAATTAAAATTAATTAACCATGTTAAAATCAATTTCAAACTTAGGAAACGTTTTGAATAAATCAGAACAAAGGACTATTAATGGAGGCCAAATTACTTGTCCAAGAGGTCAAGTACTAAAGTGCAACTGGTTGGGGTGCTGGTGTGAAGCAGAATACGTTGAAGAACTTCCTAAGGACTTTGATCATTAAAATTATTAACAACTAAAATCAAGAAATTATGTTAAAGTCAATTTCAAATTTAGGGAACGTTTTAAACAAAACAGAACAAAGAGAAATTAATGGAGGTTTAATACAATGTCCTGACCATACAAGATATGTGTGTATAGGCATACCTCCTATGGTATCATGCTGGTGTCAACCATTTGTTCTTCCAGGTGATGAGTTGATGAAGTAATCAAAAAAATAAAGCCACTTATCTGAATATAAGTGGCTTTATTAAATATTAAACTAATTTCTTAGCATTCTTCACTTTCTGTTTAGTAAGTGCAATATCTATTACCTCACTCATATCTGTTACATAATGGAACTGTAATCCTTTTAAGTAACTTTCTTTAATTTCTTCTATATCCTTTCTATTATCAGCACAAAGAATTATTTCTTTAATATTAGCTCTTTTTGCTGCTAATATTTTCTCTTTAATCCCTCCTACTGGTAGTACTTTTCCTCGTAGTGTAATTTCACCTGTCATTGCCAGTTTATTTTTTACTTTACGTTGCGTAAAAACCGACACTAATGAAGTTAACATAGTAATACCTGCACTTGGTCCATCTTTTGGAGTAGCTCCTTCTGGTACATGGATATGTACATCATATTTATCCAATACTTCTGGATTAATACCAAACTCTTCAGCATTCGATTTAATATATTTCATCGCAATTGTTGAAGATTCTTTCATAACCGTACCTAAATTACCTGTAATAGAAAGATTTCCTTTTCCTTTGGATAAAATAGATTCAATAAATAAAATATCACCACCAACACTTGTCCATGCTAAACCAGTAACTACACCAGCAACATCATTATTCTCATACTTATCGCGTTCTAAACGAGCAGGGCCTAAAATCTTTTCGATATCTTCATTCGTTAAAACAACATTATACTCCTCTTCCATTGCGATAGATTTTGCTGCAAAACGAACCACTTTCGCTACTTGTTTCTCTAAACCACGAACTCCCGATTCACGTGTATAACCTTCAACTATTTTTTCTATCTGCTTTTTACCAACAGTTAAGTGTTCACTCGATAATCCATGCTCTTTTAACTGCTTAGGAAATAAGTACTTCTTAGCTATTTCAACTTTTTCTTCAATAGTGTATCCAGATACATTGATAATTTCCATACGATCACGTAAAGCCCATGGAATTTCACCAATATTGTTAGCTGTAGCAATAAATAACACTTTAGAAAGATCATAACCTACTTCTAAATAGTTATCGTAAAAGTGCGTATTTTGCTCTGGATCTAATACTTCTAACATTGCTGATGAAGGATCTCCTTGATGGCTTTGTCCTAGTTTGTCAATTTCATCTAATACAAAAACTGGATTTGATGTTCCTGCCTTTTTTATATTCTGAATTAAACGCCCTGGCATTGCCCCAATATATGTTTTACGGTGACCACGTATTTCAGCTTCATCACGTAAACCACCTAATGACATACGTACATATTTACGACCTAATGCTTCTGCTACCGATTTTCCTAACGATGTTTTACCAACACCTGGAGGTCCGTATAAACAAATAATAGGCGATTTCATATCTCCACGTAACTTTAAAACAGCTAAGTGTTCGATAATACGTTCCTTTACTTTTTCTAAACCAAAATGATCTCTATCTAGAATTTTCTGAGCTCTCTTTAAATCAAACTTATCCTTAGAATACTCGTTCCAAGGTAACTCTAACATCAATTCTAAATAGTTACGCTGCACCCCATATTCTGCCATTTGAGGGTTCATACGCTTCAATCTATTTAATTCCTTGTCGAAAGTCTCAGCTACCTCTTTATTCCATTTTTTAGATTGAGATTTAGTACGCATCTCATCTAACTCTTGATCGTGAGATACTCCTCCTAATTCATCTTGAATAGTTTTTAACTGCTGATGTAAATAATATTCACGTTGCTGCTTATCTAAATCAGATCTTGTTTTAGATTGAATATCATTCCGCAATTGTAGCTTTTGAAGTTCTTTATCTAAATTTTTTAGTGTTAATAGCGCGCGCTCTTTTAAATTATCTTTTTCTAACAACACTTGCTTTTGCGCTACACTCAACTCCATATTTGATGAAATAAAATTCACCAAAAACGAGCTAGATTGAATGTTTTTAATTGCAAAAGACGCTTCAGAAGGAAGCATTGGATTCTCCTTAATAACTTCTAAAGCTAACTCCTTAATAGAGTCAATAATTGCATCAAACTCTTTTTGATCGTCAATATCACGCTCATCTTTAGCTTCATGAACTTTAGCTTTTAAATAAGGTTCTTCTTGCGTTATCTCTTCAATTTCAAATCTCTTTTTCCCTTGAATAATAACAGTTGTATTACCATCAGGCATTTTTAACACGCGTAAAATTTGCGCTACTACACCTGTTTGATAAATATCATCAATCGTAGGATCTTCTATTTCGGTATCTTTTTGTGCTACAACTCCAACTACTTTATCTCCTTTGTTAGCATCTTTAATTAACTGAATAGATTTATCTCTTCCTGCTGTAATTGGAATTACAACTCCCGGAAATAATACAGTATTACGTAATGGAAGAATTGGTAACTCTTCTGGAATACTTTCTTGATTTATTAATTCTTCGTCTTCTGGTGTTAATAAAGGTATTAACTCAGAATCTTCATTAAAAACATCTTGAAGCGACAAATTGTCTAAATGAATTATTTTTGATTTGCTCATATCTTAATATATTCTGTCATAGTGGCATTATTTATCATATAAAAAAATAACACCCACTAAATAAACCCTGTAAACTATTGATAAACAATAAATAAACGTACACTAATGCTTACCCTCTATTCTATTAGTCAATTGTTATGCCAAGAAAATTATAAATAACTTAAATTGTAACTAATTTTGTTGTCAGTCGTCATATAGGTATCATTGTTAACAAAAACTAGCCATAAAATGAAAACCAAACTCTTATTTCTTTCCTTTATTGTACTAATTTTCAGCTGTACTTCTAATAAAAATTCAGCAGATTTTATAGAGAAAGCAACAGGACGTTATTACTTTAATGCCGATGAAATTATAGAAGTTACTTTTAATGATGATGATAAACTACTCTTAAAATGGCGTAATCAAGATTTAGAGCCTTTAAAAGTTAATGATTCTACCTTTTACGTTCGTGAACTAAATGAAAAATTGATTTTTAATTCAGATAAAAACAATATAGAATTAGCTGAAAAGCGTGAACATGAGGGAGAAAAGTATGTTTTTGAAAAACTAAAAAAAGGTGAGAAACTACCTAGCGAATATTTAGCTGAAGGTAATTTTGAGGCTGCTTTAAAAGGTTACAAAGCTATTAAAGAAAAAGATAGTTTAACTCCTGTAATTAGAGAAAAAAACCTAAATGATTTGGGATATATGTACCTTAGAAATAAAGAATATAAAAATGCTATTAACGTTTTTAAGATTAATATCGAATTGTACCCAAATAGCTCTAATACTTACGATAGTACAGGTGACGCTTATGCTAGAATGAAAGATACAGCAAATGCTATTGAATATTATAAAAAAGCATTAACAATAAACCCTGAAAATAGAAGTTCTAAACGTGCTTTAGAGAAACTTACTTCTAAAGATGAAGAATAATGAACAAATTAAAATACCCTATTGGAAAACCTAGTATTCCTACTGAAATATCTTCTGAATTAATTACTGAGTGGATTACTACCCTAGAGCTTTTTCCTGAAAAATTAAAGAGACTTGTTAACAACCTATCTGAAGAACAATTAGATACCCCATATAGAAAAGACGGGTGGACTATTAGACAAGTGATACATCACTGTGCTGATAGTCATCATAATTCTTATACTCGTTTTAAATGGACACTCACTGAAGATAAGCCTGTTATTAAAGGGTATTTTGAAGACCGTTGGGCAGAGTTATTCGATTCTAAAACAGCTCCAATTCAACTTTCGTTAGATGCACTAAAGGCATTACATGCTAAATGGGTTTATTTCTTAAAAGGTTTAACAGAAGAAGATTTAAACAAACATTTTATTCACCCAGATGGGAATGAAGATGTGAGATTAAAAGATAATATTGGTATTTATGCTTGGCATTGCAACCACCATTATGCACATATTGAGCAATTGTTAATCAGAAAGAACTGGAACTAAACATTCTTAGAGTAAAATAAGCATCGCGATACCTATAAAAACCACTATTTGTGCCCATTTTAGGTATACTCCTACTTTATCGTGTTGTTTTAAATACTCCGATATCTTTCCTGCTAAGATAGCTATTGAAGAAAAGATGATAAATGAGCTTAATATAAACAAGCCTCCTAGTACATAAAACTGTATGACATTTGACAAGGTGTCAGAGAACAAAAACTGTGGAAAAAAAGCTAAAAAGAAGATAGTCACCTTCGGATTTAACACATTCATCCAAAATCCTCTTTTATATAATTGTAAGGTTGATTTTTTCTGAACATTCTCAGTAGAAAATGCAATTTTAGCATCGCTTTTATATACTTGATAGGCTAAATACAGTAAGTATCCTGCTCCAAATAACTTAATGATAAAAAACAAATTTGGATTTTGTTTAATGATTTCAGAAACTCCAAAAGCCACCAAAGTAGTATGAATTATACATCCTGTCATTAAACCGCCAACAGTAGCTAATCCATATTTTTTTCCATTAACAATACTTTGTGTTAATACAAAAATATTATCAGGACCAGGTGAAATAGCTAAAGTAGTCGTAGCGAACACAAAAGAAATGAGGGTTTCTAGCATAAATTAACTTTCAGCTAAAATAGCTTTATTGATTCTTTTTACCAAACTAGGTCCTTCGTAAATAAATCCTGTATAAATTTGTACAAGATCTGCCCCAGCTTTCAGCTTTTCTAAAGCATCCTTTTCAGAATGGATGCCTCCTACTCCTATAATTGGAAATGCTTTGTTAGAGTTATCTGCTAAATACTGAATCACTCTTGTACTTCTCTCTTTAACTGGTTGTCCACTTAAACCTCCATTACCAATTTCTTCCAAACGTTGCTTAGAAGTCTTTAAACCTTCTCTATTTACTGAAGTATTCGATGCTATTACTCCATCAATTTTGGTTTCTGCAACCAATTCAATAATTTCATCTAATTGTTGGTTATTTAAATCTGGAGCTATTTTTAACAAGATTGGTTTTTGCTGTGCTTCTGCATTATTTAATTTCTGAACTTCAGTGATCAATTCCTTCAAATAATCAGCGTCTTCTAATTTTGCATGGCTAGATACATTTGGACAGCTTACATTTAGTACAAAATAATCTACATACGGATGTAATCCTTTAAAGCAAGTAACATAATCTTCCGTATAATTTTCAGGAGCTGTATTGGTGTTTTTACCAATGTTTCCCCCAATAATTATTTTTCCTTTGTTCTTTTTTAATTGCTCAACAGCTGCTGCTAACCCTTCATTATTAAATCCCATTCGGTTGATGATTCCTCTATCATCTTTCAAACGAAATAAACGTTTTTTAGGATTTCCTACTTGTCCTTTTGGTGTTACCGTACCAATCTCAACAAAACCAAAACCAAAATCTGCTAACTCGTTGTATAAAACTGCATTTTTATCAAATCCTGCAGCTAATCCTACTGGATTTTTAAAAGTCAATCCAAATAAGTTACGCTCCAATTTTTTATCATTTACTTGATACATTCCTCTAAAAATAGATGGAACTCCAGGTATTTTTGATAAGAACTTTACCAATGAAAATGTAAAGTGATGAATCTTTTCCGGATCAAAAAGGAAGAAAATTGGGCGAATAAGTAATTTGTACATCAGTTTATGTTGGTTTGTTTTAATTATGACTTCTCGACTACGTTTGAGGTGATATTCTTGTGTTTTTTATTTAAAAATATAAAAAAAGCTCCAAAAATGGAGCTTCTGAATTATCTTAATACAGCTTCAAAATTCTTTTCGAATGTTTGCTGTAATTTCTGCATTATTTTGTCTATTTGTTTGTCTTCTAACGTTTTGTTTTCATCTTGCAATACAAAACTAACTGCATATGATTTTTTACCCTCTGGTAATTTATCTCCCTCATACACATCAAACAAATCTACTTCTTTCAACAGTTTTCTTTCTGATTGAAATGCTAAATTGTAAATATCTTTGAACTCTATCTTATTATCTAACAACAATGCTAAATCACGCTTAACTGCTGGGAACTTAGGTAAATCAGTTACTTTAATCTTCTTCTTCCCTACTAAATCTAAGATATTTTGCCAATTTAAATCAGCAAACAATACTTCTTGCTTAATAGAAAACTCTTTTAAAATAGCTCTCTTCACTACACCCAATTCAACCAATTTCGTTTTTCCTAAACTTAGTGTAATTCCTTCTGAGAATACATCTGATTTAGTTGGTGTTGTTTTTAAATTATCAATTCCTAAGCGACTTAACAATGTTGTTACAACTCCTTTCAAATAAAAGAAATCTGATGCTTGAGTTGCTACTCTCCAACTATCTGGAGTTCTATTTCCTGTAACAAACAGCGTTAAATGTTTATCTTCTTGATATCCGCTTTCGTATTTGTGATAGGTTTTTCCAAACTCATAAAACTTTAACGAATTTTGTTTTCTGTTGATGTTATAAGCTACTGACTCTAAACCACTAAATAATAACGACTGACGCATCACTTTTAAATCGTTACTCAGCGGATTTAGCATCTCTACATTGTGCTCAGGATTCAAACTCTCAGACAAGTCAATATAATCTGCCTTTGTTAATGAGTTTGCCATAGTTTCGTTGAAACCAAGTGATGACAACTGATCCGCTACAATATTTTCAACTTTAACTTCTTTATCGTTATCAAAAGAAATTGAAGTGTTTAGCTTATGAGAGAACTCTATATTGTTATAACCATACACACGTAAAATCTCCTCAATAATATCTGCTTCACGTTGTACATCTACACGATATGAAGGTACTACCAATCCTAAACCAGCTTCGGTAACACTATTAATTTTAATATCTAATGAAGCTAAAATCTTTTTAATGGTTTCTTTTGGAATTTCTTGACCTATTAATTTGTAAGCATTTTCGAATGATAAGAATACCTCAAAGTCTTCAACCTTAACTGGATAAAAGTCTAAAATATCTGAAGACATTTTCCCATTTGCATATTCTTCTATCAACAACGCTGCACGCTTTAAAGCATACTTAGTTAAATTGATGTCGATTCCTCTTTCAAAACGGAAAGATGCGTCAGTATTTAACGCGTGGCGCTTTGCTGTTTTACGAATAGAAACAGGGTTGAAATATGCGCTTTCTAAAAAGATAGTATGTGTACTTTCAGTTACTCCAGAGTTTGCTCCTCCAAAAACACCACCAATACATAACGGCTTGCTATCAGCATCACAAATCATGATATCTTCAGAAGATAATTCTCTTTCTACATCATCTAACGTAGTGAACTTTGTTCCTTCTTCTAAGGTTTTCACTACCACTTTACCTCCTCTAATTTTAGAAGCATCAAAAGCGTGTAATGGTTGTCCTAACTCATGCAATACGTAGTTAGTAATGTCTACAATATTATTTTTAGGGGTTAACCCAATTGCTTTTAATTTATTTTGAATCCACTCAGGAGATTCTTTTACTTCAACATCTGTAATCGTAATACCACAATAACGGGGCACTAAATCTTTATCTTCAATTTCAATATCAATTTTATGTGTACGCTCGTCTACATGAAAATTTGATACCGATGGAGAGATCAACTCTATATTCGTTCCTTGTTGAATTAAACCTGCACGTAAGTCACGAGATACACCAAAATGACTCATCGCATCCGCACGGTTCGGTGTTAAACCGATTTCAAATACGTAGTCAGTTTCAATATTAAAAACTTCTGAACAAGGAGTTCCTGGAGCTAAACTTTCATCTAACACCATAATTCCATCATGACCTTTACCTAAACCTAATTCGTCTTCGGCACAAATCATTCCATGGCTTTCTTCTCCTCTTATTTTTCCTTTTTTAATTTTAAATCCTTCACCTTTCTCATCATACAACATGGTACCAACAGTTGCTACAGGTACTTTTTGTCCTGCATCAACATTAGGTGCTCCACATACAATTTGCACTGGATTACCATCTCCTAAATCAACAGTTGTAACTTTTAACTTATCAGCATTTGGGTGTTTTACACAAGTTTTTACTTCTCCTACAACAACTCCTTTTAAACTTCCTTTAATACTTTCAACAGTTTCTATACCTTCTACTTCAAGACCTAAGTCTGTCAATAATTCTCCTGTTTTTTCAGCTTCCCAGTCTGTTTGTAAAAATTGTCGTAACCAATTGTATGATATCTTCATAATCAATCTCTAAATTTAGCCTGCAAATTTACGTAAAATAAAGGAAAAAATATCATCTTGTTTCTTATAGCTTCTACGATATTGAATGTTAACATTTTGGTAACCTTCTATATTTACTTTTTTTTGTTGATTTGTAGCGTATTAACAAAATTTTAACACAAGTTCATTTACATGAAAAAATTATTACCCTTCTTTATATTGATAACTTCGTTATCAGTATTTTCACAAATTCCTTCTTATTACAACGATGTGAATTTGAATTTAACTGGCACTGCGTTGAAAAACGAGCTAGCTACAAAAATTATCAATACTCACACTACTAACCTATCATATACTCCTGGTATTTGGGATGCTCTAAAACAAACAGATTTAGATCCTAACAATCCTAATAAAGTGCTATTAATATATGGATATAGTGATACTGATGGTAATTACGTAACAGATAGAACAAGAGATAAAGATGCTAATGGTGGTACAGCTGGCACACAATGGAACAGAGAGCATGTATATGCAAAATCCTTAGGAAATCCGAACTTAGGAACTTCTGGTCCTGGTGCTGATGCTCACCATTTAAGAGCTGCTGATATCTCTTTCAATTCACAAAGAAGTAGTAAAAAATTTGCTACAGGTTCAGGAAATGCTGGTGATGTTGCAAATGGATGGTACCCTGGTGATGAATGGAAAGGAGACGTTGCTCGTATGATGATGTACATGTATTTACGTTACGGCAGTCAATGTTTGCCTACAGGTGTTGGTACAGGTTCTACAATGGCTTCAGATACTAACATGCTTACCTTATTCATTCAATGGAATGTTGACGATCCTGTTTCTGATTTTGAAAAACAACGTAACCCTATTCTTGAAAACCTTCAAGGAAATCGTAATCCATTTATTGATAATCCTGCTTTTGCTACTGAAATTTGGGGAGGTCCACAAGCTGAAGATTTATTTGGTGGAGGAAGCAGCTCAGATACACAAGCTCCTTCTGCTCCCACTAACTTAGCTGCTTCAAATGTTACACAAACTTCTGTTGATTTAACATGGAATGCTTCAACAGACAATATTGGTGTTACAGGTTACGATATATATAAAGGCACTACTAAAGTTACTACAGTAACAAGTACTTCTTATAATGTTACAGGTTTAACGGCTGCTACAAACTATACTTTTTCAATAAAAGCTAAAGATGCTGCTGGTAATGAATCTGCTGCAAGTAATACTGTTTCTATAACAACTCAACCAAGTTCTGGTGGTGGAAATGGAACTGCTACAGATTTATTAATTTCTGAATATGTAGAAGGTTCTTCAAATAATAAAGCTATAGAAATAGCTAATTTTACTGGAGGTTCTGTAGACTTATCTGGATATTCTTTAAAGAAAGCTGCTAATGGCGGTGGATGGACAAATACACTTACTTTAAGTGGTCAATTAGCTAATGGTAATGTATACGTAATTGCTAATAGTAGTGCTTCTAGTACAATACTTAACAAAGCAGATAGAACTGATACTGGAGTACTTTCTTTTAACGGAAATGATGCTGTAGGATTATTTAAAGGGAGTAAATTAATTGATCTAATTGGTAATCCTAATAGCTCATCTACGTTTGCTCAAGATGTAACTTTACAAAGAAAATCTTCTATTAATTCTCCTAACAGTAATTATACAACTTCTGAATGGAATACTTTAGCTAATGATACCTTTAGTGGCTTGGGAAACCACAACATTGATGGTGGAACTTCTACTCCAGATACTACAGCTCCATCTACACCTACCAATGTTGCTGCTTCTAATATTACACAAACTTCGGTTAGTCTAACTTGGACAGCAGCTACAGATAACATTGAAGTAACTGGATATGACGTATTTCAAGGTAGTTCTGTAATAGCAACTGTAACTACTACAAACTATTCAGTTAGCGGTTTAACAGCTGCTACAAACTATACTTTTTCTGTAAAAGCCAAAGATGCTGCTAATAATATTTCTTCAGCAAGCAACACTGTAAATGTAACAACTTTAACAAATACCGTTTCTTACTGTAGCTCTAAAGGAAATAATACAAATTATGAATGGATAGATAACGTTGTTATTGGAGGAGTTTCAAATGCGACAGGGGCTAATGGTGGATATGGTGACTTTACCTCTCTTACAGCAAATCTTCCTTATGGAAATAATACTATTGTTGTAAGTGCTGGTTTTGCTAGTTCTTCTTACACAGAATATTGGAAAGTATGGATTGATTTCAATAAAAACGGAACTTTTGAATCTTCAGAAGAAGTTGTAAGTGGTTCCTCTTCTAGTTCAGGAAACTTATCATATACTTTTTCTGTGCCTACTTCTGCTTTATCAGGAACGACAAGAATGCGTGTTTCTATGAAGTGGAATGCTGCTCCATCAGCTTGTGAAACTTTCTCTTATGGTGAAGTTGAAGATTACACAGTTAATATTGGTAGTAGTGCAAAAGGATTAGAGAATAACACCGTTACTATAGATGGAAAATTGGAAAACGAAGCTCCTATTTTTAGCGCAAGTGTTTCGCCAAATCCTACAGCAGATATAGTAAAAATTCAATTGGCAGATGACAGAAATGCTACTTTTAGAATTACAAGTTTTACAGGACAACAAGTATTGAATGGAAAAGTGACTCATAACAATATTAATATTGCTAACTTAAATAAAGGAATCTATATCCTTGAGGTAAATGATGGTCAAAAATCGTTTACTAAAAAAATTATTAAAAAATAATTTTTCCTACAAAGACACAAAAAGGCTACCATTTTGGTAGCCTTTTTTGTTTTAATATATTGAAAAGTATTTAAACTTCTATTGTTTTTTTAACTTCTTTAGAGGATGAAAACACATAGGCATACAACCACATTAAAGTAAATGTAGGTACCATATCCAACCCTGGCATTGCTTCTTCTATAAAAGCTATAACCCCTGCAATTTTACCTTTGTTCCCTTTATACATTTTAGTCATTATATATGCTGATGCTGGCGCCCATACAATATCTGACAACTCTCCAATACCCGGAATTAGGTACGATACATATCCTATGACATCAAACAACAAACTCAATACTAATTTTTGATACTTTTTTTCTCTGTTCATTTACATTGAAATTAATTCTATAATTCACAAATCAAAATTCAAGCCAGAACATATACATTTTGTTTTGTAAATTAATATGTTTGTTCTAAAATACTAAAAAACAAATGATTTTTTCTGATTTCATCAATCAAATAGAAAAATTACAAAAAAAGCAATTGGGTGGTTTAACATCACAATTTAAGCTCGCTCCAAAACTACGTGCTCGTTTTTCAGAAGAACTTATTAAAAGTAAACAACCAAAAAAAGCAGCTGTTTTAGCATTATTTTACCCTGACAGTAATAATCAAACTCGTTTTTTACTTACAGAACGAGCGAGTTACAATGGAGCTCATTCATCACAAATCAGTTTTCCAGGTGGTAAATTTGACCATTCAGATAATAATTTACAAACTACTGCTTTACGAGAAACCTATGAAGAAGTTGGAATAGCTTCTGAAACTATACAAATTATTAGGCAAACTTCAAATGCTTACATACCACCTAGTAACTTTTTAGTAGCTCCTTTTATTGGAGTTTCTAGTAAGACTCCATTATTCACCCCTAATGACGAAGTTGCTGGCATCATTGAAGTTTTATTAGCTGATTTATTAGACGACTCAAATGTAGCTTCAGTAGAAATGGAAACTTCTTATATGAAAAACATTGAGGTACCTTGCTTTAAATTAAATGATTACATCGTTTGGGGCGCTACAGCTATGATGCTCTCTGAAATTAAAGATTTGTTTAAATAGTTTTATTCTATTTTTCTTTTGTAATTTAGCATTTACACTAATAAAACCTGATTATAAAATGCCTTTATTTAAAAGGAATCCTTTTGGACATATTTTATGGATTAAAAAGTGGTTAATCCGTATTTTAGGGGTTATTTCACATGGTCGTTATCGTCGTTTTAACGAACTACAAATTGAAGGTTCAGAAATTATACGCCAACTCCCCGAACAAAATGTACTTTTTATTTCTAACCACCAAACTTACTTTGCTGATGTAGCTGCCATGTTTCATGTTTTTAATGCAGCTCTAAAAGGTCGAGTAGATAATATCAATAATATAGGATACATTTGGAATCCTAAATTAAATGTATATTATGTAGCTGCAGGTGAAACCATGCGTTCTGGTTTACTACCTAAAATATTTGCCTATACTGGTTCAGTATCTATTGATAGAACCTGGCGAAGTGCAGGAAAAAATGTAAACAGACAAGTAAAATTGTCAGACATTTCTAACATTGGTAAAGCCTTAAATGATGGTTGGGTAGTAACATTTCCTCAAGGAACAACCACTGCTTTTAAACCTATTAGAAGAGGTACCGCACATATTATTAAAACCTATAAACCTGTTGTTGTACCTATAGTAATCGACGGTTTTAGACGTTCTTTTGATAAAAAAGGATTACAAATTAAAAAACGTAATGTATTACAATCTATGGTAATCAAAGAACCTTTAGAAATAGATTACGAAAACGAAACTGTTGAAAATATCGTTGAAAAGATTCAATATGCAATTGAACAGCATCCTTCTTTTTTAAAGGTATTAACACCAGAACAAATTAAAGAACAAGAAGAATTGAACGAAAAACGAAAGTTTTGGAGTTAATTCAATTATAAAAGCTTTTAATCATACAATACTATGGCTAAAAAATCAATATTAACTAAGAAGTCAATAGACTTTTTAGAAAAATACTTAAACAATGCAGCTCCTACTGGATATGAGTGGGAAGGTCAGAAAATATGGATGGACTACTTAAAACCATACGTTGATGATTTCATCACAGATACTTATGGAAGTGCTGTAGGTGTAATTAACCCTGAAGCTAAATATAAAGTAGTTATTGAAGGACATGCAGATGAAATTTCTTGGTATGTAAATTACATTTCTGATGATGGATTAATCTATGTTATTCGTAACGGAGGAAGTGACCACCAAATTGCACCAAGTAAGATTGTAAACATTCACACAAAAAATGGAATTGTAAAAGGAGTTTTTGGTTGGCCAGCAATTCATACGCGTAACAAAGCTAACGAAGAAGCACCAAAACCTGAAAATATCTTTATCGATTGTGGTTGCAATACCAAAAAGGAAGTTGAAGAACTAGGGGTACATGTAGGTTGTGTAATTACCTATCCTGATGAATTCCATATTTTAAATGGCAACAAATTTGTATGTCGTGCTTTGGACAACCGTATGGGTGGATTTATGATTGCTGAAGTAGCGCGTTTATTACACGAAAACAAAAAGAAATTACCTTTTGGTTTATATATCACCAACTCTGTTCAAGAAGAAATTGGTTTACGTGGTGCTGAAATGATTACACAAACCATTAAACCTAACGTAGCTATTGTTACAGACGTAACACACGATACTACCACTCCTATGATCGATAAGAAAAAAGAAGGTCATTTAGAGTTAGGAAAGGGACCAGTAGTTGCCTACGCTCCTGCTGTACAACAAAAACTACGTGATTTAATTATTGAAGCTGCCGAAGAAAACAAAATTCCTTTCCAACGTTCAGCTTTATCGAGAGCTACAGGTACTGATACAGATGCTTTTGCATACAGCAATGGCGGTGTTGCTTCTGCTTTAATTTCATTGCCTTTACGTTATATGCATACTACGGTTGAGATGGTTCATCGTGAAGATGTTGAAAACGTAATTAAGATGATTTACGAAAGTTTATTAAAAATTGAAGATGGAGAAAACTTCTCTTACTTTAAATAATCTCAAAAAGCCTGTTTAATTAAACAGGCTTTTTTTATTTCATCCCATCAATTTTGTATCAAACAATTTAGTAATTTTGAAGTAAATATTGTATCACTTTAAACTATATGATTTTACTTTTTTGCTAGGTCTATATGGCATCTCTTCAAAAAGCTAAAACAGACCTAAAAACGAATGAAAAATTGAATTTTTTATTCGTTTCTAAATGGGGCGAATCACTTGATATCGCTTATACCATTAAACAAGAAGGACATTCGGTTAAAATGTTCATCGAAGACAAATCTTCACGAGAAATTGGTTTCGGATTTATTACAAAAGTAAGCGACTGGAAAAAGCACATTGACTGGGCTACCATTATCATTTTTGATTACACTGGATATGGGAAAATATGCGATGAGCTTAGAAATAATGGGAAACTTGTTTTTGGTGGATCTGAATATACCGATTTGCTTGAATTAGATAGAAATTTCGGACAAGAAGAATTAAAAAAACATAAGATTAAAACACTTCCTTCTAGAGAATTTTTCAATTTTGAAGAAGCTATCAATTATGTTGAAAAAAATCCAGATGCTTATGTGGTAAAACCTTGTGGAGAAACACAAGACTTAAAGCAATTATTATTTGTAGGCACTGATGATAAAGGCTTAGACGTAATTAGAATGCTAAAGGCCTATAAAAAATCTTGGGGAGATAGTTTTGGAAATTTCCAATTACAACGAAAAGTAAAAGGTGTAGAAATAGCTGTTTCAGCCTTTTTTAATGGTACTAATTTTATTCAACCTTATAACATCTCTTTCGAGCATAAAAAGTTCTTTCCAAAAGAATTAGGAGTGTCTACTGGTGAAATGGGAACTAGCATGTTTTGGACAAAAGATTCTCCTATTTTTGAACTAACACTCGGTAAATTTGAGCATACGTTAGAAAAAAAAGGGTTTGTAGGACATCTTGACATCAACTGTATTGTAAATGGTAATGGAATTTACCCTCTTGAGTTTACTTCTCGTTTCGGGTACCCACAGATATATATACAAAGAGATGGAATTAATGAACCTATAGGAACTCTTTTTTACAAAATTACTACAGGAAAACACTTTATTATCAACACTAAAAAAGGTTTTCAAGTAGGTGCTTATATGGTAGTTCCTCCATTTCCTTTTAAGGATAAAAAAAGTTTTGAATTGTTTTCAAAAGATTCAGTAATTCTCTTTAAAAAAGAAATGAAGGAAGGAGTACATCCTATCCATATAAAACAAGTAAATTCAGAATGGTTAATAACAGGTAATGATGGAATTGCTCTTTTGGTTACTGGTACTGGTGTTACTATGAAAGACGCTCAAAAAATGATGCAAAACCGAATAAATAACATCATTATTAACAATAGTTATTATCGAACTGATATTGGTGATCGTTGGCTAGAAGATTCAGATAAACTATGGGCATGGGGACTCTTATAAAGAAATTTGATTCCATACTAATTAAAGTTATTAATAATGAAACTCATTATTTTTCTATTCTATCTAATGAATGGCAAGAATTAATAATTCCGGTTTGGAAAAAACATAAAGCCACTTCTAAAATAGTGGGATTATATGTAAACAATCAACTTATAGGAGGAGGTATTTTGTTTCGCAAAATGCCTCCTTATGCTACTAATTTTGAAAAAAGTAACAGTTATTTATTCGAAAAGGGGTATCTATATTTAGGCTATATTTGGATTTGTGAAAAATATAGAAATAAAGGCTATGCTAGTGTATTTTTAACCTTATTGAAAAAAGATTATCCAAATCAAAAGTTTTGGTTAACTATTGAAGAAGAAAATCTTCGTTATTTTTACGAACAGAATGGTTTTACGATGCATGCTGAAAGTGATGATATAACAACTACTAAAGAATGGATTTTAATATACAATGGATGAATTAATAGATATCGTTGATGAAAATGGAAATTATACAGGCAAAACCTGTTTAAAATCTGAGGCCCATAAACACGGGTACTTCCACCCTACCATTCATGTTTGGTTATACACTTCTGATAAAAAAATATTGCTTCAAAAACGTGCTTTAAACAAAAAAGTATTTCCTGGACTTTGGGATATTTCGGTTGCAGGTCATATTGCTGCAGGTGAAGATGTCATAACTGGAGCTCTTAGAGAAGTAAAAGAAGAAATAGGTTTTGATATACTTACTGAAAATCTACACAAAATAGGTACACGTAAACACATGGTAAATCATCTTAATGGAATTATTGATAATGAATTTCATCATGTATTTATTGCTGAATTAACAATTCCTCTTAAAGACTTAACACTGCAAGAAGAAGAGGTTGCTGAGCTAAAATTATTCAACTTAGAGACCATTTTACATACTAAAGACTACGAAAACTTTTTACTCCCTCAATATCAAGACTATTACTGTTTTGTATATGATCAAATTCTAAATAATCTTTAGTATATTATAGAGTCAAATTTCATTACACATGAAAAAGCTTCTATTTTGTTTACTTCTTTGCATACTACAATCATGTGTTTCTAAACAATATCTAAAAAAACATGGTTTTTCAGATGATATTAAAAGCATAAGAGAAGAAGTATATATCGTTGAAAACAATCAAAAAAAATTACTTCAAACCAAAACTATACACTTTACTAAAAACGGACGCGTAAAAACATCAAAAACTATTGATAGTCTTGGTAATCTTATTGAAAAGACCGAAAAGCGTCTTTGGTTTGAAAAGCATTCGTACCCTAACAAACTTCCATATTATTGTAAAACTCGTTGGAAACCAAAACAACGAGAACGTATTAGCTGTTATACTCAAAAACAGTATAAACAAAATGAAATTATTGTACATTATACTCAAGACGATATAATTGATAAAATAGTAGATAATTTTTCTACATTCTACACACATCAATATCAATATACCAACGGTGACCTTAACAAAATAGTTATTACGGATAAAGACAACAATCCTGTAGATACAATTAATATTGAGTGTATCACAAAAGACAGCAGAGGAAATTGTCTTAAACAAAAGAAGAAATCTACCTCTTCAGATACCATATGGGTTACATCTTTTACATTCACTTATAAATAATATTTAAAACTTAAAATAAGATGAAAAACATTTAAACTTAAATAGCTATATTTAAGACAAATAATCATTCTTATATGTTAACCAAACAAGAAAAATCTGCATTAAGAAGTAGGTTGTTTCGTCACTTAGACGGAATTGTGACTTGTCCAGCAGCATACATCTTACACGAAAAAGGAATCACAAACTACTTATTAGAGAAAAAATCAGCTAGTTTAAATGAAATAGCTTCCAAGTTTAATGCTAACGATGGCTATTTGAATGTGGCTTTAAGAACATTATGTTCGCAAGGTTGGTTAATACAACATGTAGATAATACGCATAACACTGTACATTTTGAAATCAAAGAAGTTTCTGCTATTGCATTTTCATACTTTCACATTTATAAAGAAGCTTTTATTTTATTAAAGTTCTCTGAAAATTACAGTGCTAGAAAGTTTGAAATTGAGCCTTTTGAAAAGTTAGAAAGCTTGTATCAAAATTTTACCAATAATTTTGGAATTGAACCTCCTTCAACTTCCAAAGAAAAAGAAATTTTGAACCAAATTCTTACACATATTGAAGGGATTATCGTTGGTCCAACTACTGTTTTATTAGGAATGAGCGGTATGTTTCATAAATACTTTATGCAAACTAAATTTAGCGCAGATGAATTTCATAAAGATGCTGAAAACTTTGGTCGGTTGTTAGACTTGTTAACTCGTTTAAAATGGTTTACCAAAACAAAAGATTCGTATGAATTTACCGATGAAGGCTTGTTTTTTGCCCGGAGAGCAAGTGCTTATGGAGTTACAGTATCTTACATTCCAACTCTTAGAAAACTAGACAAACTTATTTTTGGAAATCCTGATATTTTTAGAACTTCTGACATTGGAAATGACGAAATTCATGTAGATAGAGAAATGAATGTTTGGGGAAGCGGTGGTGCACATTCAACCTATTTTAAGGTAATTGATGAAATTATCATCAATCTGTTCAACAAACCTATCAATGAGCAGCCAAAAGGTATTTTAGATGTTGGCTGTGGTAACGGTGCGTTTTTAAAGCATTTATTCAATGTGATAGAAAACCAAACCAAAAGAGGTACTATGTTGGAGGACTATCCACTATTGCTTATTGGTGTCGATTATAATGAAGCTGCATTAAAAATTACTCGAAAAAACTTAGTACAAGCAGATATTTGGGCAAAAGTGATTTGGGGAGATATTGGAAATCCGAAGGCGCTATCAGAAGATTTACATGATAAATATGGAATCAATCTTTCTGACTTATTGAATGTTCGAACATTTTTAGATCACAATAGAATTTGGCAAGAGCCTGCTCCAACCAACAATTTGGCTATTACCAGTTCAACAGGAGCTTATGCATACAGAGGAAAACGTTTAAACAACAATTTGGTAGTAGAGTCTTTAAAACAACATTTTACCAAGTGGAAACCATATATCAGTAAATTTGGTTTATTACTAATCGAATTACATACATCAAAACCAGAATTGGTTGCTAAAAACTTAGGAAAGACAGCTGCCACCGCTTATGATGCTACACATGGTTATTCTGATCAATACATTATTGAGCTGGATGAATACATGAATGCTATGGAATCTATTGGATTAACCTCTGATAAAAACACCTTTAAAAAGTTTCCAAATTCAGAATTAGCTACAGTTTCTATCAATCTTTTTAAATAAAAAAAGCTACTGTAATTAGACTACAGCAGCTTTTTAAAGTATAAATTTATATGTGTTTAAATATTAAACCTAAACTCCTTAGTGCTAGACGATGAGTTTCCATTTTTGTCTAACACTACAATTTTTAGAAAATAGATTGTATTATAATCAATACTTTGTTTTTCTATAATACTACTTTCTGTTTCCTTAATTAATTCAACTGTATCTTTTGACTCCCCTAAATATACTTTATATTTTAAAATATCATTGTCAAGATCTGATGCTACCCAACTAATATTAATGGTACTATCTTTATTATCTTTTAAAGTTATACTTGCAGGAAATGGCGCATGGTTAGAAGTAGAAACTCCTTCTGTATAAAAATTCCATGTGTTATTACTTTGCTTTACATTATCTTGCCTAATAGCGACAACATTCCAAGAAAATTTTGTCGCTTTTGGCAAAGTAATATTCATAAAATTCATGTTAGTTATTTTTTCAATTCTATTTCCACTTTCAGTATTAGTAAGTACTACTTCATAAGATGTAGCATTTGTAGAGTTACTCCATTTTAGGGGAATAGAAACTTCGTTGTCAGATATTTTAGTTCCTTCTGTACAAAGCGTATTATTTTCAGGAAAGACTAATTCAAAAGCCCCTAATTCTGGTTCTGAAGGTATTGGGTCTTCACTACCTCCTCCTCCACAAGAAGTTAAAATTAATTGTGTAAATAGTATAAATATTAGTTTTCTCATTTTTTGAATATTTTAGTGTTAACAGTTTGTGTTGAAGTAGTAACTGTTACAAGATACATTCCTGTAGCTAGAGTATCCATTGGTAATTTAGCTACTCCGTTATAAACATCAAGTTTAGTTGATAATACAGTAGCTCCTTCAAGGCTTCTTACTGTAACCATAGCAGTATTATCTGTAACACCAGAAATGTTTAGATAGTTTGTAACAGGAATAGGATACAATGTAATACCATTAACAATAATACTCTTGTTATAAACACCTTGACATGGTTTATTTGTTGTTATTTCTACAGAGTTACTTCCACTGTCCAAATTAACAGTTATTTCTTGTTTACCAGCATCTTTAAAAGAGTATGAATATTCATTACTATTTACGGTTACTTTATAACTTTCACTTCCTGAAACTTGATACGTAATTGAAGTACCTGTTAAACTTTTTTGCGAAACTTTTAAGGCTGCTGGAGTGCTAACCATTACATTATAACATTGGCTAAAACTAGGCAACTCTGACGCGGTAACACATATTTCATAACTTCCAACAGGTAACTCTGTAATTTTTAATCCAGAAGTATAGTTTACATTTTCAAAAGTTTTATTTATTACATCTTGTCCTACCAAAATTACTTTATAAGTATAATCTTTCTTAAATAAAAGGTTTACAATACCGTTACTTTTATCTGGACAAGTTGTACTGTTTACCATAACCTGAATATCACTAGGTGCTATATCAATTAATTGGTATTGAGCACAACCATTAGCATCAACGACACTACCTTCAACTGTGTTCGGGCATTGATCAATATCATCATTAACTCCATCATTGTCTGCATCTATAATTTCTACATTTAAGGTGATTGGTTTTTTAATTAATGTTAAATTCGTAACCACACTATTTGTTATAAGACAGTCATATACTCCATTATCATCAATGTCAGCTTTACTTATAGTAAACGTTTTATCTTTAGTATTTAGAATGTTTTTTCCATTTAAACGCCAAGTATAAATATTATTTGGACTTGAAGTTCCTTCAACACTAAAGGTTATACTTTCATTTTGTTTAACTGTTATTTCTTTTGATACATCTAAGTGCGCTTGTGAATCATATACATAGTGTTTTAATTTATTTTTAATTGGCAAGAATTCATCTTCCAAATCTTTAAAAACAAAATTATTGTTCTCTATAACTAAAATATCAAAACTATCCATATCTTTAATAGTAGAAGGTATTTTTCCTGATAATTGATTTCCTCTCAAATATGCACTTTCCAACTTATTAAGATTTCCAAACTCAGAAGGTATGGGTCCTGATAAATTATTTTTATCTAATGACAAATATTCTAAATTAATTAGATTACCTATTTCAATTGGTATTATTCCTGTTAATTCGTTTTCAGCTAAACTAAGCCATCTTAACTTCACTAAGTTTTCTATCCCAAAAGGTATAAATCCAGACAATTTATTTTTTTCCAACATCAGAAATTCTAAATTAATAAGGTTACCTAATTCTCCTGGTATTATTCCTGTTAAATTGTTACTATTTAACGATATGTATTCTAAGCTAACAAGATTACCTATTTCTGATGGTATTTCTCCTGTTAATTGATTATTGAATAAATATAAAAATCTTAAATTAGTGAGGTTACCTATTTCTAGTGGAATCTCTCCTGTAAGTTGATTTGTTCCTATAGAAATGTTTTGTATTTTTATTAAATTTCCTATACTTTTTGGAATAGCTCCTGTCAATTTATTATTAGCTATATTTAAGTATGTTAAGTTCGTAAGATTACCTATTTCTAGTGGAATATCTCCTATAAGTTGATTTGTATATAAACTTAATTTCTCTAAAAAGGTTAATTTTCCTATTTCTTTGGGTATCTCTCCTGATAATTGATTTTGTGATAAAGAGATGTCTCTTAATTTAGTTAAATTAGTTACTTCAATTGGTATAGCACCTGTAAGTTGATTACCCCCCAAACTTAATTCCTCTAAAAAGGTTAATTTTCCAATCTCTTTAGGTATTACTCCAGATAGTTGATTATTTGAAAAGCTTAATTTTTTTAAATTGATAAGATTACCTATTTCTGGCGGAATTTCTCCAATTAACTTATTAGAAGAAATATTTAAAAATATCAAACTAGTTAAATTACCTATTTCAGAGGGTAACATCCCATTTAAATTATTAAAATATAAATCCAATTTTGTAACGTTACCATAAGTATCTAAGACAACACCTTTCCATGTACTCATTTGAGCATTAAGATCCCATGTTTCTGTCCAATTTACTCCATCAGTAGCATTATAAAGCGCTATAAGTGCTTCTTTATCACTATTATTTTCTGAACATCCTTTTTCATTTACAATCGCCCCTATTGGAGTATTTAGACATAAATCTATAGCATTATTTACTCCATCGTTATCATCATCTAATTGACTATCCGAACATCCGTCTACATTTACTGATTCTCCAGCTGGTGTATCTAAACATTTGTCTATATCATCATTTACCCCATCATTATCCGTATCAATAATATTAACATTTAAAGTGATAGGTTCACTAGATAATATTAAACCAGAAACTATACTATTAGTAATAATACAGTTGTACTCTCCTATATCAGATGTGGTTACACTATTTAAAGTGTAACTTTTATTGGTTGCTCCTATTATATTTTCTCCTTTGAACTTCCATTGATAATTATTATTATTAGAAGTACTATTTACTGTAAAAGTAATAGATTTATATTGATCAATGTTATGTACTTCTGGAACACCTATATCAGATTGTGGATGATAGTCATAACTCCTCAATTTGTCTTTTAACAATAAAAAATTATCTTCTAAATCGACAAATGTAAAACTGTTATTATGGATAGATAAATTACTAAGATTTATCATATCCTTAAATATCACAGGAATCTTTCCTGTTAATTGATTACCATCTAAAGTTAAATTTATTAACTTAGTTAAGTTTCCTATTTCTGATGGTATACTTCCTGTTAATTGATTACTAGATAAAATTAGATCTGTTAAATTGATTAAATTACCAATTTCTGATGGTATTACCCCTGTCAATTCATTGTAACGTAAGATCACACTTTCTAAATTAGATAACATTGTGATTTCCAAAGGTATACCCCCAGTTAATTTATTATGACCTAAGTATATAACTTTTAAGTTGATTAAATTACCAATTTCTGATGGTATAACTCCGGTTAGTTGATTAAAACCTAAATTTAGAGATGTCAAACTAATTAAATTACCAATTTCTGATGGTATATTTCCTGTTAACTTATTTGTACTAAAATTTAAACTGGTTAGGTTAGTTATGTTTCCTATTGCAGTAGGTATACTTCCTGTTAGTTGATTACTAGATAAACTTAGATCTGTTAAATTGATTAAATTACCAATTTCTGATGGTATACTTCCAGTTAACTCATTATTATCTAATAATATTTTTTTTAAATTAATTAGATTTCTAATTTCTAGTGGTACACTTCCAGTTAACTTATTTTTATATAACCATAAATTTCTTAAGTTCGTTAAGTTTCCAATCTCTGTAGGTATAACTCCTGTTAGTTGATTAGAGCTCAAAATTAGAGATGTTAAATCAATTAAATTCCCAATTTCTGAAGGTATGTTTCCTGTTAACTTATTTGTTCTTAAATTTAAACTGGTTAGGCTAGTTAAGTTTTCTATTGCAGAAGGTATACTTCCCATTAACTCGTTATAACTTAAATCCAAACTTTCTAAATTGGTTAAATCTCCTATTTCTTCAGGCACAACACCATTTAAATTATTACTATTCAACCATAAATAAGTCAAGTTGGTTAAGTTTTTAATTTCTAAAGGTATGATTCCTGTTAATTGATTTTTGTACAAAAATAACCTCTTTAATTCTGATAAATTACCAATCTCTACAGGCAATGTTCCATTAAGTCCTCTATTACTTAAGTTTAATTCTGTTACCCTACCAGCAGCGTTTGTTGTTACTCCTTTCCAAATGCTTATATCTGCATTCAAATCCCATGGATCTGTCCAATTAGCTCCATCGGTAGTATTATAAAATGCTATCAAAGCATTTTTGTCACTAATAGACTCTACTGTTCTGTAAACAATATTATTCCTTTTTAAAGTTAAGTTTGGTACACTTGGATTTTGTATTTCACAATAATACGTACCTGCATCTGCTAAACTAGCACTAGTTATTTGATAGGTAGCACTAGTAGCCCCTGTGATTGAAGCACTATTATTAAACCACTGATAGGTATTATTAGTACTTGACAAGCCTGTTACCGAAAAACTAACATTTGTTCCTTCCTCAAAAACAATGTTTTCTTCCTCGTTGATTTTGTTCTGCGGGCTATAAGTAAGCGTTGCTACATTATCTTCTAATACTTTAGCTATGTTGTCAAAAGAAGAAGCTCTTTCAAACACAGCGAAAGGAATATTATTATTACTTACATCTAAGGTTTTTATTCTAAATAAAGTACTCGCTGTATAATCTGGTAAATCTGTAAGCAAATTGTTTGATACATAAACATCACCCACGTTTGCAATTGCATTACCTATTTCAACTGGTAGTTTACCAGTTAACAGGTTTGAACTTAAATTTATCTCTACAAAGTGTCTTTCAGTAAGCGTAAAAAGTTCAACAGGTATATCTCCAGATAATTGATTATTTTGAAGATATAAATAATTTAAATCTTTTGCATAACCTAAACCGCCTGGTATAGCTCCAGAAATTGAATTATTTGAAAGATTTAATACATTCAAACTCTTCAAACTTCCTAATTCTGATGGTAAAGTCCCCACTAGGTTGTTATTAGGTAGGTTAATTTCATCAACATGTCTTTCGGCACCCGATGCACCAAAAACCACATTTGTTTTTACTCCATACCAATTCTGTGGAGAGTCATTCAAATCCCATTTGTTTGTCCAATTTGCTCCATCTGTAGCATTATAAAGCGCTATTAAAGCATCTTTATCACTTTGAGAAATTTCTTGAGCATTTACATATACGCCAAAAAGGACTAGCGTAAAAAGTAGTAGTCTTTTCATATAATTTTTTTTAATCGGTGCCAAAAGTAGTTAAAACTCACTCAATAAAAAAACTACCCCTCTTTGTTTTTCACACAAAATAAACATAGACTTCACTTATTTTAAATAAAATATCTTTACTCAGAATTAGCTACAGTTTCTATTATTCTTTTGAGAAATAATAAACCTTTTTTATTTTGATTTCCTTTCAGAAGTAGATAGAAAGTCAGTATTAGAAATTAATAAACTTTTAACAAACACAAAACACTTCTTTCTATTGCTTCGCTTTACCTTCGCGCGAAAAAGCTATGTCTCAACTTATTTTACTTTGACCATTAATAGTAACCTAACTTTTAATCGCTATACTTATTTTAAGTTTTAAAAAGGTGGGTAATAGTCTTTTATTTTCTTTTTAAGTACCCCATAAATTCTTCGCTTTTTAATAAAAGATTGATTGCAGAAAAATAATTAAAAACACAAAAAATTTAAAACATGAAATTAAGAGAAATCTTTATTATTATTCTTAGCCTAGTCCTTATTACTTCTTGCTCTAGCAATGATGACACTCCAAATTCGGGAGGCAATGATGGTGGTACTACACCTCCTAACGAATCTGTAAAAATTACAAAAATGAATTCTTTTACAGAACTTCCTCTAAAATCGATAGATTTTGAAAATGAAACAATAGGTTATGTTGCTGCTTCTATGTTAAATAACAAATCTGTAGCTTCAGAAATATTTAAAACTATTGATGGAGGTAATACTTGGGAAAAAGTATTTACCGACGGTTCTTTTTATATAGAAAAAATTAAAGTTTTAAAGTCTAATTTAATTGTAGCAATAGCATTTACAGGAGAAATTATAATCTCAAAAGATTCGGGTAAAACTTGGGATATTAATAACGTTTTAACTAACAAAGGAATTATCTTAAAGGATATTACTTATGATATTCATGATGAAATTTATATCGTTGGATATAAAGAAGCTATCAAAAAAGGAGTTATTTTCTTATCTTGGAATGAAGGGGAATTATGGAATGAATACGTAGGAAACGATGAATTTCAAAAAATGATGGAAAATAACATGCTTAGTAGTGTCGACTATATTAAAGAAACAGGTTATATGGTTATTGGTGGTGGTTTAAATGATAAGGGAGTTCTAGTAGGAAAGTATGAAGGTCAGTATGAATTAATAGAAACTCAGCAAGCTATACGTTATAATGATATTGCCTGTAAGGATGGAATAGTTATGGCTATTGGTAGCAATGGTATTGTAAATGCTGAAAATGAACGAGGTGGAATTTATGGTACTTATTCATCATACGATTGGCAAACTTTTGATTACAATAACAATAACCGTTTAACAGCTGTAGCATTAGGTACCGGAAGGTCGAAAAATATAATAGTTGTTGGTCGTAATAAATCAAATAATTTAGCAGACGGTGAATTTATGACTTTTTCAAAAGACAATGGTGATCATTGGAAACGTATTAACCATGAATTTGTTACTGCCGCTTGGAATGATGTTGAAGCACTAAACGAAAATACTTTCATCGCTATTGGTTATAAAGGTTTGCTAGTTAAAATAGTAATTGAATAGTTAGTACTATTTTACTTATAAACAAAAGAAGCTAGGTTAAAACCTAGCTTCTTTTGTTTTGTGTATTTGACAAAGCTTTATTTTTCGTCAACCACCATATTTTCTTTTACAGATAATAAATTAGCAAACAACTTATAGGCTCCAGAAACACCCGCTGGCAACTCTCTAAAGAAACTTAAGCCTGTATAGATATAGTTTCCTTTTCCATATTTTGCTACTAACAAACTTCCATTTTTAGCAGATTCTCCCTTATCATGCATAGATAATATCGGAGTGTACTCTTTACTCCATTTGTCAGGAAAATATAGTCCACGTTCTTGTACCCATCCATTAAAATCAGCTTCGGTAATTTTATTTGGATAATTTAAAATAGAATGATCTTTAGCTAACATAGTTACTTCAGAATACTCATCAGTTACTCTATCGCGTGATAATTGTAATTCATATGGTGCTTGCACATCTACTCCTCTATTCGTGTTGTACTGTATTATTAAGTTTCCACCATTTTTAACATAATCCAATAAATACTTCTGCTTAAATTGTAACTCTTTATTAGTATTATAGGCACGAATTCCAACAACTACCGCATCAAATTGAGCTAAATTACCGTTGATTTCATTTACATTCAATTCTGTTACTTCATAACCAATTTGTTGTAAACTTTCAGGAATCGCATCTCCTGAACCTTGAATATACCCTATCTGTCTTCCATTCTTTTCTATATTTAAACGAACAACTTTAGCTTGAGAAGTTAATAATACCGATTGCTTTGGAATATGATCATAATTGATTTCTACCAATTCTTTATCATAGTCTTTCCCTCCAACCGGAGCTTTTATTTTAAGTAATCCTTCTGATTCATTTTCAGTTGGAGTTACTGTAAAGTCTACCAATTGAATATCTCCTTTTTGTGCGATTGAAAAATCTGCTTCTTTTGGAAGCACTTTCCACCCTTTTGGAGCTAGTAAACTTATTTTTCCAGTAGTATTCACATCACCAGCTCTCACTTCTACACTTACTTTTCTTGGTTCCGAAGTAGCAAAAATCAATACTTTATCGTTCAACTTTGTAGTTACTTTAGGTAGTATTTCAAAAGGCTCATAGATTTCTCCTTTATCGCGTTTTGAATACCTATAGACTACTGGTTTAACAAAAGAAATAGCCTGATTTTCAATCATCAAATTAAATTGAACCTGAATTGGTCTTGGAGTTTCAGGTTTCCCTCTTAATTCCTGATTTTCTACTGTATACATCCCCATACTCCAAGGTTGCTGTAACCAATACGGTGATGAATACGAAATTTCAGGTATCAAAATTGTTTCTTTAAACGTTTTCTTTTCGTTATTAACTAAATCTATATCTTTCTCTATTTTTTTATGCACTGGAAGTATTTTTATAGAAGATAATTCTATTAACAATCCGCTTCTATTCAAAACTTCAAAATCGATATCAACAGTACTATTTGGCGTTGCACTAGAGTTCACTGCTGAGGCTTCTAAATACAATCCTGCACAGGCTTCGATAATTTCCTTTAATTCTTTAGTCTTAATCGATTTCCAGTGCTCATCTTTTAATTGTTGAACCTTTTGATACGCATTTAATAATGCTGGAAGATGTTTTGACGGATTTACAAAATCGAAATTTTGCTCTACATCATATAAAATATCCCCAATCTCTCCACCTCCTTCTACTCTATTCCAAGTGGTATTGATTCCTGAAAAAATGTCTTTTTTATCCTTTGGGAATTCTCCTTTTAAAAATTCAACATACTCCGTTTGACTTCCTCTAGTGGTTAATCTTCCAAAACCTTGACATAAGTGTTGACTACTTGCAATAGCCGCTACCTCATTATTAGACAATCCTTTCAAAGGATAATAGGTTCCTATATCAAAGTTTAACATCTTGCTTTTATCTGCTTTTGCAAATTTTTCTTCACTTCCATAAAACCACCAAGAAGTATTAAAGAACAACCTGTTTGGTTGCCATGTACTTGTATGTTGTAACTGCTCTGGGTATTTTGTTTTATCTCCAGCTAAATCGAAAGCTTCAACACTCAACATTGCAGAAGATGTATGATGCCCATGTGTAGTTCCTGGTGTTCTGTGATTAAAGCGATTGATAATTACATCTGGTTTGAAAGTACGAATTGCCCAAACTACATCTGCTAACACTTTCTCTTTGTCCCAAATTTTTAACGTTTCATCTGGATGTTTTGAATAACCAAAATCATTAGCTCTTGAAAAGCGTTGTTCTCCTCCATCAACTCCTCTCGCTGCTAACAATTCTTGGGTACGAATTACTCCCAACAATTCACGCATTTCAGGACCTATCAAGTTTTGACCACCGTCTCCTCGTGTTAGCGATAAATAGGCAGTTCTTGCTTTTTCATGATTCGATAGATAAGCTATTAATCGTGTGTTTTCATCATCAGGATGAGCTGCTATATACAAAGCTGAACCTAAAAAGTTTAACTTTTGTATTTTCTCATAAATCTGATTTGAGTTTAATTTTTGTGGTTTTTGAGCGTTTATTGTTAGCGAAATCAATAAAAAAGAAAAGGAAAGCAGTACTTTTTTGTGCATTTTTAATAGTTTGAGTAATACACAAATGTAACTTTTTTAGTTTGAGTTTAAATCATATTAACAAAACGCTAACACTTCTATAACAAAATGTAGATTACTTTACAAGTAGAGAAAAACTGGTTTATTATTTCTTCTAATCTAGAAAATACTCGTCTTTAAAACCTATCAGATACAATTTTTCTTGGGCACGGGTAACAGCTGTATATAACCAACGTAAATATTCAACTGAAGCTCCATCTGGTAAATAGGGTTGTTCAATAAACACTGTTTTCCATTGTCCTCCTTGAGATTTATGACAAGTCATAGCATATGAAAATTTAACCTGTAGTGCATTGAAATATTTATTCTTCTTTACGCCCATAAATTGTTTATACTTCGATTTTTCTTGAGCGAAATCTTCTTTTACCGCTTCATATAATCGGTTAGATTCTTCATAAGTTAATGATGGGCTTTCGCTTGTAAGTGTATCAAGTAATAATACTGTTTCAAAAGGTTTCATATCAGGATAGTCAATCATTCGGACTTCCACTTCAGCAAACTTAAATCCGTACAATTCTTTAATTGCATTAATACGCATCACTTCACAAATATCACCGTTTGCTATAAATCCTGCAGATGAAGAATCTTTTAACCAATAGTAATTGTTTTTTACCACCATTACATAATCGCCTGTAGAAATCTCGTTTTCTTGTCCACGGATTTTAGTTCGTATCTGTTGATTGTATTGGTTAGCTCGTTTATTTGAACGCACAATAATAGCAGTATCTTCTACTCCTATATCTCCGTCATAAGCCATCGTTATGGCATCTTGAATATCATACCCATCTTGTAAACGGATGATATCAGGATAGTTTAAATCGAATTGAAAATGTGTAGACTCATTCTGAATTAACAAACGTAAATCTGTTGCATTTGCCAATATTCCTGAGCCTTCTTCTTGTCGTACCACTTCATCCAATTCAATTTCGGTAACTTCTTTATTAAACTCAAAAGACAGATTATCCGCTTCTAAAGCGGGGCTCATCGTTAGTTTTACAGGTGGCAACTGTGCAGTATCTCCTATAAATATAATTTTACAATTTTTCCCTGAATACACATAAGAGATTAAATCATCTAATAATGAACCATTTTCAAACAATTTAGCATTCTGCTTTTCATCAGAAATCATTGACGCTTCATCAACTATAAAAAGTGTATCGGTATGTTTGTTGGGTTGCATTACAAAACTCACCCCCCCACTGCTCTGCTTCTTGGGAAAATAT
>NZ_JBNKHD010000001.1:0-419291 GCF_050290165.1 Tenacibaculum sp. | reverse complement strand
TGGGTTTTCAATAAAAGAAACTACTTTATTTATAAAATCATTAGTTTTATTAGTTTTAATGTATTCTAATGATTGAGATGGATTAAATATATAACTCGTAATAGCGAGAAAATTTTTTAAATAGTCAGTTTCAGGAATGTTAAAATCATTTAGGACTTTTTTTACTGAGGTTTGTTTAGATAACAAATACAAGTCATAAGAGTTTCTTAAAGATATTGTTTTGTTCCATTGCCCTCTATCATTAATTTGTTTATTGAAGCATGTTAAAAGAACCTGATTTTCATATGAAAGTACTGTAATGTTATTGTTTAGTTTTTTTAAACTTTTTTCTATGAAATTATAATTAAATCCTTTTTCTATCGAAATCATTTTATTATGAATTTCCACAGCTGCAATTTTCCCTTTTTTTGTTATTTTAGGGTAGTGTCTGTTAACTATGGTATTGTCAATTAAATTTTCTGACTTTTCTACGTAATCATTTTTCTTTAGAATATTTATAGCTTCTTTAAAGAATTCTCTTTTAACTAAAAAATCTATATCACCCACCATTCTTTCAGCTGTATCTTCATAAAGTTCTTCTAATAAATTACCTGTTCCTTTTAAAAAAATAGGAGTGATGTTATTTGAACGTAAAAGCTCATTAATTTCCTTAGCTTCTTTTATGATTTGTTGATTTCGTTCTCTGTTTAAGTCGGTAATATGTTTCATATATTCGACTAAATCAGTAGGGAGGTAGTGTAAAAAGTCAGCGCGTTGTAAGTTGCAGTATAATGCAGGAAATACATAGTGTGCAGTACTTATCTTTACTACATTGTCCCAGTTAACTAACCCCGATTTAATTTTATCTTCAACTAAATCTCGATTAGCTTTCTCACGAGTAATAGTTAAACACTTCGCAACAAATAACAAGGTTTCTTTATAATTCATCAGCAAAAATTTTTTTCACAGTTGAAATCATTTCCTGGTTATTAGAATACGTAAGTTTGTAACAAGGAAGTTCATCAAACCAGTTTAAAAAAATGTCAGCATTTTTAGGAATTGGAGACAACCAAGAGTCGGGAACAAGTTGTTCAAAGGCATACAATTTAGATATTTTATCAATTTGTATTTCTGAATTTGGCTCGTACTTTATAAAAACTAAAGCTTTACAAGGAAGTTTTTGAGTAAAATTGTTGGTGTTAGGTGGTAAAAACCGAACAATCTTATTCAAGTTTTCAAAGTTATATTCTCTAGCTGTTTCTAAACTTGGATATAAAGGGAGTAATATTTCTAGACTTTTTTTCTTTATTGATATTGCAGCAGGGAAACTATGAATATTTTTTTCGACAGCATCGATAGGAACAAAATCATCAGCTAAACAAGTAAAACCATTGGCTTGTAATAAAGCTAAAGAAGTACTTTTTCCGTTACCAGAATCGCCTAAAAATAAAGCAGCATTATTTCCATCACTAACCGCAGAAGCATGAAAAACTCCCATCCATTGCTCTTCTTTTTTATAATGGATTTTTTGCACTAACTCCATCGAAAATTTCCCTTGAAAATAATGAACTTCTTTTAAATTCCATGTTCCTATTAAGGTGTTGTCAACAGTAAAAGAAATGGATATATCATTACTAAATACTTCAAGTTGATGTTGAATTACTGTAGGACTTTGAGTTTCTAAATGTGCAAATTTAGGGTGTACTAATGAAGCTTCTACATTGGTAGCATAATCAATTTTGAAAATAAGGTCGTTTATTAAATAGTACTTTGTAACTTCAAAGAAGTTAGGTTTATCTACAGGTTTTAGCTCTTTTACTGATTCTTTTTGAGATGAAGTAAGTAAGGTTTCAATATCAGAAACGAGATTAGATGCCTGCTGATAAGGAATGTTAATTTGATTAAAGAGTTGAGTAATTATTTGTTGTTTATCAATTTTATTGTGTAATAACAATAAAATCTCAGCAACCAATGAATCTACAACGATATATTCATTAGTGTCTTCAAACCAAATTACACTTTTATTTTCGAGTTGTTTTATGATCATATGTTGTAAAAATAGTAAAACCTCGATTATATCGAGGTTTTACGGGTTATATTTAATAGTTATTTAAAATCCGTCTCCTGGATCTTCTGGACTTTGGGCTTGAGCTTTTTTAGGACTTAAAATCATGTAGGTTCCTAAAGCCGTTAGTGCTGCATATTTACCGTAGTTTCCTATTTTTTTGATAGCCTCTTTACGGGTAATATTTTTAGAATTTTCATCCGTGTTTTTTATGTGTTTTTTCATAATAATACTATTTAAGAGACCTTAATTATTTTAAAATGATTTTTTTAGAAATCTTCCCGAGATCAGAATCTAACTTTACGATGTATACTCCTTTAGAGATATTAGGTAAACTTATTTTACTAATTCCGTTTGAAGTTATATTCTGATTTAGAATTTCTTTTCCTATAACTGAATAGATTGTTACATTGGCCTCAACTTGTAATCCTTCAATGGTAATTTCATTGTTTGAAGAACCATATATACTAATACCTTCCAGTGAAGGTTCTACTATAGTATTTTGAGGTTTTTTAGAACTAGTATGTAAATAGAATTGACCTATACCATTAGAGCTACTGTTAAGTGTTGTAGTGTAATTCTTTTCAGATAAATCAGTAAAGGTATTGTTGGTTTTATCCTCTAAGTATACTTTAAGATTAGATGGTAGGTTTTTTGTACTGATAGAAAAAGTTACTTTTTCACCATTTTCTGTTTTTAAACCAACTGGAACAATCATGTTTTCATAATCAGTATTGGGTAATGTTTGAATAGCTAAGTGCTGACCTTGATTATCATTAAGTAATTCTGTAAATACAGCTAAATTAGAAGAATCTTCTCCAAACATTTTAGAATCGTAACCTTTGTCGTAACCTGTCGTTTTCCCAGAAACATAAAATACTTTTGTGGTTCTTTTACTTTTATCATTTTCAACAGATAATTCGATAGAAGCATAAGGTGTATGCTTCATAAAAGTATCAGAGTTTTGGTGACTTTGATTTGCAAAAGAGAATATAACATTATTGTTTGATGCTGCTTCTACAAAGAATCCTTGACCAGGAGCAATCTCTATAGGATCGACCGCATTTTTGGTTATGTATTGAGTGCCGTTCCAAAGCCAAATAGTTTCCTCAGTAAGCAAAGCTGTGTTTGCAGCTGTAAAACTAGCAGAATTGATATATGATGTGTATGGATTTCCTATCAGGTTGTAATTAGTTCTACTACCTGTAGAAATAGCTATAGGAACATTAGAAGTGTTTGCGGTACCTGTGAATGAAACTGTTCCAGGTGTAGCTAATTTGATAGAATATCCTTTTCCATTAGTTAAAGCTCCTGTATTTCCACTTTGCACATATAACCACGCTGGTCCAGTAATATTGCTATAAGGGGCTAACCCTAAATTGCCACCATTACCAGAAGCTAATGTATGGTTAGCGATGATGTCCTCTATAGTTTCACCAGAAACAGGAGGTGATACCAAGTACCAGTTAGTAGTAGTTAAGTTTCTTTTGTAAGTAACAGTACCTGTAACCGTACTTTGTGGTATAAAAGAAGCGCCACTGTTTATGGTTAATGAGTTAAAGGTAACCGCTGATGAGGCGGTTGGATAGTTTGTTAACCCAGAAGGAATAATAACATCTGAATTTGTAGGTGGAACTACACTAGGACTCCAGTTTGAAGCTGTACTCCAATCGTTATCAGTAGATCCAGACCAAGTAACGGTTTCTATACCCACTAAAACATTAGTGGTACTACCTATACTGTTTAATGTTAAAACTGCATCGTTAGAAGCAGCATCTTTTAACGTTCCTCCATTTGCAGCTAATGTACCAACAGCTATACCATCAGTATCTGAATCACCTGATTGTACGGTATATCTAAAAACTAAGGCACTTGTTCCACTTCCACTTTGGTAAACTGCTTGACGCGTAGTAGCTCCAATAGTAATAGCTATTTGAGGAGTTCCACCTGTAGTATTTACAGTTATATTCTCATCAAAGTTTACAGTAAAATCTAGGTTTTGACTTGTAAGGTAGTTACCGTTTGTTGGTACACTAACGCTTGTTACGGTTGGAGTAGCAGCATCTACTAAAACCGATGTTGTAGATCCTACGCTGTTTAAAGTTAGGGTAGCATCTTTTCCTCCAGCATCTTTTAAAGTACTACCATTGGCGGCTAACGAACCAACAGCAATACCGTCAGTATCTAAGTCACCTGAAAGAACCGTATGTCTAAAAACCAAAGCACTTGTTCCACTACCGCTAATATAGGTTGCTTGACGTGTGGTAGCACCAATAGTAATAGCTATTTGAGGTATTCCTCCTGTAGTATTTACAGTAACATTTTCATCAAAGTTTACGGTAAAATCTAAATTTTGCCCAGTAATATATGTAGCATTGGCAGGTACACTAACACTAGTAACAGTAGGTGCAACTGCACTTGATATAACAGTGGTTGTATTATCTGTATCATTAGTTGTACCATCATCTATAACTACTGTAAAAGTAGTGGTTTCTGTGGTGGCTGTTCTATTGTCTGTCGGATTAAAAGATAATGCACTTAGTTTTGATTGTAAATCACCAGGTGTGGTACTCGCTATTGTATAAGGACCAGAACCAGAAAGACCTGTACCTGTTAACACTCCTTTTGCATTATCATCTAAAGTAATAGTTGCTGATAAGTTATCTCCATCAGCATCTGTAGTTGTAATAGATGAAAAAGGAGAAATTGTACTAGTGTCATTTACTGCTTGATTAGCTACTGTTCCTCCTATTACTGGAGCTGTATTTGTTGTTAAAACGATATCATCAATGGCAAAAGACTCAAATCCACCACCATTTACGGTAAGTGTAATTTCTGTAATACCTACCCAGTTAAGAGGTACTACCTCTCCTATACTTTGAGCTATTCCTTCTGTGACTGTAGAATTACTCCCTCCAGTTGGAGTAAAATCTATTAAAGTTTCACCTCCTGTATCACTATCTGCTATAAAAGTAAAAATACTAGCAACATTTACTGCTGTAGAAAATGATATTTTAAAAAAAGTACTACTATTAGTACTTTGCGTAAAAACAACATTTGCAGAAGAACCTTCAAACCCTCCTGCATTAGCAAGATGTGCATCATTATTTGAAGTTGTTACAGTAGCAGTAATCGAATTTTTAGTTTGGGTAACAGTTGGTCCTGTATCTGTGGCAGTTTCCCAATCAAATGTTTGAGAGTAACAAATATTACCTATCAGGTAACATAAAATTAAAAGGAAGGTAGTTTTTTTCATAGAAAATAATTTATGTTAATTATAATTATGATTGTTTTGCGTTTGATTCTCGTAGGTAAAAAGCAAAAAACTGTGTTCTTTGCTTTTTACATAGAATTTAATAGGTGCCATTAACCTAGTTTCTAGAAGGAAAAATTCCTACTAAAGCTATAATATAGTTAATTGCTACAAATGGTTGCATATTATTATGAGCTAGGTTCCCTCCAGTATTAAGTATGTTTAAACCAGCATTGGCACTAATGGTTTGTCCATTTACGACATTGGTTGCTGGACCGAAATTTTTTACTTTTTGAGAAGTTAATCCATTCATATAATTTCCTACAGCAGGAACATCTCCTGGAGCAGGTGTTTCATTTACTGCATCGTTAGTGCTTAATAGAATGTGCTGGTCTGTAGATGGATTGTTTTGTGTTGCGTGATTATGACTTGGTATTTGAGTTACATTTAGGGTAACTGTTTCTTGACCAGATCTTTGTCCTAATCTATAGTCAGATAAACCAGGTCCTTGTCTTGGACCTATTGGTGCTCTACCTCTTAAATCGGGTAAAGCAAAAGTTGTTCTTCCGTCACCACCGTATGTGGTGCCTAAAATTGAAAATAAAGCAGTGTTTTGCGAAATTGGTAATAATTGGCCGTCACAAAATGCCCAACCTCTTGGAGCGAAATTTCCTCCAAACATGACGATTTCTCCTATAAATGGATCCATAAATAATAAAAGTTTAGTAGTTAATTTTTTCTTACAATTTAGTAAAAAAAATAAAATATTACACTATAAGGTCTTTGTATTTAGTATTTTATGTTGAATTTGACTCTACTAAATGTTCCCTAATCAAATGTACAAATAGGAGATAGTGAGTTTTAATTTTGTTGTACAAGCGTATTTTATTGAGGTTTGAGTGCCTCAATTTTAAGTATAAGAAAGGATGTGTTTTTGGGGTGCTATATTAATTTTTTCTCCAGAAAAAAGGAGTCAATAGAATTAAAACAGTAAACAATTCTAAACGGCCAATTAACATTAAAAAAGAACAGAACCATTTGGCTCCAATTGATAAGTGATTAAAATTGTCAACAGGACTTACACTACCAATTGCAGGGCCAATGTTTCCTAATGAAGAAGCACAAGCTCCTAAAGCTGAAGGTAAGTCTAAACCAAAAAGAGCTAATACTACCGTACCCAGAATAAAGATTAACATATATAGTACAAAGAAAGAAAGAATGTTAAAAACGATATTTTGACTTACGGCTTTACCATCATAGCGTACAGGTATAATAGCATTTGGGTGTAATGATTTTTTAAATTCTAAAAAACTGTTTTTAAGCATAATAATGTGACGAACAACTTTTACACCTCCTGAGGTAGAACCTGCAGAACCACCTAAGAAAAATAAAGAGAAAAATATAGCAGTCACAAAAAAGCTCCACATCGTAAAATCAGCACTAACAAAACCTGTAGTAGTAACTACAGAGATTACTGAAAAGAGTGAGTGTCTAATAGCGCTTTCTGCTTCGCCCCAAACTTTAGGGTGTTGTATTGATGTTTGTAAAGCTGGATCTTGGAAAAAAATAATCATAAGAGCAACGATAGCTGATATACCTACGATTCCAATGAAGTAGTACTTAAATTCTTCACTTTGTATTACTTTTCTTACTTTCCCTTTAAGAGCAAAATAAGTTAGTACAAAGTTTGTACCAGCAATAAACATGAAAAATATAATAATATATTGAATAAGAGGAGCGTTATTCCAATGAGCTATACTTGCATTTTTTGTAGAAAAACCACCGGTGCTTACTGTTGCCATAGCATGATTAATTGCATCAAACCAAGTCATTCCTGCTATTTTTAATAAAAGGAATTCAACAGCGGTTAACAATACATAAATTAACCATAAACGTTTAGCAGTATCTGTAATTCTAGGATGTAGTTTATCTGCAGAAGGACCTGGAGCTTCTGCCATAAAGAGCTGCATTCCTCCAATTCCTAACAAAGGTAAGATAGCAATGGTAAGCACGATAATTCCCATTCCACCAATCCAATGGGTACAACTGCGCCAAAACAATATTCCTTTTGGCATTGATTCTATATCTGTCAAAATAGAAGACCCAGTAGTAGAATACCCAGAAATAGTTTCAAAAAAAGCATCAGTAACACTAGGGATATTGCCTGAAAGTAAATAAGGTAGCATTCCTGTAAATGATAAGGTTAGCCATCCTAAGGTAACAATAAGATATCCTTCTTTTTTATGAATATTGTTATTGTTAGGGGTATTAAAGAAGTAAAGTAAGGTCCCAATAGTAATAGTAATAATTCCAGCGTTTACAATACCAAATTTTGCAGATTCTTCATGATATATACTTATAGGTAATGCAAGTAGCATGAATAAACCATTTAATACTGCGGTTATTCCTAAAAACCGGTAAACTAATTTAAGGTTGAGATTTTCCATTAGTTGAATAAATCTTCTACTGTTGTTATTGCTTCTGGTAAGCAAAACACAATAGCTTTGTCACCGCTTTGTAGTTGAAAATTTCCAAAAGACATTAGTGCGTTTCCATCTCTAATAACCCCACCAATGATAGCTTCTCTAGGGAAACGTAACTCTCTAATCACCTTTTTGGTAACTTTTGCATTGGGTTGAACCTCAAATTCAAAAACTTCGGCATCTACATTGTGTAAATTAGCTAGAGCGACAATTTCTCCTTTACGAATATGGCGGAAAATATTACTTGCAGCAATTAATTTTTTATTGATTAAAGTATCTATTCCTATGGTTTGAGAAATATTAATGTAGTCCATGTTCTCAACCAAAGCCACAGTTTTTTTAACGCCTTTTGATTTAGCTACTAAGCAAGACATGATATTAGTTTCGGAGTCACCGGTTACAGCTACAAAAGCATCCATTTCTCTAATGCTTTCTTCTTCTAATAACTCTAAATCTCTACCATCTCCATAAATAACTAAGGTGTTACGAAGATCTTCGGCAAGTTGTAAAGCTTTGTCTTTATCTTTTTCAATAAGTTTTACTTTAAAGTTGTCTTTACAAAGTTTTCTGGCAGTTTTTCGTCCAACACGACTTCCACCCAAAATCATTACATTAGTAATATCTATGTGTTCTTTTCCAATGATAGGATATAGTTTATCTATACTATACTTAGGAACAGAAAAATATACTTGATCATTAATTTTGTATTCAGTATCACCTCGTGGAATTATGGTTTGAGAAGTTCCTTCTCGTTTTATAGCAATGGTAATAAAATCTACCAAACTATATTTTTCTTTTACTTCTTTTACGGTAAGATCAATAATAGGTGATTTGTACCCAAGTGTCGTCCCCATGATATTAAAAACACCATTTTCAAAAGAAACGGTATCGTTAAAAGAAGATTGGTTGAGTAATGATTTAATTTCTTCAGCAGCTAATTCTTCTGGAGAAATCATAAAATCAACTCCGTATTCTTTAAAATCAATACAAGGATTGTTTAAAAATTCTGGATTACTAATACGAGCAATTGTCTTTTTTACCCCTAAAGCTTTTCCAATTACTGATATTGTGAAGTTTGTATTAGGGCTTTCTGTTACAGCAAGTAATAAGTCAGCAGAACTAATACCTATTTCTTTTAAAAGTTTTATAGAAGTAGCATCTCCTTTTTTAGTAATAACATCCAAATGGTTGTTCAAATAGTCTAGCTTTTCACCATCAAAATCTATCACATACGTGTCTTGTGCTTCGTAAGAAAGGAGTTTAGCCAAATGAAAACCCACGTCTCCAGCCCCGGCTATGATAATCTTCATATTTAAAATTAAAAAGAAATAGTAGGCAAAGATACTGAGCTACTTTTGGTTGTGCAAAAAATGAATTATATTTATAAATCAATAAAAGTTGCAATGAAAAAAATCTCAATTAAATCGTGGGCATTAGATGACAGACCTAGAGAAAAATTGATGTTTAAAGGAAAAACCTTATTGTCTGATGCTGAACTCATAGCTATCTTAATAGGTTCAGGAAACAGGGAAGAAAGTGCTGTAGACTTATCTAAAAGAATATTATTATCAGTAAATAATGACTTAAATGCATTAGCCAAACTATCAGTAGAAGAACTTATGAAGTTTAAGGGGATAGGAGAAGCTAAAGCTATATCAATAGTAACTGCTTTAGAGTTTGGTAAAAGAAGACAGTTTGAAGATAAAGCGAGTACTCCTAAAATTAACAGTTCTAAAGATGTAGCAAACATAATGCAACCGTTAATTGGCGATTTGCAACATGAAGAGTTTTGGGTATTATATCTTAACAATTCTAACAAAGTACTAGCAAAACATCAGTTAAGTAAAGGAGGGTTTACAGCCACATTGGTTGATGTGCGTTTATTGTATAAGAGAAGTTTAGAGCTCTCTGCTGTAGGTATCATTGTTTGTCACAATCATCCTTCAGGAAAATTATCACCAAGTCAATCTGATATTGAGCTCACCAATAAAATAAAAAAAGCAGGACTAACATTAGATATTAAGTTGTTAGATCATTTAATAATTACCGAAAAAGCGTATTTTAGCTTTGCAGACGAAGGAATTTTATAGTCGTTTATATTTTACGACTGATATTTAATGACTATGATACTTATTTACACCCATAAAGTTACTCCAAGAGTACGTTATATTTTCAAACATATTTTTACTCGTATTTTACAGATAAAAATTGATTTTACTAGTAAGATAGAAGAGTTTGTAGCTTATAATGGTCCTAAGTTTTCGTATACCAATGTACCTTTAGGTAAGGAGTTTTTTGTTCAAAGTAATGAGTTGCTATTTCAACAAGGAGTAAAAGATGTAGAAATTCTGATACAAGAATGGGAGGGAGTACCTTGTTTTTTTGACTCAATAGAAGCTTCTGAAATTCCGTTTGATATTTTTGCTGCGAGTTTCTTTTTAATTACTAGGTATGAAGAATATTTGCCTCATATAAAAGATATACATGGAAGATTTTCTGCGACTGAAAGTATTGCGTATCAAAATGGTTTTTTAGAAAAGCCATTGGTTGATATTTGGGCATATAAGTTTTTAGAAGTCTTAAAACAAAAGTTTCCAGATTTTGAACATGAAACCAGAAGCTATCAGTACATCTCAACTATTGATGTGGATAATGCTTATGCATACAAATACAAAAGTTTTATACGTACACTAGGAGGGTTTTTAAAAGATGCTTTGCATTTTAAGATTTTTACTATATGGGGTAGGTTGGCTGTTTTATTAAATTTTAAAAAAGATCCTTTCGATACCTTTCAAGAGTTATTGCACTTAAAAAAAACTCATAATATTAAAACTATTTTCTTCTTTTTAATAGGGGATTATACGACATACGACACAAACGTTTCGGCATCTAAAACCAAATTTAAATTGTTAATAAAAGATATGGTTGATTATGCTCGTGTAGGGTTACATCCGTCATACTATACAATGACAGATATAGCGCTATTAAAAAAAGAAAAAGAACGTTTAGAGTCCATTACTAATATGCCTATTAAGCGTTCTCGCCAGCATTTTTTGCGAATTTCGTTCCCAGAAACGTATCAACAATTAATAGACTTAGAAATAGAAGAAGATTATTCTATGGGATATTCTAGTCATGTAGGTTTTAGGGCGAGTACTTGTACACCATTTTATTTTTATGATTTAGATTTTGAAATTCAAACTCCGTTAAAAGTTTTTCCTTTTGCCCTAATGGATACAACATTAAATGATTATTTAAAGTTAACACCCAAGCAATCCTTAGGAAGAATTAGAGATTTAAAGAATGAAGTAAAAGCTGTGAATGGAGTATTTATTACTGTGTTTCATAATGAAAGTTTAAGTAATTATTTACGTTGGAGAGGTTGGAAGAGATTATATGGGTCAATGCTTAAGATAGTAGGAAAACAAAGAAATTAAGTTATGGAGAAAATTAAGCATGTATTTTTTGATTTAGATCATACACTATGGGATTTTGATAAAAACTCAAAATTAACCTTTGAGCAAATTTTTAGAGAACAAAATGTTTCACTTTCTATTGATGATTTTTTAGGTGTATATAGACCAATAAACTTTAAATATTGGGAACTGTATAGAGAAGATAGAATAGAAAAGGTTGCGTTAAGGTATCATAGATTAAAGGAAACGTTTACTAACTTAAATTATAGTGCCTCAGATGATTTGATTAACCTAATATCAGAAGCTTACATTCGTTATTTACCTAATTTTAATTATCTTTTATCTGATACCATTGAAATTCTAGAATATTTAGGAGAGAAATATCATTTACATATTATCACAAATGGTTTTAAAGAGGTACAGAATCTCAAATTAGAAAAGTCTGGAATAAATAAATATTTCAGGCAAGTAATCACTTCTGAATGCATAGGAGTAAAGAAACCAAACCCTAAAATTTTTGAATATGCTTTAGGTAAAGCTGGCGCTAATGCAGAAGAGTCGGTTATGATAGGAGATAGTTATGAAGCTGATGTAATAGGTGCTATAAAGGTTGGTATGTTTGCTATTTATTTTAGTCAAGATAATAAAAAGGGGAATGGAATATCAAATGTTAATTCTCTTGCTCAATTAAAGCAGTATTTATAGGTTTACTGTTTTTAAGAGGGGGAAATGAAATTTAAAAAATACTATTACTTATTGTTACTGGTAAGTTTTTCATTATCATGTGTGAAAAATATTGACATAGACCAGGTTGATACTTATGATTTAACACCCAAGTACATAGCTTCACTTGTGTATTTTAAAATGCCTGTATTAAGTTTTTTTGATTCTGTTACAGGTAGCGAAAATATTAAACCGATTATTGATGAATCAAATATTTCAATAATGGAAGAGCAATTTATCCAAGATAAATTGAAAGAAGTAATTTTTGATTTTGAAGTAACCAACCCATTTAGTAGAGACATCTATTTTAGTATTCAATTTTTGGATGAAACGGATAACATTACCTATTCAATAAATCCAATTCTTATAAAAGCGAACACTTCTAATCTTTTACATAAAGAAACTATAGTAATAGAGAATACACCACAATTTTTAGATACGCGAAAAATTAGAGTATCCTTACAGTTATCTGTAGCTTCAGGAACACCTTTAGATATGAATGATTCAAATGAGTTTATATTTAAATCAGCAGGTACTTTTACTTTTAAAATATAAGATATAGATGCGTAGTTTTTTAATTGCTATTATAATACTTAAGTGTTGTTTACTTACAGTAAAAGCACAAAACAAACAATTGCTATATGATTTTGATGAAGTTCCACAAACAATGTTGCTTAACCCAGGCGTACAGCCAACTTATAAGGGGCATATAGGAATTCCTTTTTTGTCTGGAATACATTCAAACATAGGAACATCAGAAGTAACTTTTGCTGATTTGTTTAGAAATGATAATGTAGATTTTAATATAAAGGTAAGGAATGCTATTAGTAGGATAACTTCAGATGATTATGTAAGTTTTAATAATCAAATTGAAATTTTAAGTGGAAGTTATAAACTGAATAATAAAGATTATTTAAGTGTAGGTTTTTATACAGAAATAGATGTCTTTTCAAATTACCCAAAAGATATCATAGAGTTAGTAAATGATGGTAACGGGACAAATTTGAATAAAACTTTTTTATTATCTCAAGTAAATGTTAAAGCAGAAGGAATAAGTGTTTTACATGCAGGAATATCGAGAAAACTTAATTCTAAACTCACAGTAGGAACAAGATTAAAGATTTATTCGGGTATAGCTAATATAATGTCTACTAACAATACAGGAAGTTTTTATACTGAGTTAGGAAGCGATAATATTTATACTCATTATTTGAGCAATCTTAATTTTAATGGGTATAGCTCAGGTGTCTCTTTTGATAGAGAGGTAACTTCAAAAGATATAATTAGTAAAGCTTTTTTTAAGAATTTAGGTTTAGGTTTTGATATAGGAATAGTTTACCAATTAGATAAGCAAACAAGACTTACAGCAAGTTTATTAGATATTGGTTTTGTAAATTATTCAGAAGACATAAAGAATATAAGAGCTAGAGGAAGTTATACCTTCTCTGGAATAGAATTTCAGTATGATAGTGCCAATTCTAATTATTGGGAGGATCTAAAAAATGATCTTGAAAGTAGAGTTCCTTCAGGAGAAAATAAAGAGTCGTATTCTGTAATGAGACCTATAAAATTCAATGCTTCATATAAGTATAGTTGGGGCAGGAGCAGAAATGAAAAAAACTGTAGCGATATGACTTATAGAGATTTTTATAACAATGCTGTAGGAGCTCAATTGTTTTCTGTTTTTAGACCAACTGGACCTAAAATAGCTTTAACAGGTTTTTATGAAAAGAGACTATCAAAAAAAATAAACACAAAATTAACTTACACAATCGATGATTTTTCTTATAAAAATTTTGGTTTTGGCTTGTCAACAAAAATAGGTAAATTTCAACTTTATGGTTTAATAGATAATATTTTTGAATTAACAGATATTGCTGATAGTAATTCAGCTTCTTTTCAAATGGGAATTAATTTAATTTTTAAATAAAAAATGAAAAAAATACTTTTTATAGCATTATTTATAAGTACGGCGAGTTTTGCTCAAAAATCGATTAATAATTATAAATACATAATAGTACCTAGCAAGTTTGAGTTTGTAAAAGGAAAAGACAAATATCAAACGAGTTCTTTAACCAAGTTTTTGTTTAATAAGTATGGATTCACTGCATTTTTAGATGACGAACAATTACCTAAAGAAGTCGCAAATAATAGGTGTTTAACATTAACAGGAACAGTAAAAGATAATTCTTCAATGTTTACCACAAAAAGTATTATTGAATTAAGAGATTGTTATAATAAAGTTGTGTTTACCTCACAAGAAGGAAAAAGTAAAGAAAAAGAATATAAAAAGGCATATCAAGAAGCAATTCGTAATGCTTTTAAGTCGATAGAAGCGTTAAAGTATAAATATGTTCCGCTTCAAGAAGAAGTAGTTAAAACAGAGAGTACTTCGGATGTAATTACAGCTGTAAAAGTTGTTGAAAACAAGTCCGTAGAGGTTAAAAATGATAAAAATATTGTAGAAGCATTATATGCACAATCTACGGCGAATGGATTCCAATTGGTAAATATGAAGCCAGAAGTTGTTTTTCAGGTATTAAAAACTAATGTTAAAGATATCTTTGTTATTAAAGATAAAAACGGAATCTTATACAAAAATGGTAATTCTTGGTTTGCTGAATATTATGATAATGATATAAAGATGATTAAAGAGTACCAAATAAAATTTTAAATTAGAAATTAAAAAAGAGAGCTTTAAAGCTCTCTTTTTTAATAATTGTATTTGTCTTTCCAACGTTGTTTTAGTAATTCTCTAAACTGATTTTCACGGGCATTATTACCAGGTTCATACAACTTTGTGTTTTTTATTTCATCGGGCATAAACTCTTGATTTACAAAATTACCAGCGTAATTATGAGAATATTGATAGTCTTTTCCATAATCTAAATCTTTCATCAATTTAGTAGGAGCATTTCTTAAATGTAAAGGAACAGATAAATCTCCAGTAGTTTTCACCAAATTCTGAGCTTCTCCAATTGCCATATAGGAAGCATTACTTTTAGCAGAGTTTGCTAAATACACAGCACATTGACTCAAAATAATTCTAGATTCAGGGTAACCAATTACAGAAACTGCTTGAAAAGTATTATTAGCTAAAATTAAGGCTGTTGGATTTGCATTACCAATATCTTCTGAAGCGGCAATTAACATTCTCCGAGCAATGAATTTTACATCTTCACCACCTTCAATCATACGAGCTAACCAATATACAGCAGCATTAGGATCACTTCCTCTGATCGATTTGATAAATGCAGAAACAATATCGTAATGTTGTTCTCCTGTTTTATCGTATCGAACGGTATTTTTTTGAATTTTCTCTAAAACCAGTTTATTGGTAATATCTATTTTTTCATCAGCAGCGACTAATAATTCAAAAATATTGAGGAGTTTTCTAGCATCTCCACCTGAAACCTGAAGCAAAGCATCCGTTTCTTTTAAGTTGATTTTTTTCTTAGAGATGAATTCATCCTTTTCCATAGCTCTGTGTAAAAGCGCAATTAAATCCTCTTTATCAAAAGAATTTAAAATATACACTTGGCAGCGAGAGAGTAGGGCAGGAATTACTTCAAAGCTTGGGTTTTCTGTAGTTGCACCTACTAAAGTTACCCAACCTTTTTCAACAGCACCTAATAAAGAATCTTGTTGTGATTTGCTAAAACGGTGAATCTCATCAATAAATAAAATGGGATTTTTTTGAGTAAACAGTCCACCACTTTTTTTGGCTTTTTCAATAACTTCACGAACATCTTTTACTCCAGAGCTAATAGCACTTAAGGTATAAAATGGACGACCAGATTCGTTGGCGATAATATTTGCCAAAGTGGTTTTTCCAATTCCGGGAGGTCCCCATAAAATTAACGAAGGAATAATTCCTTGTTTAATATGATTGGTTAAAATACCATTTTCACCCACCAAATGTTGTTGACTAATATAATCGCTTAAACTTTGTGGACGTATTCTTTCTGCCAAAGGTTGATTCATTTTGTAAAAATAACAAAGATTTATGACAGAACTTCAGAAATGCTATTTTGGATTTATTTTTGTTATTTTCATATTTATGAAAACAGAGCAACAACTAAAATTTACCCCAACCGTTTTTACAATTCCTCTTTTGTTTGTTTTTACAATTTGGTTTGTGTATTGGTTAGAGATTAAATTTGGATGGAATTTTAACAAATTTGGAGTGTATCCAAGAAATTTTAGTGGTTTAAAAGGGGTTTTTTGCTCTCCTTTTATTCATAGTGATACAAATCATCTTTTTAATAATTCTGTTCCTTTATTTGTGCTCTCAGCGTGTCTTTTTTACTTTTATAAAGAGATAGCAGTAAAAGTTTTGATTTATGGAGGAATCATAACCGGATTATTAACTTGGTTAATAGCTCGTGAATCATATCATATAGGAGCCAGTGGAATAGTGTATCTACTTTTTAGTTTTGTTCTTTTTAGTGGTATTATAAGAAAGAACTATCGGTTAGTAGCGGTTTCTTTTATTACCATTTTTTTATATGGAAGTATGGTTTGGTATGTATTACCAATTAAAGATGGGATGTCTTGGGAAGGACACTTGTCAGGATTAATAACTGGATTTGTTTTTGCGCTGCTATACAGAAAAAGAGGAATTGTAAAAGAAAAGTTTGAGTTTTCTAAAACTGAATTTGATACAATGTTTGATGAAGAAGGAAATTATGTACCACCTGTAGTTGAAGAAGAAATTGAACTAAAAGAAATTAACTACAAGTATATTTATAAAGAAAAAGAACAAGATTGAAAATAAAAAATCCTGCATTAAGCAGGATTATATTTTTTATAAACGTTGTCTTACGGATTCATATAAAAAAGCGCCACAAGCAACAGACACATTTAAAGATTCAATTTCACCTAATAAAGGTAGTTTTGCTTTATAATCAACTAGTTTTAAAACTGAGGTACTAACACCTTTATGTTCTGAACCCATAACAATAGCTATAGGTTGATTAAAGTTGACGTCAAAAACAGAATCTTCAGTTTTTTCAGTAGCAGCTACTAATTTAATATCGGCAGCTTTTAGTTGAAAGATAGCATCTTTTATGTGATCGACCTTACAAATAGATACCTTAAAGGCAGCACCAGCTGAAGTTTTAATAGTTTCAGCATTTACAGGAGCACTACCACTTTTTTGAATGATAATTCCGTTTACACCTGTACATTCAGCAGTTCTGATGATAGCTCCAAAGTTTCTCACATCAGAAACTTGATCTAATAATAGGAATAGGGGAGTACTATCAGAATCTAAAACGTCTTCTATCAAACTATCTAAATCATGAAATTCAATAGGAGAAATTTTAGCCACAGCTCCTTGATGATTGTTATGTTTAGATAAACGATCTAGTTTTTCAGTAGGAACTACACTGGTTGATATTTTGTTTTTTTTCAACAGTTTGTCTAACTGAAAAAATAAGTCTCCTCGTAAGCCTTTTTGAAGATATACTTTGTTAATTGAAGCTCCACTTTCTATGGCTTCAATAATGGCTCTAATACCAAAAATGTTTGTGTTCTGTTCCATGCTGCAAATGTAGTTCATTTTATGGTATAAAAAAACCACCTCTTGAGAGGTGGTTTAATAGTTTACTTTATCAATTAAATTTTTATTTAATTTTGATCAGCCTCTGAAATATTTGGGTTAGCATCGATCTCAGCTTGTGGAATCTTCCAAATCCATGCATCGTTTGTAGATGGTTTTGCTTGTGTAAATCCATCTCTGTATAAAACTAAAGAAGCTCCAGAATTAGTTTGATCAAGTCCTTCATCCCATCTAATATGATCGTGGTAAGAAAAACCTTCACCCCATAATTCAACTCCTCTTTGCCACTTGATGTGATCCATTAAAGCTGTTTGAGTATTGAAAACACTTGAATCATAAGCAGTGTCTCTTGCACCACCAAACTCTTGTAAAACGCTTTGAGCTCCAGCTATATCATTCATCATTGCTTTTGCTTCAGCTTCTATTAAATACATTTCTGATGAACGCATATAGATTACATCATCTACATCAATAGTTCCTGGGTTTTTTTGTAAAAACTTAACGTTCATATATGGATGTGTATTGTGACCACTAGTCATACCATATTTTTGAATAATAGCAGCTTTAGCAGCTAGCCACTCTTCTTCAGTAGCGTAGTTTGGATCTGCTTCCCAATCTCCACCTAAACCGTTAGAGGCAGAAGAATATGTGTTAGGAGCTGTAGGTAACCAAGCTTTATTACGAAAATCTGTTGTTGGAATAGCATCGTATAATTCTTTGCTTATTAATTTAGGATTGGTTCTATTTTGGCTTCCATTAAAAGTAGGAGAAACATAATAGAAATAAGAAGCGAAAAAGTTAGTTTCTGCATCAATCATGGCTCCTCCCCATATAACTTCACTTAAACCAACACTGTTAAATCCTGATAACCAGTCTCCTTCAGTAAGTAATGGATAACCTTGTCTAGCAGCAGCAGCAGCAGTTGCAGCAGCATTCCAATCTCCTTTACTTAATGCTATTCTAGCTTTGATACCTTGAGCGGCATTAACTGAGATTTCAGATTTATTAATACTGGTGTCTCCATTACCTAAATAAAGAATAGCATTATTTATATCACTTTCGATTTGAGCATATACTTCACTTACTGTTGATCTTGGAGCACTAGTATAAGGAGCACCAGTTTGTAAAATTATTGGCACACCTAAATCTGTACTTGGATTTCCTACTAAGTAACCTTTTGCATAAGTAGTAACTAACCTCCAATAAGCCCACGCTCTATAAGCATATGCCTGTCCAAGTATTTTAGCAATCTTAGGGTCAGCAGAATTAAAGTTTTTATTAACAGCGTTTATAAGGTTATTACTAACTGCAATAAAATTATAACGTTGATACCATTGTTGAGTAACAGTTGTAGAGGTAGCAACAGTATGCATTAACCATTTTAAATCAGCTGTCATCCACCCGTTTCCTGGTGATGAATGAATAATATTACCACCTATAGCATCAAAAGAAGGAATGAAATGACTTTCTCCTGTTCTTTGAAAGCTACCACCAGGTAATATATCACCATTACCATACATGTTTCTATGTAAGCCATTCAATACTAAATTCATATTTTCAGGGCTAGAATAAGCGTCTGATGCTGAAATAGCATCGGTTGGCTTTGTTTCGAGAAAATCTTCGGAGCAACTAGTTATTGCTAACAAAGAAACAGTTGCTATTATTATGTTTATTTTTCGTAACATGATAAATTTTTTAATTTTAAATAATTATTAGAAAGTAAGATTAACACCAAAAGATAATACTCTCGCAGGAGAATAATCGTTACCGTCTTGTACACCAGATAAAGAGTACTGAGGGTTAAGACCTTCTCTCTTAGTAAATAAGAATAAGTTTTCAGCAGACATAAATAAACGTAAGTCGTTTACTCCTAGTTTATCAGAAAGTTGGTTTTTTAAAGAATACGATAAATTAACATTCTTAATAGATAAATATGAAGCATCTGTTAAAAATCGTGTAGAGTTTGCTACAGATAAGTTATTATTACCATTTTCTAATCTTGGTACATCTGTAATATCTCCTGGGTTTCTCCATGCATTTAATGCATCAACGTGTAAATTTTGGCCATAAATACCTTCATGCATTAATTGTGCATAACCTCTATCTAAAACTTTTCCACCAATCCCAAAAGTTAAAAGGAAATCTAGACTTAAGTTTTTGTATTTAAACGAGTTAGATACTGATCCGTAAACGTCTGGTATACTACTATCACCAGTATAGGCTCTTTGAGCATCTTGATAATTGTTTGTTGTAGCATGAGTACCATCAGGGTTTAATACAGGGACTTGCTCACCAGTTGTAGCGTCTGGCTCGTACATATAGTAAAGAGCATCTCCGTTATTTGGATCTACACCTGCATAGTGGTATAAATAATAATCGTATCTAGAACGACCCTCAGCCCAACGTTTTGTACCTTGTACAGATGGACTTGGTAGAGATGTTATTTCATTTTTAATATGTGTAGCTTGTAAACCTAAATCCCATTTAAAATTATTATTTTTAAATAAATGAGCATTTAATGAAACTTCCCATCCTTTGTTAACCATGTCTCCAATATTTTGAGGGGCTTGATTTAATCCTTCTGATAAAGGAATAGGCAAGTTAAATAAAAGTCCATTAGTTTCTTTATTAAAATATTCAATAGATCCATCAATTGTGTAATTGAATAAAGTAAAATCTAAAGCTGCATCCCATGATGCTTGGTTTTCCCATTCTAAAAATTCATTACCAGTACTTGTCCAAACAATACCTGGTGTACCTGCATTAGAGTGAATAGTGTATAATGCTTGAGAAATATAATAATTTCTTGTAAGATCATCATTTAATAAGTTATCATTACCAACTTCACCATAAGATGCTCTTAACTTTAAATTGTTAACAAAAGATACATCTTTCATAAAGTTTTCTTTACTAAGAATCCATCCACCACCTACAGAATAGAAATAACCTGTACGAGCTTTTTTACTAAATACAGAAGTTGCATCACGTCTAAATGAACCACTTAAGAAGTATTTGTTATCAAAATTATAGTTCAATCTAGAAAAATAACCTTCTAATCTATAATCGGTACTAGAACCATCTACATTATCACCTGAAGAAAAATTAGCAAATTCATAAATACCTGTTGCGGTTTGAGTGTTAGCTATACCATATAACTCAGAATAGTTACGTTTCATACTTTCATGACCAAGAGTTAATTCCAAGTTATGAACGTCATCTAAAGTTTTATTGTATGATAAAATTTGATTTATATTCTCAATATTTCTACGGTATCTAGTTTCTTGAAAACGACCACCTGGAGCTCCATCACCAATTATATGGTTTTCATAGTTTTTAGAGATATAGTCTTGAAATTGTAAAGAGTAGTCAACTTTAAAGTTTAAACCTTCTAATAATTTAAAATCTACAAAGTTTTTAAAGCCATAGTTATTTTGTCTAGCAATATCTTTATTTAGTACTAATTCTTGGATACCATGGCGATCTGGGTTATATGGTCTAGCTAATTGATTGTAAGCTGGATTACCAACCCCGCGGTCATATTGTTTATTACCATTTGCATCAAGTACAAAGTTACCATTTTGATCCTCTACATATACAGGATATATAGGAGCTAAGTCTCTAGTCCAGTTAAAAGGGTTTACAATGCTTGAAGTACCACCGCTTAAGGCTCCACCAGTTTTTGTAGTAGCTAAGTTAACATTAGCACCTATTTTAACCCAGTCAGCTAATTGAAAATCTGCATTCAATCTTGTAGTAACACGGTTAAAGTTAGTTTGTATTACATATCCTTCTTCATCTAAGTACGAAGTTGAGAAGAAAAGATGATGATTTTCACCACCTCCAGAAACATTGATAGAGTGATTTGTTCTAACTCCAGTTTTCTGCATAGCATCTCTCCAATTTGCACTTTGGTACATAAATTTAGCATTAGGATTTAATTTACCATCAGTACCAACAATTTGATCATTAGATACATTAAAAGGATTATAACCTAATTGACTATAGATACCTGCAGAAGCTTGCCCTTCTACATCAGGTCCACTAAGTGTATTTTTATACGATTCCCACATTAACTCATAATATTGACCAGCGTTAACTGTACTATAGTTAGGTATTGCATTTGAAATAACACCCATTTGTGAGTTTATACCTACTTTAAGTTTTCCTTGCTTACCTGATTTAGTAGTAATAATTACAACACCATTAGCCGCTCTAGGACCATATAAAGCTGCAGAAGATGCATCTTTAAGAATAGTCATAGATTCTATATCATCTTGATTTAAAAGAGATAATGCTCCGTCAAATTGTACACCATCCACAATATATAAAGGATCAGTAGAACCATTAAGAGTACCAGCACCTCTAATAAGTATACCAGGAGATGAACCTGGTGCTCCATTTGCAGATGTGAATTGAACCCCAGTAACTTTACCTTCAATAGCTGCTACAGGAGATGTAGCAGGTCTAGATGCTATATCATCAACTGAAACTACTTGTGCTGATCCAGTAAAGGCTTCTTTAGTAGTAGTACCATAAGCTACAACAATTACTTCTTCTAGTAAATTGTCGCTTTCTAAAACTACATTGATTTGGTTTGATGCTCCAATCATTCTTTCAGTAGTTTTCATTCCAACAAAACTAAAAACTAAAACGTCACCAGTTTTAGCTTGAATAGAGTAGTTTCCATCAAAATCAGTTTCAGTACCTTTAGTAGTACCTTTTTTCAAAATAGTCACTCCAGGTAGAGGACCAGATTCATCTGAAACATTACCTGAAATTGTCCTGTCTTGCGCAAAGGCCATTTGCACAATAAACACTAGGAGTAGTGTTAAAACCCCATTAAACTTTGTTCTCATTATTGTAATTATTTGAATTAAATTAATCGCTAAAATCATAAATAAATCTTAAAGAAACAATTTTTTAACAAAAAAAGCGTTTCAGGGAATTCCCCGAAACGCCTTAAAAGACTTGTAATAAGGTGTTTAGTCTACATCCCAGAAAATTGCAGATGTAGTTGTATTTCCTCCCATGTTAGCTGAAGCAGCATTGTAGTTTTCAGTGTTTATTAACACTTCTTCTACAGGGTAAATCATTCTTTTAGGATTAGCTACTCCACTAGCAGCAGCGGTTGCCAATTGAGGAACTCCAGTTCTTCTAGCTTCTGTCCATGCCTCATGAGCGTTGTGGAATAAAGAGATATACTTTTGTATACCAATAGATTGTTCCCAGTTACCAGCATCGTAAGGGTTGTTGGTTAAATACGCAGCAGCATCACTACTAAGACCTAATTCATCAAAAGAAGCTGTTACTCCTGCATTGTAGTAATCAGATGCTGTTCCAGATATAAATCCTCTTTCAACAGCTTCAGCTAATTCGAAATTAACAGTTGAATATTCCATCAAAGTAGTTGGTCGTGTAGAATTATCTGTCCAATCAGGGTTAAAGTGTGTAAGTAAATCATATGCATTACCTGCAGCTCCGTATACACCACCTACCATACCTCCAGCAATATTGTCGTCGTAGTAAACATTAATTCTAGGGTCAGATTTTCCTTGTAATAAAGCGATGAAATTCTCAGTAGCAACAAAATCTGTATTTCTAGATTGTACTACAAAGTAGTCATATACTGGGTTAATATATGGTTGTACACCTGTGTAAACAAATTTAGGGTTGTCTGCATTACTAGTGAAAACACCTCCTGATACGGCTGCATTAATTATGCGAGAAGCTTCTGAAGAGTTTACATCAGATAATCTAGTTCCTATTTTTAAAAGTAATGAATTAGCGAACTTAGACCATTTAGTCATGTCTCCACCATAAATTAAATCTGCTGAACCAAAAGAAGAAGCACCAGTAGTAATCATACTGATAGCATTTTCTAAATTGCTTGTGATAGTTGTATAGATATACTGATCATCATCATACTTTGGTGTAACATTATTGATGTCTAAAGCTTCAGTAAAAGGAACATCTCCAAAGTTATCTACTAAATACTGATAAGCATAAGTTTCTAAAATGGTAATTACAGCTAATTTATTGTTCTTTTCAGGTAACTCAGCTGGTGTAACTTCTTGAGCAGTTATAGTTGCTTTTGCTTTGCTTAATTCTAATAAATTTTCTGTATAGATATTATCCCAAATAGTACCACCTATATCTCTGTTTGCTGCATCATAATTTGACTCTTGAATATAAGTTGTTTGAGTAGCGTAGTTAGCCCAGAATCGACTCACATTTGCATTGTAACTTCCATCATCTATTTGCTTAGATAAGTTGTATTGAGCATAAGAAAGCATGAAGGAAGGATCCACCTGTACAGGGTTCTTAGGATCTACATTGTATCTCTCTAAATTATCACTACACGAAGTAATAAATAAGAGAGTTGTTATTGCTAAAATTATTTTTTTCATTATTCTTTAATTTAAAATTTAACAGAAATGTTTAAACTAACATCTTTTGTTGATGGTAAAGTACCGTTTTGAATACCTCTTCTATTACCTGAACTTGCACTATATTCAGGATCTCCATAAGGTAAGTTCTTGTGAATAATCCAAAGGTTTCTAGCAGAAATACCCATAGATAAAGAGTTTATAGATAGTTTATCTGTCAAAGATTTAGGGAATTCATATCCTAAAGAAACTTCTCTAAGCTTAACATAAGAAGCGTCATAAACAAATTGAGCATCTGGAGCATAACCACCTGTATCAGTAGAACCTCCATAGTATCCAAATGGTGTTTCATATGTGTTTGCCTCAGCTCTAATATCGTTAGGAGTACCGTCAGCTTTAACACCATCTAATAAAATACCTCCACCATTAGCTACAGTATTTCTAATAGGGTTACCTAAATCATTTAAAGCAGCAGTTTCAGCATATAAACCGGTAGCATTACCAAATGCAGCATCGTAGTTAACTACACTACCACCTTGTTGAACGTCAATTAAGAATCCGAAATTAAAATTTTTGTATTTGAATCCATTATAAACTCCACCAATCCAATCAGGTTGAATGTTTCCAATGATTTCTGTAGTAGATGCTGTTCTTAAATATTTTCCATCTGAACCAACAGTTTTTTGACCATTAGTATAAACATAATCAGTACCAGTAATTGTACCATAAGGTTGCCCTTTTCTAGCATTAATAGCTGTAGACCAAGCACTATAAATTAACATGTTTTCACCGTCTTCAAATAAAGACACAACGGTGTTTTCGTTTTTAGCCCAGTTTACATTGATATTCCATTCAAAATCTTGAGTTTTAACAGGTGTTCCATTCAAAGCTAATTCAATACCCTTATTTTCCATTTCTCCTGCATTTACAAATTTAAAGTTGTAACCAGTAGCTGGCGAAACCTGAACAGGTAAAATTTGATCAACTGTATTCTTCTTGTACCATGAAGCTTCAAAACCTAATCTGTTTCCAAAAAACTTAGTCTCTAAACCTACTTCGAATTCTTTTGTAGTTTCAGGAGCCAAATCTGGGTTGTTTGATGTGTCTCCAACAGAATATACTGGTGTAGAACCAAAAGGATCGTTTGCGTTAGCAGTATTAACTACAGAGTAAGATGCTGCATCGTTAGTTACTTCTGCGTAACTTGCACGTACTTTACCAAAATTTAACCAATCAGCATTAAGAACTTTGCTAAATAAGAAACTCGCAGATCCTGAAGGGTAGTTATATGCGTTGTTTCCAGCAGGTAAAGTTGACGATACATCTCGTCTAAATGTACCTTCTAAAAATAGCATGTCTCTAAAACCAAAAGAAGCTTGAGCATAGTAACCTACCTTTCTTTGTGTCCAATCAGTCTCTGCAGGAGGGCTTAATGCACTTACAGAGTTACTTAAAGCGTATAACCCAGCAACAACTAATCCTCCGTTAGTAGATGCATTGGTGCTGTTATAATGTTTTGTTTGTAAACTTGCTCCTAATAACCCAGTAAAAGAGATATCACTACTTAATTGCTTGTTGAAATTAAGTAATAAATCATAGTTAAATTGTTCATATTGACGATTTCTTTTGATGTAGTATGACTGGTCTATACTTCCTATGTTTTTTCTTTCTTCAACAAGATCGTTGTAAGAATCTACTCCAACTCTACCAGTTACTGAAACCCAGTCTGTTAAGTCGTAAACTAAATTAGCGTTACCTAAAAATCTATTTCTTAAATCTGTTTCGTAATTCTCATATAAAGTCCAGTATGGGTTGTCCCAGTAATGTGGAGCTGTGTTTGTAGGAGAGTTAGGGTTCCAAGTAATATTTTGACGAGTTGCAAAATATGCGTCTTTTTGGTCTTTTAAGTCAACATTCGTTTGCCACCATTGACGTAGCATTTGTGTAACGTTTCCACTATCATAACCCGTACCATATCTACCTTTTCCAGAAATTCTTGAATATGTACCTTTAGCAGATATTTTTAACTTATCACTTAAGTTGCTAGAACCACCTAATGTTACAACATCTTTTTTAATTTTACTATTTGGTAGGATACCGCTTCTATCATCATTAGTATAACCAAATCTAAAAGAACCATTCTCGTTACCTCCTTCTAATGAGATGTTTAACACATTAGTAACACCAGTTTGGAAGATACTAGAAGGTCCGTTTTTAGGAGCAACCCATGGGCTTGGTTGTAAATAAGTATCTAAAGAAGGGTATAAAGCATCCCATTGATAAACCATTGTGTTAGGGTCAAAAGCTCCACCAAAACTTGCGTCTTCTCCAACAGGAATTAAAAAATCATCAGTACCATCACCATTTACATCATAGTCAAAAAAGTCTCCAGTTGAACCATAGTATGGTCCATATCCTGCTCCATATTTGTTTTGGTAGGTAGGAAAAGTTGTTTTGTCTATTTTACTGATAGAAGTACTGTTGTTAATAGTAATACCTAAACCTTTCTTTTTAGTACCTTTTTTGGTGGTAATTAAGATAACACCATTAGCAGCTTGTGATCCGTATAATGCAGAAGCTGTAGAACCTTTTAAAACAGAAATACTTTCAATGTCTTCAGGGTTAATATCAGAAGCAGCGTTACCAAAATCATAACCTCCACTACCTGATGTTTGAGTAGATGTGTTAAAGTTATTGTTACTAATAGGAATACCATCTACAACGAATAAAGCTTGATTGCTTCCAGTAAGTGAACTAGAACCTCTTAGAACTACGTTTACAGATCCACCAATACTGTTACTCTTCTTAACATCTAAACCTGCTACTCTACCAGAAAGCGAGCTAATAAAACTTTGCTCTTTTGCTTTGTTGATATCGTCACCTTTAACTTCCTGTACAGCATAACCTAAAGATTTTTTCTCTCTCTTGATACCTAATGCAGTAACAACTACTTCGTCTAATACGTTGTCACTAGCCATAGCAATAGTCATAGTACTTGATGTTCCAACTGTTCTTTCAATAGTCTTCATTCCAACAAAACTAAAAACTAGAATATCTCCATCTTTAGCTTGGATTGAGAATTTTCCATCAAAATCAGTTTCTACACCTGAAGTTGTTCCTTTTTTTAACACATTAACCCCAGGTAATGGTCCTGATTCATCAGAAACTGTTCCTGAAATCGTTCTGTCTTGTGCAAAGGAAATCTGCACAACCAACGCTAGAAGCAGCGTTAAAATTCCATTAAACTTTGTTTTCATTATGTAATTATTTGAATTAATTGTGCCAAAAATCATAAATTAAACTTAAAAAAACAAGGTATTTGTTAAATAATTCTGAAAATAATGTAAGTGTATTGCTGTTTTATGGGTTTTTTTGTAGTGTTTTTAATTTTTATTGATTAAATAATGGTGGTGTTGTGTATGGTTTAATTTTTTAAGTGTTTGGTTGGTTATGTGTAATTTTTTTGGGTTTTTGTTGGGTCTTGATAGAGTTGTTCTGCGTTGTACTGAGATCGGTGGAGGGGGAGAAAAATAACTCCTTGATATTTGATTAATTAGAAAATAGTTGTACATTTGCACACTCTTAAAATTAAAGTAATTTAAGTACAAATTAAAAACAAGTAATAATTTAGTATGCCAACTATTCAACAATTAGTTCGTAAAGGAAGAGCCAAAATAACTAAGAAGAGTAAATCGGCTGCTTTACAAGCATGTCCACAAAGACGTGGAGTTTGTACGCGTGTGTATACCACTACACCTAAGAAACCTAACTCAGCGATGCGTAAGGTTGCAAGGGTGCGTTTAACAAATGGTAACGAGATCAACGCGTATATTCCAGGTGAGGGACATAACTTGCAAGAGCACTCGATAGTATTAGTTAGAGGTGGAAGGGTAAAAGATTTACCAGGTGTTAAATATCACGTGGTACGTGGAGCATTAGATACTGCAGGAGTTGAGGGGAAAACTCAACGTAGATCTAAGTACGGTGCAAAACGCCCAAAAGACAAAAAGTAAAAAATAATTAGTAACTTTTTTAATGTAAAGACATGAGGAAAAGAAGAGCTAAAAAAAGAGTTTTGTTACCGGATCCTAGATTTAACGATCAATTAGTTACACGTTTTGTGAATAACTTAATGTGGGACGGTAAAAAATCTGTAGCGTTCAAAGTGTTTTACGATGCAATGGATATCGTAAATGAAAAGAAAACTGACGAAGAAAAGTCGGCTTTAGAAGTGTGGAAAGATGGTTTGTCTAACGTGATGCCTCACGTAGAAGTACGTTCTCGCCGTGTAGGTGGAGCTACATTCCAAATTCCAATGCAAATTCGTCCAGACCGTAAGGTTTCTATGGCGATTAAATGGATGATTTCTTATGCGCGTAAGCGTAATGAAAAAACAATGGCACAACGTTTAGCTGCTGAGATTTTAGCTGCTGCTAAAGAAGAAGGTGCTGCTGTTAAGAAAAGAGTGGATACTCATAAGATGGCTGAAGCTAACAAAGCATTCTCACACTTTAGATTTTAATAAGAAATGGCAAGAGATTTAAAATATACAAGAAATATCGGTATTGCTGCTCATATTGATGCTGGTAAAACAACAACAACTGAGCGTATCCTTTTCTATACGGGAGTGTCTCACAAAATTGGAGAAGTTCACGATGGTGCTTCTACAATGGACTGGATGGAGCAAGAGGCTGAAAGAGGTATTACTATTACTTCTGCAGCAACTACTTGTACATGGCAATTCCCAACTGAAAATGGAAAGCCTACCGATGATGCTAAAGGATACCATTTTAATATTATTGATACTCCAGGTCACGTTGACTTTACCGTAGAGGTAAACCGTTCATTACGTGTATTAGATGGATTAGTGTTCTTATTCTCTGCAGTTGACGGAGTTGAGCCACAATCTGAAACTAACTGGCGTTTAGCTGATAACTATAAAGTGCCTCGTATCGGTTTTGTTAACAAAATGGACCGTCAAGGAGCAAACTTCTTAGCAGTTTGTCAGCAAGTAAAAGACATGTTAAAGTCTAACGCAGTGCCAATTGTATTAAACATTGGTGATGAGGCAGATTTTAAAGGAATTGTTGATTTAGTAAAAAACCGTGCTATTGTATGGCATGATGATAACTACGGATCAACTTTCGATGTTGTAGATATTCCAGAAGAATTAAAAGAAGAAGCTCGTGAGTTACGTGGTAAGTTAATCGAAGAGGTTGCTGCTTATGACGAAAACTTATTAGAGAAATACATGGAGGATGAAGATTCAATTACAGAAGAAGAAGTGCACGCTGCATTAAGAGCTGCTGTGATGGATATGTCTATCATTCCAATGGTATGTGGTTCTTCATTTAAAAATAAAGGTGTTCAGTTCTTATTAGATGCTGTATGTCGTTATTTACCTTCTCCAGTAGATAGAGAAAATATCATGGGTACTGACCCTGATACAGGAGAAGAGATTTCTCGTAAACCAGATGCAAAAGAGCCTTTCTCGGCTTTAGCGTTTAAAATTGCTACAGATCCTTTCGTAGGTCGTTTAGCATTCTTCCGTGCGTATTCTGGTCATTTAGATGCAGGTTCTTACGTGTTAAATAACCGTTCAGGTAAAAAAGAACGTATTTCACGTATTTATCAAATGCACTCTAACAAACAAAACCCAATTGAGTACATTGAAGCAGGAGATATTGGTGCTGCTGTAGGATTTAAAGATATTAAAACAGGGGATACGTTATCTGACGAAAAACACCCAATCGTTTTAGAATCTATGGACTTCCCAGATCCTGTAATCGGTATCGCTGTTGAGCCTAAAACTAAGGCCGATGTTGATAAATTAGGTATGGCTTTAGCGAAGTTAGCTGAAGAAGATCCAACATTTACTGTAAAAACAGATGAGGCTTCAGGTCAAACTGTAATTTCAGGAATGGGTGAGTTACACTTAGATATTATTGTTGACCGTTTAAAACGTGAGTTTAAGGTTGAAGTAAATCAAGGACAACCACAAGTAGAGTACAAAGAAGCTATTACAGCTGCTGCAGAACACAGAGAGGTTTACAAAAAGCAATCTGGTGGACGTGGTAAGTTTGCGGATATCGTATTCAAAATGGAGCCAGCAGAAGAAGGTAAACAAGGTTTACAGTTCGAGTCTATCATTAAAGGTGGTAACGTTCCTAAAGAATTTGTTCCTTCAGTAGAAAAAGGATTCAAAGAAGCAATGAAGAATGGTCCATTAGCAGGATACGAAATGGATGCAATGAAAGTTACGTTAATCGACGGTTCATTCCACCCTGTAGATTCTGATCAATTATCATTCGAATTAGCTGCTAAAATGGGTTACAAAGCTGCTGCAAAAGCTGCAAGAGCTGTAATCATGGAGCCAATGATGAAGTTAGAGGTGTTAACTCCAGAAGAAAATATGGGTGACATCGTTGGAGATTTAAATAGAAGACGTGGACAAGTTAATGATATGAGCGATCGTGCTGGATCTAAAGTAGTAAAAGCTATCGTTCCATTATCAGAAATGTTTGGATATGTTACTTCATTAAGAACATTATCTTCAGGTAGAGCAACTTCTACTATGGAATTCTCTCACTATGCAGAAACTCCAAGTAACATTGCTGAAGAAGTAATCGCTAACGCTAAAGGTTAATTAAGATGAGTCAAAAAATTAGAATAAAGTTAAAATCTTACGACTATAATTTAGTAGACAAGTCTGCTGAAAAAATCGTAAAGACAGTAAAGAGTACTGGAGCTGTAGTAAACGGACCAATTCCTTTACCAACAAATAAAAAGATTTTTACAGTATTACGTTCACCACACGTAAACAAAAAATCTAGAGAGCAATTTCAATTATCTGCTTACAAAAGATTATTAGACATCTATAGTTCATCATCAAAAACTATTGATGCTTTAATGAAACTTGAGTTACCAAGTGGAGTTGAAGTTGAGATCAAAGTATAAGTAAATCAATAACTTTCGGTTTAATTTTGTTAAGCCGAAAGTTTTTTATACTTTTGCACACCGAAATTTAGGTTTTGGTGTGCAAAATTTTCTGTAAAATATACAGAAATGACATGTCCTGAGGGTTTCGCGAAGGAAAAACGGTAAAAACAAATTCAGAGTGAAGATGTTTTTTCGCTCTTTTTTTTTGAAAAATTCAAAGGAAAAAAACAGAAACATTCGTTTCAAACAATCATTTATTAATAGACGCGCTGGATAAAATAGATCTATTCGTCTGAAAATTAACAAATATGTCTGGGTTAATAGGAAGAAAAATTGGAATGACCAGCTTATTCGATGAGAACGGGAAGAATATTCCTTGTACTGTAATCGAAGCAGGTCCTTGCGTTGTTACCCAAGTCAGAACCGAAGAGGTTGACGGCTATAACGCTTTACAACTTGGTTTCGATGACAAAAAAGCAAAAAGCTCTAATAAAGCTTTAGATGGTCACTTTAAAAAAGCTGGTACATCTGCTAAGAAAAAAGTTGTTGAATTCCAAGAGTTTGATGGTGAGTACAAATTAGGTGACTCAATTACTGTTGAGTTATTTACTGAAGGAGAATTCGTTGATGTATCAGGTATCTCTAAAGGTAAAGGATTTCAAGGTGTTGTTAAACGTCATGGTTTTGGCGGAGTTGGACAAGCAACTCACGGTCAACATAACCGTTTAAGAGCTCCTGGTTCAATTGGTGCAGCATCATACCCTGCAAGAGTATTCAAAGGAATGCGTATGGCAGGACGTATGGGTGGAGACAAAGTAAAAGTTCAAAATTTAAGAGTTTTAAAAGTGGTTGCAGATAAGAATCTTATCGTAGTAAAAGGAGCTATTCCTGGTCACAAAAACTCTTATGTAACTATCGAGAAATAATGAAAGTAGCAGTATTAGATATTACAGGAAAAGATACTGGTAGAAAAGTTGAACTTTCTAACGAGGTATTCGGAATTGAGCCAAATGATCATGCAATTTATTTAGATGTAAAGCAGTATTTGGCTAATCAAAGACAAGGTACTCATAAATCGAAAGAAAGAGCTGAGATTGCTGGTAGTACAAGAAAGATTAAAAAACAAAAGGGAACTGGTACAGCTCGTGCGGGTAGTATTAAATCTCCTGTTTTTAGAGGTGGTGGACGTATTTTCGGTCCAAGACCAAGAAATTACTCTTTTAAATTGAATAAAAACTTAAAGCGTTTAGCACGTAAGTCAGCTTTAAGTATTCAAGCAAAAGAAAACAATTTAGTTGTAATTGAAGACTTCAATTTTGAAGCTCCAAAAACTAAAGAGTTTATCAATGTATTAAAAGCTTTAGAATTAGACGCTAAAAAGTCTTTATTTGTATTAGGTGAAGAAAGTAAAAATGTTTACTTATCATCTCGTAACTTAAAAGGTTCTAAAGTAGTAGATGCTTCAGGAATTAACACGTATAGCGTTTTAAATGCTAATAAAGTGGTAATCGCTGAGAGCTCTCTAGAAGGAATTGAGTCTAATTTAAGTAAATAGGGAAGAAAATGAGTATTTTAATTAAACCTATTATTACAGAAAAAGCTACAAATGATAGCGAGTTAAACAACCGTTATACATTTGTTGTAAACAAAAAAGCTAACAAATTAGAAATCAAAGGAGCTGTTGAGGCTGCTTATGGTGTAGCGATCGAGTCTGTAAAAACTATGAACTATCCAGCATTAAGAAAAACTAAATACACTAAAAAAGGTTTAGTTACTGGATTAACAAGTGGATACAAGAAAGCAATCGTTCAGTTAGCTGAAGGAGAAACTATTGATTTTTATAACAATCTTTAAGAAAAGACAGAATGTCAGTTAGAAAATTAAAACCAATAACACCAGGTCAGCGTTTTAGAGTTGTAAATGGGTTCGACACCATTACTACTGATAAGCCGGAGAAATCTTTATTAGCTCCGAAAAAACGATCTGGAGGTCGAAACAATCAGGGAAGAATGACTACACGTAACATTGGTGGAGGTCATAAACAAAAATACCGTATTATCGATTTTAAAAGAGATAAGCAAGGTGTTCCTGCAACAGTAAAAACTATCGAGTACGATCCAAACCGTACTGCATTTATTGCATTAGTTAGTTATGCTGATGGTGAAAAACGTTATGTAATTGCACAAAACGGTTTAAAAGTAGGTCAAACAATCGTTTCAGGAAAAGAAGCTACACCAGAAGTTGGTAACGCTATGTTCTTAAGCGATATTCCATTAGGTACTACAATTTCTTGTATTGAGTTACACCCAGGACAAGGAGCTGTTATGGCTCGTTCAGCTGGTTCATTTGCTCAATTAATGGCAAGAGATGGTAAGTATGCAACAGTAAAGTTACCTTCAGGTGAAACAAGATTAATCTTATTAACTTGTATGGCAACTATCGGAGTTGTGTCTAACTCAGATCACCAATTATTAGTATCTGGTAAAGCAGGTAGAAGTAGATGGTTAGGTAGAAGACCAAGAACGAATGCTGTTCGTATGAACCCAGTTGATCACCCAATGGGTGGTGGTGAAGGACGTTCTTCTGGAGGACATCCAAGATCTAGAAACGGTATCCCAGCTAAAGGATTTAAGACTAGATCTAAGACCAAAGCTAGTAACAAGTATATTATAGAACGTAGAAAGAAATAATAAACCATGGCAAGATCATTAAAAAAAGGACCTTACGTTCACTATAAGTTAGAGAAAAAAGTGTTAGCTAACGTAGAAGCAGGAAGTAAATCAGTTATCAAAACTTGGTCTAGAGCAAGTATGATTACTCCAGATTTCGTAGGGCAAACAATTGCAGTTCATAACGGACGTCAGTTTGTACCAGTTTACGTTACTGAAAACATGGTAGGTCATAAATTAGGCGAATTTTCACCAACACGTTCTTTTAGAGGGCACGCTGGTGCAAAAAATAAAGGTAAAAAATAGTAGGAAATTATGGGAAGTCGTAAACATAACATGGCAACACAGTTAAAGGAAGCTAGAAAGTCTAGAGCTTTTGCTAAATTAACTAATTGTCCTACATCACCAAGAAAAATGCGCTTGGTAGCAGATTTAGTAAGAGGAGTTGAAGCAGAAAAAGCTTTACAAATCTTAAAGTTCAGTCCAAAAGAAGCATCACGTAACTTAGAGAAGTTATTGTTATCAGCTATCGCTAACTGGCAAGCTAAAAACGAAGATGCTAGCATCGAAGATGCAGGATTATATGTAAAATCAATTTGTGTTGATAGCGCAGGTATGTTAAAAAGGTTAAGACCAGCTCCACAAGGACGTGCTCATAGAATTCGTAAGCGTTCTAATCACGTAACTTTAGAGTTAGGAACTAAAAATAACAGTAATTAATCAAAGTAGAAATGGGACAAAAGACAAATCCAATAGGAAATCGTTTAGGAATTATCAGAGGATGGGAATCTAACTGGTATGGTGGAAATGACTACGGAGATAAGATTGCTGAAGATGATAAGATCAGAAAGTATATCAACGCTCGTTTATCAAAAGCAAGTGTTTCTCGTATTATTATTGAGCGTACTTTAAAACTTGTAACCGTTACTATCACTACTGCACGTCCAGGTATCATCATTGGTAAAGGAGGTCAAGAGGTAGACAAGTTAAAAGAAGAGCTTAAGAAGATTACAGGAAAAGAAGTTCAAATTAACATTTTCGAAATTAAGCGTCCAGAATTAGATGCAAACTTAGTTGCAGCTAGTATCGCACGTCAAATCGAAAACAGAATTTCTTACAAGCGAGCTACTAAAATGGCGATTGCTGCTGCAATGAGAATGAATGCAGAAGGAATTAAAGTGCAATTATCAGGTCGTTTAAACGGAGCTGAAATGGCACGTTCTGAGCATTACAAAGAAGGAAGAATTCCTCTTTCTACCTTCAGAGCAGATATCGACTATGCACTTGCAGAGTCACATACTACATACGGAAGAATTGGTGTGAAAGTATGGATCATGAAAGGTGAGGTTTATGGAAAACGTGAATTATCTCCATTAGTAGGATTATCTAAGCAAAAAGGTAATACTAATAGTAAAGGAGGTAATGCAAAACGTCAACCTCGCAAAAGAAAATAATTTTTAAAAGAAATTAAAAATGTTACAGCCAAAAAGAGTAAAATACCGTAAGGTACAGAAGGCGAAAGGGAATATGAATGGTAACTCTGGTAGAGGTACTCAACTTTCTAACGGAATGTTTGGTATCAAATCATTAGACCAGAATTTACTTACCTCTCGTCAAATTGAGGCAGCTCGTATTGCGGCAACTCGTTATATGAAAAGAGAGGGGCAACTTTGGATTAAAATTTTCCCAGACAAACCTATCACTAAGAAACCATTAGAGGTACGTATGGGTAAAGGTAAAGGTGCACCTGATCATTTTGTTGCTGTTGTAAAGCCAGGTAGAATTTTGTTTGAAGTTGGTGGAGTGCCAATGGAAATTGCAAAAGAAGCTTTACGTTTAGCAGCACAAAAACTTCCTGTAAAAACGAAGTTTGTAATAGCAAGAGATTTTGATTATAACGCTTAATTCTATTTAGATCATGAAACAATCAGAAATTAAAGAATTATCAACAGCTGACTTACAAGAAAAGCTAGGGGCGTTGAAGAAAAATTATACTGATCTTAAGATGGCTCACGCCATAACTCCATTGGAAAATCCATTAGAGTTACGTAGCTTAAGAAAAACTGTGGCAAGAATTGCTACAGAGTTAACTAAAAGAGAATTACAATAATTCTAGTCAGTTTTAAAGATGGAAAAAAGAAATCTTAGAAAAGAGAGAATCGGTGTAGTATCTAGCAACAAAATGGAGAAATCTATCGTAGTTAGCGAGGTAAAAAGAGTAAAGCACCCAATGTACGGAAAGTTCGTATTGAAGACTAAGAAGTACGTTGCACATGACGAGAATAACGATTGCAACGAAGGTGATACTGTAAGGATTATGGAAACACGTCCTATGAGTAAATCTAAGCGTTGGAGATTAGTAGAAATCCTAGAAAGAGCTAAATAATATGTTACAGACAGAATCAAGATTAAAAGTCGCAGATAACACTGGAGCAAAAGAAGTTTTAGTGATTAGAGTTTTAGGAGGAACAAAAAAGCGTTACGCTAGCGTTGGAGATAAAATCGTTGTTACGGTAAAATCTGCAACTCCAAACGGAACTGTAAAGAAAGGTCAAGTATCTCGCGCAGTTGTTGTTCGTACTAAGAAGGAAGTTAGACGTAAAGACGGATCATATATCAGATTTGATGACAATGCTTGTGTACTTTTAAATCCTTCAGAGGAAATGAGAGGTACTCGTGTATTCGGTCCTGTGGCTCGTGAATTACGTGAGAAACAATTTATGAAAATAGTATCATTAGCACCTGAGGTGTTATAAAATCAGATTTTAAAATGAAAAAATTTAAAATTAAATCAGGAGATACTGTTAAAGTTATAGCAGGAGATCACAAAGGATCTGAAGGAAAAGTTTTACAAATCATCAAAGATAAGGATAGAGTTGTAGTAGAAGGTGTAAATATGGTGTCTAAACACACTAAACCAAGTGCTGCGAATCCACAAGGAGGAATTGTAAAGAAAGAAGCTCCATTACACATATCAAACGTTGCTTTAGTTGAAAACGGTGAAGCAGTAAGAGTTGGTTATAAAGTAGAAGGAGATAAGAAAGTAAGAGTTTCAAAAAAATCAGATAAAGCAATATAACCATGAGTTACGTACCAAGATTAAAAGAAGAGTACAAGAGCAGAGTTATCAAAGCTCTTACTGATGAATTTGGTTATAGCAATGTAATGCAAGTACCTAAATTACAAAAAATCGTTGTAAGTAAAGGTGTTGGTGCAGCTATAGCAGATAAGAAATTAATAGAATACGCTATTGACGAGTTAACAAACATTACAGGTCAAAAAGCAGTTTCTACAATCTCTAAGAAAGACGTTGCAAACTTCAAATTACGTAAAGGAATGCCAATTGGTGCAAAAGTTACGTTAAGAGGTGATAAAATGTACGAATTTTTAGATAGATTAGTTACAGCTTCTTTACCACGTGTAAGAGACTTTAACGGAATCAAAGCAAACGGTTTTGATGGTAGAGGTAATTACAACTTAGGTATTACTGAACAAATCATCTATCCAGAGATTAATATTGATCAAGTGAAAAAAATTAGTGGTATGGATATTACTTTCGTAACATCTGCTAACACTGATAAAGAAGCTAAATCATTATTAGGAGAATTAGGATTACCATTTAAAAAGAATTAATAAGATGGCTAAAGAATCAATGAAAGCGCGTGAGCGCAAAAGAGCTAAAATGGTTGCTAAGTATGCTGAAAAGAGACAAGCTTTAAAAGAAGCTGGAGACTACGAAGCATTACAAAAGTTACCAAAAAACGCATCACCAATTAGAATGCACAACCGTTGTAAGCTAACTGGACGTCCTAAAGGATATATGCGTCAGTTCGGAATTTCACGTGTTACTTTCCGTGAAATGGCTAACCAAGGATTAATTCCAGGAGTAAAAAAGGCAAGCTGGTAAGCAGCTCTTTACTACATAAACAAAAGGTGTACAATGATAAAAGTTGTGCACCTTTTTGCATTTTATACAAGTGCTAAAATTTATTATTTTATAGATTATTGAGTGTTGAATAGGAAAGATTTTTAATAAAATTTATAGTAAAAAAGCCCGTAAAATGAGCCAATAAATTAGTACTCAAAATGATAATTATCAAAAAGGTTTGATTTTCAAAAAGTTTATGTATATTTGCACACTGTTTTTATAGGGTAAATTATGCCTTGTAAGTAAATATTTGTAACGAATATAATGCTTGCGAGATTTTATCTAAAAAACGAAATAAACAAATATTAACTGGTTTCAGGTTTAGTATCAGTAGTTTACCAAGTAAAGTGAGGGCGCTAAAAACCAAAACCGCAATTTAATTAACTATGTATACAGATCCAATCGCGGATTTTCTTACTCGTGTGAGAAATGCTATTGCAGCTAATCACAGAGTAGTTGAAGTTCCTGCTTCAAAATTGAAGAAGGAAATGACGAAGATTTTGTTTGATCAAGGTTACATTTTAAGTTATCAGTTCAATGACGATAAAGTGCAAGGAACTATCAAGATAGCTTTAAAATACGATCGTGATACGAAAGAATCAGTAATCAGAAAAATTCAAAGAATTTCAACACCAGGTTTACGTAAGTACGTTGGCGCTAAAGAAATGCCAAGAGTATTAAACGGATTAGGTATTGCTATTGTTTCTACATCTAAAGGTGTAATGACAAACAAAAAAGCAAGACAAGAGAACGTTGGTGGTGAGGTATTATGTTACGTTTACTAAAAAACATTTTGTAAGATGAGTAGAATAGGAAAAAATCCAATCGCATTGCCACAAGGTGTTGAAGTAAAAGTAGACGGAAACGTGGTAACAGTAAAAGGTAAATTAGGAGAATTAATTCAAGAGTTAACTTCTGATATTACTGTAAAAGTAGAAGATGGTACTATCATTTTAGACAGACCATCAGATAGTAAAGAGCATAGAGCTGCACATGGTTTATACCGTGCTTTAATCAATAATATGGTTGAAGGTGTAAGCAAAGGATTTACTAAAGAGTTAGAGTTAGTAGGTGTTGGTTATAGAGCATCTAACCAAGGTCAAAAATTAGATTTAGCCTTAGGTTTCTCTCATAACATTATTTTAGATTTAGCTCCAGAAGTTAAGGTTGAAACAGTATCTGAAAAAGGTAAAAATCCAATCGTAAAATTAACTTCACATGACAAACAATTAGTTGGTCAAGTTGCAGCAAAAATTCGTTCTTTCCGTAAGCCAGAGCCTTACAAAGGAAAAGGAATTAAGTTTGTAGGAGAAGTATTAAGAAGAAAAGCAGGTAAATCTGCATAATAAATTAAGAGAAATTATTATGGCATTATCAAAGCTTGAAAGAAGACAACGAATTAAGCATAGAATTAGAAAAATAGTTACTGGTACAGCTGCTAAACCAAGATTATCAGTTTTTAGAAGTAACAAAGAAATCTATGCTCAGTTAATTGATGACGTTGCTGGTGTAACATTAGCATCTGCATCTTCAAGAGATAAAGAAATTACATCTAGTTCTAAAGCAGAAGCAGCTACAGCAGTAGGAAAAGCTATCGCTGAAAAAGCTGTAAAAGCTGGTGTTGATACTGTTGCTTTTGACCGTAACGGATATTTATACCACGGTAGAGTTAAAGTATTAGCAGACGCTGCTAGAGAAGCTGGTTTAAAATTTTAAGAAATTATATTATGTTAGGATATAAAAACGTAGAAAGAGTAAAACCAAGCGGATTAGAGCTTGTAGATAAATTAGTAGGAGTACAACGTGTTACTAAAGTAACTAAAGGAGGTAGAGCATTTGGTTTCTCTGCTATCGTAGTAGTTGGAGACGGTAACGGTGTTGTAGGTCACGGGTTAGGAAAATCTAAAGATGTTTCATCTGCAATTGCAAAAGCAGTTGAAGATGCAAAGAAAAACTTAGTGCGTATTCCTATTTTAGACGGAACATTACCTCACGAACAAAAAGGTAAGTTTGGTGGTGCGAAAGTATTCATCAAGCCAGCTTCACACGGTACCGGAGTTATTGCCGGGGGTGCCGTACGTTCGGTATTAGAATCTGTTGGTATTAAAGATGTATTATCAAAGTCTCAAGGATCATCAAACCCTCACAACGTAGTAAAAGCAACTTTTGATGCATTATTACAATTACGAAGTGCTGCAACTATTGCTAAGCAAAGAGGTATATCTTTAGAGAAAGTTTTTAACGGTTAAAATTTAAGACGATGAGTAAAATTAGAATTACACAAGTAAGAAGTCAAATCGGTCGCCTTAAAAATCAAAAGAGAACGTTAGAGGCGTTAGGTTTACGTAAAATGAACCAAACTGTAGAGCATGATGCAACAGCTACAATTTTGGGTATGGTAAATAAAGTTCAACACTTAGTTTCTGTAGAAGAAATTAAATAAGATAATAAAAGATGAGTTTACACAACTTAAAACCAGCAGTTGGAGCAACTAAGAACAAAGGGAAGCGTGTAGGACGTGGAGAAGGTTCTGGTAAAGCAACTACTGCAGGAAGAGGACACAAGGGAGCTAAATCTCGTTCTGGTTATTCTCGTAAGGTAGGATTTGAAGGAGGGCAAATGCCACTTCAAAGACGTGTGCCTAAATTTGGTTTCACTAACATTAATCGTAAAGAATATGTTGGTGTTAATTTAGACAAATTACAATCATTAGTAGATAACGGAAAGATAACAGATACAGTTAATTTAGAAGTTTTAGTAGAAAATAGATTAGCACGTAAAAACGACTTAGTGAAAATATTAGGTGGTGGTGAGTTAAAAGCTAAATTAAATATAACTGTACATAAATTTACTGCATCAGCTAAAGCAGCTATTGAAGCGGCAGGTGGTGAGGCAGTTACCTTATAAGAATTGTAAATGATGAATTTTATAAATACTTTAAAAGACATTTGGAAGATTGAAGAGTTAAAAGAAAAGTTACTTTTAACTTTAGGTTTAATCGCTGTTTACCGTTTTATGGCGGCGGTTCCATTACCTGGAATTGATCCAACACAATTAACAGCATTAAAAGATAACACTTCTAGTGGACTTTTAGGTTTATTAAACGCATTTACAGGTGGGGCATTTGCTAGAGCGTCGGTAATGGCACTTGGTATAATGCCTTACATTTCTGCTTCTATTGTAGTTCAGTTAATGGGTATTGCGGTACCATATTTACAAAAATTACAAAAAGATGGAGAAAGTGGACGTAAGAAGATTACGCAAATTACAAGATGGCTTACAATTGCTATTACATTGTTTCAAGCACCAACCTATATTGGAGTAATCCAAAATCAAATGGGATTAGGACCTGAAGCATTTTTAGTAACAGGAGCAACATTTTGGATATCATCTATTATTCTTTTAAGTGCAGGAACAATTTTTGCAATGTGGTTAGGAGAGCGTATTACTGATAAAGGAGTTGGTAATGGTATATCATTATTAATTACGGTTGGTATTATTGCTAAGTTCCCAGCAGCATTTATTCAAGAATTAGTTTCTAAGCAAACTGCAGGAGCAGGAGGGATTATGGTGATTTTAATCGAATTAATAGTTTGGTTTGTAGTAATCTTGTTAACCGTTTTATTAGTTACCGCAGTACGTAAAGTAGCAGTTCAATATGCACGTCGTACAGCAGTTACAAACATTAAAGATGTTGATGGTGCTAGACAGTACATTCCATTAAAATTGAATGCTGCTGGAGTAATGCCAATTATCTTTGCTCAAGCTATTATGTTTTTACCAATAGCATTAGGGCAAAAATACCCAGCATTAAACAGTTTAACTGATAATTTCGGTTTATGGTATAACGTTATATTTGCGTTGTTAATTATTGTCTTCAGTTACTTTTATACTGCTATTACTATTCCTACGAATAAAATGGCAGAAGATTTAAAAAGAAGTAATGGTTTTGTTCCAGGGTATAAGCCAGGTGAAGAAACAGCTAACTTTTTAGATTCGGTATTGTCAAAAATCACATTACCAGGATCGTTATTTTTAGCAGCTTTATCTATACTACCTGCAGTAATCATTAAGTTTGGCGTTACCCAAAACTGGGCAATGTTTTACGGAGGAACATCTTTAATCATTATGGTAGGAGTTGCAATAGACACAATTCAGCAAATAAACTCGTATTTATTAAACAGTCGTTACGACGGATTAATGAAAACAGGTAACAGTAATAGAAAATCATTAAAATAATATGGCTAAGCAATCAGCAATTCAACAAGACGGGACCATTACAGAAGCTTTATCAAACGCTATGTTCCGTGTAGAATTAGAAAACGGACATATTGTTACGGCTCACATTTCAGGAAAAATGCGTATGCATTATATCAAATTATTACCTGGAGATAAGGTAAAATTAGAAATGAGTCCGTATGATTTATCAAAGGCAAGAATTACTTACAGATATTAAAAACACACACTGATGAAAGTAAGAGCATCATTAAAGAAAAGAAGTGCTGACTGCAAAATTGTACGCAGAAAAGGCAGATTATACGTAATTAATAAAAAGAATCCTAGATTTAAACAAAGACAAGGATAATAAATAAGACACTAGTCATTAGTAATTAGTAGTTAGATGAATCTGTTTGAAATAGAAATGTTTAGGATTCTAACAACTAAAAGCTAACAGCTAAAAACTAAAGTATATGGCAAGAATCGCAGGTATAGATATTCCAAAGAATAAAAGAGGTGTTATCGCTTTAACTTACATCTTTGGTATAGGAAGAAGCAGAGCTAAAGAGATTTTAGCTGCTGCTAACATAGATGAAAGCATCAAAGTTCAAGATTGGACTGATGATCAAATTGCAGCAATTCGTGAGCAAGTAGGAACTTACACTATTGAAGGTGAGTTACGTTCTGAAGTTCAATTAAACATCAAACGTTTAATGGACATCGGATGTCAAAGAGGTATTCGTCACAGACTTGGTTTACCATTAAGAGGACAAAGAACGAAGAATAACTCTCGTACAAGAAAAGGTAAGAGAAAAACTGTAGCTAACAAGAAAAAATAATCATTGATTATTTTTTACTAATAGTAAAGAATTATGGCAAAGTCTAAAGTAACAAAAAAACGTAAAGTTATAATTGAATCAGTTGGTGAAGCTCACGTAACTGCATCATTTAACAATATTATTATTTCTTTAACAAACAAAAAAGGTGATGTAATTTCTTGGTCATCTGCAGGAAAAATGGGCTTTAGAGGTTCTAAAAAGAACACTCCTTACGCAGCTCAATTAGCAGCAGAAGATTGTGCAGAAGTTGCAAAAGAAGCTGGTTTACGTAAAGTAAAAGTGTATGTTAAAGGACCAGGTAACGGTAGAGAGTCTGCTATCAGATCTATCCACAATGCTGGTATCGAAGTAACTGAAATCATCGATGTTACTCCAATTCCACACAACGGATGTCGTCCACCTAAAAGAAGAAGAGTATAAGTTGAAGTAATTTCAACTTATACTTTATATAGTGTACTTTTGTGCACAAAAATTAAGTATTTTAACACAGTAGGACTCACGATTATCGAAGGAGTACGCCTTAATTCATAATCACCTACTAAATTAATTAGAAATGGCAAGATATACAGGACCAAAAACTAAGATTGCTCGTAAATTTGGCGAAGCAATTTTCGGAGATGACAAAAACTTCGAAAAAAGAAACTACCCTCCAGGACAACACGGTATTGCAAAACGTAGAGGTAAAAAATCTGAATATGCTATCCAGTTAATGGAAAAGCAAAAAGCTAAATATACTTATGGTATTTTAGAGCGTCAATTCAGTAACTTATTCAAAAAAGCATCTGCATCTAAAGGAATTACTGGTGAGGTTTTATTACAATTATGTGAATCTCGTTTAGATAACGTTGTGTATCGTTTAGGTATCGCTACTTCACGTAGAGCTGCTCGTCAATTAGTTTCTCACCGTCATATTACTGTTAATGGTGATATCGTAAACATTCCATCTTACAAATTAAATGAAGGGGATGTTATTGCGGTAAGAGAAAAATCTAAATCATTAGAAGCTATCGAAAATGCTTTAGCTGCTAATAGTAGTGTTTACGAATGGTTAACTTGGAATGCAGATCAAAAATCTGGAACTTTTATTAAAGTACCAGAAAGATTACAAATTCCTGAGAATATCAAAGAACAGTTAATCGTAGAATTATATTCTAAGTAATAAATCAATTATATTGGTATTTGGCCAAAGGGTTTATTCGTACTTCTTCAAACTTATAAACCGCGCAACTGAATAACAATTAAAACGAAGAAAACAAATTAAATATGGCAATTTTAAATTTTCAAAAACCTGATAAAGTAATCATGATTGAATCTACTGATTTTTCAGGAAGATTCGAATTTAGACCTCTTGAACCAGGTTTTGGATTAACAGTTGGTAATGCTTTAAGAAGAGTATTATTATCTTCATTAGAAGGATTCGCTATTACATCATTACGTATTGATGGAGTAGATCACGAGTTCTCAACTATCCAAGGTGTTGTAGAAGATGTTACTGAAATCATCTTAAACTTAAAACAAGTTCGTTTTAAGAAGCAGATTGAAGAATCTGACAGAGAAACAGTTTCTATCGCAATATCAGGACAAGAGCAATTAACCGCTGGAGATTTACAAAAATTTATCTCAGGTTTCCAAGTATTAAACCCAGAGTTAGTACTTTGTAACATGGATAAATCAGTAACGTTAAATGCTGAAATTACCATTGAAAAAGGTAGAGGTTTTGTACCAGCAGAAGAAAACAAAAGAGCTGGTGCACCTTTAGGAACAATTTTTACAGATTCTATTTACACTCCTATTAAGAATGTAAAGTATGCTGTTGAAAATTTCCGTGTAGAGCAAAAGACCGATTACGAAAAATTAGTTTTCGATATCGACACTGACGGTTCTATCAATCCTAAAGATGCCTTAACTGAAGCAGCTAAGATTTTAATCCACCACTTTATGTTATTCTCTGACGAGCGTATCACTTTAGAGGCAGATGAAATTGCACAAACTGAAACATATGATGAGGAATCATTACACATGCGTCAGTTATTAAAGACGAAATTAGTTGATATGGATTTATCAGTTCGTGCTTTAAACTGTTTAAAAGCTGCAGAGGTAGATACTTTAGGAGACTTAGTATCATTTAACAAAAGCGATTTAATGAAGTTCAGAAACTTTGGTAAAAAATCATTAACTGAATTAGATGAGTTAGTGGCTAACAAAGGTTTAAATTTCGGAATGGATTTAAGCAAATACAAATTAGATAAAGATTAACCTTTCATATTTTGCTCCCTTAACGGGTAGTAGCAAGATGAGAGCTAAAACCAAATGTCATGAGACACGGAAAAAAATTTAATCATTTAGGTAGAAAGACAGCGCACAGAAAAGCGATGTTATCTAACATGGCTTGTTCTTTAATCGAACACAAGCGTATCAATACTACAGAAGCTAAAGCTAAAGCTTTACGTAAGTTTGTTGAGCCTTTAATTACAAAATCTAAAGACGATACAACTCACAACCGTCGTGTAGTATTCAGTTACTTACGTAACAAAGAAGCTGTTACAGAGTTATTCAAAGAAGTTTCTGTAAAAGTAGCAGACAGACCAGGAGGATATGTACGTATCATCAAATTAGGAAACCGTCAAGGAGATAACGCTCCTATGGCAATGGTAGAATTAGTTGATTACAACGAGTTATACAATCCAAAAGGAGACAAAGCTAAGAAAACTACTCGTCGTAGCCGTCGTGGTGGAGCGAAGAAAGTTGAAGCTGCTGTTGAAACTCAAACTTCACAAGAAGAAGAATAAAAATGAGAATTTTTATAAATTATATCAAAGGGATAAACATTTAATGTTTGTCCCTTTTTTTATATATTTTTGCAATCAAATTACACAACACCACTAAATGAAATATCAAACACGTAAAAAAGCACTAGTTCTATTAGCAGACGGAACTATTTTCTACGGAAAGTCTATTGGAATCGAAGGTACCGCAACAGGAGAGATTTGTTTTAACACAGGTATGACAGGGTATCAGGAAATTTTTACTGATCCTTCTTACTTCGGACAACTTATGGTAGCTACCAATGCTCATATTGGTAACTATGGAGTAAACAATGAAGAAGTAGAGTCAGATGGAATTAAAATTTCTGGATTAATCTGTCGTAATTTTAGTTTTACGCATTCTCGTGTAGATTCTGATGGTAACTTATTCGATTGGTTTCAAAAGCACAATTTAGTAGCCATTTCTGATGTAGATACACGCGCATTAGTATCTTATATTAGAGATAATGGAGCTATGAATGCTATTATTTCTACAGAAGTAGAAAAAATAGACGAACTAAAGAAGCAACTAGCAGAAATTCCTAATATGGAAGGTTTAGAATTGGCTTCAAAAGTATCAACAAAAGAGCCTTATTTTGTGGGTGATGAGAATGCACCAATTAAAATATCAGCTTTGGACATTGGAATCAAGAAAAACATTTTAAGAAACTTAGCCAAAAGAGGAGCATATATTAAAGTGTATCCTTACAATGCGAGTTTTGAGCAAATGAGTGATTTTAATCCAGATGGGTATTTTATTTCAAACGGACCAGGTGACCCAGAGCCGTTAATTGAAGCACAGAATACTGCAAAACAAATTATAGAAAAAGATTTACCATTATTTGGAATTTGTTTAGGACACCAAGTAATTGCATTGGCAAACGGAATTTCTACTTATAAAATGCACAACGGTCACCGTGGAATTAACCATCCAGTAAAGAATTTATTGACAGGTAAGGGAGAGATAACTTCTCAAAACCATGGGTTTGCAATCAATAGAGAAGAAACAGAAGCACATCCAGATGTTGAAATTACACATGTACATTTAAATGACAATACAGTGGCAGGTATTAGAATGAAATCTAAAAACGTATTTTCTGTACAATATCATCCAGAAGCGAGTCCTGGACCTCACGATGCAGAATACTTATTTGACCAGTTTATAGAGAACATCAAAAAAGTTAAAGCATAATAAAATCTAAGTAAATTATAAAAGACATTCCCGTGGGTTAAAATTCACGGGATTCTACATTAAAAAATATACAACTATGAGTATGATAATCAACATTCACGCACGTCAAATTTTTGATTCAAGAGGTAACCCTACCGTAGAAGTAGATGTAACTACTGAAAATGGAGTTATAGGTAGAGCAGCAGTGCCATCAGGAGCTTCTACAGGAGAACACGAAGCTGTTGAATTACGCGATGGAGGAAATGATTATATGGGTAAAGGAGTGTTAAAAGCTGTTAAAAATGTAAACACTGTAATTGCTCAAGAATTATTAGGAGTATCGGTTTTTGAACAAAACATGATCGATCAAATAATGATTGATTTAGATGGAACTTCAAATAAATCTGTATTAGGAGCGAATGCTATCTTAGGAGTTTCATTGGCCGTAGCTAAAGCAGCTGCAAATGAGTTAGGATTACCATTATATCGTTATGTAGGTGGTGTTTCAGCTAATACTTTGCCTGTGCCTATGATGAATATTATCAACGGAGGTTCGCATTCAGATGCTCCAATTGCATTCCAAGAGTTTATGATTATGCCAGTAAAGGCCCAAAACTTTACAGAAGCGATGCAAATTGGGTCAGAAATTTTTCACAACTTAAAGAAAGTATTACACGATCGTAACTTATCGACAGCTGTAGGTGATGAAGGTGGTTTTGCTCCAACTTTAGAAGGAACTGAAGATGCTATTGAAACCATTGCTTTAGCAACTAAAAATGCAGGATATACTTTTGGAGAAGAAGTAATGATAGCTTTAGATTGTGCATCAGCTGAATTTTATATTGACGGAAAATACGATTATACCAAGTTTGAAGGAGATAAAGGAGCTGTAAGAACTTCAGAAGAGCAAGCTACTTATTTAGCTGAATTATGTGAAAAATACCCTATTATTTCTATTGAAGATGGAATGGATGAAAATGATTGGGAAGGATGGAAACTGTTAACTGAAAAGGTTGGTGATAAAGTTCAATTAGTTGGAGACGATTTATTTGTAACAAATGTTGAACGTTTATCAAGAGGAATTGAAAATGGAATTGCAAATTCAATCTTAATTAAAGTAAACCAAATAGGTACGTTAACGGAAACGATTGCTGCTGTAAATATGGCACATAACGCAGGATATACTTCTGTAATGAGTCACCGTTCAGGAGAAACTGAAGATAATACCATTGCGGATTTAGCAGTGGCATTAAACTGTGGACAAATTAAAACGGGTTCTGCTTCTCGTTCAGATCGTATGGCAAAATACAACCAGTTATTACGTATAGAAGAAGAATTAGTAGATGTAGCTTACTATCCGCAAGAAAAAGCGTTTAAGGTAAAGTAAAATATTTTTTTTATAATACTACAAGCCCTTGTTAGAAGTTCTAGCAAGGGCTATTTTTTATAGACTATTTAAATAAAAAATAGTTATATTTTTATATTAAAAATCTATCTGTTGGGTCTTTTAAAATAATCCAAAAAATGGTATCTTCGCAACTCACTTCAATCATTAAAAATTTAAGAATTTAAAATGTCAGATATAGCAAAATTACAAATTGGCGAAAATACGTATGAGTTTCCTTTAGTTAAGGGAACCGAAAATGAAACTGCAATAGATATTAAAACGTTAAGAGATGCCACGGATGGGGTTATTACCATTGATCCAGGTTACAAAAATACAGGTTCATGCCAAAGTGCTATAACATTTTTAGATGGAGAAAAAGGTATTTTAAGATACCGTGGATATGCAATTGAAGAATTAGCTGAAAAAGCAGATTTTTTAGAAGTAGCTTACTTATTAATTTTTGGAGAGTTACCAACTAAAGAACAATTAGATAAATTTTATACTGATATCTTAGATGAAGCTATCGTAGATGATGATATTAAGAAAATCATAGATGCATTTCCAAAAAATGCACACCCAATGGGGGTATTATCATCATTAACATCTGCGTTAACTGCTTTTAACCCATCATCTGTAAATGTGAATTCAGAAGAGGATATGTATAAAGCCATCGTGAAAATAATGGGGAAATTCCCAGTATTAGTATCTTGGACTTTACGTAAAAAACAAGGATTACCATTACATTACGGATCTCGTAAATTAGGATATGTAGAGAATATCTTAACAATGATGTTCCAAAAGCCAAATGATGAGTACGAGTTAAATCCAATTATGATTAATGCTTTAGATAAATTATTAATCTTACATGCAGATCACGAACAAAACTGTTCTACATCTACAGTACGTATTGTTGGATCTTCACACGCAGGTTTATTCGCGTCATTATCAGCAGGTATTTCGGCATTATGGGGACCTTTACATGGTGGAGCAAACCAAGCTGTACTTGAAATGTTAGAAGCAATAAAAGAAGATGGAGGAGATACTAAAAAGTACATGGGTAAAGCAAAAGATAAAGAAGATCCATTCCGTTTAATGGGATTCGGACACCGCGTGTATAAAAACTTTGATCCAAGAGCGAAGATTATTAAGAAAGCAGCAGATGAAGTATTAGGAGATTTAGGAGTTCAAGATCCTATTTTAGATATTGCTAAAGGATTGGAAAAAGAAGCTTTAGAAGATCAATATTTTGTAGATAGAAAATTATACCCTAACGTAGATTTCTACTCTGGTATTATCTATCGTGCAATGGGAATCCCTGTAGAAATGTTTACTGTAATGTTTGCTTTAGGACGTTTACCAGGGTGGATTGCTCAATGGAGGGAAATGCGTTTACGTAAAGAACCAATTGGTCGTCCACGTCAAGTTTATGTTGGAGAAAACTTAAGGAAGTTTGTAGAGTTAGAAAAAAGATAACACATATAAAAGATGTCATTTAATGAATTTTAAATGACATTTTTTTATTCAATTTATTGAAAGATGAAAGAAATTAAACTTATCAAAAATAGATCGGATATTGGAGCTGGAACTCGGGGTTCTGATATGGGAGTTGATGCAATTGAAATAGCAGCAATAAACAAAGAGAGTAATTATTTTGATTCGTATGAGTTTGAAGATGTAATTACAGAAAACGAATCTATCTACAACAAGGTGAATAACTCATTTGCTAAGAGAATAGATAGTGTTTTTAATCAATGTAAACGATTAAGTAATCACGTAAAGGTAAACTTACAAGAAGGTAAGTTTCCAATAGTACTTTCAGGTGATCATTCTTCAGCTCTAGGGACTATTAGTGGTGTTAAAGCGGCTTATCCAACAAAAAGAGTTGGAGTTGTTTGGATTGATGCCCATGGAGATCTACACTCACCATACACTTCTCCTTCAGGAAATATTCATGGAATGCCATTATCAGCGGCAATTGCAGATGATAATTTAGATTGTCAAATCAATGATGTTGATAGAGAAACTTCTGAGCTATGGGATCGTATGAAAAATATAGCTACTCCTGGACAAAAAGTGTTACCACAAGATATTGTTTTCTTTGGAGTTCGCGATACCGAAGAGCCAGAGAATAAGCAAATGGAGAAATATGGAATTAAAAACTATATGGTTGATGAAGTCCGTTATCGTGGATTGGATGTTTGTGTAAATGAAGCTTTAGATAAATTGTCTGACTGTGATGTAATTTATGTTTCGTTTGATGTAGATGCAATGGATTGCGATATGATTTCTTATGGAACAGGAACTCCCGTACCTAAAGGATTTGATCAATATGAAATAATTGATATCATCAACGGATTATTACAGAGTGAAAAAGTTGCTTGTATAGAGTTTGTTGAAGTAAATCCACTTTTAGATTTAAAAGGAAATAAAATGGCAGAAACTGCTTTTGAAGTTCTAGAAGAAGTAACTAAAAAGATAAAGAGTTTATAGTATTAAAATAATATTTGTAAAAAAGCGAGCCAGTAAAAGCTCGCTTTTTTTAACAATAAAAAAATAAACTTAATTATTTTCGTTTACATAGTGAACAAATGTAGCTTTAATAGCAAAGTCACTAAAGAAACCTTCCACACTTAAAGTACCTTCTTGAAAACCTGGTTTTAAAGAAATACTAACTTTTGCTTCAATATGTTTAGGAGGGTTAGGTCTTACAGTTATAGCTCCGCTAGAATTAGCTTGGATATTTGTATAGCCAGTACTTCCGTTAAAAACACCAATGCCTGTAAATTTAAGATTAGTATAAGAACCCAATCCCCATAAAGTATTTATTTCTATTTGCCCAACCGCAGTCTCTTTGTTTGTGTTATTACCCGAAAGAGATAATTCCAAAGTACCAAAAGGGCCATTAATAGAGTAAGGATTTTGAAAAGCATACTTAGCTATAATTCCAACTTCACCTGAAGCCAATTTTTCTAATTCTTGATTAGATTCAATATATGTTTTTTCTGCTGTAGTTGCCATGGTTTTAAATTTTGATTATAAACGAATAATTCCAGTAATTCTTGGTTCACCTTTAATAGGTTTATATATTTCTACAATAGCTTCCCATACCACTTCAGCTGGAGGCATAGAAGCTGTACATTTAAAACGGTAATTTACCCCGTTAACAATTTGTGTAGAAACTGCAAAGGGAGTATAATCAACTCCAATAGGTTTTGGTGTTGCATCCCAAACAGCTTTGTCTTCAGGAGTTAGGTCTCTGTATGGTGACCATCCACCAACTAAGTTTTCAGTGTTTTGATTTAAAGTTTCAGTTTTCATAATAATAAGGTTAGTTTACTTACTCGTAAGGCTTTTCAGTTTATCGCCTTCTGTTATATACTTAACAGAATAGTCGTTTTTTTAGTGGGGCTTCTCCACCTAGCTTTTATAAATTTCAATAAAAAAAAGAGAGAAAAAGCATATAATGTGTTAACTGTTAGTTTTTTAGGTATGAGTGATTGAATATTGGTAAGAAAAAGTAAGTAAGAAAAGAATAAACAATTATATTTGTTGAAGTAAACTTTAGGAGTAGCTAGTTAGCTAGTTTGAGAAATATCCTTTGAACCTGATATGGTTAACACCAGCGTAGGGAAAAGTTGTAAAATCTTATTTAGGTATTGTTTGGTATAAAACGATTCTGAATTTCTTCTACAGTTTACTTTAAATAGGTCAATATGATAACAATAAAAGTAAACGATAATCAACAAGAGTTTTTAAGTCCGTTAGCATTGCAAGAATTAGTAGATAAACTACAGATTCAAACCAATGGAATTGCCATTGCTGTGAACAGTAGCGTGGTAAAAAAAACAGATTGGTCTTCAAAATTGCTCCAAAACAATGATGCTATTTTAATCATTAAATCTACACAAGGAGGATAATATTTTCAGAAAACAAAATTCAAAGTATAAACAAACAACCTTAAAATGAAGAAAAAAGATACAGCTCCAAAACAAGATGGTGTAACAAGACAACCATTTCCGAATTCAAAAAAAATATATGTTCAAGGAAAAATTCATCCACAGATAAAAGTAGCAATGCGCGAAATCGAATTGAGCGATACTATTGATTCGATGACAAAAAAAAGAACTTCTAATGAGCCTGTAACAGTATATGACACTTCAGGCCCTTATACAGACCCAAACAAAGAGATTAATATCCATAGCGGACTAGAACGTATTCGTGAGCAATGGATTTTAGAGAGAGGAGATGTGGATGAACTAAATGAATTTACTTCTGATTATTGTAATGAGCGATTGAATGATAAAAGCTTAGATCATCTTCGATTTAACTTAAAACATAAACCTAAACGAGCAAAAAAAGGACAAAATGTAACACAGTTACATTACGCAAAGAAAGGAATTATTACTCCAGAGATGGAATACATTGCTATTCGTGAGAATCAACGAATAGATGAAATGACACGTTTGTCTAAACAACATCCAGGGCAAGATTTTGGGGCGAGTATTCCAGCAAAAATTACACCTGAATTTGTTCGAGAAGAAGTTGCTAGAGGACGCGCAGTCATTCCTTCAAATATCAATCACCCAGAAGCAGAACCTATGATTTTAGGTCGTAATTTCTTGGTGAAAATTAATGCAAATATTGGAAACTCAGCTACAACTTCATCAATCGAAGAAGAAGTAGAAAAAGCGGTTTGGGCATGCCGTTGGGGGGCTGATAATATTATGGATTTATCCACAGGAAAAAATATTCATGAAACTCGTGAGTGGATTATCCGTAATTCACCGGTACCTGTAGGTACTGTACCAATTTATCAAGCTTTAGAAAAAGTAAATGGAATTGCTGAAGACTTAACCTGGGAAATCTTTAGAGATACTTTAATTGAACAAGCAGAACAAGGAGTAGATTACTTTACGATTCACGCTGGAGTTCGTTTACGTTATGTACCTATGACGGCAAAACGTATTACAGGAATTGTTTCCCGAGGAGGTTCAATTATGGCAAAATGGTGTTTAGCACATCATAAAGAAAGCTTTTTATATACTCATTTCGAAGAGATTTGTGAAATCATGAAAGCTTATGATGTAGCTTTTTCGTTAGGAGATGGTTTACGTCCAGGTTGTATTGCCGATGCGAATGATGAAGCTCAATTTGCTGAATTAGAAACTTTGGGGGAACTAACCAAAATAGCACGTAAACACGAAGTGCAATGTTTTATTGAAGGCCCTGGTCACGTGCCAATGCACATGATTAAAGCAAATATGGATAAACAGTTAGAAGCTTGTGATGAAGCTCCGTTTTATACTTTAGGACCTTTAACTACGGATATTGCCCCAGGATACGATCATATTACTTCAGGAATCGGAGCAGCGATGATTGGTTGGTATGGTTGTGCTATGTTGTGTTATGTAACTCCAAAAGAACATTTAGGGTTACCAAATAAAGAAGATGTTCGTACAGGGGTGGTTACCTATAAATTAGCAGCTCATGCAGCTGATTTAGCAAAAGGACATCCAGGTGCACAACACAGAGATGATGCTTTAAGTAAAGCACGTTTTGAATTCCGTTGGGAAGATCAATTTAACTTAGGGTTGGATCCAGAACTGGCTAGAGAATATCACGATGAAACATTACCTGCAGAAGGAGCTAAAATTGCACACTTTTGTTCTATGTGTGGACCAAAATTCTGTTCTATGAAAATATCTCAGGAAGTGCGTGATTTTGCCGCTGAAAATAAAGTAGAAGGAGACGAAGTCTTTGCAAAAGGAATGGAGGAAAAATCAAAAGAATTTAAAGACAAAGGTTCAGAAGTTTATCTATAAATAAAATAAATGAGTAGGAATTAGAATAGTACTATTTCTAATTCCTAACTCCTTTAACCTAATCCCTAATATATGATTGTTTTGATAGCTCCAGAAAAAGATATTCCAAATGAGATAGAAATCCTTCAACAATTATTTAAAGAAGGTTTGGACTATTATCATTTCAGAAAACCTGATAAGAATTATGAAGAGCATGTGGTTTATTTGAGTCAGATAGATGAAAAGTATCATAACAGAATAGTTACACATTATTTTCATGAACTTATTAACGAATTCAACTTAAAAGGAATTCATTTTCAAGAGCAAAAAAGAATTGATGCTTTAGAGAATGGAAGTGAATATTTTATCGGTTTAAATATGATAGGAAAAACAATGAGTAGTTCTTTTCATGAATCTTCAGCCTTAGCGAATTGCGACATCGAATTTGATTACCATTTATTAAGTCCTGTTTTTTCATCTATTTCAAAGAAAGGATATGAAGGGAGAGTTTTTGATGTAAACCATATTGATAAAACTATTATAGGTATGGGGGGAATTAATACTGATACCATTCAAAAAACCTTAGAATTAGGTTTTCAAGGAATAGGTGTGTTAGGAGGAGTTTGGAATACAGAAAATCCTGTTGAAAGCTATAAAAAGATCAAACGTCATTACGAGGAGTGCACGACGAAGTAATCTTTTAGTAAAAAGAAAGTATATCAATAAAAATGAAACAACAATCTTACATACTAACAATTGCAGGTTTTGATCCATCAAGTGGAGCAGGATTGACTTCTGATATTAAAACTTTTGAAGCACATGGGGTATACGGAATATCTGTATGTACAGCTGTTACAGTTCAAAATGATATTGATTTTAAAAACTGTATTTGGATTGATAAAGAGACAATAATTAATCAAATTGAAACCTTATTTGAACGTTTTGAAATACCAGTAGCAAAAATAGGAATCATTCAATCTTGGGACGTATTATTAGAGGTTATTCAAACACTAAAAAAATGCAATCCATTCATAAAAATAGTATTGGATCCTATTTTAAAAGCTAGTGCTGGATTTGATTTTCATTCCGAAGAGAATATAAAAGTGTTTGAAGAAGTATTGCAACACTGTGATTTTATCACTCCAAATTATGATGAAATCAAAGCTTTGTTTTCTAATAAATCGATTGAAGAAACCATCGAATTTATTTCAGAGAAGACTAATGTCTATTTAAAAGGTGGACATAGAGAAGCTAAAAAAGGATGGGATGAAGTATATCACAGTAAGATAGTACAGCTCAATATTCCACCGAAAGCTATAGCTGTTTTTGAAAAGCATGGAAGCGGTTGTGTGTTGTCTTCAGCTTTAGCTTCAAATATAGCAAAACAACTTCCTTTAGAAGATGCATGTATAAATGCGAAATGGTATACAGAACAATTTTTAAACTCTAATGAAACGCTCTTAGGAGAGCACAACTATAAATGATAAGTAAACTACACTATATAACACAAGGAAAAACGCCAGAAGAGCATTTAGAAAATGTTCAAAGAGCCTGTGCTTCTGGAGCAGAATGGGTGCAACTTCGATTAAAGAATCTGGATCCGAAAACTATTTTAGAAACAGCTCAAAAAGCGAGAGAAATTACTAGTCATTTTCAAACTCGTTTAATTGTGAACGATTATTATAAAGTAGCTAAAGAAATCAACGCAGATGGAGTTCATTTAGGAAAAACAGATACGTGTCCGTTAAAAGCAAAAGCGTATTTAGGTGATTTATATATCGTAGGAGGAACAGCAAATACTTTGGAAGATTGTAAAAAACTCTTAGAAAAGGGAGTAGATTATATCGGTTTAGGCCCTTTTCAGTTTACTGAAACTAAAAAGAATTTAAGTCCAGTTTTAGGAGTTGTTGGCTATCAAGTGCTATTAGAAGAGTTGAAAACAACCACTCCAATAATAGCCATTGGAGGAATTACTATAGAAGACGTATCAGAAATTATAAGCACAGGAGTATATGGTATCGCTGTTTCAGGAGCGATTACTCAGAATTTTAACTCGATTCCTGCATTCCACAAAATTTTAAAAGCACCAAGTACCAACGAACAAGTGTACAAAATAGGAGCACAATAAATCAGTAACAATGAATACCAACTTAACAATAGCCGATAAAACATTTACCTCACGATTATTTACAGGGACAGGAAAATTTAGCTCCTCACAATTAATGAAAGAAGCTTTACTAGCTTCAGAAAGTGAACTGATAACAGTTGCTTTAAAAAGAGTAGATGTTCAAAACGAAGAAGATGATATTTTATCACACTTAAGTCACTCAAGAATCAATTTATTACCGAATACTTCGGGAGTTCGTACAGCAAAAGAAGCTGTTTTTGCAGCAGAATTGTCTAGAGAAGCGTTAGAAACGAATTGGATAAAATTAGAAATACATCCAGATCCAAGGTATTTATTGCCTGATCCTATAGAAACCTTAAAAGCAGCAGAAGAGTTAGTAAAAAAAGGATTTGTAGTGATGCCTTATATTCATGCAGATCCAGTTTTATGTAAGCGATTAGAAGAAGTAGGAACGCAATGTGTAATGCCTTTAGGAGCTCCTATTGGAAGTAATAAAGGATTGAAAACGTTAGAGTTTTTAGAAATCATTATTGAACAATCTAATGTTCCTGTGGTTGTAGATGCTGGTATTGGTGCGCCTTCTCATGCAGCGTATGCTATGGAATTAGGCGCTGATGCTGTTTTGGTAAATACAGCTATTGCGGTATCACAAAACCCGGTAGCTATGGCACAGGCTTTTAAAATGGCAGTAGAAGCAGGAAGAATGGCATATGAAGCAAAACTAGCTCCTGTAAGAAAACAAGCAGAAGCAAGTAGTCCGCTAACGAGTTTTTTAAACTAATATAACGTCATTACGAGGAGGAAAAAGGACGAAGTAATCTGTTTGTTGAGAACCTAAAAAATTAAAGATTTCTTCGCTTCGTTTACAATGACAAAGAAAGAATTAAAAAATGAGTAAAACATTCAAAAGAGTATTCAATACCTATAATTGGGATGAAACTTTACAAAGCATATTCGATAAAACATCCGTTGATGTTGAAAGTGCTTTGTCAAAGGATAAACTCGATTTAGAAGATTTTAAAGCGTTGATATCTCCTGCGGCAAAACCTTTTTTAGAGCAAATGGCACAAAGAAGTCGTATGCTCACTAAAAAGCGATTTGGAAATACTATTCAAATGTATGCTCCAATGTATTTGAGTAATGAGTGTCAGAATATATGTACCTATTGCGGATTCAGTTTTACAAACAAAATTCCGAGGAGAACCTTAACCGATGCTGAAATATTGAAAGAAGTTGCTTTTTTAAAAGCGAAAGGATACGATCATATTTTGTTAGTAACAGGAGAAGCTAATAAAACAGTGGGAGTTGATTATATAAAAAATGCAATTCAGTTGATTCGTTCTCAATTTTCAAATATTACTATTGAAGTTCAACCTTTAGATGAAGATGAATATGAATTGTTGATTGAAAGCGGATTATACGCGGTGTTGGTATATCAAGAAACGTATCATCAGCAAGAGTATAAAAAGCATCATCCAAAAGGGAAAAAATCAAATTTTGAATATCGTTTAGAAACTCCTGATAGGTTAGGAAAAGCAGGAATTCATAAAATTGGTTTAGGAGCTTTATTCGGGTTGGAAGATTGGCGTGCTGATAGCTTTTTTACAGCATTACATTTAAAATATTTACAGAAGACCTACTGGAAAACAAAGTATTCTATTTCATTTCCACGTTTAAGACCACATTCAGGAGGCTTAGAACCCAAAGTAGAAATGACGGATGCCGATTTGGTACAATTAATCTGTGCATTTAGGATGTTAGATGAAGACGTAGAGCTTTCAATGTCTACCCGAGAAAGTGAAGTTTTTAGAAATAATATTGTTAATTTAGGAGCTACCTCAATCAGTGCAGAATCTAAGACAAACCCTGGAGGATATAGTGTTGAGCCACAATCGTTAGAGCAATTTGAAATTTCAGACGAAAGAAGCACCGAAGAAATTGTTCAGATGCTAAAAGGTCAGGGATTAGAAGTAGTTTGGAAAGATTGGGAGCAGTTTGGTTAAATTAGAAGTATGAACTTGACAAAAGAAGAACAAAAGCAATATAATCGCCATCTTATTCTAGATAAAATAGGAGAAGAAGGGCAACTAAAACTAAAACAGGCCAAAGTATTGGTAATCGGTGCTGGTGGATTGGGTTGTCCTGTACTACAATATTTAACGGCAGCAGGTGTTGGGACGATTGGAATTATCGATGATGATGTAGTAGACCAAAGTAATTTACAGCGTCAAGTATTATATACCATAGATGATATAGGGAAGTCTAAAGCGGAAACAGCAGCAAATCGTTTATCTAAATTGAACCCTTTTGTTCAATTTCATGTATATAAAGAAAAATTAACGAATCAGAATGCCGTTTCTTTATTTGAGAAATATGATGTAATTGTAGATGGAAGTGATAATTTTGCCACTCGTTATTTAACCAACGATGCAGCAGTACTAACTCAAAAACCATTGGTGTACGGCGCTATTTTTAAGTTTGAAGGACAAGTAAGCGTGTTTAATTATCAAGGAAGTGCTACGTATCGATGTTTATATCCAACTCCACCCAAACCAGAAGAATCACCCAATTGCTCAGAAATTGGTGTAATTGGTGTATTGCCAGGAATTATTGGAAGTTTACAAGCCAATGAAGCTATTAAGATTATTTGTGGAATAGGAGAGGTGTTAGCCAATAAATTATTGATGTATGATACCTTAAGCATGCGTCAAATGATATTGAAGTTTGAAAAGACAGATAAAACTGAGGTTACTGAATTAGATAGTGACTATGAATTTTTCTGCGGAATTAAAACTGCTGCTAATGAGATAACTTTAGAAGAGTTGCAAAATAATCCGTCAGCTTATAATTTATTGGATGTTCGAGAAGATTGGGAACGGGAGCAGAATCATATAGGTGGACAACACATTCCGTTAGGAAAACTTGCTCAACGATATGAAGAAATAAACACAGAGAAGCCTGTGGTTGTTTATTGTAAATCAGGAGTACGTAGCCAACGAGCAATTGATTTTTTAGAGCAACAATTTGACACCGTTACTTTTCTAAATTTAAAAGATGGATTATAGTATAGGCCAATAGGTAATCAAGCAATTACAAATACTAATTGAAGATGTAATTGTTCGGTGGCTACGTACAGTTTTAAGATTTTATTTATGACTTAATTGAACAATCTTTTTTGTCATTTCTTCATTGTAGTTCCATTCGTTATTTTCATTTAGTGCAATGGATTTTTTGTAATTATCAATAGCTTTTAAGGTGTCGTTTTGCATTTCATAACTTTCAGCTAAACTAGCTAAAGATACCCACCAATTTGGGTTAGCTTCTGCATTTATCTTGAATACCTGTTGAGCTTGATGGAGGTTATTTGAATAGGTTAATGAATTTCCAATAGTATTTATATTCCATTTTAAATTTTCAAAATCTGTCTTTTGGTTTTCTGCATTTAGTTTTTTAAAAGCTGTAGTAGCTTTTAGATATTCTTTATTAAGAATAGAACGCATAATATCTTCTTCAAAAGTCAGTTTTTTATTACTTAAGTTAGGAATCACTATTCTAGCGATGTCGTTCACAATAATATCATACGCTGGTATTTCATAACCATTAGATAGTAAAATAATGGTTGTATTGCTATCTGTAAATTTTCGGAAGGCAGCTAAATTACCACCAGAAAAACCATAAGAACTTACCCCGTTTACATAATAACTATTCCAACCATGTAAAAAGCGATCTTTTTTATTTGTAAAATGAAAAGGGAACCACATTTTAGATTTAGCTTGCTCTTTTAATAATTTATTGTCATCTAATAATTTATTCCATTTAATAAACTCATCAAGGGTTATGTTTAAACCATTTCCTGAGAATCCTCTTTTACCGCTATTGTTTTTGTCTTTTTCAAAAGTTTTGGTTTTATTATTATAGAAATATCTAATAGCTCTATTAGGTATAAGCTCTAAAGAATTTGAAGAAAATAAAACTCCTTTAGTTTTACCGTCAAATTGTTTTTTTAAAACATATTCATCAAAGGGCTTTTGAGTAATTTTCTCTATTATTTGAGCAAGTAACCAATAGTTTGTTTGATTATATTTAAATTGATTACCAGTGATAAACTCCATGTTGTCCTTAGCTAATTTTTCCATCAACTCTTTGTCGGATAAATTACTTTCATATCTTATTAAATCAGGTATTCCAGAGGAATGACTTAATAAGTTTTCAATTTTTACTCTTTGCCACTGAGGAGGTAAATTTTCTAAGTATTTTGAAATGGGGTCTTTTAAGTCCAGTTTTTTATCCTGAATAAGTTGAAATACAGCTGTTGAAGTAATAAGTTTAGTCGCTGAAAAAATTCTAAACAAAGTATTTTTGTCTACGGGTATATCATCTTCCAATGACGCTTTACCAAAATAATTTTCATATACTATATTATCTCCTTCTACTACTGCTAGAGCTAATCCAGGAATATTATGCAGCTTTATTGTTTTAGAGAGGTAATTGTCTATTTTTTGTTTGGCTTCATCAGTATTCTTTTTGTTTTCAGGGTTAACACAAGAAATGCTAGAAAATAAGCATGTTAAGGCAAGAAAAGTTTTAAAATTTTTTATCATATTATTTCGGTTTTCATAAAAGACGATGTTTATTTTAAGATGTTGCAACGATATAATTTACATCTATACGTAATACCTTCACAATATGTAACGAGTTACTTTTCTAAATTTAAAAGGAGGTCTTGGTTTATGAGTTCTAATATAGGAGAGGTATTTCAAATATTATAAAAGGGTGGAATTCCACCCTTTCTTTTTAAATGTCTTCATTTTTTATTAAAACAACTTCTTCAGGTACTGATAAAAACAAAACACACCCATCTTGGGTTTTCACACTATGTTTTCCTTGAGGAGGTGTGTATAAATAATCTCCTTGTTCTAGAACTTCACCAAAAATTTCACAACTTCCTTTTAATACCAATATTTCTTCTCCCGCAGGATGCACATGATAAGGATAAGAAGCTCCTTCTTCAAATTTTAATAAAATAGCTTTTGAACGTTGTGTAGTTTTATCAAAGTATAAGGATTTAACAAATACTCCATTATAATGTACTCCTTTTTCAATAAGAGGGTTCCAGGTAATTTGTTCACTTTTAGTAATATAATCTTTAATATTCATAATTAATTAAGTTTACAGTTTTGTATAAAAATTTAATAAAACAAAGGTGATATTTAACTGAAACCTAAAAAATGGAGAATTTGAAGTTTTTGATGTAAAATTTACAAAATCAGCTTATTTTGAAACTCTGTCGGAGACATTGCTGTATGATTCTTAAAGAATTTAGAAAAATAGTAAGGGTCTTTAAAGCCTAGTTCGTAAGCAACTTCTTTTACACTTTTGTTTTCGTATTGAAGAATACGTTGTGCTTCTGAAATGATTAGACCATAGATAACATTTTGAGCAGTTTTACCTGTATGTTTTTTAGCTAATTCATTTAGTTTTAGTTCAGAGGATTTAAGATGTTCTGCAATGTCTTTTAAAGAATAGTTGTGTTCAAAATTATTTCTAACAAACTCTAAAAATTGTAAGAAAAGTGCTTCGGGTTTCCATATTTCACCACCATTGGCAATTTTTGATCGATTTATTTCGAATAATAGTAACTCAATACGTGCATGGATGGAATCTAAGTATTGAAATGGTTTTTCTCTTAATTCTCGTTCTATTTTATGGATTTCGGTTTCAATTTCTTCAGGAGAGTTTATTGAGATTACTTCATTGTAATCAAAATGACAAAATAGACTGTTCTGAAAAATTAATTCAATATCTTTTTCTGTTTTGCATATATAGTTGAGTGTAAAATCAACTACGTATCCTTTTCCTTCACTAACATTTTCAAAGTAATGGTATTGCCCTGAAGTTATCGTAAGAATTTGGTTCTTGTGGAGAGTTAGACGCTTATTGTCAACCACTATAGAAACTTGCCCCTCATTACACCATATAAGAAGATACTTTTTTATCCTCTTAGGTTTAAAGTCAGAAATTGTTTCAATTTTTTGAAGGTTTATCATTTTTGATAGCTGGTATTTTTATTAAAAATAAGGAAAGAAGATTTAATTATTGATTTTTATCGTTCATTATATCCTTTACCTTCAAAGATTTTTGGAGTAGATTTTTCTATTCTTATCTCACGAGTTTTTGATTGTTTCGCTTGTGAGAAATACAGTAAATAACTTCTTTGTCTTCCGGGAGTCAATGCTTCAAAAGCAGCTTTTAAATCGAGATTTTCTTCAAATGCCTTGATAAGTTCATCAGGCATTTCAAACTCGGTAGTTTTTTTCATTTTTACTTTCAAACCTAATTTTTCTACTTCTATCGCCTCAAAAACGTAAGATTTAATAGTCGTTTTTAAATCAATTATTTGCGGTGGATTAGTAAAGCGAATTTGACGAGCAGATTGAACATTTTCTGTTTGTTGAATCAAAATGTTGTGAGTATCACTTAACAAGGCGCCTTTATGAAAAAGAAGTGCACAGTATTCTTTGAAACTGTGAATTAAAACGATATTTTTTTCTTGAAAAGTATAGCAAGGATGCATCCATTTAAAATCTTCGGTAAGCCCGCATTCTAAACAGATTTCTCGTAACAATTTAGTTTCTTCTTTCCACTTTTTTTCTTTATCTATATAGTTATCAACTTTTTCCATTTTATAGTTTTATTGGTGAGTTTAATTTTCTCTCTACTGGTCTGAAATACCAAGATAAAAAGATAACAATTAATAATATTAAAGATGGTAAAGCATCGGTTAGAGATTTACTTATTACAAAGTGAGAAATCGCAGCACCAGACATGGCAAAGAAAAAGCCTGCATATGCCCATTCTTTTAATAGAGGAGATTTTGGAATAAGAATGGCAATGACACCTAATATTTTCCATACACCTAAAATACTTAATAGGTATTGTGGGTAGCCTAATTGTTTAACGATGTCATTGTATCCGCCAATTTGGAGCATTTGCTGTACACCACCAGCCAACATTCCAATTGAAAGGAATATGGTAACAGTCCAATAAATTATTTTGTTTCTCTTCATCATAATATTTTATTTTTAGTTAGTAAATATTTTTTCAAGTTGATTATGCGCCCAGTTTATACCTTGTTTAAAGGGCAGTTTTAAGTTTTGATTTCTGAATTCAACCGATTGGTAAATTATTTGTTGTTTTAGTTTGCTTGTATTTTTAGTTAGCTTTTCAAATTCATAAACTTCAAGTTGAACTCCAAAGGACATATTTTCCATTTCAAAAGTTCTAATGATTTTTTGATTTAGAATATAATTGTGTATAACACCATTAAATCCATGTTTATTTCCTTTTGGGTCTGTTGTCTCAAAACGGTAGCTCCCATGTTTTTGCCATTGAAACTCTAAAACTTTAGTTCCCATCCATTGTTCAATTATTTCGGGTTCTATATAGGCTTTGAAAAGTAATTCAACAGGTAGGTCAAATTCTCTAGTGATTAGAATTTCTTGCTTGCCTTCTTCTGCTATAACGTTGGTTTTATATTCCATTAGAGTGTTTTATTTGTAGTTTTTCATTATAGATTCTAGTTTGTTAAAACGATCGTCCCATAATTTTCTGAAAGGTTCTATAAAATTGGCTATTTCTTCCATGCCTTTAGGGTTTAATTGATAGTAAATTTCTCGCCCTCTCTGTTCCTGTTCTAAAATTTCACATTCTGTAAGAATTTGTATGTGTTTAGAGATAGTTTGTCTCGAGTAATCAAAATTTTCTGCTATAGCAGTAGGGGTCATAGCATTGAATGCTACCAATGTAATTATAGTTCTCCTAGTAGGATCGGCTATAGCCTGAAAAACATCTCGCCTTAGTTTCATTACGCAGTTATTTAACTGCAAATATATGTGCAGTTATTTGATTGCGCAAATTTTTATTGAAAAAATATTGATTCTTAGTAAGATAAGGATTGTTTACAATGCTAAAGATTGCTGTTTTGCTATCTGTTAAGTTTATAAATCTATGGTAACAACCAAACTAAAATCTTGTTACCTTCGCAATATGCAACAAACAACGAACACAATATTAATGATTCGTCCTGCAAGTTTTAGGATGAATGAACAAACAGCGGTAAATAACTACTATCAACAAGAAGTAACTGATGTGTTACCAGCATCTATTAATGCAAAGGCACAGCAAGAGTTTGATGATTTTGTTCAGAAATTACAAGACGTAGGGGTGGAGGTAGTGGTAGTAGAAGATATGAAGGAACCTGATACACCTGATGCATTATTTCCTAACAATTGGGTTTCTTTTCATGAGAATGGAGATGTAGCGATTTATCCGATGTTTGCAGAGAATCGCCGTTTGGAACGTAGAGAAGATGTGCTAGAAATTTTGGAGGAAAAGGGATTCCATATTGAGAATGTAATTGATTATTCTGAAGCCGAAGATGAATTCGTTTTCTTAGAAGGAACAGGAAGTATGATTTTAGATAGACAGCATAGAAAAGCTTATTGTGCCTTATCTCCTAGAGCTGATGAAGAGTTGTTTATTGAGTTTTGTGAAGATTTTGAATATACCCCTGTGATTTTTGAGGCAAATCAAACCGTTGATGGAGAAAGAGAAGCGATTTACCATACCAATGTAATGATGTGTGTTACTGAAACTTTTGCTGTGGTGTGTTTAGATGCTATAGATGATAAAAAGGAAAAGAAAAATGTATTGAAGCATTTAAAGTCTGATGGAAAAGAAGTGATTGCTATTAATGAAACGCAAGTAACTCAGTTTGCAGGTAATATGTTGCAAGTAAGAGGAAAGAATGATGAGCTATATTTGGTGATGAGTACTTCAGCTTATAAATCCTTGACAAATCAGCAGTTAAAAACCTTAGAAAAACACACAAAAATAGTACACAGTTCATTACAAACTATTGAAACCTGTGGAGGTGGAAGTGCACGTTGTATGATGGCAGAGGTTTTTTTACCTAAGCATTAAACCATCATTGTATCTGAAGGTTTGTAGTTTTTATAGTATTGCATTAAAACAAACGAGCAAATAACTGAAGAGGCAATACCTTCAATAATCAAGGCAAACACAACCAGAGGTAAGCTTAGATTCTGTCCCCAAAATGAAGATTTTTCAAGTATTTTAATAAAACCAGAATCGATTACATCTACATAAAAAATTAAACTCAAAATAGTAATTCCTACACCTATTGCTGAGGTAGCAATACCTATAGAAAAGTTATTAAAGTATAATGACTCGTGGTTTTTTTTAATATTTGTTTTTATAGCTCTATTAATACCATAAAGCACAAAAATGAAATTTAAAAAACGCAACTCAGCAACATCTTCTAAACCAAAAATTTTCATAATTAAAAAGAACCCAACAATCCCTGCATAAATTAGCAGAGCGTTATTAATAATTATTTTGTTGCTTGACATAACATTATATTTAAAAATTACAATGTCTTAAATGTACAAAATAATCAAATGAAAATCAATAATTTATAGTAAAGCTTCTCTTAAAATTGTTACAGGATGTTTTGCAATGCGCTTGGTTCCATCATAAATTTGATGACGACAACTTGTACCTGCAGCCACTATTTCTGTGTCGTTTGAACAGTTCCTAACTTTAGGAAATAGTGTGTCTTCACCTACTTGCATGCTTACTTTGTAATGCTCTTTTTCGTATCCAAAAGAACCTGCCATTCCACAACAACCCGTATTCATAATAGTTACTTTATAATTTTCAGGAATGTTTAAAATTGAAAAGGAAGCATGGGTACTCGATAATGCTTTTTGATGACAGTGTCCGTGAATTTTTAGCGTCTTAGACGCTTTGGTAAACATCTCTGTATGAATATTTCCTTTTCCTATTTCTGAAGCTAAAAATTCTTCAAGAGTAAAACAGTTCTCAGAAAGTTTTTTCGCTGCTACCTTATCACTTGCGATTCGCAAGTACTCATCTCTAAAGGTTAAAATAGCTGAAGGCTCAATTCCGATAAGAGGTGTTTCTTCAGTAATTAAGTTTTTAAAAGTAGCCACATTTTTGTTTGCAATGTCTTTCGCTTCTTTTAAAAATCCTTTAGAAATATAACTACGTCCACTTTCTTCGTGATTGGTTGTTTTTACTTCGTATCCTAGTTTTTCTAATACAACTACTGCATCTTTACCTATTTCAGCATCGTAGTAGTTAGTAAACTCATCATTAAATAAATAGATTGTCTTTTTTGAAGTTGTTGGTTGATACTTGTTTAACCAAACACTTAAAGGCTGTTTAGCCAATTTAGGAACCGAACGTTGTGTCGCAACTCCCATTACTTTTTTAGCTAAAGTAGTATTGGTAAAAAAGTTTGTTAATGCAGGAAATTTGCTTCCAAGCTTGTTGTATTTTGCATTGTTAGCAAATAATTTACTACGGAAAGAATAACCGTTAGTTTCTTGATACTGATATAAAAATTCCGCTTTCATAGAAGCGATATCTACGTTACTTGGGCATTCACTTGCGCAAGCCTTACAGCTCAAGCATAGGTCAAGAACTTCTTTTAACTCTTTAGAATCAAATTTGTTTTGAGCAGTGTTGTTAGTTAAAACTTCGCGAAGTGTATTAGCTCTGGCGCGAGTAGTTTCTTTTTCGTTTCGAGTTGCTCGATAACTAGGGCATAAGGTTCCGCCAGCTTCTGGAGATTTACGACAATCACCTGAACCGTTACATTTTTCGGCTAATTTTAAAATACCTTCACTATCTGAAAAATCTTGTATAGTTTCAATGTTAGGTTCAATTCTATCTATCTCATAACGTAAGCTCTGATCCATAGGAAAAGCATCAGTAATTTTTCCTTTGTTGAACACATTATTAGGGTCGAACGTTTTTTTAATTCTTCGTAATAACTGGTAGTTTTTATCACCAATCATTAATGGAATAAACTCTGCACGTACAATTCCATCACCATGTTCACCACTAAATGAACCTTGATATTTCTTAACCAATTCAGCAGTTTCAGTAGTTATCTTTCTAAACAACGTAACATCTGCAGATTTCTTTAAGTTTAAAATAGGGCGTAAGTGCAATTCACCAGCTCCAGCATGCGCATAATACACCGCATCTTGCTGGTATTTATCCATAATTTGCGTAAACTCTTCAATATATTCTGGTAAATCTTCAAGCGCTACTGCTGTATCTTCAATACAAGCCACCGCTTTCATATCTCCTACAATATTACCTAACAGACCTAAACCTGCCTTACGCAACTCGTGTACTTTGGCAATATCGTTTCCGTATACTTTCGGATAATGATATCCGAAGTTATTTACTTTTAAATCTTCAATTAAATTATTAGCCAATACTTCAGCTTCTTCAATAGTATCAGCAGAAACTTCTAACATCAACACCGCTTCTGGATCTCCTTGTAAAAAGAAACGGTTTTTAGTTTGTTCCCTATTGTTTTTGGTACAGTCTAAAATTACTTTATCCATCAACTCACAAGCATATAATTTGTGATTCATGGCAATTACCGTAGCTTTTAAACTTTCATTAATACTATTAAAATGCGGACATACCATAATACTTTTCGCTGGAGGTAAGTCGTCTAATTGAATAGTAATTGCAGTAGAAAATACTAAAGTACCTTCACTACCTGATAAGAATTTAGCAGGATTGATAGTAGGTTCTGTTCCTCCGAATAAATCAGAGGTTAAAAACTCATCAACAGCATATCCTGTATTTCTTCTATGAATACTTTCCTTAGGAAACTCATTTTTAATTTCTTGTTGAGCCGCTTCTGAAATAAGTTCAGTGTAAATTGCTCGATAGATATTTCCTTCTAAGGTGTTTTCTATTTTCTTCTGATTGAATTCTGCCGAAGTAATTTCAGAAAAAGTTACTGCACTACCATCACTCAACAATCCTTTAATAGCAATTACTTTATCTCTGGTAACACCGTAACGAATAGAAGTACTTCCAGAGGAATTATTACCAACCATTCCACCAATCATACAGCGGTTAGAGGTTGAGGTATTCGGACCAAAGAACAAACCGAAAGGTTTTAAAAATCGGTTTAAATCATCACGAATAATTCCAGGCTCTACTGTAATCGTTTTGTTGATTTCATCAAAAGCTAAAATATTTGTAAAGTGTTTAGATACGTCAACTACAATTCCGTCTCCTACACATTGTCCCGCTAAGGAGGTTCCTGCTGTACGAGGAATTAAGGTGATATTATTTTTAGTAGCAAAATCGATTAATTGCTGAATATCTTTTATATCCTTAGGATAAGCTACCGCTAAAGGTATTTTACGATACACTGATGCATCAGTAGCGTAGATGTTTTTATGTAAATCGTCAAAAAACAATTCTCCTGTTAACGATTTTTCTAAGGCTTGTAGTTGTGTTGTTTGTATCATTATCTAAATCACCTAAAAAGGTTATCATATTCTTTTTATATAGTAAAAGTGTTCGTTTTCCTCAATTTCTGAAGTGTCAACCATTACTTTATGCTGAAAAAAAGGAGTGTTTAATACCATGGTATGATATTCTCCATTTTCTCCACAAATATCAATATTTAATTTTTGTAAATCACTAATAGTTGTTGAATTCAGCTGTTTACCAACCCATTTTTTCTCGAAAAGCTCTTTTTTAACTAAAGAAAAAATCAATGTAAAGTTGTTACTTAGTAATTCTTCTAAAAGAAATTTTCGGTCTTTTTTCCAAAGAGGATTAAAAACGTGCATTCCCGATTTTTTACTACATTCTCCAATCCAGTTTGAATGTCCATCTACTTCATCAATATCTCCAGTAACAAGTGTATGAATACCATTATTATCTTTTAAAGATTGGATAGCATTCTCATAACTTTCCTTAATGGGAGCTTCTACTGTAATAAACTGATGAGTAATACCTATTGAAGCTACTTGTTTTTTAATTAAGTGAATAGGATGTGCTTTGAAATCTGGATTTTTTGGAGCAAAAGTTACTAGGTGTGTTATGTTATAACCCGCTTGTTGTGCTTTTAAATAAGCTAGAGCACAATCTTTACCTCCTGTCCATAAAACGGCAGCTGTTGTATTCATACTTTATCCTATTGGAACGTTTCGTTTAAAACAGGTGTCAAAACAGATAAAAGTGTCGGTACCAGCCACTCCGTTTATCAAATGGACTTTATCATAGAGTATTTTTTGTAGATGTTGATTGTCTTTAGCATAAATCAAGATAAAAATGGCGTAGTTTCCTGATACGAAATTACATTCTGTTATTTCAGGAATTTTTTCTAATTCGCGCATTACATCTTTGGCAAAACGAGCTTCACGCAAACGAATACCGGTGTACGATTTGGTCTTGTAGCCTAAGCTTTTTTCTTCTAGAACAAACTCTGCATTTTTAATCACACCTTCCGCAGTCAATTTTTTGATACGTTGATGAATTAACGAGTTAGAAACTTTCAATTCATCTGCAATTTGCGAATAGGCTTTACGAGCATCTAAACGAAGTTTTGATAGTATTTGTTTGTCTATATAATCAAATTGATTTTCCAAAAGAATAATTTTGTTTTGTTAGAATAAACTCAATGTAAGCTACAAGATAAAGAATCTCTTTAATGAAAAAAAAGTGTAGCCACAAATCTACATTTACGGCTACACTTTTTTAATATTTGATTTTATGATTAAGCATTTATTTCTGCCAAGCAGTTTTGTATGCTTTCATCTTGCATATCCTCATACCATTTTGTTAACGTATAAACAGGTTCACCTAAATCTTTTTCAAATAATGATTGATTAGAAGTACCTTGATATTCACGTTTAGCATCATCTGTTCCTAGGTTTGAAGCAAAAATTCCTGCTGCACTTACAGGCAAGAAATCTTCGTAGACCATAGGCTCTATGCTTAAATAACCATCCTCTAATAATTGGTTTACATCTACTTTTGTATACACTTTATCTTTAGATAAAGTTTTTACTTTATCGGTGGTAAAGTAATGGAAATAAGCCAACTCTTTTGAATGTAATTCTTCATAGTTATCAGGGAAAACTTTAAAGTTTTCTGCTAATAATTCATTGTATTCTGAGGCATTTTCAGCAGTTGGTGATCCACCAATAGCTTTACGTGTTTTATTTAACAACTCATGATACAGGTCAAGCCCTTTTTGAGTTAATGCTGCACCACGTTGTTCAATCTCACCAAAACGAGCTTTGTGTTCGCCCATCTCTTCTTTTTCAACATTGTTTTTAAAAATTACTTTTTCAGTCAATGCTTTAAAACTTGTTTGACGTAATAAAATAGGGCATTTTCTTGCAGGAGGTCCTTCTATATTGTCTTTTGGTGGAATATTACGAGCCTCCATGCTTACTTGCACCTTATCTATGTCTAAAGTTCTAGGAGTTAGGTGGTTGATGTGAGGTCCTTTGAAAGCAACAACATCAGCAATTAATCTGTGTTGATTTAGTAAAGCTTCGTACATTTCATAATCTACGGTAGCAGTATCGTGCCAACGAAAAGTTTCTAATGCTTCTAGAACAAAAGTTTCGGCATCTTCTTTGTTTAAACCTCCTTCTTTTTCAGATTTATCAATAAGTTGTAAAACTTTTTCTGTAAAAATTTGACGTTTTTCTAAAATAGTTTCAACATTGTTACGAAGCTTAGCATCATCAATTAAATCTATACGTAATAAAGAGGTAAAAACTCTGAATGGAGCTTGATTAAGGGCAGTGCTTTCAATAGCTCTAAAGGCCGTAGAATGAACAGGAACACCAGCTGGGGCTAAATCATAGTAACCAACAGAATACATTCCCATTACTTTAAACAGACGTCTCATTGTAAATAGCTCATAGGGCTTACCTAAACGAATTGCTCCGTGGCGTTCCATATCTAGCCGAGTTAATTCTCCAGTATGTGCTAGCTGTTCTTCAATTTCTTTAGACTCTGAAAGAACATTTTCATTTATGCCATGAACCAAATCAAGTAACTCACCATAAAGTGGTACCTCTTTCTTGTACATATCAGACATAATTTTAGAGAAGCGGTTACGAATGTACTCTGGAGAGACAAATTCTTCAGCTGTATTAGTAAAACTTTCTAGTTTATTTTTTGATGACATAGTTTATTGAAATTTGCTGCAAATTAAATGAATTTAATTTTTTTTAGCGCTTATAAAAGTAAATTTTGTTTTATTAATATTTTTTTTGAGTTAATTTACTTTTATAAATGTGTTTTTTAAAACCAAAAAGACAATTTTTACTAAAAAAGTGTTTTTTAAAAGTCAATTTGACTTTGTTTCAGTATATAAGCCTTAGTAAAATATTTCAGAGTTTTTATTTTTATACAATCTATAAAATTATTGATTCTCCATCTTCAGGAATAGCCACCTTTTTTTCTAGATTGTTTTGAATCAATATTTCTTTAAGTTTTTTTCGAGTTAAAGGGCAGTGGTTTATAGCTTCCATGTGATTCGCTATAACCAAACCAGATGAATTTCTAACAAATTTGATGATATCATCTATATTCATAATCAGGTTTTTAAATACATCAAATTGAGCAGCACCGCTAGCTAATACACTAATTTCAGGTTTGTATTCTTCTAATACTTTATGTACAGCATCAGTATATATAGTATCAGAGCTAAGATAAATGGATTTTTGATTGGGTAATTTTATATGAAAACCAAGTACATTTCCCATAAGTTTAGCAACAAATCCGTAACCGTGTTTTGCAGGGATACCTTCGATTTCTCCTCCTAAGAATGGTTGTTTTTCCCAGTATTTTAAACTTTGAACAACATTTAGTCCACGTTGTTTAAAAGCATCTTCATCTTTGATACTACAAGTAACCGGAATATTATTTTTGATTAAAAATTTGACGGCAGTACTGTCAATATGGTCTGGATGTTGATGGGTTATTAAACAGTGGGTTACTCTATTTAGAATTGAATGTGTATTTTCAGGTAGAGGAACCGTTGGGTTTTTGATTGCTTTATGTCTAAAAAGTGTAAAAGGAGGCATGATTCCTTGGTTGCCTAACATGGGATCCACAAGGATTACATCTTTTTCTGTTTCAATAATTATAGTGGCATTTCTTATTTGATGTATTTGTAACATTTTGTAACGTTTTAGTTGTTTACAAATGTCCTTTATACCATGTCTTTTTTCATTGATTCAAATCAAGAAATACGCTTTTTAATTCTGCTTAGTGTTTCTGGGGTAACGTTTAAATAAGATGCTAAATGATATTGAGGTATCTTTTGTATCCATTCAGGTTTGTATATGAATAGTTCGTTGTATAGCACATCTGGAGATTTAGTTATACGGTTAAACTCAAACAATTCTTTTTGTTTTAACAGTTTTTGAAATGAGCACTCAACGAAAGCCTTTCCGCATTGGTATTTTTCTAATAAATCAAAAAAAGGTTGTCTTTCAATACTCAACATTTCAACGGAGGTTAAACACTCTTGATTTTTTTTCGTTGTAGCGTCTTGATCAAAGACTAGTAGGTCAGAAATAAATTGAGGTTTTGTATAAAAATTAATATTGATCTCTTTTTCTTCATTAGCATAGTATTCTCGTACAATACCTTTATTTAAAAAGCGTAGTTTTTTCTCTTTAGTATCTGCTTTAAGTAAAATACTTCCCTTAGCATGTTTTTCTGTTTTAAACAAAGAAAATAACTCATCTAATCCGTGTTGATTTAATGGAAATTCAGTTTTGAAAAATTTTGAGATTTCAGCAAATTTTGTCATTTAATTTGTTTTAACTAGTTGAGAAAAAGAAAAGAGTATCATTTTATTTATTGGTACTGTTTTTAATTTTCTTGAAGGTTTCTTCTATCATTTCCATACGTTTTTTTACTTTTTCTGCTGAAGCATCTAACGTATATCCTTCCTCTAAAAGTTCTTTGATTAACAACATTTTTTTGATGTTCTTATAATCGTAACGTCTATTTTTACCTTCCTCCGTTAAGCTTGATATAATACCTTTATCTTCCCAGTATCTTATTTGTCTTGTAGGAATGTTTGTTATCTGAGAAACTTCTCCAATTCCAATAATTACTTTTTCTAAAAAGTCAAAGTCAAAAGATAATTCATGATTTGGTTTCTTATCGCTCATTTGTAAATAATTTACAATTATTGTTGCAAATATAAAATATAGAGGTTTATTTTGCAATTGTAAATAACTTACAATTTTTAAAAATAAATTACAATGAAAGCGTTAATTTTAATCGAATGCCAAAACGAATGGCTTTCACCCAAAGGAAAACTTCAGAGGTTGATAGAAGATAAAGAAATGTTTGAGTTATCTGTTAAGAATATTGCCAAAGCTTTGGAGTATGCTAGAATAAAAAAAATACCAATAGCCCATGTAGGGTTACGATTTCAAAAAGGCTATCCGGAATTGGTTAACGGAAAAAGTGGACTTAATAAAGCAATCCCAACTTTTGGGACTTTTCCTATAGATGAATTTGGTTCTCAATTTCATGAGGGCTTTCAGCCTTTAGAAGGAGAGTTTGTAGTGATGGGGAGAACAGGAGCTAGTGGGTTTTCAGGTTCTAATTTGGATATTTGGTTGAGAAATAACAAAATAGAAGATGTTTATTTAGTAGGGTACGCTACCCACGTTTGTGTAGAAAGTACCCTGAGAGATGCGCACGATAGAGGGTATAATCCAATTTTACTAGAAGATGCAACCTCGGCTTTTAACCGTATTCAACAGAATTATGTAATAGAAGAGATAGTTCATCATTTTGGCCAACATTTAAAAACAGAAGCGTTTATTAATGAGTAAAGAGTTAAAAGCTACAATAAGGTTTGTATCAATGATAGCATTACCTCTTTGTTTTTTCAATAGTTTGATTTTAAGTATAGTTCCAACCTATTTTATATCGGGTTGGTTTAGTCGTTTCCTCTTTAGTGTATTCATAACTTTTCCGCAAGCGGTTTTGTATGTTTCAATTGTAAAAAGGTTAAGTAAGGGTTAAGCTTGGTAATATTGATTTATAATGTATTATTTATAAAGGGCTTCAAACGAATTAAATATTTAGTGCTAATTAGTTTGAAGCCCTTTAATTTATTTCAGATGTATAAAAACAGAGGAGTTTTTATTTAACCTCTTTTTCTATTATTTCAATTCCCTTTTTAAGAGTTTCATCTTTTTTTGTCGTCCTTTGTTTTACATAATTTGTCGGAATGTATTTTTCTCGAGGTGTTCCATTTACATGGAAAAGTTTAGCGGTAGAAAGACGGTAACCAAATTTTTGATTTTTGAATGAAAATAAACTCATTTCTCCTGCAAGTCTTTCCATTTCCGAACCTACGATTTGAGCTCTTTCCATTCCTTCAAATCCAACCGCAAGACCTTCTCCCATACTTCCAGTCCAACGACCAACTAAAATAACAACGGGTTTCTTGTATTGCTCTTTTCTCGGGCTTACATATTCAAACCAACTTCTTTCTACTTTAGGATTTCTATTATATTCCTCTACAGTCCAGTGTTTTTGGTAGGCTTTAGGAGTATCGATAAATCTACTCATAATGCCACGAGCGACATAAGAATTTCCACCATCAACAGTATTTCTTAAATCTATGATTAACCCTTTTGTGTTTTTTAGTTCATTAAGAGCTTTGTCAAATTCACTAACTAGGTTGTTGTTACCTAAAGAATTATGAATGCGAATTATACCAATTCCATTTTCAACTGTTGATGTTAAAAGACTAGCGTTTGATTTTAGCTTTAGCTTATCTAAATCAAGTTCAATAATTTTTTTATTACTTAACCTTAAGGTTAATATTCTTGGCTGATTGTATCGACCTGCCAAAATTTTGTTGACAATCCACTGTCGTACATTAGGAGAGTTTTTATCATTACAATGAGAAGGAAATTCTTCTATAGCCTTATCTAAATCGATTCCGTTTATTTTTAATATTTCTGCACCAACAAGGTTTTGATTACTATTTTCTATTTGAGTTTGCCAAATATTTGAGATGCTAGCTTTCCCATTTTTTATCGTAGCATAAATTGGAGAATACAATCTGAAGGAAGATTTTCGGTTTGTATTTAAAATAAGATGACTGTCGTAAAACTCGTTCAACAGGTATTCAAAAAAAAGAACCGTTTGTTCGTTGGTTTTAATATTAGGAATTTGTTTTTTGTAATACTCTCTAATACAATTTAAATCCACATTTTTATCTTCTAAATAGATATAGTTTTGTGATAAATCGGTTAAAATTTCATTTAAATCTTCTTTGATTTTTGTTTGATTGATTTTATTCTCTTGTGAATGAGCATAAGAAAAACTAAAAATGGTTAGTAAGGTTAAAAGAAGTCTGTTCATTTTAAGTAGTTATGTTTATTATTATCCAAAGCTTAATTCTTATCGGAGTTGAACATGATATCAGAACTTACCCAATAGACTTCTCCTTTTTCTACACCAACCCATCCTTTTTTTAAAGGGTTGTAATACCTTGTTGAAAAAATAAAGTACTTTTCATCAGAAGACATATATGGGCAAGTATAAACCAAGTCTTTTTCATAATTTAATGGTATTTCTTTTGAAGGTGTCCACATACCATCTTTCTTATATGCGATTTTAAATTTTTTGTTGTCTTTTGTAATGGCGTAGTCTTCATTTGGAGAAACATAATAGACTAAATTATGTTCTTTTGAATTAACAATAACAGGAGTATCAAATTTATCATTTCCTAAATACTGTGCTCTATAGGTACTTCTTTTTCTTTCGCCATTATTTGGTCGATTTGATTGAAAATAGATGCTTCCATCAGCAACAACAACTGGATAGGATTCTAGGTATTCTGTAGAAATAGAAAATTCTACTTTTTTAGCTAATTGCCATTTCCCGTTTACTTTTTTACTCATGTAAATATCAGGAGGAATGGTATATAGCTTATCTGGAGTTACGTTATTTGTATAGTTTTTAGGATCTACTCCTAAAAAATACATGGTTTTTCCATCTTGTGTTATTGTAGGATCGCAAGCTACCGAAATAGCTATACTATCTGGGTACATTTGAATAGGCTTTATAGTAGACCACTTTCCATCTATTAGTTCAGTATGGTGAATTACAAAACTACGATCTACAATTCTAGAGAAAAACATTTCTGTACTAGTAGCATTAAAAACAACATTAAGTTCTATACTATCTGTGTTGACTAATGATGGCGCAAATAATTGTTGCTTATTAGAAGGGGGGACCTGATCAAAATATGAAATTGAGTTTTTTTTACAGCTATAGATTAAAATCGTTGTTATTAATAATGTAAAGAAGCTTTTATTCATAATTATATTAGGTAAAAGTTTGTTTTATTTTTTTTTCTTAGTTTTTTATTCCCAATAATGATGTGCTATTTTCTCGATGATTTTTTGAGGAGAACTACCCGTTAAATTTGTTAAAAGAATAATTATTAGGTCATCCTCAGGATAAACAATTAAAGAAGCTCGTCCACCTCCAATAGGAGCTACTGCTGGGTGATTGTCTCTCATTATAACGGGCCATCCATAAGCATAACCATTTAAAAAACCTCCAAAACCTTTATACTTTCCATTGTTTAATGGTACAGCGGTCCACATTTCTTTAATACTTTTTTGGTTTATAAATTTGCCACTCTTCAAAGCGATTACCCACTTTTTTAATGCATTTACAGTAGAGAATGCACCAGCATCAGCCCAAACAATAGGAGAGAACTCTTCAGATATTTCATATAATTTTTCTCCCTTTACATATTTCTTTGTCAGTTTGTCCTTCTTATAATAACTGTAAGTGGTACTTTTATTTTTTATCACATCAAAAGAGCTTCCAAAAACAATCTCATTGGTAATTCCGATTTTATCAAATTGACTTTTTTGCAAAAATTCTAAGTAGTTCATTCCGCTGATTTTTTCAATCAACTTTAGAATTAAAACATAGTTGGTTTGAATGTAGTCAAAATTTTCACCAGCTTTAAACCGAATACTTTCTTTTGTTACTTTATCCCAAGCAAATTCTTCTCCTTTTCCACCAATTAATCCACCATTTTCTGTGTCTTCAATATCGGGAAGTCCTGATGTATGACTTAGAAGTTGTCGTATTGTTATTTTTTGCCATTCAGCAGGTAGGTTGTCTAAGTATGTAGAAATAGGATTTGACAAATTGATTTTATCTTTTTCTACTAATTGCATAATAGCTGTGCCAGCAAATATTTTAGATAAAGAATTGATGGAGAAAATTGTAGAATCATTAACAGGTACTGAAAATGCAAAATCAGCCATTCCAAATGACTCTGAAATTATTGTTTTGCCATTTTTAACGACAACAATTCCACAACCTGGTATTTTTTCTTTTTGTATTTCTTGTTGTAATTCAGCTAAGAATTTTTCTTTTTTAGTTTGAGCAATTGATAAGTTGATTGTAGAAAGAATAATTGCTAAAGCCCAAAATGTTTTTTTCATAACATTGTTTTTTTAGTTATAATGGTTTTGTTTAGCTATCAAATATAATTTTAATAATCATTTATGGTTTTAGATTAATGTAATTTGGGAAGAGTTTAACTAATCATAGCCTTAGCTATATTATTATCTGTTGTTTTTTAACTAGTTTTTTAAAAGAGGTAATAAAGTCAAGTATTTTTTCTTCTGTTACTTCATTGGTTATGTCTCCTTCACGAGATACCTTTCCTTTAATTCCTTGTATTAAAAGAGTAGTGTTTTCTGTAAAGTTGGCCTGTATTGTTTCCATAATCAATTTTAGTTCTTCGTGCCCTTTTTCTCCATTAGCAGAAGCTGTTATCAATCCTGTTGGTTTGTCAGAGAATACTGTAGTAGATACACACCATTCAATGATGTTTTTTAATCCACTTGGGATACTAAATACATATTCTGGTGTACAGATTATAATTCCGTCGGCATGATGTATTTTATTTCTTAGGGTAACAATTTCTTCTGGTGTGTCTTCATCTGTCAACTCCGTTCTAAAATGAGGGAATTGAGTTAAATCTTCAATTATTTCAATATCGAATTCTGATTTTTCAGAATTAGCGATGTGTTTTAAAATAGATAGATTTCCAGAATTTCGGCTAGCACTTCCGCAAATTCCAATTATTTTTAATTTGGTATTCATTTTTATTTTTCTAAAGCATTTTCAATTATCGAGAAAGTCTTATTTGTAGGGTTTATTTTGGCTTTGATTCCATAAGGAATAGTGAAAATAGGGCAGGTGTGCCCAAAATCCATTTCAGTAATGATTGGTAAGTCTGTTAAACCAGCTTCGTTTCTAATTACTTTAATTAAAGCATCCTCATATTCTTTTACATATTGATTGTTATAAGGCCTACCTACGATTAGTCCATTAATATTATGCATGATTCCTGAAGCAACATAATTTCTTAAAATCCAAAGAAAATAATGAGGAGGTATCATGGCTTCAGAGGTTTCAAAAAACATTATTTTACCTTTCCAATCGGAAGGCTGTACCCACAGTTTTGTGTCTTTTAAAGTCTCCAAAACATCAAAACAGCCTCCTAACAATTCTCCTGAAACGGTTTTCGTGCCTTGTAAAAACTTCCAGCCACCAGATTTTGTTAGTTGTCTTGAGATGGTTTGGTTTTCTGGATTGTTCCATTCCAATCGTTCAGAGGTCCAACCTTCTGTATTGGGTTGAATTTCACCTATGATTTCATTCGAAAATAAGGTTCGTTTAATATCAGCTATTTGATATTGATGCATTCCATTATTTTCGGCAAACCCAACAAGAGTTGAGGTTCCATAAAAAGAGGTTACACCTGCTTTATAGAAACAAAAATGTGTTATCGTAGAATCAGAAAACCCAATAAAGATTTTAGGATTTCTTTTAATAACATCTAAATCGATAAAGGGCAACATTCGTATGCTGTCATCACCTCCTATGTTGGAAATAATCGCTTTTATTGAGGTGTCCTCAAGTGCTTCCATTAAATCTTCAGCTCTTGCTTTTGGGTTTTCATAAATCCATTTAGCTGATTTCAAGGCATTTTTAGTTTCAATAACTTCTAACCCAAAATTATCTTGTATCTGCTTTTTACCAATTTTATATCTGCTTGGAATTTCTCCAGCACCACCCCAAGACAAAGAAATTGTAGCTACTTTATCTCCTTGTTGTAATTTTTTAGGTTTGATCATGGTAGTTTTTAGCTTGTGGTTGGTGGTTTTGGATATTAGAAGTTGCGTGGTTTAGTACTTAACTTTACAAATATGTACTGAATTGAAAATCTTACTAGATTTTCAGAAGTATGTGATAATAAGTAATTACTTATAGCCATTGTTACCAGCTGGTTTTTATTCTGTTTTTTTATAATATATTTTCTTCTGTCCTAAAAGTCCAACTTCTGGTTCAAAGGTTATTGGATATAATTTTCTACCCTTTAAGATAAACATTTTTGTCATCCATTCAGTTATTACCATATCTCCATTTTCCTCACTTTCGGATGCAAAAATTTCAATATAATTTTTGTCAGTTTTCGGACTGAAAATAGAGTCAGTCAATTTTAGCATTGGTTTGCTATTTTTCAATTCAACCTGAAAGATATCTTTAAGCTCTATTTTCTCAATCTTAGTTTTAGAAATTAAAATCATTCCATTTTCATTAGTTTCAATATATTCACCATCATTAATTGAAATGTACCAATGCAATTTATCAATATTTACTTTTCCTTTAGGAGAAAGTCTTTGAAGTGAAATTTGAATTTTTATCGAATCGGTATTTGGATAATTTTTTTCAATAATTTTTGACTCAGATGCATAGAGAAATTTGTTAGGTCTAAGTTTTAGAGTGTCGCCAACTTTTAGATACTTTCCAGTTAATATACCACTACCAAGAATATCCTGATGATACTGATATTCAAAAGTTCCATTTTTCTTGAATTCATAAACAAAACAGTTTGGTCCAAATTCACAAATGTTATGCTTGAATTTTCCATTAATTTGAGCAATAGAACTCAACGATATTATTAATGTCAATATTTGAAGTACAGTTTTTTTCAACTTGCGGGTAACTTGTTTATCTGTAAAATAAACTTACTATTATATTTTTACTATGTAGGATAAATAAAAGTTTTTAGCAATTTTATTCTTTTCAAATATATTAAAACAAGAGGAGTAGTAAGGTTAGATTACTACAAAAAATAAAAGCCAAAGCTATGCAGCTTTGACTTTTAAACTAATAAAACCAAGTATTAGTGTCATCGGAGTTAGCTAACCAATGAACTAATGTTGTTAGTGTCAACTATATTTTTAATGCAGACTGATAACTTTAGTCATAAGCCATTTGTCATGTTCTTTTTTCCATATAGCAATGAATTTACTAGGAATAGATTTGGCATCGGGCTCTTGATTGTTGAAAAATTTATGATATCCAATCTCCACAGCTCCGTATTGATGTATAGGATATACCTCAATACTTCCTTTTATTAAAGTACGGGTAACTTTACCACAAATATTCTTTTTTGTAGATGCCACGATTTCACTTTTAGAAGTTGATAGTCCTCCTTTGTCGTGAAAAAACTCAATGTTATCACTTAACATATCAGCTTGTGTTTGTATATCACAAGTATTGTAAGCGTTGAAGAAAATACTATCCATTTTCACAATTTGATTATGTAAATCAAGATCAACAGGTTTGTAATTTGGAATTTCTTGTACTTGCCCGTTCATTACCCATGATAGCAATAGGGTATATAGTAACGTAAGTATTTTCATAAAGAAATTTCCTTTAAAAAAGAAGTCAAATAAATCGTTCATAGTTTTTCAGTTTATACGATTACCAAATTTTAAAAGCTAAGCTTTTATCTTCTTCATTATATTTTCTTGTAAACCCATGTTTACCATCATTCACAATAATCCCTTTGAAAGTGCTTTCTCCGTTAAACCCATCATTACAATCTACTGTTAAGGAGTAGGTTTTAATTTTTCCATCAGGGTAAAATTCAGAATCGGAAAAATCAATGTCAATATCCTTACGGTTTTTAAACCATTCAGCTAGTTTTTCTAATTGCTTTTTAGTAGTCTCTTTTGTGATAATTAGTTCAGCTTTTACATCATTGATTGTACTGTCAAATAAAAAGCTTACATCTTCATCATTATCAGAGTTCCAGCTATCATCGTTATCATTATGAGTATCTTCCTCACTACAATCAGTACATTCAAAACCTTTAGAAGTCATTTTAAAATGATGATTAGCCATATCTCGATCGTAAATGTTTTGGGTATTTTTTACATCGTCTAAGAAATTACGAGACGATCCTTCAAAATATACTGTAGTTCCTTCAGGAATGTACAATACAGCATCTATTTCTTCATCTTTCCAGATGTTTTTGTACTCACTTAAAAAGAAAGCATCAAAAACTATCGTATTGTTGTCGCTTTTAAATTTATATTCAATAGCTTCTGCATTGTTATTGGCATTATCACGTTTTCTTCCTTCCGAGCTTTTCTTGATTTCGATATAGGCATTGCCTGTTTCGCTCTTACGAACATCAATATTCACATCGTTTGAATATTTCATTTCTTTATCATTAACAGTTACGGTTAAAGAATTGTCTCTGCTACGTAAATTGTGCAGATAATAAATGTTATCATCGTTTACTACACGCACTTTTAAAGGTTCTTCTGGGTTATAGGTAATGCTATGTTTTGATACATGAGTACCATCATAAGCATGGGTAGTAAAATATTCGATTCCTGAAAAGCCAATTGCTAATAATGATACTAACCAAAGTCCAAATAAAGTTAGGATAGCAGCGGTACTTAATCTTTTTACATTAGGTGATAATATTCGTAATCCTAAAATGAATAGTACAATGAACGGAATTCCTATTAAGAAGAATAAAAAGGTCATTAGTAACCATTTTGGCATTGCTGTATCGTAGAAAAATGGAGGATAGTGAATGATGTCTCCATCAAAATTTAGAAACTCCAAACTTCCAACTGAGAATAGACCTAACAATAGTGAAATAATAGTAATACCAGCAATAAAGATTAGTAAAACGCCCATGAATTTACCAAACACTTTAAATAGAGTTAGTATAATTTTACCCATAGTATCTAAAAAATCTTGTAATCCTGATTTCGTTTGGTTACGTAGCTTTTGATAATCAGCATTCGAAATCTTATCTGATAATTCATGGGCGCCTTCCTTTACCTTTGAAGAAAGGTTTTCAAATTCAGTTCGAATTTTTTTTTCAATGTTATCAATATTTACCGCTTCACCTTCCATCTGTAATTTTTCAGAAGTAGTTTTAGCTTCAGGCAGTATAACCCATAGAACAATGTATCCTATAATTCCGAAACCAAACCCAGCTAAGGTTAAAACAAGGAAAGCCAAACGTATCCAAACTACATCAATATTAAAATAGTGTCCAAGTCCAGAACAAACCCCACCTAAAAACTTATCATCACCGTCTCTAAACATTTTTTTGCTAGAGGCGTTTCTTTTGTAGTTGTATGAAGTACTTTCGTTATAAGCTTCTTCAGCTTCAGCATAATCTTCAGGTTGTCCCATAATAGCAATAATTTCATCAATATCGCTTTCGTTTACTACCTGACGAGCATCGGTTATTCTTTCTGATAATAACTCACTTATACGAGCTTCTATATCAGCAATAATTTCATTTTTTCCTTGTGGATCATCGTTTAAAGAGCGTGCTATAGCATCTAAATAGCGTTTTAATTTTTGGTAGGCAGTTTCATCTATATGGAAGAAAAATCCGCCTAAATTTATATTTATTGTCTTATTCATCTTTAGTTGATTTTGTGCTTGTTACTTGGTTTACAGCGTTTACTAAATTAATCCATGTTTTGTCTAATTCTTTCAAAAACATTCCGCCATTTTCTGTTAGGACGTAATATTTTCTTGGAGGTCCAGAGGTTGATTCTTCCCATCGGTAACTTAACAAACCAGCATTTTTTAAGCGGGTAAGTAGCGGATAAATGGTTCCTTCAACCACAATCATTTCTGCACTTTTAAGGTTAGAGAGTATTTCAGAAGTATAAGCATCACCTTTTTGTAAGATGGATAAGATGCAATATTCTAAAACGCCCTTACGCATTTGTGCTTTTGTGTTTTCTATCTTCATGTAATGCGGTTTATGGTTATTTTATAAATTTTATAGTAAAAGGATAATGATACATTTCTCCTTTGTTAGCTTTCATCGCTGCTATGATGATTAATGCTATTTTAATAAGTGAAATAATACCTGCTAAAGAAGCTATTCCTATAAATCCGAACAAACCTCTAAATCCATGATGTCCATCAAAATCGAAGTCAACCCCATTAAACCAGTTAAATAAGTTTCCGAAAAAGAAAGGAATAAAAGAGGCGCTTAAAATAAAAATGTACAATCCGAAGCTGATGTTGAAGTTCACAGCTTCTTTTCCATGTTCATCTAAATAAGTACTTCTTTCTTTTAAGGTTTGCCACAATATTAGAGGTGTTAAAATGCTCCCTAAAGGAAACAAGTACCCTGCAAATGCAGATATATGTATTAAAAAAGCGTTGGTATTTTGGTTATTGTGTTGCATGATAAAATGAATTATATAATACTTTACAATGCAAATATATATCTTTTAAATGGTATTATGCAATACATAGTACTAAAATTAACGTAATTTAACATTTAAATAATTTTATGTAATTGAATAAAAAAGCAGTACATTGCCCATAAATACTGAAAAAAATGAAGTTTACACCTCGAAAGATTAATGCCTTTTTATTTTTTAAATTACCCTCAGCTTTTTTAACAGGAGTACGAGTTAAGTCGCTTTCAAAGGATACAGCGGTTGTTAAAGTAACTCATAGGTGGGTAAATCAAAATCCTTTTAAGTCTATGTTTTGGGCAGTTCAAGGAATGGCGTCTGAACTCACAACAGGAATATTGGTGATGAAAGAAATAGCTGAGTCTAACAAAAAGATATCGATGTTAGTTACCAATATGAATGGAACGTTTACTAAAAAAGCTACGGGTAAAATTCGTTTTGAATGCAACGATGGTGAGTTAATTAGAACTACTATACAAAAAGCCATTGATACTGGAGAAGGGCAAACGGTAACCGTTACTTCTGAAGGTTTTAATGAGGAAGGAATTTCTGTATCTAAGTTTGAATACGAATGGAGTTTGAAAGTAAAATCGTAACAAACTGCGGTTTTTGAAGTCTAATAGATAAAACTAAAAAATTATGAACGCACACGAAATAGATTATCGCATTTTTGGAGAAGAAATGCAGTATGTTGAAGTAGAATTAGATCCGCAAGAAGGAGTTGTCGCTGAAAGCGGTAGCTTTATGATGATGGATGCTGGTGTAACTATGAATACCATTTTTGGTGATGGCTCAAATCAAGATAAAGGAATATTAGGAAAGATTTTTTCAGCGGGAAAAAGAATTTTAACAGGAGAAAGTTTATTTATGACCGTATTTACAAATACTGGTCAAGGAAAAAAGCAAGTTTCTTTTGCTTCTCCATATCCAGGAAAAATAATACCTATCGATTTAACCGAATTTGGAGGGAAATTTATTTGCCAAAAAGATGCTTTTTTATGTGCTGCAAAAGGAGTGTCAATCGGGATTGAGTTTTCAAGACGTTTAGGTAGAGGATTGTTTGGAGGAGAAGGTTTTATCATGCAAAAGATGGAAGGAGACGGAATTGGATTTGTGCATGCTGGAGGTACTATGGCAAAGAAAGTTTTGCAACCGGGTGAGGTTTTAAAAGTAGATACCGGTTGTATTGTAGGATTTACTCAAGGTGTAGATTATGATATTGAATTTGTTGGTGGAATTAAAAACACCATATTTGGAGGAGAAGGTTTATTTTTTGCCACTCTTAAAGGACCAGGAACTGTATATATTCAATCGTTACCATTTAGTCGTTTAGCAGGTAGAGTGTTAGCAATGGCTCCACAAACAGGAAAAGGAGATAGAGGAGAAGGTAGTGTTTTGGGAGGTTTAGGAGATCTTTTGGATGGAGACAACCGATTTTAATAATTAAAAAAATAAAAAAGACCGCTAAATTTTAGCGGTCTTTTTTATTTTATGGAGTAGGTTTTTATATACCTAATTCTTCAAACATATTTACTAATTTCTCTCCTTCAGAAGGAAATGGAGCATTTGGACTCACAATGTTTCCATCAGGGTCAATTAAGATAAATCTAGGTAATCCTTTAATTAAAAAGTTTTGAGCCCATTCTAATTTTAAGTGACTATCGCCTGCCATTAACTGTATTCCAGTCATTTCTCTATCTTGGATAGTTTCTTTCCACTTTTCTTCGTTGCCTTTGTCATCAACATTTATACTTACAAATTCAATGTTTTTACCATGGTACTCTTGTTCCATCCTTTTTAATAAAGGAATTTCTCTCTTACAGTAACTACACCAAGTAGCCCAAACATCAATAAATAAGTACTTACCATTACCTAATAATTCATCCATTGAAGTTGTACCGCCGTTGTAATTAACGTAGTCTTTAAATTTAGGGGCAGGTTGTCCTTTAGCTGTTGTTTTTAACATATCATATTCTGCAGTAACCTGTTTTTTATGTGCTTCATTTGTTGAATATGCCATAAACTTTCTGTAAAACTCTTTTAAGTCACTAGTGTATGTTATACTGCTTTCAGCGCTATTGTATAATAAATCATTTTTTACAATCGTATCGGTAACTTCTGTTTGAACTGTTTCTAAATAAGTTAAGGGTAAATCTTCCCCTTCTTTATTTTTCTCTTTGGCAATGTTCTTTAACTCAGCTTCAAGCATAGCTCTATATGAGTAAGAATCCATATAATCATTACCACTGCTATAGTTAAAGTTTTCTAATGGGTTAGGGAAATTTTCCGAAACTTTAAAATCTTTATCTCCAGTTAAAGTAGCATGGTAGTCTTGATAATTGTATAAGTTTCTTAAACATTCATAATCAATGTTTTTTACTTCTTGCTTTAAGAACTCTGCTGGTAATTTTTTTGAAATAGAAAGTTCTGTTAATGCATCTTTATACTCTTCTATTTTAGTTAAAAACTCTTCTTCTTCTAGTGAGAATAATTTATTAGCATTCACTAATATCTCTTCCCAAGTTTTTTGCTTTTGTTGAAAGTAATCATCAATGTTTGCATTTGCACCTTCAAAATTAATTATGTTAGGGTTTTTATAGTCAAAAATAATCCCTGTGTCGTCTGTTTTTGTTAAGTATAAATTAATAGGTCTTTTATCACATATTAATGTATAAAATCCAGTTCTGTCAATTTTTAAAGTGTCTGTAAAGAAACCTGTTTTTTTATCAAATTTTATTTTCTTTTCAAATTGAAAACCAGTTAAGGTAACATCTCTCTTTTTAAAGTTTTCAATTTTACCAGATAAAACTAAATAATCTTTAACTGGTTCTTCTTTCTTACATGAGATTACGCTTACTCCTATAAGGGCTAAAAGTACTAATCTTTTCATCATTTAAGGTTTAGGTGATTATGGTGTTTAAGGCGCCGAAGTTAGTTTTTTTAACGTTTTAATCAAAGATTTTAACATATTATTTGAATGCTGGCTTATTTTTTAAGAGAAAAGACCTTGAAATTATATCTTTTTTTAGGTTCTTTGTACACCTTAAAAATAATAAAATGAATACTACACATATAATAAGTTCACAACCAGTAGGTTTGGAGGATATTCATAGTATTTTGTTACTAGATAAAAAACTTTCATTATCAGATGAATCAAGAAAAAAGATAGAAAAATGTCGTGCATATCTTGATGAAAAAATGAAAACTCATAGCGACCCAATTTATGGAATTAATACAGGATTTGGTTCGCTATGTAATGTGAAGATTAGCGGAGAAAATTTACAACAGCTGCAAGAGAACTTAGTAATGAGTCACGCGTGTGGTACAGGTGATGAAGTACCAAGTGAAATTGTAAAGTTAATGTTGTTGTTAAAAATTCAATCGTTAAGCTATGGACATTCTGGTGTGCAATTAGCAACAGTTGAACGTTTGATTGATTTTTACAATAACGATATTCTTCCTGTTGTTTATACGCAGGGGTCATTAGGAGCTTCAGGAGATTTAGCACCGTTAGCGCATTTATCGTTACCATTAATAGGTTTAGGAGAAGTACATGTAGAAGGAGAGCGAATTTCAGGCGAAGCGTTGTTAGCGAAGTTTGGATGGGAGAAAATCAATTTACAATCTAAAGAGGGGTTAGCATTGTTAAATGGAACTCAATTTATGAGTGCTTATGGAGTACATAATTTATTAAAAGCCTATAAATTATCATACTTGGCAGATGTAATAGGTTCAGTTTCTTTAGAAGCTTTTGATGGAAGAATAGAACCTTTTAATGAGTTGATTCATTTAGTACGTCCACACAACGGACAACTAGCTACTGCAAAACGTATTTCTGAATTACTAGACGGTAGCGAATTGATTCAACAACTAAAAGAACACGTACAAGATCCGTATTCATTTAGATGTATGCCACAAGTTCACGGAGCAACGAAAGACACCTTAGAATTTGTGAAGAAAACATTTGTTACAGAAATTAATTCGGTAACCGATAACCCGAATGTGTTTGTTAATGAAGATATTATTGTTTCTGGTGGGAATTTCCATGGGCAACCTTTAGCCTTAGCGTTAGATTATTTAGCAATTGCTGTTGCTGAGTTAGGGAATATCTCAGAAAGAAGAACCTATCAGTTAGTCTCTGGATTACGAGGATTGCCAGCCTTTTTGGTTTCTAACCCAGGATTGAATAGTGGATTTATGATTCCACAGTATACAGCAGCAAGTATTGTAAGTGCCAATAAGCAATTCTGTACACCATCGAGTATTGATTCTATTGTGTCGAGTAACGGACAAGAAGATCATGTAAGTATGGGAGCAAATGCAGCTGTAAAAGCTAAAAAAGTAATTGACAATGTGTGTTCGGTATTAGCTATTGAGTTAATGAATGCCTCACAAGGATTGTCTTTTAGGAAGCACAACACCTCTGAGTTCTTAGCTTCTTTTGTGGGAATGTTTAGACAAGATGTACCTTTAGTAAACGACGATAGAGTATTGCATAACGATATTAAAAATGCAGAAAGCTTTATTAATAACTTAACTGTTGAAGTAGAAGAGTTGTTTTAAGAAACAATGAAATTATATCAAAAACTCCAGCTGTAAATAACAGCTGGAGTTTTTTGTGTTTTAACGTTTTGTATATGAAATGTAGCGTGTAAAAAGATGTTAACTTTACGGAAGAGTACAGATACGAATTTTTATATTTTGTTTTTAACTTGTAATTCTTAAAAGCCAAGTTTAAAAAATTTGGGGTCTTTATTAATAAGTACTAACCATACATTTTGGCTCTTATTAGCTATGTGTTGTTATACTGCATTACCTCTTTAGGATATTCTCTAATTGATTTTCTCTCGTTGAGCCTATTTCTCTTTGGCGTTCCGACATTAGTTTATTTTCACTCAAACTCTTAATAATGCCTACTGGATTATTTGCTGCGATACTAGCACTAAAATCCAATTTGTATTCTGAAAGTTTGAGTGGCGATTTTCTTCCTCCAAAAGTTAAAATCAAATCCATTTCGTAATTGTGCTCATCCGCTAACGTGTCCATATTAAATATAATTTTCTGAGTATTTCTATCTGGTGCGCCAAAATGTAAAATCTCGTTTAAATTTTTATGAACATACATATGACCTTCATAAATATAATTATTACTTGTGTTTGGGTTTAAACTTCCAGCAAAAATACCTTGACCGCACATCAGACGATAGGTTAAATTATGAGCGTTTTGTAATTCAGAAAAATTGAACACCAGTATTGCAATATCCAAATAACATTTTCCATCTGGTAGAGTACCGAACTTATTGAAATTAATGTATGCCTCTATGTTGGGGTAGCTAATTTTTTTGAAAAGAGCTTCTACTAAATAATGCGGTGCAGGTTTGGTTTGTCCATCAAGTCGTGCCCAATATGTATTTTTAAATTGATGAGGACTATATGTGCTTATTTGAGTTTCAAATATATATAAATAACTTCCGTCTTTTTCCAGTATTTGAACATTTATATTAATAGGAAGTGGTGTGATTGAATCAGATACTTTACTTATTAGGGCATCTTTTTCTTTAAATTCAGTTACTGGTGATAAGTCACCTTTAAAAATAATTCTTTCATCAACTTTTTGACCTAGTGGTGCACCCCAGATCAAAATGCCTCCATTTGAATTTAGAAATGCACAAATTCCACGAATCACTCCTTCTAAATTTTTATTAAAATTCCCAAAGTCTGGGTGAAAAGCTTTAAATTCAATCTTATCTGATTCCTCTTTTTCTTCGATAAAAAAATCAGTTATATCTTGAAATGTTAAATAATCTAAGTCTTTTCCAAAGTATTGTTGAGAGTAGTTTGTCATAAAGCACTATAACTAGTTTATATACCTAATAAAATTACTATGACATTACTTGTTTGAAAGTATATGTGGTATTTCAGCAATTTTATTCTTTATTCAATTTTTGAGAACTAAATATAACAAAAAACCTAAGCACTTGCTTAGGTTTTCATTCTCAGTGTTTTTATTCTGTTTTAGTATATGACTCTTTAGTTTTAAAATTATTTAATAGCAATGATGGCACTTGCAGGACCCGTTAAATGCATCATTCTAGTATTACTAAAACCAACCTCTTTTGCCCATTCGTTAAAATCTGAGAGTGTAAAATCGTAACCTTCATCTGTTTCAATAAGCATATTTAGTGACATCATTAAACCAAAAGCATTTTTGTTTCTGTCATCATCAATAATGTTTTCAATAATAATGAGTGCTCCTTCTTTAGGTAGGGCGTTGTAGGCTTTTTTTATAAGCATCAATTTATCTTTTGTACCCCAATCGTGTAAAATGTTTCCCATAGTAATGACATCTGCTTTGGGTAGTTCGTCGGTAAAGAAATCACCTGAACGAATTTCTATTCGGTCGTTTAAACCATGGTGTTTAACATTTTCTTTGGCTATGGGTTCTACTTCGGGAAGGTCAAAAGAAATACATTTTATGTGTGGGTTATTCTTTGCGATATGTATGGATAAATCTGCTCCAGAACCACCAACATCACATAGGGTATTGTATTTAGAAAAATCAAAATCGCGAGCTAATTTCATAAAATTTCCAGCCTGAACACCAGACATTCCGTGTATAAATTCTCTGAGTCTATTTTCATCTGTATAAAGAACTTCAAATAGTGGTTTACCTCCATTTTTTGCCTCATTTTGCGGTTTTCCTGTTGTTAAAGCTTCTTCTAAGTTGTTCCAAAAAGGGTACAATCTGTTATTAGACATTTCCAATATACCTCCCATATAACTTGGCTTGTTCTTATCTAAAAATACGTTGGAGTCTTCAGAATTACTATAGGTAGCATTCTCTTTTAATCCAGTACGATTTAAAAAGCCCAAAGCAACCAGTGTGTCAAGAAAGTCGAAAAGAGATCTGTCGTGAAGTTTGAGTTTTTCTTGAATTTCTTTTCCTGATAGTTTTCCGTTGGCTAAATGTGTGAACAACCCCATTTTAACAGCAGTTAATAAGGTTTTGGAAGCCCAAAATCCCATTCCCACTTCCATAATTCTTGAAGGAGTAATTTGATTTTCATTAGTTGAGTTCATAGTTTAGTTGTTATAGTTAATAATTAATCTTTTTAGTAATATATAAGTTCAATTATTAGGGATAAATGAAACTGTTTTATGAGCAGGGGAAAATCAAGGGTAAAAAAAATCCCAAGCGTTATGTACTTGGGATTTTTATTTTATTTGTCTTCGTCTATTTCTGTTCTAGACTCTTTAGGTTTTTCACCTTTTTCTATTTTGATGAGTAGTTTTTGGTCTTTCTCATCTAAATCCATAAAAATGGTATCACCTTCATTCAATTTAGAGCTCACAATTTCTTCTGCTAAAGCATCTTCAATGTATTTTTGAATAGCTCTTTTTAAAGGTCTTGCTCCATATTGTTTATCAAAGCCTTTGTCAGCAATGTAATCTTTAGCTTTTTCGCTTAAGGTTAATTTATATCCTAAATCTTCAATACGGTTTAATAATTTGTCTAACTCGATATCGATAATTTTGTGAATGTCTTCACGATCTAATGAATTGAAAACAATAACATCGTCGATACGATTTAAGAATTCAGGAGCAAATGATTTCTTTAACGCATTTTCAATAATGCTTTTTGCATTGGCGTCTTCTTGCTCTTTTTTAGAAGAGGTACCAAAACCAACACCACTACCAAAGTCTTTTAATTTACGAACTCCAATGTTTGAAGTCATAATGATTACGGTGTTTCTGAAATCAATTTTTCGACCTAAACTATCAGTAATATGTCCGTCATCTAATACTTGAAGCAGCATGTTAAATACATCTGGATGCGCTTTTTCAATCTCATCTAACAAAATAACAGAGTAAGGCTTACGACGTACTTTTTCTGTTAACTGACCGCCTTCTTCGTAACCAACGTATCCTGGAGGCGCTCCAATTAAACGAGAAATAGCAAATTTTTCCATGTACTCACTCATGTCAATTCTAATTAAAGAATCGTCAGAATCAAACAACTCACGTGCTAAAACTTTTGCTAACTGTGTTTTACCAACCCCTGTAGAACCTAAGAAGATGAATGATCCAATCGGTTTGTTAGGATCTTTTAATCCTACACGGTTTCTTTGAATTGCTTTAACTACTTTGGTAACGGCTTCTTCTTGGCCAATTACTTTGCCTTTAATTAATTGAGGTAATTCTGCTAAACGACTGCTTTCGGCTTCAGCAACACGATTTACAGGAATACCAGTCATCATTGAAACTACTTCAGCTACATTATCTTCAGTAACAGTTTCACGATGTAGTTTAGAGTCTTCCTCCCATTGATGTTGGGCAGATTCTAAAGCTGTTTCAATATTCTTTTCATCATCTCTCAGCTTTGCAGCTTCCTCATATTTTTGACCGCTAACCGCTTTGGTTTTGCGTTCGCGAATTTCTTCAAGCTTTTCTTCAAGCTCTAAAATTTGTTGTGGTACTACAATATTGGTTATATGAATACGCGAGCCCGCTTCATCTAAAGCGTCAATAGCTTTGTCTGGTAAGAAACGGTCCGTCATGTATCGGTTGGTTAATTTTACACAGGCTTCAATAGCTTCATCTGTAAAAATTACATTGTGATGTGTTTCATATTTTCCTTTGATATTGTGTAAAATCTGTATGGTTTCTTCAACAGTAGTAGGGTCTACAATTACCTTTTGAAAACGACGCTCTAACGCACCGTCTTTTTCAATATTGGTTCTGTATTCATCTAAGGTTGTAGCTCCAATACATTGAATTTCTCCTCTTGCTAAAGCTGGTTTTAGCATATTTGAAGCGTCTAAAGAACCAGTAGCTCCACCTGCACCAACAATGGTGTGAATTTCATCAATGAATAAGATAATATCATCATTTTTTTCAAGCTCGTTCATTAACGCTTTCATACGTTCTTCGAACTGACCACGATATTTTGTTCCAGCTACTAAGCTTGCTAAGTCTAAAGAAACGATACGTTTGTCGAATAAAATTCTAGAAACTTTTCTATTAACAATACGTAAAGCCAATCCTTCTGCAATAGCTGATTTACCAACACCCGGTTCACCTATTAGCATAGGGTTGTTCTTTTTACGACGACTTAAGATTTGAGAGACACGTTCAATTTCCTTGATGCGACCTACAACAGGATCTAATTTTCCAGCAATAGCCAAAGCTGTTAAATCGCGACCAAAATTATCTAAAACTGGAGTTTTAGATTTTTTTACTTGTTTTCCTTTTTGTGGCTGTTGTCCATAAGGATTTTTTTCGTCAGCAAAATCATCTTCAGAAGGAGTTTCATCTACTGGAGAAATATAGGTGTCATCATCAACATGTAGCTCTTTGTATAAGCTTTTTGCTTGCTCATAATCTACATCATACTTTTGAAGTAACTTCGTTGTAGGGTCGTTTTCGTTACGTAAAATACATAACAATAAATGAGCAGTGTCAATAGCATTGCTCTGATATAACTTAGCTTCTAAAAACGTCGTTTTTATAGCTTTTTCTGCTTGTCTAGTAAGGTGTAAACTCTTTCGTTGTGAGTTTGCTATAGATGGAGTTGTAGGATTTAATTTTTCTAATTTATTACGAACTAAATCTAAGTCTACATCAAAAGTAGTTAATATTTCGATGGCTTTTCCGTCTCCTTTCTTTATCAAACCTAACAATAGATGCTCTGTTCCAATAAAGTCGTGTCCTAATCGTAAGGCCTCTTCTTTACTGAAAGTAATTACATCTCTAACCTGTGGTGAAAAATTATCGTCCATAAATTTATTTTCTGTCTTTGTAAATTTAGTAAGTTTTTTTCTTAAAAATTACAAAAAAGGTGCCAATAGTTTTTAACTGACAATCTGACCCGTAAAACAGAGTGGTTTTAATGTTTAAAATTATGTAAAATTGTTAATAAGTATCTTAAAAGAATGGGGATATTTTTTGTGTAAAACTGAGGGTTGTAGTATCTTGCAATGTTTTAGAAAATGCGACAATGTAAAAGGCATTTTAAAAAGTGAGTTTTATCGAGTGTAAAATTCACTTTTTTGACGAAAATAAATACTAATATTTTAAAAGAAAATATATGGCAGATGGCGAAAAGTTGATCCCTATCAACATTGAAGAGCAAATGAAGTCAGCATACATCGATTATTCAATGTCGGTGATAGTATCCAGAGCATTACCAGATGTAAGAGATGGTTTAAAACCAGTGCATAGAAGAGTGTTATTTGGTATGCATGAGTTAGGAATTAAAGCTACTGGAGCATATAAAAAATCTGCAAGAGTTGTAGGAGAGGTGTTAGGTAAGTACCACCCTCACGGAGATACTTCGGTATACGATTCTATGGTGCGTATGGCACAAGACTGGAGTGTACGTTACATGATGGTTGATGGACAAGGGAACTTTGGTTCAGTTGATGGTGATAGTCCTGCGGCAATGCGTTATACCGAGGTGCGTATGCAAAAAATATCAGAAGAAATGTTATCTGATATAGAGAAAGAAACTGTTGATCATAAGTTAAACTTCGACGATACTTTACAAGAACCAACCGTTTTACCAACTCGTATTCCTAATTTATTAGTGAACGGAGCTTCAGGTATTGCAGTAGGTATGGCAACCAACATGGCACCGCATAACTTAACAGAAGTTATAAATGGTACGATTGCTTATATTGACAACAGAGATATTGAAATTGATGAGTTAATGCAACACATCAAAGCTCCAGATTTTCCAACAGGAGGTATCATTTATGGATATGATGGTGTAAGAGAAGCTTTTCATACAGGACGTGGTCGTATTGTAATGCGAGCTAAGGCAACGATTGAAGAAGTGAAAGGTCGTGAGTGCATCGTTGTAACTGAGATTCCTTACCAAGTTAACAAAGCAGAAATGATTAAGAAAACTGCTGACTTGGTAAACGATAAAAAATTAGAAGGTATTGCGAGTATTCGTGATGAGTCTGACCGTAAAGGGATGCGTGTTGTGTACGTGTTAAAGCGTGATGCAATTCCTAATATTGTATTGAACAAGTTGTTTAAATATACGCAGTTACAAACATCGTTTAGTGTAAATAATATTGCGTTAGTTAAAGGGCGTCCAGAGCAATTAAACTTAAAGCAGTTAATTCACTATTTTGTAGAGCACAGACACGAAGTAATTGTTCGTAGAACAGAGTTTGAATTAAAGAAAGCGGAGGCTCGTGCACATATTTTAGAAGGATTGATTATTGCATCTGATAATATTGATGAAGTAATTGCAATTATTAGAGGTTCTTCAAATGCAGATGAAGCTCGTGAGAAATTAATGGAACGTTTTGAATTGACAGAAATTCAAGCACGTGCTATTGTTGAAATGCGTTTGCGTCAGTTAACAGGACTAGAACAAGATAAGTTACGTGCTGAGTATGATGAAATTATCAAGACTATTGCTGATTTAAAAGATATTTTAGCAAACGAGCCAAGACGTTACGAGATTATCAAAGAAGAGTTGAATCATGTGAAAGAAAAGTACGGAGACGAGCGTCGTTCAGTAATTGAATATGCAGGAGGAGATATGCGTATTGAAGATATGATTCCGGATTCTAAAGTGGTAGTTACTATTTCACATGCGGGTTATGTGAAACGTACTAATTTAGATGAGTATAAAGTTCAGAATAGAGGAGGACGTGGACAAAAAGGAGCTACAACTCGTAATGAAGATTTCTTAGAGCACTTATTTGTAGGTACAAACCACCAGTACATGTTATTCTTTACACAAAAAGGAAAAGTATTCTGGATGCGTGTGTATGAAGTTCCTGAAGGAGGAAAGAATACTAAAGGTAGAGCTATTCAGAATTTAATTAATATTGAACAAGACGATAAGGTTAAAGCTTTCTTAGTTACAGGTGATTTAAAAGATGAAGATTATATCAACAATCACTACGTTATTATGGCTACAAAACAAGGTCAAGTTAAGAAAACACCTTTAGAGCAATATTCTCGTCCAAGAGCTAATGGTATCAATGCAATTACTATTAAAGAAGGAGATGAGTTGTTAGAAGCTAAATTAACGACAGGAGATAGCCAAGTAATGTTAGCGTTACAATCAGGGAAAGCGATTCGTTTTGAAGAAGAGAAAACACGTCCAATGGGTAGAACGGCTTCTGGTGTTCGTGGTATTACTTTAGCACATGATAAAGATGAGGTAATTGGTATGGTTGCGGTTAATGACTTGGAAAGTGATATCTTAGTGGTTTCTGAAAAAGGATATGGAAAACGTTCTAAATTAGATGATTATCGAATCACCAACCGTGGAGGTAAAGGAGTGAAAACATTGAATATTTCAGAAAAAACAGGTAATTTAGTCGCAATTAAGAATGTTGATGACTCAAATGACTTGATGATTATTAATAAATCTGGGTTAACTATTCGTATGGCTGTAGAGGATTTACGTGTTATGGGACGAGCAACTCAAGGAGTTAAGTTAATCAATATTAAAGATAGCGACGATATTGCTGCAGTGGCAAAAGTTATGCATGAAAAAGATGAAGAAGAAAATGGCATGGAAATTGAAAATGAAACAAACGAAAGTCAAGAACAACAATAAATAAATCATAACTAAAAATGAAAAATCAAATTTTAGCCCTTTCTTTAGGATTAATGTCGTTAGGGGCAGTGGCTCAGAAATCAGAACTAAAAGATGCTGAAAAAGCAATAAAAAAACAAGATTTTACTACGGCATTAAATACCCTTAAATCTATTGAGGGGTCTTTAATGATGAATGGTGAAGATAAGTATAAGTCTAAGTTTTATTTTTTAAAAGGTAAAGCTTTAGCAGCAAAAAAAGATTATAAAGGAGCAGCTGAATCTTTCAACGCGTTATTAGCAATGAAAGAAGGTAAGTATGCAGGAGAAGCTCAGCCTATCTTAAATCAAATGATTCAAGAAGTATCAAATAAGGCGGTTGATTTATATAATAATAAAAAAGATTATAAAGGAGCGGCTGAAAGTTTTTATTTAACGTATGTGTTAAGTCCAAGAGATACGTCTTTTGCTTATAATGCTGCTGTTTCAGCTACACAAGCTCAAGATTACGATAAAGCAGTTGAGTACTACAAAGAGTTACAGAGAATCGGATATACTGGTATAGAAACTCAATATTTAGCAACGAACAAAGCTACGGGTAAGGTTGAAGATTTGGGATCAAAACAACAAAGAGATTTAATGGTAAAGTCAGGGAGTTATGTAAAACCTGAAACGAAAGCATCAGAATCAAAAACAGCTACCATAGTTAAAAATGTAGCTTTAATATTAAAAGAACAAGGAAAAACAGATGAGGCTATTGAAGCTTTAGCTGAAGCAAGAAAGGCAAATCCAAAAGATTTAAACTTATTACTTAATGAAGCAGATATGTATGTGAAGTTAGGGAAAATGGATAAGTTTGGTGAATTAATGAATGAAGCTATTGCTTTAGATCCAAGTAATCCTACATTATTCTACAACCTAGGAGTTGTTAACTTTAACCAAGGTAGAATGGAAGATGCTAAGAAGTATTACGAAAAGGCGGTTGAATTAAAACCAGATTATGCTGATGCTTATATGAACCTAGCTGTAGTAGTTTTAGATCAAGAGAAGGCAATTGTTGAGGAAATGAACAAAAACTTAAATAACTTTAAAAAGTATGATGAGTTAGCTGCTAAACAAAAAGAAGTATACAAACAAGCGTTACCATTTTTAGAAAAAGCGGATGGTTTGAAAAGATCTGTTGATACTGTAAAAACTTTAATGAACTTATATGAAGTTTTAGAGATGAGTGATAAAGCATCTGAATACAGAGAATTATACAAATCAATGAAATAATTTTATTGATTAATCAATAAAAAAACCGAAACTAATTAGTTTCGGTTTTTTTTGTGTTATGTTTTAAAGGATTTTTATTCTATTAATCTTTTAATAACTCTTAGCTTATGTGTATGTTGGTGGGTGTCTACATTATAGATACCGCTGTGATCTAATTTATCTATACGAACTTTTCCATGTGCGTGGATAATGTTGTAATCGTTCATTATAATTCCAACATGAGTGATGACACCTTCCTCATTATCAAAAAAAGCTAGGTCTCCTGGTTCACTCTCTTCTATAAAACTTAAAACTTCACCTTGAGTAGCTTGTTGTTTCGCGTCACGTAAAAGATGATATCCGCATAGTTTATATACTGTTTGTGTAAAACCTGAACAGTCGATTCCAAAAGGAGATTTACCTCCCCATAGGTATGGTACATTTAAAAATAAAAAAGCCGTTTCTACTATAGAAGACTTGGTTAATTTACTGTTGCATACTTTACCTTCATAAGAAAAAGAAGTATCATTAATGCTGATTGTATTGTTTTTAAACAAAGGGAGACGAGCTCCCAAAGGAATTGTTGTTAGATTACTGTTATTGTCAGTAATAAAATCAATCAATTCACCAGCATAATGCTTTTTTTCTTTTGATAAAAGCGTATGTATTTCTTCTGAAATTTCTTCGTATTGTTTGTTGTCGATATATCCTTCATAGTCATCAAAATCTAAACGAATTTTACTCCATTTTTTTGATTTTTCTATAACTTCAAAGTGTTCACCAAAAAGAATCTGATTTACCATTTCTGAAGCATCAGAAGGTTCTAATCGGAGAGGAACAATACTTAAATTACAAATTCCAAAGGACATTTAAAAAACAGGGCTTTAAATTAAATTCTTTCAATTACCATTGCACTAGCACCACCACCACCGTTACATATAGCAGCAGCACCAATTTTAGCGTTGTTTTGTTTTAAAATTGAAGTTAAAGCGATAATAATTCTAGCTCCTGAAACTCCTAATGGATGTCCTAAAGATACAGCTCCACCATTTACATTTACTTTATCAGCTGATAATCCTAAGATTTTCATATTAGCTAATCCTACTACCGAAAATGCTTCATTTAATTCAAAATAATCAACATCTTCAATAGCAACACCAGCTTTTGCTAAGGCTTTTGGTAAAGCTTTAGCAGGGGCAGTTGTAAACCATTTTGGTTCGTGAGCAGCATCAGCATACCCTCTAATTTTAGCTAAAGGAGTTAAACCTAATTCAGCAGCTTTTTCAGCAGACATTAACACCAAAGCAGCTCCACCATCATTAATAGTTGAAGCGTTGGCAGCAGTTACTGTTCCTTCTTTTGTAAATGCAGGACGTAAAGCAGGTATTTTATCCATTTTTACGTTCTTGTATTCTTCATCTTCAGAAAAAATGATAGGCTCTCCACGACGTTGAGGTATTTCTACAGGAACTACTTCATCAGCATATTTACCTTCACTCCAAGCTTTAGCTGAACGGTTATATGATTCAACAGCAAAAGCATCTTGATCTTCTCTAGAAAATTCATATTCTACAGCACATTCGTCAGCACATACCCCCATAGCTACTTGCTCGTAAGCGTCTACTAATCCGTCTTTCTGCATTCCGTCTTCCATTTTGATAGGACCGAATTTACTACCTGTTCTAGCGTGTTGGTAATGAGGAATCATACTCATGTTTTCCATACCACCAGCTACAACAATTTCAGCATCACCTAAAGCAATGGTTTGCGCAGCTAACATGATAGCTTTCATTCCTGAAGAGCAAACTTTGTTTACAGTAGTACAAGGTACAGTGTTAGGAATTCCTGCATAAATAGCAGCTTGACGAGCTGGTGCTTGACCCAAACCTGCCGAAACTACATTTCCCATAAAAACTTCTTCAACCATTTCTGGTTTTAAGTTAATTTTATCTAAGGCTCCTTTAATAGCTACAGCACCTAATTTTGGTGCAGGTGTAGTTGATAAAGTTCCTAAAAAACTACCAATAGGAGTTCTAGCTACTGATACTATTACTACTTCTTTCATGTGCTTATATTGTTAATTTTATTCTCTACCCATAAACCTTTACTAAGCAGGTTTATTGTATCGAATATGTTGTGTTAAGATTTGTTTTGCGAAAATAACCATTTTATAATAAGTACTCAAATAATAGAGAAAGGTTATATTTACATTTTATAAACATCAAAAATGAACGATTTAATCAATAGGTTATACAAAAACAATACGATAATTTACAAAGTGCTATTGTTTTTAATAACAGTGATAGCTATTGTGTATTTATTTCCGAAAGGAGGACAGTTTAAATATGATTTTCCGTTAGGAAAACCTTGGCAGTATGATAATTTATATGCTCCTTTTGATTTTGCTATTCAAAAGACTTCAGAAGAGATTGAAGCAGAGAGGAAGGAACTTGAACAAAGTTCTAAAAAATACTTTGTGGTTGATACCGATATAAAAAATGAAGTACTGAGTTCTTTTTCAAGAGATATAAATTCTTTAGACTCGTTATCAACTTATACCATAAGAGATTTAATTAAAGAAGGAGAAAGTATAATTGATAAAATATATACGTATGGTTTTTTGGATGATGCTAGTAATAATAAAGCGAATAGGGGAGATGTGGTGGTTTTAAGAAAAGGAAATTCGATAGATGATGTTCCATTTTCTAAATTGATACAGTCGAAAGATATTTTAAAATTTTTACGAACCAATACAGAAGAGCTTCAATATAACAAAAGAAGAATATTAGTAAACTACCTATCAAGTAATTTAAAACCAAACGTAACGTACGATTATAAGTATAGTGACAAAGAATTAAATGAACGTTTAAAAAGTATCTCATATGCTAAAGGAAAGGTGTCAAAAGGAGAATTAATCATTTTAAAGGGAGATATTGTTGAAGGCAGAAAGTATAATGTTTTAAAATCGTACGAAGTAGCATCGAGTTCTCAAATCTGGACAAAATCAAACTATAGTTGGATAGTATTTGGTTATACCATTTTAGTGGCATTTGCCTTGTTGATGTTATTACTCTTTTTAGAAAAATACAGACTAGAGATATTCAATGATAATAATAAAGTAACGTTTATTTTCTTTAATGTTTTTATGATGATTTTGGTGCAAACCATGGTAGTAAAATACAATTCAGATTATTTGTATGTTGTTCCGCTAAGTATTTTACCAATTGTTTTAAAAGCTTTTTTTGATGCACGATTAGGTTTATTTACGCATGTACTTACAGTGTTATTATTAGGGTTTATAGTGCCTAATAGTTTTGAGTTTATTTATCTGCATATTATTGCGGGAATTGTAACAATCCTAACAGTTTCAGAACTCTATAAACGCGCGAGCTTGTTTATGTCGATAGGGCAAATCACGTTGATTTATATGCTTACTTATTTTGCATTTTCTATTTTAAAAGAAGGAAATGCTGATAAAATAAATTGGATGTATTTCGGATTGTTTGCTGCAAATGGATTGTTATCATTTTTAGCCGTATTCTTTATTTATTTTTACGAAAAACTATTCGGATTGGTTTCTGATGTCACATTGTTAGAGTTGTCGAATACAAACTCTAAGTTGTTGAGAGATTTAAATGAAAAAGCTCCAGGGACTTTTCAGCATTCTATGCAAGTGGCAAATTTAGCAGAAGCTGCAGCGAATGAAATAGGGGCAAACTCTATGTTAGTGCGTACAGGAGCCTTGTATCATGATATAGGAAAAATGGTGAACCCGATGTACTTTACCGAAAATCAATCGACAGGAGTGAATCCGCATAACGATTTGTTGCCTGTAGATAGTGCTCGTATTATTTTAGATCATGTTATAAACGGAATAGAAATAGCTAAAAAGAATAAGTTGCCAGATAGGATTATCGATTTTATTCGAACGCATCATGGAACAAGTGTTACGTATTATTTTTACAAAATGGAGTTAGAGAATAATCCTGATGTTGATATTAAGAGGTTTCAATACCAAGGACCTATTCCTTTTTCTAAAGAAACTGCTATTTTAATGATGTGTGATGCTGCAGAGGCGGCTTCTAAGAGCTTGAAAAATCCAACAGCACAATCTATAGATCAGCTAATAGATAAGATCATTGACAAGCAAAAAAACGATAATCAGTTCATAAATTCAGATATTACATTTAGAGAAATAGAAAAAATAAAAAAAATTATAAAGAATAAGTTAATGAATATCTATCACTTACGTATTGAGTATCCAGAATAGTGAATTTTTTTCGAAAAAAAGTTTGTAGAAACGTATATATAGTTATACATTTGCACTCGCAATTTTTAATTCACGTTTCGACAAGAATTAAGGAGAGGTGGCAGAGTGGTAATGCAGCAGCCTGCTAAGCTGTCATCCTTCGGGATGCCCGGGTTCGAATCCCGGTCTCTCCGCAAAAAATTGTAGATGACCCAATCGGGGTGTAGCGTAGCCCGGTCATCGCGCCTGCTTTGGGAGCAGGAGGTCGCAGGTTCGAATCCTGCCACCCCGACAAACAAAGGTCGCGTAGCTCAGCTGGATAGAGCATCTGCCTTCTAAGCAGACGGTCACAGGTTCGAATCCTGTCGCGATCACATAAAGCCTTACTAGAAATAGTAAGGCTTTTTTGTTTTTTAGGTGATAGTTTATTGTAACTTGTAGTTGGGATAATTAAATAAAACCGACTTAATTAATAGTATATCAGAATTAAAGGTTTACCTTTACAATGTTCGAGTTGAACAACCTTGATGATTTTAGGGTACTACAATGAAATAATTTTCTGAGTTTTCCTCTTTATTTTTATTCCATAATTACTTTATCTTTTTTAAGTGTTTAGAAATAAGCATGTTGGTGTTTCATATTTAAAGAAGTTACTAATGGTTCTTCTTTAACAAATTATTATAATTATTAAATAACACAAAAATGCAAGAAGGTACAGTAAAATTTTTCAATGATTCGAAAGGATTCGGATTTATAACTTCATCAGAAACAGGACAAGATATCTTTGTTCATAATTCAGGATTAATAGATAATATTAATGAAGGAAATAAGGTCAAGTATGACACAGAAAGAGGAAAAAAGGGAATGAACGCTGTTAATGTTGAAGTAATAAGATAAAATCTTATAACAATATTTAAAGAATCTCAAAAGACGTTTGGAGTTTCTTTTTCATAGCAATTTCCCACTCAACTTTTGAGTGGGTTTTTTATAAAAAAATCTAATACTAATATTTTTAATCTAAAACAGAAGAATTATTTCTTAAGAAATAACTCAATAAACTTCTTTTATATACTAAGTTAATAAAAACAGCTTCATATATAAGATTTTAAAAACGTTAAATATGAGGCAGTTAAAAATAATACAACAGGTAACAAATAGAGAAGCAAAGTCTTTAGATAAGTACTTGCAAGATATTGGTAAGATAGGGTTGATAACTGCTGAAGAAGAAGTAGAATTAGCTCAAAAAATTAAATCTGGTGATACAAGAGCATTAGAGTTACTAGTTAGTGCAAATCTAAGGTTTGTTGTTTCAGTAGCAAAACAATATCAAAATCACGGGTTAAATCTTCCAGACCTTATAAATGAAGGCAATATAGGATTGGTAAAAGCAGCTCAACGTTTTGATGAAACAAGAGGGTTTAAATTTATCTCTTATGCAGTATGGTGGATTCGCCAATCAATACTACAAGCTCTAGCAGAGCAATCTAGAATAGTAAGACTTCCTTTAAATAAGATTGGTAACATTAATAAGATTAATAAAGCTGTAGCCCGTTTAGAACAAGGAGTAGAAAGAAAACCATCAGTGGAAGAAATTGCTACAGAACTAGAAATGACTATTACAGATGTTAAAGACTCTATAAGTATATCTGGAAGGCATGTTTCAATGGATGCTCCTTTAATTGAAGGTGAGAATTCTAATTTATATGATGTTTATAGTGCAGGAGAATTGCCAAATCCTGATAAAGGATTATTACTAGAATCTTTACAAATAGAAATACATAGAGCTTTAGATACTTTATCACCTAGAGAAGCTACTGTTATAAGACTGTTTTATGGGTTGGAGGAGAATGATCCCATGAGTTTAACAGAAATAGGAGAAGAGATTGATCTAACTAGGGAAAGAGTAAGGCAAATAAAAGAAAAGGCTATTAGGAGATTAAAGTTTAGATCAGATGCTTTAAAAGTATATTTAGGATAAAAGAAATAAAAGAATTAGAGGAAGAGATAGATTTAGTAATAAGCTCTCCTCCTTATTTAAATTTTAGAGATTATACAGATAGTATAAATATTAGTAATGCTGTCACAGATTTGAATTCTATCGCAATCAGATAAAACCTTACTAGAAATAGTAAGGCTTTATGTTTTTTTTTAAATATTTCTTTTTGCTATGTTATAAATAAAAAGCGAACAGAAGTCCGCTTTTAAAATTTAACAAAGTTCTAGTTTGCAATCTAAAAAGCAAGCATTAAACTCTTCTTTGGTTTGAAAATTTTGAGATCTGCAATAATTAAAGCATTCCGTGCAAATAGCAAATGAACCGCCATGAATATGTTTTTGATCTTTTTTGTGTAAGATTATACCTAAAGTTGAAATATTTTTTAACATAATAAGTTGTTTTTTAGTTTTTTAAAAATAGAACCTAAGTGTATTTTAAGTTTTTAAAAAACCATAAAATAAGTAAGGATTTTCCTTAGTTTTATTAAGATAGCCTGTTTTGTTTTAATAGGTTATGTTAACCTAAAATGATATTGTACTATAAATAAAAGCGAACCGAAGTTCGCTTTCTGAAATCTAAAAAGGGTTTATTGGCAATCAGAGAAGAAAGCATTAAACCCTTTTAGAAGTGGGGGACTATTGTGTAATTGTATTAATAAGATCTATAAGCACGTTTATTTTCTAACCAAGAGTTCACACTCCCTAATTCACGAGCTTGATAAAAATTAGTTTCTCGTAAAATACAATCGTTAGAGGCTTTAGTATCTATTTTGATTAATCGATATAAAATTAGTTTTATAAGAGACTCCCTTACTTCTTCATAGGTAGCTCCGTTATTTTTATTTGTGTTAATTACCTCTTGAATAAAGTTTTCTATTCTGTTGAACTTGTTATCTGATAACAAGGCTTTAAAAACAATCTCTTCCATAATTTACATTTTAGATACCACAAAATTATCTGTTAATACGATGAATAAAAAGGTGAAGTATGAAGAAATACATGTGGATTTCCGTAATGTAATAGTTAACTTGTAAGAAGGTATTAAATAAAGTGTAAGTAAAAAAAAAGCGAACAAAAGTTCGCTTAAAAAGATTTTTAACAATAAATGTTAAATGGATCAACTAAACAGCAATGATTGTGCTCTTCTGCTGACATATCTCTACCGCATTTTGAATCGTCGTCTTCACGATAAGTACCACCTTTAATGTTTTTTTGCTCTTTTTTGTCCAGAGCAAAGCCTAAATTTGAAATGTTCTTTAACATAATTTGAATTTATAATTTCTCAAATTTAAAGTATTGAATTTGTTAAGTTGTTTGATAAAACCGTAAAAAAAGTAAGGTAAAGACATAAAATATTTTCATTGTTTATTGCGACTTTGTTGCGTAATTGAAAATTATGAAATATGTTTGCTTTGTTGTTTTGCGACAATGTCGCGTTTAAATAAAAACATTTTTAAAAGGAAAAATAAAATAAGCAGCTTGTAATAATTTTAAAATGTAATTGCGCTGTTTTAAACAATTGAATTATATGATGATAGCCAAGAAAAATTTCGACGTAATAATTATAGGAGGTAGTTATGCTGGACTTTCAGCAGCCATGGCATTAGGCCGTTCGTTGAGAAATGTTTTGATAATCGATGGAGGTTCGCCTTGCAATAAGCAAACACCAAATTCTCATAATTTTATTACGCATGATGGATCCAAACCTGATGAAATATCCAGAAAAGCGAAAGAGCAAGTTTTAAAGTACGGTACAGTACAATTTCTGGAAGATTTTGCAGTAACAGGAAAAAGAGTAGAAAATAAATTTTTTATAACTACCCAATCGGGAAAGAAGTTTACCTCCAAAAAAATAATTTTTGCAACCGGGATAAAAGATATAATGCCTGAAATAAAAGGTTTTTCTGCTGCTTGGGGTATTTCAGTTATCCATTGTCCATATTGTCATGGATATGAGTTTAAAGGACAGAAGACAGGTATTCTATCTAACGGAGATAGTGCTTTTCATTTAGCTTCGTTAGTTAACAATCTTACAGACGGTTTAAGTATCTTAACTAATGGAAAGGCTACTTTTAGTAGTGAACAATTAGCTAAAATTGAAAAGAACAATATAAATATTATAGAGTCTAAGGTTTTAGAAGTTGAGCATACTAATGGAAAGCTAGAGAATGTAGTTTTTGAAAATGGAGAAAAGATATCATTTTCAGCTGTTTATGCAACATTACCTTTTCAACAACACTCACAGATTCCTGTTTCATTGGGTTGTGAATTGACGGAAGATGGGTATATTAAAGTAGACTTCGCTCAAAAAACATCGGTAGAAGGTGTGTTTGCTTGTGGTGATAATGTAACGATGATGAGGTCAGTGAGTAATGCTGTATATGCAGGAAATGTAGCAGGAGCAGTTGTGAATATGGAGCTTGTCCAAGAAGAGTTTTAAATAAATTCTAAGTTATTGATATAATAAAACCCTGTGCAGATACTATCTGCACAGGGTTTTTAGTAAAATAAAGAGGAGTTATTATTTTTGTTTTATTGCTTTGATGGTAGTTTTTACCACAAACCAACAGAAAAATACAATACCTACAGAGAAAACAATATCACCAACCATTCGCATCCACTTTAAGGTTTGTACCGTTGGATTGTATAGTAATTCAGGGTCTCTAGCAAAAGAATAGCCTTTAGTAATTGAGGTGTATGCTTGAATGATACCTACTGGTAGCAAGCTTAAAACAACCATTAGTATCAATCCACCATTTAAAAACCAAAACGCATTTTTCACGAGTTTTTCGTTCCATGAAATGTTTGAATACAGGCGTAAACAAATTAAAATAAAGCCCATACCTAACATTCCGTATACTCCAAACAAGGCAGTGTGCGCATGTACTGCGGTTGTATTTAACCCTTGAATATAGTATAGAGCAATCGGTGGATTAATCAAGAATCCGAAAACACCAGCCCCTACCATGTTCCAAAAAGCTACTGCGATAAAGAAGAAGATAGGCCACTTGTAACGTTGAATCCAGGTATTCTTTTTCAATAAATTCCAATTTTCTCTAATTTCAAATCCCATTAAGGTAAGTGGTACCACCTCTAGAGCGCTAAAGGTAGCTCCTAAAGCAATGGCTTGTACAGGAGTTCCTGAATAATACAAGTGGTGTAAGGTACCAATGATACCTCCCGCTAAGAAAATAGTTGCTGAAGCAATAGCTGTTTTTCCTGCTGTTTTGGTTGAAATAATTTTCATTCGTGAGAAGATGTAGGCGATGATTACCGTAGCAAATACCTCAAAGAATCCTTCTACCCATAAGTGTACGAGCCACCATCTCCAATAATTAATAACAGGTAGTGAGCTGTTTTCACCGTACATCAATCCAGAGAAAAAGAACATGCCAATAGCAACCACGGCTATTAATAGGATAGAAAGTAAATGTTTAGAATCGTCTTTTTTACGGATGCCATATAACACGTGTCTACCTACCATAACTACCCATAAAATTAAACCGATGCCCAAGAAAATTTGCCAGAATCTTCCTAAATCCATGTATTCATACCCTTGGTGACCAAAGAAGAAATTGGTGGTTAAGTCTAAAAACTGATGTACACCTAACCATTCTCCTAACATTGATCCTAAGACAATAACTAATAAGGCAATGAATAAGAAGTTAATGCCAAAGACTTGATACTTCATTTCTTTACCACTAATAATAGGTGCTAAGAATAAACCGGTAGCTAGCCAAGTGGCAGCAATCCAGAAAACAGCAAGTTGGGTGTGCCATGTCCTAGAAACCGAATAGGGAAGCAATTTTGATAAATTAAACCCGAAAAAGGCTTGCCCTTCTACTGTGTAGTGTACCGTAATAATTCCTAAAACTACCTGTAGTACAATTAACAGAGAAATGACTAAAAAGTACTTCAATACAGCTTTTTGTGACCTGAATAATTTCAAATCAAGTAATGGATCTGTTCCAGGATTGGTAACAGCTTCTCCTTTTTCATGATTTCGAATATAATAGTAGGTCAATATTCCAATGAATAGGAGCAATAAGATAATTGAGAACCCTGACCAAATTTGTGAATCTGGGGTAATTGTATTGTTAATTAAGGGTTCATGAGGCCAGTTTGAAGTATAGGTGTATTCTTGACTAGGTCTTTGTGTACTTGCAGCCCAAGATGTCCAGAATAAGAAAGCGTTCAGTTTGCTTAGTTTTTCAGTATCAGTTAAAGCTCCTTCAGGAATAGCATATTTTTCATGCCCTTTTGAAAAGATATTTGCATAGTAGATAGAGTTTGCTTCAATAGCTTCTTTTCGTTCTTTTGAAATCGTTATTGATTCATCCTTAGGATTAAAAGTATTAGTCCTAATATCTTTTACCAAACGAGCTTTTAAAGCGGCTTTATTTTCTTCATCTAGAGTTTCGTAATCAATATTAAAGTCTTTTTTTGCCCAATAGTTTAATAAATAAACAGCTTCTTTATGAATCCAATCCGCTGTCCAGTCTGGAGCTACATAACTTCCGTGTCCCCAGATAGAACCCACTTCCATTCCTCCAATTGACTCCCATACATTTTGTCCATCTTGAATGTCTTTTTTTGTATAAATAATTTCATTATTTCCCTTAATTTTTACTGTTTCAGGTATAGGGGGTTGGGTTTGGTAAATTTCTGTACCTACCCATATCAATGCAATAAATGATAGCACCACTACTGCAATAAATCCAGTCCAAATTTTTCTCATTATTAATTATTTAATTGATTTTCTAATTTGATTGCTTTTTTAAATAAGATGTTGTTTTCTAAATGAATGTGTTTGTGTAAGTCTTCTTCAAACTCCTGTAGCATAGCTAAAGCAACTTTGTAAGTGTTACATGCATCTGCAGGAGGAGTATAGTTGTTGGTCAATTTTGCAATGGTTCTAAACCTGTTTCCTTCATTATCGTGCTCATCATGCATCATGTTGATAGGATTTTCTATTGTGCCAAATGGAGGAGGAGCAAGAGTAGTATTGCTGTTACTAGCTGTAACCAATTTTTTAATAAAAGGAAATAAGATGAGTTCTTCTTTTTTCATATGTGTGGTGAGTTCACCCGCACTTTCTTTAAAAAGTTGTAAAACTTCGTGTAGCTCAGGGTGATTATTGCCATGAACCTTGGCAATTTTAGTAAGATATTCTAGAATCTCAGGAATTTGTTTTTCTACATAAGTATGATGATTTTGGTAGATATAATCGCATAAAAAATCTAACGACCAGTTTTGGTAATCGTTATTTGACTTAGAGCCTCTGTCTATGCGGATAAGTTTGTTTATCAAAGTCTCAGGGACAATGTTTTTTTTCGTAGAAACTTCCTGAATAGTTCTGTTACCATTGCAACAAAAGTCTATACCATAAAGCTTGAAAATTGTAGCTGTTTTATAGTTATTCGCAACTATATCTGCCACTACTGAGTTGTTATTTATTTCCATTTTGTTTCAGTTTATATTTTATAAATAATAAAAAGACCTTTTTGTCTTTTATTGTTGTAAATTTTTTTATTCCCGTTTTAGCCAAAAAGTATTTTTCTTGTCATTAGTATATAGTACATCATGTAGCGTGTTTCCTTCTAACATTTTTCTTAAGTTATCTCTTATTTCTACAAATTTAAAGTGAAGAGGACAGGGAGAGGTATCGTCACATTGTTTTAAACCCAAGCCACAACCTGTATAAATACTATCACCATCTAATACACGAACGACATCACTTAATCGAATCATTTTTAGGTTTGCTTTGGCTATTACAAACCCTCCATATGGTCCTTTAATCGAATCAATGATATTGTTTTTAGTTAAAATTTGTAATATTTTTCCTGTGAAAGCCTCAGGAGAGTTTATGGCAGCGGCAATGGTTTTTACCCCAACTTTATTTCCTAAGCTAGATTGTTCTGCAACAAAAATGGTTGCTCTTAAACCGTATTCACAAGATTTGGAAAACATATATTTAATTTATGTTACAAAGATATTAATTTCTTTTATAAAAGATATATTTGTCTTTTATTTTTTTATAAAAAAAGCACCATTAAAAATGATGCTTTAAATAGTATCTTAAGATTTAGTTTTTCGATGCCAGTATGCTGTTCTACCAAATGCTGAAAACCCAATATAACCTCTAATCTTTAGTTTATTTTTGCCATCTAATTTTATATAGCACTTATATTCTTTACCATTTTTAGGATCTAAAATTTTCCCACCGCTCCATTCATCACCATCCTTTGATAAGCCGGTTAAGATATTCATACCTAAAATAGGGTTGTTTTTAAGTTTCCCACTGCATTTATCGCAAACAGCTTCTTGACGATTTTTATCAGTAATTTCTACAATTTTAGCATAGGCTTTTCCTTCTTTTTCATATACTTCAATTACTGAATCTACTTTATTGGTTTCTTCATCACGGTTTTCCCATTTACCAAAAATAGATTGAGCGTTTACTGAAAAGCTGATGGTCGTAAGTACTAAAGTAAAAAGTATTCTTTTAATCATAGTTATAAGTTTTTATGTGTTATTATTTACAAGAACTGTTCCAATTAATCGTATTGTGCATCAAAGTTGCTATCCCATTTTCCTTGCACACGTAAAACCTGTTCTATAATGTCGCGTGCGCAGCCATTACCACCAGTTTTATCAGAAACATACTTTGAAATTTGTTGTATTTCACGAGCGGCATCATTAGGACAAGCAGGCATACCTACAAGTTTCATTACAGGAAGATCAGGTATATCGTCCCCCATGTACACTACATTCTCAGGATTTAAGTTGTATTTTTTTACTAATTCGTTGAATTGTTGAATTTTGTCGTGAGCTCCTAAATAGATATCGGTAACCCCTAAGTTTTCTAAACGAGTACGAACTCCTTCGTTTTTACCTCCAGAGATAATGCACACTTTAAAACCAGCTTTAACAGCAGTTTTTAAAGCATAGCCATCTTTAATATTCATTTGACGTACCAATTGTCCGTCAGGAAAAACAGTTACGATTCCGTTAGTTAGTACACCATCTACATCAAAAATAAACGTATCTATTTGAGGTAAATATTCTTTATAGCTTTTTTCCATTCTGTTGGATTGATTTTGTAATGAGTTTATAAATTTCTTGTTGTTCAGTATTGAGTAATGCTAAGTGGTTTTGAATGGTTTTTTGATCATTCCTCTTAGCAGGACCTGTTTGTGCAGCTTCAGGACTCAGTGTTGTTATTTTTTCTGCAGTTTCTTGTATTAAAGGTTGTAGTACTTCAAACGGAACTTGGTATTCGTTGCAAATATCAGCACCAATCTTATACATATGATTCGTAAAGTTGTTTACAAAAACTGCGGCAACGTGTAATCGTTTTCGTTGTTCTGAATTGATATGATATATCTTTTTTCCGATGGATTTAGCTAAGGTTTCTAATAGCTGTAAATCACTATCATTTTCGGCTTCTAAACAAAAAGGAATTTCATCAAAATTCACTTTTTTATCTTTTGAAAAACTTTGTAAAAGATAGAAAACACCTTTGCGACCTTTGGTTTGAATCGATTGCATTTCTACACTCCCCGAAGTATGAACTATTAAACTGTTTGGGTGATTAATTTTGCTTGAAACACTTCCAATAGCATCATCAGAAACCGCTATAATATATACATCGGCTTCTTTTAAAAGCTCTGTGCTATTTGTTATAGAAGTAATTGCTTTTAAATGCTCAATTTGCTCAATATTTCTAGCATAAACCTGTACCAAAGATACATCGTTTGTTTTACTAAAAGCATTGGCTAAATGTGTGGCTACATTACCGCCTCCTATAATGACAATCTTAATCATAGCACGAAGATATTGAATTTAATTAAAATTATTTTCGCATATTTGTATCATTATGATTGTCTAAGTCGCCCACATAGCACCGTTGCTTGAGCAACAAATAGTTACACCTTAAGTTTTTTCTTAAGGTAATTTATGTATTTAAAAAACTTATAATGACTGATAACAATCAAACTTCAAAACAAACTATATTTTCACTTTTTAAAGACGCTGTTTTAGGTAAACAGCAAGATTTTACCACAGGAAGCATAAAAAAGGCAATTTTCATGCTATCAATTCCGATGATTTTAGAAATGTTAATGGAATCTATCTTTGCTTTGGTAGATATTATTTATGTTTCTAGGGTAAGTGTGAATGCGGTAGCTACAGTTGGATTAACCGAATCGGTGTTGACTTTAGTGTATGCCGTAGCTATAGGATTGAGTATGGCAGCAACTGCATTGGTGGCTCGAAGAACAGGAGAAAAAGATAGTGAAGGAGCAAACCAAACAGCTGTACAAGTTATCTTTTTAGGAATATTTATTTCAATTCTTATCAGTATTGTCGGAATTGTATATCCGAAAGAAATACTAAGATTGATGGGAGGGGAACCTAGTTTAATCGCAGAAGGCTATGGGTATACTCGTGTATTATTAGGAGGGAATATAACTGTGATGCTACTCTTTTTAATTAATGCCATTTTTAGAGGAGCAGGAAATGCTTCTATAGCTATGTGGACCTTAATTTTGTCAAACGGATTGAATATTATTTTAGATCCAATATTCATTTTTGGTTTAGGTCCCATACCAGCTTATGGAGTAGAAGGAGCGGCGATTGCAACAACTATTGGTAGAGGAACTGCAGTAGTTGCGCAATTATCGGTGCTGTTTTTTGGAGCTGGAAAAATAAAACTAGTTCTAAAAGACTTGATGATAAGAGTTTCAGTAATGGTTAACTTAATCAAAGTATCGTTAGGTGGCATAGGACAGTTTATTATCGGTACTTCTAGTTGGGTATTTTTAATGCGTATTATCTCTGAGTTTGGTAGTGAAGTTTTAGCTGGTTATACAATTGCAATACGTATTATGATGTTTACTTTGATGCCTGCATGGGGAATGAGTAATGCAGCGGCTACATTGGTAGGCCAGAATTTAGGAGCACAACAACCTAGTAGAGCAGAGAAGTCGGTTTGGATAACCAGTAAATATTGTGCCTTTTTTATGGGAGCTGTTTCGGTAATCTACATATTTTTTGCTCCTACATTCTTAGATTGGTTCTCAGATAATACCGAAGTAGTTGAAAATGGAGCCTTATGTTTACAGATTATTGCAGCAGGGTATATTGCCTATGCTTATGGAATGGTGGTAATTCAATCGTTTAATGGCTCAGGAGATACCAAAACACCAACTTATATCAATTTTGTGTGTTTTTGGTTGTTCCAATTACCGTTTGCGTATCTGATGGCAATAACCTTTGACTTTGGTCCTGTTGGTGTATTTACAGCAATTACATTAGCGGAAGTTTTAATTGCGATTGTAGGAATTTGGCTATTTAGAAAAGGAAAATGGAAAACAGTTCAAGTTTAATTGTGATTTAGTAGATTAGCTAGAAAAAAATGATAAAGAATATTTTAAAAATTTTAATATTTATATTGGTTTTTTATTCTTGTAAAAAGAAAAAACTATCTAACCTACCTTTTGTTATAGATAAAAATGTAACGTGTGATGTTTTGTATAAGAATGGATACAAATGGTCTCCAGGAGTAGATGTAACATTATTGGGAAAGAAAAGCCAAGATACTGTTATTTATTATGAAGTTCACCAAGAAATAATTTTTAATGAAGAAGAATATTTTGAAGAAGAAGTAGAAATTGATACTGTAAAAAGAAATGAAAAGCATGAACAATATTTAAGTCAAGATCCTTTAGTTTTGTCAGATTCAATATATAATTTGGTTTGGGGAAATATAAAGGAACAACAAAATACTATTTGTAAAAAGAGTAAAGTAACTTGGAGGAATTATATTCTTAAAATTAATAAAGAAGTTATTAAGAGTTTTAAAAACAAGATTGATACTAGTAACTTTAGAGTTCTAAACTTAAAAGAATTTAATTATAATGTTGAAAATTCTTATGATGTAATTGAGGAATTCAAAGTTTTAAATAAAGTAAAAAAAGATACTTTTGATTGTTCAATTTATAAATTAGACAATGAGTATTATTTTTCATCAAAAATCTCATTAAATATATAAAATGAAACTAGATATATTAGCTTTTGGTGCACATCCTGATGATGTTGAATTGGGATGTGCTGCCACTATAGCCAAAGAAATTTCGTTAGGAAAAAAAGTAGGAATAGTCGATTTAACTCGAGGTGAATTAGGAACGCGAGGTTCTGCAGAGTTACGAGATAAAGAAGCATCAATAGCAGCCGACATTTTAGGAGTTTCAGTACGAGAAAACTTAGGATTTGCAGATGGTTTTTTTAGAAATGATAAAGAACATCAGTTAAAAATCATCAAAATGATACGCAAGTATCAACCAGAAATAGTGTTGTGCAATGCTATTGATGATCGTCATATTGATCATCCCAAAGGGAGTCAGTTGGTTTCAGATGCCTGTTTTTTAAGTGGGTTGTTAAAGATAGAAACAGTATTGGATGGAGAGCAGCAAGAAAAATGGCGACCAAAGCAAGTGTATCATTACATCCAATGGAAAAATATAGAACCTGATTTTGTGATTGATGTAACTGGTTTTATAGATAAGAAAGTAGCTTCAGTAATGGCATACTCATCACAGTTTTATGATCCGAAAAGTGATGAGCCAGAAACCCCAATTACAAGCAAAAATTTTACAGATAGTATAGAATATAGAGCAAGAGATTTAGGAAGATTGATTGGTGTTGATTTTGCAGAAGGCTTTACCTCAGAACGTTATGTGGCTGTAGAAAATTTTAGTAAATTAATTTAAAAAAAATTTTGTCACAATGTGAAAAGCTTGTATATTTGCACCCGCAAGTTACATGGTGATTGTAGCTCAGCTGGTTAGAGCGCCGGATTGTGGTTCCGGAGGTCGCCGGTTCGAACCCGGTCTTTCACCCAAAACCTTCTCAATTTGAGAAGGTTTTTTTGTGTTTTAAATTTACTTTTTAAAATTAGGATTGAATAAAAAAAGCTTCTCAGTTTATTGAGAAGCTTTTCTGTTTTCTAGCCATTGTTCGTATTTGTCTTTATGCTTAAAACGTTTATGAGTCCACAAATAGTATTCTGGTTGTTTGAGAATATGATCTTCAGTAATTTTTAAGTATTTATCGGTAATTTCAAAATTATCGTGTTCTTTAGGGTTTTCTGTTATAAGTTCAAAGTTCGCTTCGTAATAACCTCTCTTTACCTTGGTGATGTTCATATTTACAATAGCAAAATTGTATTTTTTTGCTAAAACCTCCATTCCAGTATGTACAGGAACCCAATTATTTAAAAAAGTAGCCCAATACCTAGTTTTATGTACTTGGGGAGATTGGTCGCTTAGTAAAATATATAAACTTTGGATGTTGTTTTTTACTCGTTCTTCTAGCTTTTTATTGAAAAGCCCTGTAGGTACACCATCGTAGCCAAATTTTGTTCTTGATGATTTGATGACTTTTTCAAAATAAGGGTTTTGAATTCTAGTGTATGCTCCATAACAGCTAAGATTAGCTTTAAGAGGAAGTCCGAAAGACAGTTCCCAATTCGCTTGATGAGAACCAGATAAAATAATACTTCTACCTTTAGCAGCAAGGTTGTTTATTACCTCTATATTTTTATACACATATCTTTTCTCAATTTGTTTTTTTGATATGGTAAAAGATTTAATACTTTCAAAAATTAAATCGATAAAATGTTTGTAGAATTTCTTTGCAATGCTTTTTATTTCCTTGTCATTTTTGTCAGGAAAAGCCATTTTTAAATTTTGAATAACCACCTTTTTACGATATCCTATAAAATTAAAAACAACAAGACGAAAAAAATCAGAAATTATATATAATAATCTCATGGGTAGAATTGATAATATCCATATTAGTGGGTAGACAATAATAAATATGAGTAGTTTCATTAAGTTATATTTTGGGCAAATATCGCATTAAATTATCAATCATTTACTTTATTAACTTTTGTTTATGTTTGTGGGTATATAAATAAATTATGAGTCAAATAATAATAGGATTAATTGTAGCAAATGTGTTGATGTCGATTAAAGGGTTTAGCGACTCAGTATTTTTTGATCGATATAAATTTCAGGTTCAAAAAATATTAGGAGGAGAGAAAATAAGAATGTTGACATCGGGTTTTTTACATGTTGATTGGTTGCATTTAGGTTTTAACATGTATGCTTTATATCTGTTTGGTAAGGTGGTAGATTCTAGTTTTGGAACAATCAATTTTGTGTTAATATACTTTGCCAGTTTAATAGCTGGGAGTATGTATTCGTTGTATCAACACAAAAGAGAATTGTATTATAGTGCTGTGGGAGCGTCAGGAGCGGTTTCAGGAGTTATCTTCTCTTCAATAATGTTGTACCCAAGTATGGAGTTAATTATGTTGCCTATTCCTGTTCCGATTCCAGGATATGTTTTTGGAGTTGGTTACTTGTTGTATTCAATTTACGGAATGAAAAATCAAGTAGGAAATGTTGGTCACTCAGCGCATTTAGGAGGAGCTATAGGAGGGTATTTAATAACATTGATACTAAGACCAAGTGTAGTGTCTAACCATACAATTATGGTTGGTATAATGGCATTGATTATTGCGGGATTATTTTTCTTTGGAGGTAAATTAAGGTTAAATAGATAAATAAGTAAATAAAAAAAACCGAAACATTTGTTTCGGTTTTTTTGAGCGGGAGACCGGGTTCGAACCGGCGACATTCAGCTTGGAAGGCTGACGCTCTACCAACTGAGCTACTCCCGCAGTAAAGCGGTTGCAAATATAAGACTGTTTCTAATATCTGCAAAGAATTTTTTTGAAAAAATTAATAAAATTTTAGTGCTTATTTATAACTTTCAGAAAGTGAATGATATAAGTTTGAAAATATTTTATAGACTACAAGAGTATTTATGGATATGAACATAAAATCTAATTTTTACGGTAATAAAAGGTACTAAAACCTGTTTTAATACTTCTGTATAGTATTATGAATTATGAAGTTTACATGGTTTAAAAATTAAAAAAGAAGCTAGTTTCCCCATAATCAATAAAAAAGGACTATCTTTGTCACGTTCAAGTGGAACACCTTAATTATTTCGTGGTAGTATATAGTAATTAGTTTTTTTGAGTTTATTCTCTTCTTGTCTTTTTTTTATTTCATTATTCCTTTATTTTTTAAGTGTTTATAAGTATAATAGTTTTTTATAGTTGTGTAATAACATTATAAAAGATTATATAAAGGTTCTTCTTTTACACAACATTATATAATAATTTAAAATTTAAGTAAGATGCAAGAAGGCACCGTAAAATTTTTTAATAACTCAAAAGGGTTTGGGTTTATTACATCATCAGAATCAGGAGAAGATATTTTTGTACATAATTCAGGTTTGATTGACGATGTTAGAGAAAATGACAAAGTACGTTACGATACCGAACAGGGTAGAAAAGGCTTAAACGCTTTTAATGTAGAAGTTGTAGATTAAAGTTGTGGTTAGTTTATAACCTACACATAATTATACGAGAAAGACTATCTGAAAAGATAGTCTTTTTTTATGTTCAATTTTTAAACTAATCATCCTTTAAAATAAAAAGAAAATCTAAACTCAAAGCTCAAGAGTAATAAAAGAGTTATAAATATAATATCGATTATATGTTGTGTTATTAAACATATAAAATTAATTTATAAATAAAAAAATAGCATGAGTGATAAAAAAAGAACCCACTCAAAAAGATTGAGTGGGAAAATTGCTATGAAAAAGAACTTAAGACGTCTCTTAAGTGACTACAAAGCTACTTAGAATTTAATGAATAGGAGAATGAAAAAACCATAAATAAAGTATGGTTTAACCGTAAAAAAATCTTTTTAACTGTAATTTTTGTAGCCCTAATAATAGTATAGGTTGAATGATTAACAAGTTAAATAAGCCATAATATAAGTATGGTTTTATGATGCTTTTTTTAATGTCTTTGCTAGTAAAAGGTATTGTCTTCTCTTAAAACTTTTACAAAATGAAAGCCGTAGATTTCAAATCCTTCGTTGTAATAAAATTTATGAGATTTTCGGTTGCCAGTATAAGTGTTTAATTCAATAGCTTCATAGCCTTTTGATTTTGTATATTCGTAAATCCAGTTAAAAAACTGTTTACCAATGTTGTTACCTCTGTAAGTCTCATCAATTATAACATGGTCAGGTTCTACACTTTTACCAACATAATGTCTAATACTATACCAGAGACCAGAAATACCGATAAGTTTATTTCCGTCAAATGTTCCAACGCATTCATAATTTGGACACTCAATCATTTCTAAAACTCTTGCTTTTAATATATCATGAGGAGTAGTTGTATTGATTTTTTGTAAAAGCGGAAGAATACTAAGGATATCTTTTTTGTTTATGGACTTAAAATGTATATTCATTCTGTATTTTTGAGTTAAAGAGTTTACATGATAAAAATAAAAAATATATCGGCGCAAGAAACGTATAACATACGATTAACTGTTTTGCGAAATAATATTGATTTGCCTTTTAAATTTGAAGGAGATAAAGATGAAAGTACTTTTCATTTAGGAGCTTTTTACCAAGGGAAATTGGTAGGAATTGCAACTTTTGTAAAAAAAGATTTAGAAAGTTTTGAAGGAAAGCATTATCAGCTAAGAGGAATGGCGACTTTGCCTGAAGTAAGAGGTAAAGGAGCAGGAAGACTATTGATTGAAAAGGCAAAAAGCATTTTAAAAGAAAAGAGAATTGCTGTTTTATGGTGTAATGCTAGAAAAGAAGCTATTGGATTTTATGAAGGTCTAGATTTTGAAATTATAGGAGAGGAATTTGAAGTGATAAAAGTAGGTCCTCATTATAAAATGTATGCTAAAATATAAGTATAAAAAAACCCAAATCTGAATGATTTGGGTCTTGTAGCGAAGACGGGAGTTGAACCCGTGACCTCAGGGTTATGAATCCTGCGCTCTAACCAACTGAGCTACCTCGCCTGATTGCGGGTGCAAATATAAATACTTTTTGGTTTTAGACAACAAACATTATAATTTTTTTTTAAAAAATAATTATATATATTGGCGGTTAAACAAAAAAATAGATGAGCAAGGTTAAATTTGAATTAGAGTTTCCTATCCATGCTTCTCCAAGCATGTTATATCAATATTTTGCAACACCTGCAGGTTTAGAAGAGTGGTTTGCAGACAAAGTAAATTCAAGAGGTAAAATAATTACTTTTTTTTGGGATGGTTCTGAAGAAGAAGCTAAAATAATTACCAAAAAAGCAGATGAGCGTATTAAATTTAAATGGACTGAAAGTGAAGACGATGAAAGTTATTTTGAATTTAAAATTCAGGTAGATCCATTAACAAAAGATGTTGCTGTAATTATTACAGATTTTGCTGATGATGAAGATGATGTTGAAGAGGCTAAAATGCTTTGGGAGAACCAAATTGAAGAATTGAAACATACTATAGGAGCTTAAACTAATTATATTTTGATAAAATATAGACTCGGCAAATTGTCGAGTTTTTTTGTGGCTAATACTTACCTAAATTGTAAGTTTGCATTTAAATTTTTATAAGAATGGTAAATTTTAATGGAACTTTAATTGCAGATAGCAAAGTGCAACTTTCAACTCAAAATAGAGGGTTTAAATATGGTGATGCCATTTTTGAAACCATAAAAGTAGTAAATGGTAAAGTTGTTTTTATTGAAGATCATTATTTTAGATTAATGGCTTCAATGCGTATGCTTCGCATGAGAATTCCTATGGAATTTACCTTTGAGTTTTTACAAGAAGAAATCTTAAAGCTAACAAAAGAATTACCAAGTTCTTCAACATATAGAATACGATTGACTGTTTTTAGAAAAGATGGTGGTTTGTATACACCTATTACTAATGAGGTAGATTATATAATTGAAGGAGCTCCTTTGGAAGTAAGTACTAAAGAAGTTTACAGAATAGATGTTTTTAAAGATTTTTATAATTATTCAGGCTTGTTATCAACAGTAAAAACAACCAACCGAATGTTGAATACTTTAGCAGCGGTTTTTGCTGATGAAAATGATTTAGATAACTGTATTTTATTGAACGAGCGAAAAGGAGTAGTGGAAGCTATTAATGGAAACCTTTTCATTATAAAAGGAAATGTGGTTAAAACTCCTGCATTAGAAGAAGGGTGTATTAAAGGAATTATTAGAAAAAAAGTAATTGAAATTATAGAGAAGCATCCGGAATATACTATTGAAGAAACTGTAATTTCTCCATTTGAAATTCAAAAAGCAGACGAGGTTTTTATTACTAATGCAATTATTGGAATTCAATCGGTGACTAATTATCGAAAAAAAGAGTTTGTAACTGAGATTACAGAAAAGATAAAGAATAGTTTACAGCTAGCAACGGTAACGAGTTAGTTCATTTGAATATCACTAGGAGCGTTTGCCCATATTTTATATTTACCTCCTCTTTGAAGTAGCTTATCTTTCCAGAAATCTTGATCATTGGCAGCTAAGATGTTTTCATAATCGTTTTCAGCAACAAACCATGAATTTATATAAAGTTCTTCGTCTAGTTGGTCTGGAGCCCAACCAGAATACCCTAAAAAGAATCTAATATCTGTCGATTTTAGCTGTTTATTATTTAAAAGCTCTTTTAGAAGTTCAAAATTACCGCCCCAATATAAACCGTTGGCTATTTCAATACTGTTAGGTAGTAAATGAGGTATTTTATGAATGAAATATAAGTTATCCTGTTCTACAGGACCTCCTTGATAAACTGTAAAATCACAGTCTATATCAGGTACTAAATCACTAAGCGCATAGTTCAAAGGTCTATTTAAAATAAAACCTACTGAACTTTTTGAAGTATGTTCAGTAAGCAATACAATGGTTCTCTTAAAAGAACAATCATTCAAAATTGCTGGGTCAGCAATTAACAATCTACCTTTTTCTGGTTTAAGTACGACCATGCTTTGTAATTTATAAACACTAAGGTAAATAAAAATTTAATAAAAATTTAACAATAGTGTTAAAATACGAGGAAAAAGAGGAAAAAAACCGTGCTTATATTTTAGCTAAAATATCAATAACTTCATTTCTTTTTCGAACAGAAACAGGAATCGTAGTTTTATTTTTCAAAACTAAATATCCACCATCAGATTTAATGAATTCTTTAATGAATTGAGTATTAACAAGATGGCTTTGGTGTACTCTTATAAAACCATATTCTTTGAGTATGTCGGTAAAATATTTTAAGGTTTTACCAACCAATATTTTTTGCCCATCATTCATAAAAAATTCAGTATAATTATTATCAGATTGACAACGAATAATATCATCTAAATTTACAACCAATATTTTATCAGAAGTATTTAATGATATTTTTTTAGGTCGTTGATTGGGTTGTGTAATGGACTGTTGTAATACTGTTAGTTGTTCTTTATCTGGTTGAATTTGATTTTTAGCTTTATGAATAGCATTGGTTAAATCCTCATTAGAATAAGGTTTTAAAACGTAGTCAATAGCAGCAAACTTAAAGGCTTTGATGGCGTATTCGTCACTTGCAGTAACAAAAATAATTTTTGAAGAAAGGTTTGGGTGAATTTCCAACACATCAAATCCAGTACCATCACCTAGCATAATGTCTAAAAATAAGATGTCAGGTTGTTGTTTTCGCAAAACTTTTGAAGCTTCTACTACACTTTTAGCGGTACCTATAATTTCAATCTCGGGATGAAATAGGGTAAGGTCGTTTTGTAACATCTCTAGAGCTGTAGGCATATCATCTACTAAAATTGCAGTAAGTTTTTTCATAGTTAAAAGTCAGTTTTTAAAGGAATTTTAAATACAATTTTGGTTCCAGTTACTTTGTTGTTTTCAGATGTTTCACTTATAGAAATAGTACTTTCTTTTGATAAACTTTGAATTCGCTCTTGTGTAATATTTAGAGCAATCGATTGATGAGTACTTGTTTTTTTTAGTTTCTTTGATTGATGAATACCAATACCATTGTCTAGTATTTCACAATATAAAAAATCATTTTTAATAGAAAAGTTAATATCAATCTTTCCATTTTTTACCGAAGAAATACCATGTTTGATACTATTTTCAACAAAGGGTTGAATCAACATTGGAGGAATTAATACCTCTTCAGCGTCTACCGAAAGTTGAGTGTTTATTGTATAATCAAATGTATTTGAGTTCATTTGTTGTTCTAACTCAATGTAGTTTTTTAAAGTGTTGATTTCTTCAGCTAAACTTATCTCTTCTTGCCTAGAATTGTGTAAAACACCACGTAAGAGTGTTGCAAATTTGCTTATTGTAGAATTCAATTCGGTTAAATTTCCTGAATTTCCTAAAGCCTTAATCCCATTTAAAACATTGAAAATAAAATGCGGATTCATTTGTAATTGCAACGCTTTTTGTTCTAGAGCCAACAAATGATTTTCTAATTGTAGTTTAGCTAATTTGGCTTTGTTTTTTGCTTGTATTTTTCTAATATATAACCAAATAAAAATGCCAAGAACCAGACAAACAATAGCAAAACAAGATGCTATAAACCACTTTTTTTTATACAGAGGAGTATCGATAAAAAAATTAAACTCGATAGGGGTACTTTCCGATTTACCAATTCTTGATTGAGCAGAAAAAGTGTAATTCCCAGGAGTTAAATAAGCTAAGTCAACTGAGTTTTTAGTAGTCCAAGGACTTATTTGATTATTTAATTTATAACGATATTCTATGTTGTTAGGGTTGTTAATATCGACTGTTTTAAAGTAAAATGAAATATGGTTTTTGTCAGGTTGAAGCTGTAAGATTTTTGGATAGTTATTAATGTTAATACTATCCAATGACTGATAAACAACTGAAATATTTTCAAAAGCAATGGCAGGTTTTTTTTGTGTTGGACTGTCTGTTTTAATAAGGTAAAGACCATTATTGGATGTGCTAATCCAAGTGTTCTTTTCAATATCTTGAAAAACAGAGGTTATTTGGTTTGTGTTTAATGTATTGTATTTGTTAATACTTCTTTCAAAATTAAAATTGATATCCAGAATTTCAATACCGTCATTTTCAGAAACAATCCAAAATTGGTTATCAATTTTTTTGATCTCCGTTATGTTTTGTGCGGTAGTGGTTATTGTTTTTATGGCGTCTCCAGTAATGAGTTTAATACCATTGTTATAAGAGGTGGCAACTATGGTTTTGTTTTCAATAAGAATAGAGGTGTAATTATCTAAATCGATTCTCTTTAAAAGTGTTGGATTGATAAGTTTATCAAGTTTCCAAAGAGATTTGTTCGTAGCAATCCAATAAAAATTTCCGTCAAACTGTATATCATTTATTAAGTTTAAATCGATTTGAAAATTGGTACGAATAGGAGACAGGTAACCTTCACGAACACGGACAATTCCTTTGTCTGTTCCTAAAAAAGTACTGTTGTTAACAGTTAAAATACAGTTGATTTTGTTGCCTTCTAAATTTTGGAAACCACTGTGGTTTTTGATGCTGAGTCCTTTGTCTGTTCCAATAAATAGTGTATAGTTTTTAGCAGAAACAATGGTAACGTTGTTAGAGATTAAACCATTTTTTGTAGTGAAAGTTACAAATTCATTTCCATCGTATTGAACTAACCCTTTGTTAGAGGCTAACCACAAATAGCCAGTATTGTCTTGCGTACAATTTTGTATGCGTAAGCTTGGGAGCCCTTCATTTTTAGAGAAGTTTTTTAGGTGATGGTTTTGGGCTAAAGAGTTTATAATTCCGAAGAAAAAAAAACACAAAAAAGTACAAACAAAATTTTGTATTTGGAGCATGTGAGCTTTCAATACAAAATTAATTTTAGAGGTTGTTGTAGTAATTGTGTGGTTAAAAAACTTCATTGTAACAAACATACTTAATTTAAACGTCATTACGAAAGCAAGAGGGTGAAGTTATCATTCTTAATCAATTGATTTTGCTTTGTTCGTAATGACGTTTGTTCAACAATTATTTGTTATTTCATCTGTTAGTTTTTATTGTTTGTAAAAGGTCAGATGTAATTCGCTAATAATTTTTTTAGTTACTATTCACTTTTGTTAAGTGCTCATTTCATAGCGTATAAACGTTTGTTATTGGTATCTGGTTTTACGTGTTCTAAATCACCGTATGGCTTAATTAGTGGTTTTAATACACATAAAGCTGATGACTTTCCTTTGATAATTAATTGACTATCTTTTACGATGTACGTCCATCTAAATTTTTCAACAGGAATATTCGTTTTTTCTACTTCTTTCATTAAGGCTTCTTCGCCAGCAATAAAATCCATAATTTCTTCTTGCATCACAAAATGTGGAATCTCATTATCTGAATTATGATAGTCTAATTCAAGATTTACAGGAATGCTATACTGAATTGTATATGGTTCCCCAACATAGCGTTCTCTTTCATTATTCAAAGCGTTGTACCAATCAATTTCTTTCTCTTCTGGATACTTTTTTGCAATTTCTTTAGACAAATCTACTTTTCCAGGTGAGTTAGCAGTTGGGTAAAATACATAGTATGGCTGTGCTAAATAATGGTTTGAAAACTCTCCTCCAAAAATGTTGTAATATGGTGAAGCAACTACTTGTGGAATCTTACTTTCTGTAATAAAGGCACTTTTTAAGGTGTTTATTAAATCAGTATTTGTAGCTAACTGATTGGTGTGGAAAATAATTTTTGTATCGTCTGTTATTGCTTTATCTTTTAAAGAGGGTAATCTGTCTTCATTTATAGCTTTTTGTAAACTCTCTACAGTCACCTTTTCACCATTTACTACTGTTTCTAAGTTCATTGCTTTAAACGGATTGTTGTTGTTTACAATATGAACTTCTCCGTAAGGGTTTTCGGTAGCATTCTTGTTCATCCAAGAAATAATTTCTTCTACAGAGTACTTTCCGTTAATAACTTCATAGTTTTTTTCTTTAAAGTACACACGAGCACTGTCGTAAAAATGACTGTTTCCTTTGTCGTTTTCAGTGATGAAAACTACAGGCTTTCTTGGTTCTACTACTGGTTTTTCAGTAGTTTCTTCTAGTTGAGCAATGTTTCCCAATTCTTGGCTTTTGTCGTTTTTTTTAGTGTTGTTGCAGCTAGCAAATACTCCGATAAGTAGTAGTAATCCCATTACTGTACCTACTTTTAAAATGTTTTGTTTCATAGTTTTTGTTTTAAGGTTATAGTTATAATGTTATTGTTGTAAGATGATGGTTACATCTTTTCCTAAATTAAAGTCAGTTGATAGCTTATTTAAGATGTTAGGAAGGTTTCTATCGCTAATCCATTGACCGTTTTCTTGCTTTTCAACAGAAGCGATTAATCCGTCTGTGTTAACTTGTAATTTTAAGCTTGTGTATTTTCCTAAATACATTTTTAATACCGATGAATAATTGTTATTTGACCACATAATTGTTGTTTTTATATGATCAAAATTACAAGAGAAGTACAGGTAAATTGGGAGTAAATTAGAATTCGTAGAGGATAAATTAGAATTCGTAGAAAAGATAAGTAAAGACTCTTTTATAAAATAAATTAGCTCCATATTATAAATGAAATATGAAGCTAGTATTAGTTAAAAAATAGGATAATTTTTAATAAATTAATTTTTCCCTCAAATATTTAGAGGTGTACGATTCTTTATTTTTAGCTAGTTCTTCTGGGGTGCCTGCAAAAATCAAATTGCCACCTTTTTTACCACCTTCTAAACCGAGGTCTATGATATAATCGGCACATTTAATTAATTCAATATTGTGTTCAATAACAATAATAGAGTGTCCTCTTTCTATCAAAGCGTTAAAAGAAGCTAATAACTTTTTGATGTCGTGGAAGTGCAATCCAGTTGTTGGTTCATCAAAAATAAATAGCGCTTTATCTTTGGTATTTCCTTTTACTAAGAAGGAAGCTAGTTTGATCCGCTGCGCTTCACCACCTGATAGTGTAGACGATGATTGTCCTAATTGTACATAACCTAAACCAACATCTTGCAAAGGTTTTAGTTTTTTAGCAACTTTTGTTTGTTCGTGTGCTGTAAAAAATGCGACAGCATCGTCTATAGTTAGGTTTAGAATATCATCGATATTTTTTCCTTCAAAAGTAACTTCTAACACTTCTTTTTTAAAGCGCTTTCCTCCACAAGTTTCACATTCTAAATGCACATCTGCCATAAATTGCATTTCGATGGTTACTTCACCTTCACCTTTACAAACCTCACAGCGACCACCTTCTACATTGAAAGAAAAATGTTTGGGTTGGTAGTTTCTGATTTTTGATAATCTTTGGTCAGATAATAATTTACGAATATCGTCGTATGCTTTGATGTAAGTAACAGGATTTGAACGAGACGAACGTCCAATAGGGTTTTGATCAATAAACTCTACATGTTTTAAAGTGTCAAAACTTCCAGTAACATCTGTATGTTGTCCTAGTTTATCACCGTAGCCTATTAGCTTTTTTTGCATTGCAGGATACAAGATTTTCTTTACCAAGGTACTTTTTCCACTACCTGAAACTCCCGTAATTACTGTTAGATTGTTTAAAGGAAAAGCTACATCGATGTTTTTGAGATTGTTTTCACGTGCACCAATAATTTTGATGAAATTCTTTGAATTTCTTCGTTTTGTAGGAACTTCAATTTTTAATTCTTCGGATAAGTATTTAGCGGTTAACGAGTCGGATTGTAGAATTTCATCAAAAGTGCCTTCTGCAACTACATTTCCTCCGTAAGTTCCAGCTTCAGGACCTATATCAATAATATAATCAGCTTCTTTCATGATGTCTTCATCATGCTCTACCACAATAACAGTATTTCCTAAATCACGTAAATTTTTTAATACTCCAATTAACCTTTCTGTGTCCCTTGGGTGTAGTCCAATACTAGGTTCGTCTAAAATATACATCGAACCTACAAGGGAACTTCCTAAGGAAGTGGCTAAATTAATTCGTTGACTTTCTCCTCCTGATAGTGTGTTCGAGGTACGGTTTAAGGTTAGGTAACTCAATCCAACATTGGTTAAAAATTGTAAACGATTGTTGATTTCGGTTAATAGTCGTTTTCCTATCTTTTCTTCATATTTGTTTAGTTGGATACTATTGAAAAAAACAGCTAACTCGTCTAGCGGAAGTGTAACTAACTCGGAAATTGTTTTACCATATACTTGCACATAATTAGCTTCTTTGCGTAAACGTTTACCTTCACATTCGGTACATTTTGTTTTTCCGCGATAGCGAGAAAGCATTACTCTGTTTTGAATTTTGTAACTTTTCTCCTCTAGCTTTTTAAACAAGTGATTGATTCCTTTGAACTTTTTGGTCCCGTTCCAAATTAAATTTTTATGTTCTTCGGAAAATTCAAACCAAGGTTTGTGAATAGAAATTCCGAACTCTTCGGCATGTATAATTAAATCGTTTTTGTATTTTTTATAGCTATCTGTTTTAAACGGAAAAATAGCATCTTCATAAATGGATAATCCTGTGTTAGGAATTACCAAATCTTCATCAATACCTATCACATTTCCATAACCCTCACAGGTTGGACAAGCTCCATACGGATTGTTAAAACTAAACAAGTGTGTGTTAGGTTCTAAAAAAGAAATTCCGTCTAACTCAAATTTATTACTGAACTCAGTAGTGCTGTCATCTGATAAATTCTCAATATAACAGATTCCTTTTCCTTCAAAAAAAGCTGTTTGAATAGCATCTCCTAAACGATTATAAAAATCTTCTTCATCCTGAACAACAATTCTATCAACTACTAAAAATAGGGTAGCACCATTAAAATCATCCGCAGGAAAATCTTCAATTCTATAAACCGTATCTTTATACTTCAAACGCGCATATCCTTGTTGTTTAAGTACTTGTAAAACGGTTTTAACATCTCTTTTTTCGTTAATAGCAATAGGTGCAAGTAGTAAAAGTTTGGTGCGCTCATCAAAAGTTTTTACATGATTGACAACATCTGAAACCGTATGTTTTTTTACTTCTTCACCAGAAATAGGAGAGAAGGTTTTACCAATACGGGCATATAGTAACTTAATATAGTCGTAAATTTCGGTTGAAGTTCCTACGGTAGAACGAGGATTGGTAGAGTTTACTTTTTGCTCAATAGCAATGGCCGGGGCAATCCCTTTAATATAATCTACTTTTGGCTTGTGTAGTTTTCCTAAAAACTGACGAGCATATGAACTTAAACTTTCAACATAACGTCGTTGTCCTTCGGCATACAAAGTATCAAAAGCTAAAGAAGATTTTCCAGAACCAGAAAGTCCAGTTATTACTACTAATTTATTTCTAGGAATAACGACATCGATGTTCTTTAAATTGTGGAGTTTAGCTCCTTTAATAATGATGTTTTCTTTAGGGTTTACTGTTGAAATATCGGTCTTCATGTGCTCGAAAAATAAGCGATAAAAATACCAATTTATAGTGATTTTATTGAGTAAATAACAGTATTTTTCTCTTTTTTAATAGTTTTTTTTGTATTTTATAATAAAAAATTTAATATTTGTAACTCGTTATTAATCAATAAATAAAGCCTATAGATTAGATAATTACTTTTATAACTTAAAATCCCCTAACCAAAAGAGAACTACCTAGTTACTCTTTTAAAAAAAGTAATTATTATGCAAAACATAGTAGATGACAGTGTATTGGTAAAAGACTACATTAATGGTAAAGAACAAGCCATTGAACTATTGATTAAACGACACCAACAGAGATTGTATAGCTTTATTTACAGTAAAATACAAGATCGAGATACTACAGAAGACATTTTTCAAGACACTTTTATAAAAGTAATACGTACGCTAAAAAAAGGAAATTACAACGAAGAAGGAAAGTTTTTACCTTGGGTTATGCGTATAGCTCATAATTTAATTATAGACTATTTTAGAAGAAATAATAGAATTCCAACATTCAACAATAATAGTGAAGAGTTTGATATTTTTTCGGTATTGAGTGATGGAGCATTAAATGCAGAGAATAAAATTATTAAAGAACAGATTTTATCTGATGTAAAAGGATTGGTTGAGGAACTTCCTGAAGAACAAAAAGAAGTATTGAAAATGCGTATTTATAATGATATGAGTTTTAACGAAATATCAGAGAATACGGGAGTTAGTATAAACACAGCATTGGGTAGAATGCGTTATGCTTTAATCAACCTTAGAAAAATAATTGAAAAAAATAAAATTATTTTAGTAAATTAGACAATATTTATAAAAATCCCTCGTTAAATCATTGATTATAAATAATAAAAGGGATTATATATGATAAAGATTTACTCTGAAAAATCTTCGGATTTTAGAATGGAACCAAAACAAGAAACAGTTCAATATTTGATTAATTTTTCTAAATCGCTAACAGTAGTTAAAACGAAATCAAACTATCTCATTGAATTGAATTTGAATTAAGAGTGGAAAAAGCTTCAACTAGGTTGGGGCTTTTTTTAAGCTTTCTTTTGAAGGTAATCGTCTATTACCGATTTTCTTCCCACAGTTCGAGTAATGATATCGTTTTCTAGTTTCCAACCACGAGCAGGTGAGTATTCGCGCCCGTAATAAATGATTTGTAAATGCAGTTTGTTCCACAATTCTTCAGGGAATAAACGTTTAGCATCCTTTTCTGTTTGAACAACATTTTTTCCATTAGATAAGTTCCAACGATACATTAATCTATGGATATGAGTGTCTACAGGAAAAGCTGGAATATCAAACGCTTGTGACATTACCACACTAGCTGTTTTATGCCCTACGGCAGGTAATGCTTCTAAAGCTTCCATATCAGCAGGAACTTCTCCATTGTGTTTTTCAATTAAAATTTTTGACAATCCATAAATTCCTTTTGATTTCATAGGAGATAAGCCAACAGGCTTGATAATGTCTCGAATTTCATCAACAGAAAGTTTCACCATATCGTAAGGATTGTCAGCTTTTTCAAATAGTAAGGGAGTGATGGTGTTTACACGAGCATCTGTACTTTGAGCTGACATCAACACAGCAATTAATAAGGTGTAAGGGTCTTTATGATCTAACGGAATGGGAGTTTCAGGATATAAGTCTTCTAAAGTATTTATTACAAATTGAACTTTTTCAGCTTTGGTCATTTTCTGTTGTTTAAAAGACTCAAATGTACGAAGAAGCGTTTTATATTTATAGATAATCAAAATCTACTTTGTAACTTTGAAGGAATAATTTAGAAAAGAAATTAAAATGACAACATTAAAAGTAGGAGATAAAGCCCCAAATTTTGAATCGGTAGATGAAAAAGGAAACACAGTAAAGCTTTCTGATTATAAAGGGAAAAAATTAGTATTGTTCTTTTATCCAAAAGCAAGTACACCAGGATGTACAGCAGAAGCTTGTGATTTACGTGATAACTATCAAACTTTTTTAGCGAAAGGATATGATGTGCTTGGTGTGAGTGCCGATTCAGGAAAGCGTCAACAAAATTTTATAGATAAGAATGAATTGCCTTATCCTTTATTGGCTGATGAGAACAAAGAAGTAATTAACGCTTTTGGAGTTTGGGGGCCTAAAAAATTTATGGGACGTGAATATGACGGAATTCACCGAACTACTTTTGTTATTGATGAAAATGGAGTGATAGAAGATGTAATTTTAAAAGTGAAAACAAAAGAACACGCAAATCAGATATTGAAGTAACAAATCAGATATTTATAAAAGAAAAAGTCGAGTTTTTACTCGACTTTTATTTCTTGGACCCTTAATTCTTTTGGTAATATTTCTAACTCTTCTTTTGATTCACTTTTTAAATCTTCCTGTAATTCTTTACTTGTTTTTGTACTTCCATCATGACTCCAACCTGGTGGCATAAAAACATACTTAAGACGAGTACCTAAAGGAAGACTTTTCTTTCGTTGAAAAAAATCTTTAAAAATTTCTTTCCATTCATGAAAAATAATATTGATAGGGCCTTTATCTTCTAATGGTTTAGTTAAACCGTATTTTAGTTTTTCATACTCAACTTCATCTTCTTCTGCTTGAAAAGTACCAAAAATACGATCCCAAATAATCAATACCATCCCCATATTTTTGTCTAAATACTTTGTATTGGAAGCATGATGTACCCTATGATGAGAAGGAGTAACGAAAAAATAACCCCACCATCCTAATTTGCTTTTAATAAAGTTTGTATGACACAGAGTTCCGTAGTTTTGGTTCATTGCATACGCAAACATGATATGTAATGGCATTACACCTAAAAAGGCTAATGGCAGAAAGAACATATAACGGAATAGTGGTTGTAACACAGGTGAGCGGAAACCTGTTGAAATATTATAATATTCAGAGTTGTGGTGGGTTACGTGCACAGCCCAGAAAAAACGTGAATGGTGATCTACGTAATGATGTATATAATACAAGAAATCTTGCCCAATAAAAGCTAATAACCAGTATGCCCAAGACATGTTACCTTCCCAATCAATAATTCTATATTGATAACAAAAGCCCATAATAGCAAATGAAGTTACCTTCATTAAAAGATCTAAACCAAAGTTTAGAAGAGCAAAATAAACATTTGTTGAAGTATCTTTAAAGTCATAGTTTTTTGCTTTAGCACGGTAACTAAAGAACATCTCTAATAAAATTACTGAAATGAAAAAAGGTGCACTCCAGTAGTATAATACATCCTGATTGAAGATATTGTTCATGCTATTTTTTTTAGATAGCAAAAATATTTAATTTCCTTCAAATAGAATTGTTAAAACTACAATCTTTCTACAATCCAATTTTTAAAACTATAAAAATTCTGTGGTGCTACTCCGTGCCCTACTGGGTATTCAGAGTATTCGTTTTTTAAACTGAAATTTTCTAATAATACGGGAGCTTTACGAGCCCATTCAATAGGAAGGACTTGATCTACAGTTCCGTGAGAAATATAAAAATCAGTAGCAATTGAATTGTTTATTTCTGAAGGCAATAATTCTTCATTAATATATCCACTCAAAGCCACTACATGTTGGACTTTATTAGGATACTTAAAGCTTAAAGCATAACTCAAAATGGCTCCTTGGCTAAATCCTAATAAAAATGTTTTATCAGGGTTGGTATTGTATTTTGCTTTGATTTCGTCTATAAATGTAGCTATTTGATCTACTGATGTACTAGCCTGAGTTAAATCAGAAAACTTCCCATTAACATCATCAAAATTAATAGCGTACCAAGCATAACCGCCATATCCCATATCGTATGGAGCTCTTACACTAACAATTAATAAATCGTCAGGTAATTCTTCAGCAAAAGAAAATAAATCTTGTTCATTGCTACCATACCCATGTAATAAAATAAGTAATGGAGGATTTGTTATAGAACTTTTAGGTTCTCTTACAAGATACTGTAAACTCATTCTGTTAAGAATTTAAAACTAATTGATTGTTATTGAAAATTCCGTACACTTTTCCTTGAAGCTTTTTATCTAAAAAGACGCTGTTTTTTGACGTAGAAATAATATTTTCTTCAGAAAACGTATAATCTCTTTCAGGGCTGAAAATAGATAAAGAAGCTTTTTCATTTTCTTTAATAGTAATCTTATTAAGTCCGAAACGTTCTCTAGGGTTATTAGATAAACACTTAACTATTGTTTCTATATTTAGTAAAGTATTTAGAGCTCCAAAGGCACTTTCTAAACCAATTGTTCCGTCTTTTGCAGTAGAAAACTCTACTTTTTTATGTTCTATATCAATAGGATTGTGATCTGTAGTAATCATATCAATTGTACCGTCTTTCAATCCTTTTATTAAAGCTTTTCTATCTTCTTCAGTACGTAAAGGTGGAGTCACTTTTTTATTAGCATCAAATCCGTGTAATTCATCATCAGTTAAAAATAAATGATGTACAGCAACGCTACAAGTAACATTCAATCCTTTTTTCTTAGCTTCTTTAATCAATTGAACTGATTTTGCAGTAGAAATAGTAGGGATGTGTAATTTACCTCCTGTATATTCTAATAAAAATAAATCGCGAGAAATTTGAATTTCCTCTGCCAAAGCAGGAATTCCTTTTAATCCTAAAAGCGTGCTGTTTTTTCCTTCATTCGCAACACCTTCACCTGCAATAGAATTGTTTTTAGGAAAACTTAAAACCAGTCCATCAAAATTTTGAGCATACAGTAACGCAATTTTTAATAAGTTATCATTACTTACTGGTTTATTGTAGTCACCAAAAGCAATAGCTCCTGATTGTTGCATGTCGTACATTTCCGACATCTCCACACCTTTACTTTGTTGTGTTAAGGCTCCTATTGGGTGTATGCTTGTAGCTGCTCCGTTTACTTTATTAATTAAAAATTCAACAGCAGATTTGTTATCAACAATAGGGCTAGTGTTTGGGTTAATAGCTACATCTGTAAAACCACTTTTAGCAGCTACTTGTACACCATGTCGTAAGGTTTCTCGCTCTTCGTACCCTGGTTCACCAAAAGAAACACTAGTGTCAAACCATCCTGTAGAAACATGAAGGTTGTCAAGCTCAACAACTTGGTATTCGTCTTTTTGAGGAATATTGTTGTCTATTTTGGTAATAATACCGTCGTTAATTAAAATATCTTTGGTTTGCTTGTGGTAAGGGCTAGAAGCATCTATAATTGTTGCCGATTTTAGCAGCGTTGTCATGGTTTAAAGAATTTTAAAATCAAAATTTCTACGAGCAAAGATACGATAGCTAAGGTCAAAAACCATTTCCAAAGCCATTGAATTTTATTTTCGTTATTAATATTTTCTAAAGTGTTTTTTACTGAAGTAGAAATCTTTGTATTATCAATATCTGAAAGCGTTAAGAAATTTAAGGAGCTTTCATTTTTTGCATAGTTGAAAGCACAATTTTTTATCAGATTATTTTTCTGTTGAATTTGATAAAATCCAGCTACTAAAGGTTGCTCTTTAGTGGTGATTTGTACTTTGTTCTGAAAAGTTTGTTGTAGCGGAATAAACGAACTATTGGTAGAATTAATGGTTAAAATTTCGTCTTTTCCTAAGTGCTTATCAATATCAATGGTGTTTTGTTTGTCGATTGTGTAATACAATTCAGAAAGTTGTAAGCTTTGTTTTCCGATGTTATAAAACACAGGAACAATCAAGGGAGAATTGATAAAATTACTGTTTTCCTTTTGAAGCGGAGCTGCAACCCAATACAAAGAAGCTTTAGGTAAATTTACTTGTTTGATAAAACCTTGTTTGTTTTCAAAAGAAACCAAATTAGAAGCATTTTGAAATGCTGAACTGAATGATGTCTTTACAAATGGATATTGGAAGTTGCGCACCCTTTTTTCAAACACATTTTTTAAAAGCGGATGGTTATAATTGATATCCGTAATTTTTAAACTATCATTTTTTTGAGAAAGTAACTTACCTGCATTTAACTTGTTAAGCAAGTTGTTGTATGAAGAAATCGTTGAATTTTTACTTGGGATAATAGCAATATTTCCTCCGTCATTCACAAACGATTCTATACTGTTGATTAAAGTTTGTGGAATGTCTTCTAGCTCGTTTAAAACTACCAGATGCTGTTTTGGGATTTGATTGTAATTTACATTTTGTAAAGAAGAAGCAGTAAAGTTAAATTCTTCTTTTGTGTAGATTCTACTTAAAAAATCAGCAGGTTCGCCTATACTTAGAACATTGATTTTTTCGTTTGTGTTCATGGTAAAGTAAAACGAATTATCAAATCCATAGGTGTCTTTAAAATTGATATCAATTTTACCCAAGAAAACAGGTGTTTTTACAATAGAAAAAGTTACTTGAGTTGTTTTATTTTCTTCAACTGAGAAGGTTTGCTTATTAATTAGTTTTTTAGCATTGTAAATAGCAATTGGAACTTCTTTTTTTACGACTCCTTGATTTTTAACTATAATATGAACATTTAAGTTAGAAGAACCATTGTCACTTACAAAAACACTATCTATAGATAGATTACTTTTTTCTTCAGGAGTTACCTTAACTAGAGTAGAGTTTGTAGGGACATTATTTAGATCTTCTTTTTTGATGTTTTGAAAATCAGAAATAAATATGCTTTTTGTAGTGGCATTATTCCCTTCGTTAGAAGCTTTTAATAACACATCTTTTAAACTCGTGTTTTTAGCAGTATTGGGAATTCTTAATAGGATACTCTTAAGTTCAGAAGCTGTTTTGTTGTTATAAAAATTATCTTGAGTAGCTAATGAATAATTGGCTTTGTTAGATAGGTTTTCAATAATTTCTTGTGAAGCTACTTGTAATAAATTTCCTTTTTCACCAATAGCATTAGTACTTAAAGAATTGTCTAGAAAAATAAAGAAGTGTTGTTGTTTGTTTACTTTTTGATTGCTAAGATACGGTTGCGCAAAAGCAAAAATTAAAGCAGTCAGTAGTAGTAGGCGAGTAGCTAAAATCAACCATTTTTTTATGCGAGAACTTTTACGGGTTTGCAACACCAATTTTTGTAAAAAAGCTACATTGGTAAACGGAACCTTTACAAATCGCTGCAATTGAAATAAATGCACCAAAATAGGGATGAGCAAAAAAGCTAAGAAATATAAAACTTCTGGATGTTTAAATTGCATACTTGTGTTTTACCAAATGTAAAAATAGCCAAATTGACGGTTTAAAAAAGAATGTAGTTAAAAATCTGTTAGAAGTTAGTTTCCTTTTCGACAAAGGAGTAAAATTTCCTATTTTTGAACTATGACTACAAAAGAGAGTGAATGTACACTTCCAGAGAATATATCGAAAGAACACTGGGAGGCTGCATATAAAAAAAAACCGACTAAAAAGCTGGGGTGGTTTGAAGAAAGTTCAACACAAACCATTGAATTACTAGAAAAATCAGGAGTAGCCAAAGAAGCTAAAATTTTAAATGTAGGTGTTGGTTCATCTGTTATAATTGATGAATTAGTGGCAAAAGGTTATACACAGTTGATAGCTAATGATTTGTCAGAGAAAGCTCTTAATGACATAAAAACTCGATTGAGTGAAAAAGCATCTGAAGTTACTTTTATTGCGGATGATTTAACCAATCCTACACAACTTCAAGAATTACAAGAAGTAGATGTTTGGAATGATAGAGCAGTATTGCATTTCTTTTTAAAAGAAGAAGAGCAAGAAGCTTATTTTAAGTTACTCAAGAAATTAGTAAAAGTTAATGGTTTTGTAATTATAGCTGTTTTTGCTTTAGATGGAACTGAAAAGTGTTGCGGATTACCACTACAGCGTTACAATACTGTAATGTTACAAGAAAAGTTAGGTAATGATTTTAGGTTAATAGAAGCATTCAATCACATATTTATAAACCCGTACGGAGGTGAACGTCCATATATTTACACATTGTTTCAAAGAAAAAATAAATAATGAAGGTAACTAATATCCCTTTTAAAAATACTGGGTTTTTCTCTAAAACAATGATTAATTACTTAGAGGAATCTCCAAAATTACAATCGTTTTACGGTAATTTTCCGAATATTGAAGGTTTTAAAGATCAACTAGCACAAAAGCGTAGTTTTTCAACATCGCATAGAAAAACCTTAGTTAGTGTTTTAAAAAATCAATATAAAAACAGTAAGGTTTCAGAAGCTACTCAGCAGAATATAGAGGCTTTAGCATTAGAAAATACATTTACAATTACAACAGGACATCAATTGAACTTGTTTACAGGCCCGTTGTATTTTCTATATAAGATTGTGTCAACAATCAATTTATGTGAAGATTTACAAGCACAGTTTCCAGAAGAAAATTTTGTACCTGTATATTGGATGGCTTCAGAGGATCATGATTTTGAAGAAATCAACTTCTTTAATTTTGATGGAAAAAAAGTGCAGTGGAATTCTCATCAAACAGGTGGAGTGGGACGTTTTTCTACAGAAGGTTTAGATCATGTATTAGAAGTGTTTTCTGAACATTTAGGAACCTCAAAAAATGCACAATATTTAACCCAGCTTTTTAAAGAAGCGTATGTTGAGCATGCTAATTTAACAGAAGCAACTCGATACATTGCTAATGAATTATTTGGAACATATGGTTTAGTAATTGTTGATGGAGATGATAGAGAGCTAAAGAAAGAATTTATTCCATATGTTACTAAAGAAATAACAGAGCAGTTTTCGTTTACAAAAGTTTCTGAAACGATTAAACTTTTAGAAGCTGATTATAAAATCCAGGTGAATCCGAGAGAAATCAATTTGTTTTATTTGACTGATTCACTTCGTGAACGAATTATTTTTGAAAATGGAGTTTACAAAGTAAATAGTACAGATATTTCATGGAGTTTAGAGGAATTATTGAGTGAAGTCAGCGATTTTCCAGAACGATTTTCACCTAATGTAATTCTACGTCCATTATACCAAGAGGTAATTTTACCAAATCTATCTTATATAGGTGGAGGAGGAGAGTTAGCTTATTGGTTAGAGCTAAAAAGTATGTTTGAAGCAGCTGAGGTACCATTTCCTATTTTATTGTTGCGTAATTCGGTACAAGTAATATCAGAAAAACAAGCAAAGAAACTAACGAACTTAGGACTGTCAACAGAAACTGTGTTCACCAAACAGAATACTTTAATACAACAAAAGGTATTAGAGAATTCAGAAACTAATGTTGATTTTACTAAGCAAAAACAGTTTTTATTAGATCAGTTTGCAAGCTTGAGGAAGCTTGCTGAAAAAACAGATGTTTCGTTTTTGGGGGCTGTTAATGCACAAGAAAGAAAGCAACAAAAAGGCTTGGAGAATTTAGAAAAACGTTGGTTGCGAGCTGAAAAAAGAAGACAGAAAGATTTGGTGGAACGAATTACAGTATTGCAAAACGAAATTTTACCAAACCAAAGTTTAGAAGAACGTCAACGTAATTTTTCTGAGTATTATTTAGAATACGGAACTGATTTTATAAAGGTTTTAAAAGAGAATTTACGTCCGTTACAATTAGAATTTACAATTCTTATACTTTAATGAGCACTAAAAAAGAATTACACCCTAAAAATATACATAATCAAGGATACAATTTTAAGTTACTAACAGAGAAGTATCCTAAGCTATCTGAATTTATTGTTGAAAAATTTGGAAAGGAAACTATTGATTTTTCAAATCCAATAGCGGTTAAAGAGTTTAATAAAGCGTTACTATTTACCCATTATGGATTAAGTTCATGGGAGTTTTCGGATGAAAATTTATGCCCACCAATTCCAGGAAGAGTAGATTATATCCATCACTTAGCTGATTTAATTGCAGGTGATAAAGACGTGAAAGTTTTAGATATTGGTACGGGAGCTACATGTATTTACCCGTTGTTAGGAAGTGCAATATACAAGTGGGAATTTGTAGGTTCAGATATTGATGCAAAATCCTTATCGAATGCTCAAAAAATTATTGATAAAAATAATTTAGAGAGTAAAATTTCGCTTCGTTACCAAAAGGATGAAATGCATATTTTACAAGGTATTCTTAAAGAAGAGGATGTGTTTACTGTAACGATGTGCAATCCGCCATTTTACAAATCGGAAGAAGAGGCGAGAGGAGCTAACCGAAGAAAATCGAGAAACCTAGGGAATAATACCATTCGTAATTTTGCTGGGAATTCGAATGAACTTTGGTATGTAGGAGGAGAAAAAGCGTTTTTACATACTTATTTATATGAAAGCTCAAAGTTTCCAAAAGCAAGCAAATGGTTTACAAGTTTGGTGTCTAAAAAAGAAAATGTAGAAAGCTTACAAAGCTCAGGAAAAAAACTAGGCGTAAAAGAGTTTAAAATTATTCCTATGAATCAGGGGAACAAAGTAACTCGAATTGTATGTTGGAGGTTTTAGCTATTAATTAATAGCTTGTTGCACAGTGTTCTTTAGTAATGTGTTTTTTACTCATTTAAAGATTAAGTTGAAACTCTTTAGTTTAAGAACTTAGGCACAACAAGCTATCAATATAAAAGAGTGTACTATTGAGTCAACTCCATAATCATTTTTCTACCACCTAAATCAACTTTCTGCTTAATTATTTGTCTTGTAGTAGTGTCTATATAATAAGTGCTTACTGCAGAGTTATTTGATATATCATCAGTAGCTTCAACTTTCCAAACTTGTTTTTTCGTGCCATTAAAATCAATTGTAGCCGTTTCTGTGTTTTTAATTGTCGCTGTAATTACTCCAATTTTAGCTGTAGGGTTATAGTCAAATATTGAAATAGTTTTAGAATAACCATTCTCTAAAGGTAGCAATCGTATTAATTGAGGATAAAAATTACTGTCAAAGTAAGAATCGTTAGTGTTTTCCGAAATTTGTGTTTTAACACCTGTTTTTTTATTCAAATAATATCCAGTAATTTTTTTTCCAAATTTTAAAACCATGTCTCTTTGATGGTTAAAAGATGAATGATATATAGGTTTAAAATTTTTTGATTCAACAACGGTACTATCTACCCATTTTACAGGTGATTGCTTCATGTTTATTGTAGTAATAATATTTATCTTCTCATCATCTTTCTGAATTTGAGTTTGAATATTTCCTATTTCCATTTTATTAGAACCACTAACCATTGACCAAGTCATATTAGAAGTTTCAGACTGAATGAGGCTTTTGTCTGCTGGATTGTTTAATGGATTTAAGAAAGTTTTTTGACTGAAAGCAAGTGAAGATATTCCTAGAGAGATTGCAAAAATAATTAGTGTTTTTTTCATTGGTTTATATTTTTTTCTACCCATTAGAAGAAAAAAAACAACTATTGTTACAAAATTTGTGAATAGGAAATATTAAACAAAGAATGCAGGGGTAAAACCTCTTGCTATTACTTTGGTTAGCGGAAAATAGAGAGTAGTAAAGGCCAAAAAATAAACTTACTTTTTAAAAAAAGTAGCAGAAACTGTTTTAGTATTTCCAACATTATCAGAAACTACAATTTTAAAAAGGTGCTTACTACCTACTAATTTTTTATCGCTAAAATCGTACGTAAGAATTCCTTTTTTATGGTTATACTCCATTAAAATCCATTCGCCATCAATTGTAGCATGATAATTTTTTATGCCTGTTTTCTCGTCTCTAATTTTAACTTTTAGGGTGTTGTTTTTAGAAATCCACTGTTTGTCATTAAAATTATAAAATTGAACACTTGGAGCTTCTGTATCAAAACGTAAAGCGTAGTCTCCTAAAAGTTTTGTTGTAGTATATACTTTGTTTACATCTTTTTTAGTAGTAGTATACCTTGGGTATTTAGGGTTGGTAACATTGGCAATGTATACGTGTTGTTTTTGATCCTCGCTTAAAAAAGATGTTTCAAAAGTAAGCGTATAACGTTTATCAAGGGGAATAGTAGGGTTATGAACTTTGGCTGTACCATTTTCAACAATAAAATCAATAAAACAATCTTGATAAAAAGTGTTTTTAGGAAAAGCTACTGTAACGTTTTTTTGATGAAATTTATTAAAATCAGCAGCATTAATTTTATAATCGGTGGTGTCTTTTTGTTTAAACACCAAATTACTTTTAGTTCCTTGAACAGGAATTCTTATTTCAGAAGTGTTATTATCAAAATCTTTGGCAATAATTTCAATATTGTAATTCGAGTTCTCTTCAATATGAATTTTACCATTGTTTACTAAGTCCTTATACATGCTAAGTTTGTTAGCATCTATTTTATAAGTTCTTTGAAGTTTGTTTTTGTATTTTTTATAGTGTTCATAGTCTATTAATAGATTGATGTATTTGCTTTCAGCAAAAGAAAAGGTTTCTACATCGTGATAATAAACTCTTTTTCCATTTACCTTCATTTCTAAACTATAAATACCATTTCGATTTATGGCTCCGTTTAATCGGTCAAAAACACAAATACCAAAACCAATTGTACCACAAGCTGTAATCTTTTCAGTAATAAAAGTTCCATTTTCGTTCTTTTTAAAGGAAAGTGTAGATCCCAAAGAAGAATTATTAATACGTGCATCATCACTTAAAGGATATGCTATTAATTTTTGAATAGTAGGTGCTTTATCATCTTTAACAGATAACCCAAAATGCATTGGGTTGATAATACGTTCAGTTTTTGTGTCTCTAATTTCGTAATGTAAGTGAGGAGCTTGTGAACTTCCTGTATCTCCAGTATAACCTATAAGTTGTCCTTTTTTTACTGGGAATTTTTCAGGTTTAGGAAAAAGGTTTCCTGTATCATAGTTTTCTTTTTTGTATTGAACATTTTTTACATACTGTTGAATATATGGTTCAAATTTTTCAAGATGCGCATATACAGTAGTATATCCGTTAGGATGGTTTATATATAGGGCTTTGCCAAAGCCGTATTGTTGCACTTTAATACGAGAAACATATCCGTCAGCTGGAGCATAGACTGGAATTCCTTCTTTACCTTGAGTTTTAATATCTACCCCAGAATGAAAATGATTACTTCTTAACTCTCCAAAAGTACCAGCTAAAACAACAGGTATTTTTACAGGAGGTAAAAAGTAATTTTTTGGATACTGATTTTGTGCATTTAGAGTGTTAATTATTACAAATAAAATAAGAGGGAAAAAGAATCTCAAAGTAAAATAGTTTTCAAACAAAAATAGTAAAATTATATAAATCAGTTAATAGGTTAAAAATCAATAACTTGGTAAAAAAAGCTAAAAGAGTTGTTAATATTAATCTATATTAATAACTTTGTGAATATAGTTTTATTCTCAAAAAATAAATGAGTAACCCTTTAGAAGCAATTCATTTACTGGAAGATAAGTTGAAAAACTTACTCACCAACTATGAATTTTTAAAAGAAGAAAACCAAGTTTTACTTCAAAACAACGCAGAGTTACAAATTTTATTACAAAAAAAAGAGAAGCAATTAGAAGAAAAGCAAAAAGAATATCATTTGTTAAAGGTTGCCAAAACTATAGAAGGCAGTGACGAAAGTACAAGAGAAACAAAACTCAAAATAAATGCTTTAGTTCGGGAGATTGATAAGTGTATTTCTCTTTTGAACACATAAAAAAGTTCTTTGCATGGCAAAAATAAAAGTTAATGTGGTAATTGCAGGTAGAACGTATCCATTGAGTGTTAATGATACTAACGAAGAAGAGGGGATGCGTAAGGCAGCGAAAAACATTAATGAGTTGATTGCTAAGTTTGAACAAAATTATGCGGTAGCAGATAAACAAGATGTATTGGCAATGTGCGCATTGCAGTTTGCATCAAAAGCGGAAATAGTATCCTTAAAAAATACTATAGAAAATACCGAAGTATTGCAAAAGATAAATGAATTAACTAACTTGCTGGAAAATCATTTATAATACGTTCTTTAAAATAAATATATATTTAATATACTGCCTACATTAGTACATTGTTTGTTAAACTCAACGTTATTCAATTATAAAGGGTGAGTCTTGGTTAGGAAAGCAAGCCGATTATATCTCGGATCCTTGATCAGCCAGTTAATCCTAAACTTGTTTTTTGGAGTTTATAAAGACCCTATTAATGTAGGCTTTTTTTATACAATCAAATCAAAATTATGGAAGGAATATTATTTCCTGTATTAGCAGGAATTATAGGGGTTGCAATAGGTTTTTTTATTGCTAAAATGTTAGAAAAATCTAATGCAAATAAGTTAATACAAGAAACTAAAAAGGAGGCTAATAGCATTATAAAGGAAGCGAAAGTTGAAGCAGAGGCTATTAAAAAAGATAAAATTTTACAAGCCAAAGAAAAGTTTATAGAGCTGAAGTCAGAACATGAGAAGGTAATTTTATCTAGAGAGAAAAAAGTTTCAGATGTAGAAAAGAGGATTAGAGATAAAGAGAGTCAAGTTTCATCTGAGTTAGATAAAACTAAAAAGCTTAATAAAGAATTAGAGAAAAAAGAAGCTGATTTTGATTATAAGCTAGAATTTTTAGAAAAAAGAGAGTCGGAAATAGATAAGATGCACAAGCGTCATGTAGACATGCTAGAGCAAATTTCGGGACTTTCTGCAGATGAGGCAAAAACAGAATTAGTGGCATCGTTAAAGGATGAAGCAAAAGCTGATGCTATGTCTTTTATTCAAGATACTGTTGAAGAAGCAAAGATGACAGCACAACAGGAGGCACGTAAGGTAGTTTTAAACACTATTCAACGTGTAGGAGTTGAACAGGCTGTGGAAAACTGTGTCTCTGTATTCAATTTGGAATCTGATGATGTAAAAGGTAGAATTATTGGGCGAGAAGGGCGAAATATTCGTGCATTAGAGGCTGCTACAGGTGTTGAAATCATCGTAGATGATACTCCAGAAGCTATTATTTTGTCGTGTTTTGATCCTGTTCGTAGAGAGATAGCACGTTTATCAATGCATAAACTGGTAACTGATGGTAGAATTCACCCTGCGAGAATTGAAGAAGTTGTAAAGAAAACAGAGAAACAGATTACACAAGAAATTATTGAAGTAGGTAAGCGTACGGTAATCGATTTAGGAATTCATGGTTTACATCCTGAATTAATTAAAACTGTAGGACGTATGAAGTATCGTTCTTCTTATGGACAAAACTTATTACAGCACTCACGTGAAGTAGCTAATTTATGTGGTATTATGGCTGCTGAAATGGGATTAAACGCTAAAGCTGCTAAACGAGCTGGTTTATTACATGATATAGGTAAAGTACCAGAAACTGAAAGTGAATTACCACACGCATTACTAGGAATGCAATGGGCAGAAAAATATGGTGAAAAAGCCGATGTATGTAATGCTATTGGAGCACACCACGACGAAATTGAAATGAAGAGCTTAATAGCACCAATAGTACAGGTTTGTGATGCGATTTCGGGAGCAAGACCAGGAGCTCGTCGTCAAGTATTGGATTCTTATATTCAACGTTTAAAAGATTTAGAAGATATCGCTTTTGGATTTAACGGAGTACAAAAGGCCTACGCTATTCAGGCTGGACGTGAGTTAAGAGTATTGGTAGAAAGTGCTAAAGTAAATGATACTAAGGCAGCTGAATTATCATTTAATATTTCACAAAAAATTCAAAATGATATGACGTATCCAGGACAAGTAAAGGTTACTGTAATTCGTGAAACAAGAGCGGTAAATGTTGCGAAGTAAATATTATCGAAATTATTAATAAAAAAAACTCATCAAATATTTGATGAGTTTTTTTATTTTACTTATGAATTTCTTCTTGATTTCCCTGCATGTTCAGGTTTACCTTTTTTATAATATTTGTTTTTGTAATGTTTGTCTTTACGTCTTTTTATAATCTTACTCTTCTTACCAATTCTAGCATTTGGTAAAGCTTTGTAGTAATAGAAGTCATTATCTTCTCTAAACTGACGATAGTTTCTTGTAAAATCTTTTCTGTAAAAGTAAACATCATTGTAATCAAAGATAGCACCTATATTGATATCAATATTTACATCAACTCCATCATCGTAGTAATCTTCATCATAGTAGTAATGGTCATCATCATGGTGATTGTGATGCCCAGGTTTTACAAAACCTCTATACCTTGGATTACCCCATCTGTCGTAGCTAATATGTAGGTTACCTACTTTAAATAACTGACCGAATTTGTACTTAATAAATACACTACCAATTCGTCTTACATTACCTCTTGAGTCGTAGTTTATGTACACACTTCCTACACTTCTAATACGTCCTCTTCTGTCTCTATCAATACGTACCCCATAATCTGAGTATCTGTCGTAATGTGTATTGAAATCAAAGTCTCCGTTTAAAAATACATGAAATTGAATACCTCTTTCAACAAAGGTAACCGCATCATTATAACGGTTTGTAACCCCAATTTTGCTAGTTGATTTTTCAATGTTGTTCGCGTTTATTGTAGTTAACGACATCATTGCTAATAATAATAGTATCCCTGTTCTCATAATTGCTAATTTTAGGGTTATGCTTACTCTATATGCTTTTCGGCTTCCGCATTTGTTGTTTAATTTTCAAAGAACGTGCCAAAAAAAAAATAATTGTTTAAACAAGCTTTTTTATCTATGTTGGTTTTGTGTATGTGTTTGGTAATTAAAGTTTTATAATTGTTTGAAAAAATATTTTACTTCTACTCGTAAAAAGTTCTATATTTATACGACATACTTGAAAACATTTAACTACAAATGATAGAAGCTATAGAGAAAAACTTACAAAGAGGAATTAAATTACTAAAAAGCATTAATGATTCACAGTATAGTGATACGTCTATCCCCCCATATTATTCAAGTATAGGTGCCAATATGCGCCACGTGTTAGATGTTTTTGCATGTATTTTTAATGGACTTGATACAAGGATTGTTGATTTTTCTGATAGAGAAAGGAATAGGTTGGCTGAAGAACAAACTACGGCTGGAATTGCATATTTTGATGATGTTTTGATTCAGTTGAAAGCTTTAAAATCAACAGATTTTGATACTCTGATAGCAGTTACAGACGATCTAGGTACAGGTAAGGTAACTGCTAATTACACTTTAGGGGCAGCTTTGATACAAGCACACAGCCATGCAATACACCATTTTGCTAGTATCGGATTTATCATAAATCAATTAGGAATAGAGTTACCAGATGCAGATTTTGGATACAATCCTACTACTCCTAAGAAACTAGTTATCGATTAATATATACCCATCCCTTTTTAAGTTCAGAATATTTATTGGGAGTATTGCCTAGTTCTAAAGTATAGAAATAAGTTGCAGAAGGGAGTTTTTCTCCTTTGTCAAAGATTGTCCTACCGTTAGAGATTCCATCCCAATTATTTTGATAGTTTTTTGTTTGATAAACAATATTTCCCCAACGATTATATATGCTCAGTTTGTTATATGGGTATTCATTTACTTCATTAAAAACCAAAAGATCATTTAGATTATCTCCGTTAGGAGAAATCAAAATGTTATTATTAGTTTCTACTTCATTGCCTAATAAAGAACCAATAGTTATTATTTCATAATCATTTGGAACAAACATAGCAGAGGTAACAGTTCCATTGGTTAAATCTCCTGTATGATTTAAAGTATTTAAATTAACCCATTGATTTTCTGATATACTCCAGCCAACTACTGTAAGTTGTGAAATGTTAGAAGCAATAGTAGCTATATTACTGCGAGAATTCCATGTTAAGGTAACTCTAGTCTCGATGTTTCCGTCTAAATCCCAAAACTCGGTACTACTGATGTTTTCTATAATTATTTGCTTTTGATTTGTTGAAAAATTTGCAGCAAAAGCACCTGGAGAATTAGGGTTTTCGTAAAAATAAGCACCTTTAAAATAAGCATTATCATTATTGTTAGGGATGGTAATAGGGCGAAGAAAAATACCATCACCTACAGGAAATGTAAAGTTAATGTTTTTACTTTTCTGTATTACAGATGTATACCCATTTACATGATGTGCATTGTCTTCACCAGCATAGTAATCATAATCGATAAAATTGAGGGAGATATTGGTGTTGTCTTTTGGAGTAATTATCAGCCCATTGATAAAGTTTAATTGATTACGTATACCTAGCGAGGTATATAATTCAAGATTTTGTAAAGCATCAATTTCTACATCAAAAAATGTAATATTGTTCGTTCCTGAAATAATTCTGATTTCATTATCAGCGTAAAAACCAACAAAACCAGTGTTATTGTCTAAAGTACCGTCATTTATCATATTGGTGTGAAATCCAACTTGTGCTCCAGTATGCAATTGCATATTACCAGAATTGTATATGGCATTTTGTGCTGTTAACGATAGTGAATATAATATGCAAAAAACCAGTTTTTTCATAGTTATTCTCCCAAGTAAATAAAAATGGTTACAACTAAAAAAGGCTGATAACGATCAAAAGCTTGATCACTACCACCACTTGTTACGCTAACAGTGTGGCTATGGTCTCCAGATGCAGAAGTTGGTATTTGTGTTGAGGAACCAGGGGTATATCCATCACCACCTAATGCTAATAGACTGAAATTATCTGTATTAACATCAACATTATGGGTGTGGTTACCGTCGGTAGATGTACTTCCTGTAAAATTCACATTAGGTAAATTTGCCTGTGATAGCGTTGTTGTAGCTTGACCGCCTGTGTCTAAAATAGCTTCAGAGCCATTAGAATATTTTAATACTCTATCGGTAGCATCAGGCAAATTTCCAGATAAACCCAAAGTAGCAGCATTAGTTTGTGCAACACTAGGTAATGATGATATTGCGGTACCATCTAGTTTATACCAACCATCATGGTTAGTGGTTTGTATACTGTGTTTAATATCGCCAATACTATGAGTTATAATAGTTTTCCATATCGTACCATTCCAAACACTAGCAATATTAGTTGTAGTATCAAACCAAACATCACCTTCAACTGGGCTTGTTGGAGCTGTTGAAGCTGTTGTAACGGTATTATTGTTGACAGATTGAATGGTTCCTTTATTGTCAACCACTTTAACTTCTTGGGCATTGGTATTGATAGAGAATATTATCAACACCCAAGAGATTATGGTATATATGTTTTGTGTGTTAAAGCTTTTTAGCATTGATGTTATTTAATGTATTGGATTTCTACTACATCTCCATTGTACATTGGTAAATCAGTAGCGTCATATGTTATTGTAACGGTATTAGCTGTTACAGAGAAGTCGGTACCAAATCGTAGTTTAACCCCGTTTCTGTAAACAAATAATTTGGCAGCTGTAGTACCAGAAGTTAATGTAGGTAAACCAGTAACAGTAATAGCTACATCAGTAGTAGCATTTCCCGATCCATCAGGAGTTCCTCCACCTAATGTGCTTTGAGTGTATTCTACTCTAATACCATTAACTTGTAATAAATCAGCAAGTAACATTTTTTGTGTGGCTCCACTTGCTTCATCTCTAATTAATACGGTAAAACCAGTTCCTGTACCATGAGTTGAGCGGTCGGTAGCATTAGTAGAAGCATTGGCTATATCAGTTACCAGTTCCAAATCGTCCAAAACAAATTCAGTTCCAGAACCTGCAGCAATATATGTGTTACTTGTTAATGTTCCTCCTAATTGCCAAGTAGTAACAACACCTCCGGCAGGAGTGGTATTGGTGAATGATGTCAAACCGTTAGCTACTTGTAAGTATTTAATGGTTCCTTTGTTGTCTACTACCCTTACGGCTGTGTTGGTTGAATTTAAAGTAGCATTTGTTTGTTTAGTAATATCTCCAGTAGTTGTCTGTGCACTAATGGAACCTATAGCCAAGAAAGCTATTATAGCTAATGCTATTTTTAATTTGTTTGTAATTGTTTTCATAGTTTGGTTATTGATTAGGTTATTAAGTTTTATGGGTTGTTTAGTTAATATAGTTGCACGATTCTTATTTCATCACCCGCGTAGCAAATAGCACTGGGTTCAATTTCTATGGTGGTCGAATTAATTAAAGTAAAATCAATACGTACACCGTTTCTGTATACATTTATTTTATCTGTTGTATATAGTGTTAGTCCAGTAAATGTTACTTGACCATCGTTAGCTATTATTTTAATTACGTTTTCTCTTAATATGTTGGATGCTGATGTTTTTTTTAAAACTCCTGTTGTTTTATTTATGGTAACAATATCATCTGTAGTAGTATTTCCGTTCTGTAATCCATTAATAGTTATGGTGTTTATATTATTAGTTTCAATAATGGTTGGCTGTATTAGTACACCTCCTAATTGAATAGTATTACTGGAGTTTATTAATAGTCCATTATTAGCTGAAAGGGGAGAGTTGGAGGTAATCCAAGTAGAACCATCATAAGCATAAATCATCCCTGAATTATTATCAACATACACATCACCTGCTATGGGATTAGGAGCAGTAGTATTGTTTGGAATTCCATTGCCTCGTCTGGGATTGTTATCCATTGAATCCCAACTAGTACCATCCCAAATATAGGCGGAACTGTCATAAGATTTATTAATCCAAAAATCTCCCATTTTATTATTGGTGGGAGCTGTAGTTGAAGTTGTAACATTAATGCCTGCTCCTAGATCACATAAATTTCTCCAAGATGTTCCATCGTATATAAAAACACAGTTTTCTTCAGTGTTAAATACCAAGGCACCCCGTAAAGGTTGGGTAGCATTCATTTGAGTAGTTGTCATTTTACTAATAACTAATACCTTGTCTGAACTTTCTAGTTCTAATATTGAGCTTGAATGTATTGAAGCAGGATTGTTGCCAATTTTTACTTGAGCAAAAGTTGGAGGAATTATGAGAAAAAAAATAAAAAAGTAAAATATCTTATTTTTCACTGTATAGCATTTGAAAAAATAAGTAATGCTAAGTTGCTTATTTATAGTTTTTTGTGCTTAGTGAAAGATAATGAAAAAATCGAAGAATGAAACTAAAAAATTATTCAGATAATTTTTTAATTTTTCTTGTGTACTGTTTTAAAGCTATAATTTCATTCAGAAAACTAATAGAGCTCTTGTAGGGCATGTTGAATGCTACATGATTTGTAGTTGCAATATTAAAAAGAGATTTCCAATGAGTTCTAATAGCTTTTAGGGCTTTGAGATAGGTGTAGTTTTCAGCGTCGTAAATATGTGTAGGTTCAGCAATAATTCCATTAATTTCAAGTACTTTGAAATCAGTTCCATTTTCTAATTCTTCAAAAGAGTTGTATTTTAAATCGACTCTTCCGTAGTACCAACCAGGAATCGATTTGCTTAATTCGTCAAACGTATCGGTTAATTTTTTACTGATTAAATGGTTTCCGTTAATAAACTGTGTTCCTTTCGAGTGATTACCAATAGCCGTAAGCTTTATAATTTCATTTTTAGTAGGAACCGAGGTTAGTTTTTCTTGATGAATTTCAGTAAATAAATCAATATATAACTTAGCTCTATCATCAGCTAAAATAAGCTCTCTTAACGTAGAGTTTCCATCTCCTGTAACTGATAAAAAGCGTTTTAGAGTTAATGAGGTAATATGACCAGTATTTTTTTTTGGATTTCTGTGATAAAAAACACCACACTCGTTTTCATAGTCTAAAAATTCTTGAATGATAATGTTGATAGGGTATTTATCAAGGTAGTTTTTTAGTTCAGGTTCAGTAGCTATTTTTTTTACTAAAAGTCCTCTAAATCCAACATCGGGCTTTGCTATTAATGGAAAACTTATGTGTTGTTTTTGGAGGTTTTTGAGTACCAAATCAAAATTCGTATTTGGAACTACTAAAACAGATTTAGGTCTGTGTTTTTCTGGAACTAATAAAATGGTTTCGTATTTGCTTTCTGTCCCATTTCCTGAACTTTTTATACAAGGATTTGTAGCGCTAAAAAAAGCAAAATGCTTTGCTCTTAAAGCAAGATAAAGAGCATAGGGAAGATTAGGAACATAAAACATCGCCGAAGGCCAATGCTCCCAATTGGTTAATTTTTCTATGGAATTACTCTTTTTCAAAATTATTGGTTAAAAAGGGAATCCAGTATCGTTTTAAAGGTTTTGAACCCGTAATATACTGCAAATACAAGTAAAAAACCACCAACGACCAATAAACCGTAAGCGATGAATATTTTTGGAGCTTCTTTAAAAACACGTAGCGCTTTAAATCCTAAGCTTAAAACGATAGGAGAAACGATAAGTAACCCAAGAAAGATTAGTAATTTTTTTACTCCAGACTCAAAAGTAGCAGGTTTATTCATTGGTATAGTTTTTAATTGCTTCTCGCACACTTCCATACTTTTTTAATAATTCAGCTGCTGTTTTTTGGTCGATATTTAATTCAGTAACTAACATTTTTTCACCTCTATCTACCAGTTTATTATTAGATAGCTGCATGTCTACCATTTTATTACCTTTTACTTTTCCTAATTGAATCATGGTGGCTGTTGATAGCATATTTAACACCAGTTTTTGAGCGGTACCTGCTTTCATACGAGAGCTACCAGTAACAAACTCAGGTCCCACAATTACTTCAATAGGAAATTGAGCAGTTAACGCTAAAGGACTTCCTTGATTACAGGTTATGCAGCCAGTAACAATGTTGTTTTTGTTGCAATTTTCTAAAGCAGAAATAACATAAGGAGTGGTACCTGATGCGGCAATACCTACTACCACATCTTTTGATGATATTTTATGTTCTTGTAAGTCATTCCAACCTTGTGTAATAGAATCTTCAGCAAACTCAACTGCTTTTCTTATTGCAGAATCTCCTCCAGCAATGAGTCCAACAACCAATTCATAAGGTACTCCAAAGGTAGGAGGGCACTCACTGGCATCAACAATTCCTAATCGTCCACTAGTTCCAGCTCCAATATAAAATAATCGGCCACCTTCTTTTAGCTTTAATACAATTTGTTGTGTAAGTTTTTCAATTTGAGGTAACGACTTTTCAATAGCTAAAGGAACTGTTTGATCTTCTTTATTAATGTTTGATAATAATTCAGAAATACTCATTTTTTCTAAATTATTGTACATAGAATCTTGTTCAGTTGTTTTGGTAAACTTCATGTTTCAAATTTACTAATTATAAATTTTAAGAAACTGAAATGTGACGATTATAATTTTTATGTGTCTTACTTATAACTAAACAAAGTTAATGGGGGTTATAGAATATATTAGGGGTAATATTGCTATAATAATTTGTTTGGTTTATTTTAAACGAAAAAAAGCAGGTGAGAAAGGTCACCTGCTTTTTATTTTATAAAACTTATTTTGATTAAATGCTTTGTAAAATATCGTTAAGAGTTTTACTTGGTCGCATCACACCGTTGGCTAAGTCTTCATTAGGTTCGTAGTATCCACCTATGTTTACAGCTTTTCCTTGAACTGTATTTAACTCATTTACAATAGTAGCTTCGTTAGCAGCCATTTTTTCAGCTATTGGAGCAAAATGAGTTTTTAATTCTGCATCTTTATCTTGAGTAGCTAAGGCTTCAGCCCAGTACATGGCTAAATAAAAGTGAGAACCTCTGTTATCTAGTTCACCTGTTTTTCTTGATGGCCCTTTTTTGTTGTCTAACAATTTGCTTGTAGCATCATCTAAGGTTTCTGCTAATATTTTTGCTTTGTTATTGTCATTCGTTTCACTTAAGTGCTCTAAAGAGACAGCTAAAGCTAAAAATTCCCCAAGAGAATCCCAACGTAAATGATTTTCTTCTACTAATTGTTCAACATGCTTTGGAGCAGATCCTCCTGCACCAGTTTCAAATAATCCTCCACCATTCATTAATGGTACAATAGATAACATTTTTGCAGAAGTTCCTAATTCTAAAATAGGGAACAAGTCAGTTAAATAATCACGTAATACGTTTCCAGTAACAGAAATGGTATCTTTTCCTTCTTTAACTCTTTCTAAAGTATATTTAGTAGCTTCTACTTGCGATAAGATTTTAATTTCTAAACCTGTAGTATCGTGATCTTGTAGGTATTTTTCTACTTTTTTGATGATTTCAGTATCATGTGCTCTTTCTTTTCCTAACCAGAAAACAGCAGGAGTTCCAGTAGCTCTAGCACGTGTAACAGCTAGCTTAACCCAATCTTGGATAGGTGCATCTTTTGTTTGACACATTCTCCAGATATCACCTGCTTCAACAGTGTGTTCTAATAAAGTTGTTCCGTTAGCATCAATAACTTCAACTTTTCCATCAGTAGCGATTTCAAAAGTTTTATCATGAGAACCATATTCTTCGGCTTTTTGAGCCATTAACCCTACGTTAGGAACGGTTCCCATTGTAGTTGGATCAAAAGCACCATTTTTGATGCAAAAATCGATAGTTTCTTGATATAATCCAGCATACGAACTATCAGGAATCACCGCTTTAGTATCTTGTTGTTTTCCTTCTTTATTCCACATTTGCCCTGAAGTACGAATCATTGCAGGCATTGAAGCATCAATAATTACGTCTGAAGGAACGTGCAAATTGGTAATTCCTTTATCAGAATTTACCATTGCTAAATCAGGATTACTAGCATAAATAGCTTCGATATCAGCTAAAATTTCCGCTTTTTTATCAGCAGATAATTCTTCAAGATTACTTACTAAGTTACCAAAGCCATTATTTACATCTACACCAATTTCTTTGAAAGTTTCGCTGTGTTTTGCAAATAAATCTTTAAAGAAAACACGAACAGCATGTCCAAAAATGATAGGGTCAGATACCTTCATCATGGTAGCTTTCATGTGTAAAGAAAATAATACACCTTTATCTTTGGCATCTTTAACTTGCTCTTCTAAGAAGGCTAGTAATGCTTTTTTACTCATTATAGAAGCGTCGATTACTTCCTCAGCTAATAAAGACACTTTTTCTTTTAAAACGGTTTTATTTCCGTTAGCATCTGTATGTACAATTTGCACATCTGTAGCATTTGGTACAGTAACTGATTTTTCACTGTGCGCAAAATCTCCTTCAGTCATTGTTGAAACATGAGTTTTAGAGTCTGAACTCCAAGCACCCATTGAGTGAGGATTCTTTTTTGCGTAATTTTTTACAGCTTTTGGAGCTCTACGGTCAGAGTTACCTTCACGTAAAACAGGATTTACTGCAGAACCTTTTACTTTGTTATAACGTGCTAAAATAGCTTTTTCTTCATCGGTAGTAGCTTCTTCTGGGTAATCAGGTAAAGCATATCCCAAAGCTTGTAATTCTTTAACAGCTGCTTTTAATTGAGGTACAGATGCTGAGATATTAGGAAGCTTAATGATGTTAGCCTCTGGTTTTTTAGCTAAATCACCTAAAAATGCCAAAGCATCTTCAACTTGTTGTTCTTCAGTTAAAAAATCAGAAAAATTAGCAAGAATACGACCAGCAAGAGAAATATCTTTGGTTTCAATTTCTATGTTTGATGATTTTGTAAATGCTTTTACGATAGGTAAAAACGAACGTGTAGCCAATGCTGGAGCTTCATCCGTTTTTGTGTACATAATTTTTGCAGTCTTATTCATATTGTAAGTAAAAATTAAATTATATTTTGAAGTGACGCAAATTTAAGAATTACGGATGAGTTTTTTGATGGTAAATTGTTATTAATTAAGGTGTTTTATTGTGAAAATGATAATAAAAACAAAGAAAATGAAGATTTTGTTATTAAAAACAAAAGCCATATCAAACAATATTCTTGTAATTGACATGGCTTTCTTGAAATAGTAAGGGCACTGACTTGTATTGCTACATCATCAAATAAAACAGTGTTTATGTTTCTTCCTTAGAAAAAACTACATTACTATCTCAAAAGAAACATCACTTTATACACATTTTATCTATAAAATGAATGCTTCGTGTTTTTAAACAGGTTAGTTAAGTTAAACCAAAACCAATAATACTTACAAACTTATAACTAAAAATTACAAATTATTAATAACTTACAATTAATCAAAAATTTCGATGATTGGGTTTAACTTTAAATGTTTAAAAACAAAAAATATATAAAGAACGTTACTTTAAGTGGTTTACTTTGAGTGATTAATATAGTTCAACTATTTTCTGACGTCACGTATATGTAAACTCTTTACCAAATATAAGGAATATTTTTGTTTTTTGTTGATTTATAAGTAGTTAGTTGTTAACTGCTTCAAAAAAAGGGTTATCAACAAATGTGAATAAAAAAAAGCACTGTGTTTACACAGTGCTTTTACTTTTAGGAGAAAGAAAATCTTAGTGTCTTCTTTCTTTAATTCTTGCTTTCTTACCAGTAAGACCTCTAAAGTAGAAAATACGAGCTCTACGTACTTTACCTCTTTTGTTAATTTCAATCTTTTGAATAGATGGTAAGTTAATTGGGAAGATACGTTCAACACCTACAGTACCAGACATTTTTCTGATAGTAAATGTTTCAGAAGCTCCAGTACCTCTCTTTTGGATAACAACTCCTCTAAAGAACTGAGTACGAACTTTATCTCCTTCTCTAATTTCGTAGTACACTGTAATAGTGTCTCCAGCTGCGAATTCTGGTAATTCGTTTTTTGTTACAAATTCGTCTTGAACAAATTTTACTAAATCCATTTCTATAATTATTTATGGTTGTGTAAAAGCAACATACACGATTTTTTCGTCAGAGGTTGGTTTTGTGGCTGCAAATTTAGGATTTTTATTTTGATAAAAAAAATAAATAAATCGCTGACTATTAGTTAGTCTAATAAATCTGGTCGTATTTCTTTGGTGCGGTTATAGGCTTGTTCTGATCGCCATTCTTCAATTTTAGGGAAATTACCAGATAATAATACATCAGGTACTTTCATTCCTTCATATTCCGAAGGTCTTGTATATACTGGTGGAGACAATAAATTATCTTGAAAGCTATCTGTTAAGGCAGAAGTTTCATCACCTAAAACTCCAGGAATTAATCGGATTACTGCATCACATAAAACTGCTGCTGCTAACTCTCCTCCTGTAAGTACGTAATCACCAATAGAAATTTCTTTGGTAACATATTTATCACGAACACGTTGGTCTACTCCTTTATAATGGCCAGTCAAAATAATGATGTTTTCTTTCAACGATAACATATTAGCTGTAGCCTGATTTAAGGTTTTAGCATCTGGAGTCATATAAATAATTTCATCATAGCTTCTTTCAGATAGAAGTTTGTCAATACATTTAGCAATGGGTTCAATCATTAATACCATACCAGCACCTCCTCCAAATTGGTAATCATCAACTTGACGATAATTTCCAAACCCGTATTCACGTAAATTGTGTAAGTGTACTTCAGCTAAATTCTTTTCAATAGCCCTTTTCATCATTGAATTTTCAAAAGGACTTCGTAATAAATCGGGTTCAACCGTAATAATATCTATTCGCATGGGGCAAAGATATAGTATTATACTTATTCAACATTAAAAGTTATAGGTAAAGCAAAACCTACTTTTGATGGCTTGTCACCAAACATTGCAGGAGAAGCTTTTGTCAGTTTTTTTATAACTCTTATAGATTCTTCTTCTAGTTTTGGATGTGGAGCTTTACAACTTACATCAGTAACTTTTCCTTCTTTATCAATTTTAAACTTAACAAGGATTCTTTTTTTTCCTGGTGCAAGTCCTAGTCTGAGTGATAAATTACTATTAAAATTTTTAACAAAGAATTCTGTGATAGTTCTGTTATAACAATTTTTTCCCATAGTAGCATTTAAGGAGTTCTTACAGTTAGGAAAAACAGGAATTCTGCTATACCCCATTATACTATTAGTAACTACTTTATTAATACCATTTTCATATTTTATTATAGGAGTAAAGTATCTATTTACAGGGTGTATATTTTTAAAAGTAGATTTAGAAAGATCATATTTGTTGAATATATTAATAATCTTTTTTTCTAATAAATCGGATCTAGAATTGGTTGAGATTTTAAAAGGTTTACCTGTAACATCTAATTCGAAATAAAGTTTTAGTCTGTCATTTACTCTATTTAGGTTCGCCTTTTTTATATCTTCTGGCGACAGATTTTTTTTGAAATAGTTTGCTAATTCATTTGTTGAATTTGGTTTGAATATACTATCAAAATTATAATCTAATTCTAAGTTAGATATTGGTTTTTTTCCTTTTTCAAATACTTGTTTTATATGGTAGTAGTAATTAGTAGGTTTATTATTTATCATTTTTGGTGTAAAAACAGTATCATATTTTTCGGTAATTTTAGTAATGTTTTTTTTGAAAATTTCAGGTGCTTTTAATTCTGTTACCTTTAGTTTACCATTTTTATCAATTAATACTTTAAAATCTAAAGTAACTCTTTCCTCTTTGGTAAGTATGCTGTCAGCTAAATTATAATTGATTGAATTATAAAAATGATTTCTGATGTTTTTATTTACACAATAATTAGTATCACTGTAAAAATCTAAATCTTCACAAGATTTATAGTTTGGAGAAGAAATTTCTAATGGAATTGTACTACAATTTACAATGTTACTTATTCCATTGTTCGTAATAATTTGAAGAGAATATTTTTTTCTTGTATCAAACTTGGTTGTAAAATTATTAAGATTGTATTCTTTGAAAAGTTTTTTTAATGATTTTCTTAATTCTTCATTACGAAAAGAATTAATGTCAATTAGATAAGGAATATTCTCTTTATTAATCTGAAAAGACAAAATAATCTTTTTACTTTTTTCTGGGTAAGTAATATCTTTTAATAAATCTTGATGAAGGTTTTCTTTTAGGTAATTTGAAAGTTTATTGTTGAGATCTGGGTTTGTAAACTCATCATAAAATTGATCTTTAGCAGTTTGAGAAAAGCAGAAAGATGATAAAAAGAATAGTAAAAATAGTTTTTTCATTGCAACAAATATAATTTGGGTAAATGTATAAAAAACATCTAATTTACTTTAGAATAAAATAGAAACAAAGGCAGTTTTACTGAAGATATATGGATATATATATAAATTTCTAATTAGCCGTTTTGTATTAATATTTATACAAGTATTGGTTTAATTAAAATTAGGGGAATATTTTTTTGAATTTCTTAGGGAGTTCTTTTTTAATGTTTACCTTTTCTAGGGTAAATGGGTGAGTGAAAGATAGACTAGAGGCATGTAAAAACAATCCTTTTCCGTTTAAAATAAGTCCCTCTAAAAAATACTCTCGATCACCTAAAATAGGATTTCCAATTGCGAATAAATGTTTGCGCAATTGATGCTTTCTTCCTGTTTTTGGATTTAACTTGACTAGATTAAAAAAATTAAATCGGGGAGAGGGTGTTGTTTGTATAACTTCAAATAAAGTGAAGGCGTTTTTATCGTCAATAGAAATATTAATTTCTCCACTACGTTCCATTTTACCAATACAAATAGCATGATAAGTTTTTTGAATCTCTTTTTGTTCAAACATTCTATTCAATGTGGTAATGCTTTCAGTAGTTTTTCCAATAAGTAACAATCCGCTTGTAGGATAATCTAACCGGTGTACAGGACGTGGACGAGTAGCATTTGATAAGGTGCTTTTTTGTAAGTTTTGGGAAAGTGCATTGTCAATCGTAGCAAAAGAGTTTCCACTGACTAAAATACCAGCAGGTTTATAAATAATAGCTAAATAATCATCTTCAAAAAGAACTTCTATAGGAAACTTAAAATGTTTTTTTTGAGGAGAATCTTCTTCTTGAAGTAATTCAATGGTTTCATTTCCTTTAATGTATAAAGCGGTCGAAGCTATCCTACCATCAACAAGAACACGCCTTTTTTTAATCGCTTTTTTTATGCCAGATTTAGTAGGGATAGTTTTAAATATTCCAACAGCATATTCTTGTAATCGAATGGGAACTATTATATTTTCTACAGTGTGAGTTTCAGAAATTTTCAAAAATGAAGTAGTTGTTTTGCTCAAAATTAGTTAATAAAATTAAAAAAGATGATTATTTACACCGATAATAATTTAGAAGCAATGTTGAAAATTAAAATCTTTTATCTAAACACACATCCTTACCTTTTATACTTACGCTTAAGGAAGTTTTAAAAAAATAGTTACTGATAGCATCATAACTTTAATGACTGTAACTATATTATGAAAACGAACCAATTATGAACAATTCAATATTTAATTCAATCATAGGTGTTAACTTTAGTAATACTTTCCAAAGTGTAGGAAAACAAGTAAGTGCAACAATGGCAGCAGCACAAATAAAAGCAACAAGGGTTAAAACAGTTAAAATGTTTACGTACAATCAGGCAGATTGTATCAATGCTTTTGCTAAAGAAGGATTACAAGTTTTAGTTGATGTACCTAATGGTGATTTAAAAGCTTGTGCCAATAATGATGCAGCTACTATAAACACCATTGTAAAAGTATTGTCAGATTATTCAACCACTATTCCGATGATATGTGTTGGAAACGAACCTTTAGGTGGTTGGTGGAACAATGCCTATGCTCCATATCTTGTTAATGCTTTAACAAACATTAAAGCAGCAATTGCAGCTAATGGCCTTACAACAAAAGTAACTGTTCCCTTTAACTATGCTATTATGGGTAATTCATATCCTCCTTCAACAGGATGTTTTAATAATGGTCTTAAAAACATTATTATAGATGTTTGTAATATATTGGACGCAGATAATTCAGTATTTATGGTTAATATGTATCCATTCCTTGCTCACAATAGTCAGCCAAATAATGTTCCTTTAGACTATTGTTTGTTTACTGCAGGTAAAAAACATTGGGTTCATGATGGGAATTACACGTATAAAAATATTTTTGATGCGATGTATGATGCGTTATATGTAGCGTTAGGAAATAATGGTTATGGAAGCTTACCGATTGTGATTGGTGAAGCAGGTTGGCCTACAGGACCTAGTACTACTTACTCTGCGGCAACAAGAATAAATGCACAAACGTTTAATCAAAATTTAATTAACCATTGTAAAAGTGGAAAAGGAACACCACGTAAACCAGATGTTAGAATACCTTGTTTTATTTTTGAAATGTATGATGAGGATACCAAGCTAATTGAAGCAGGTGCTTTTGAGCAACATTGGGGAGTTTACGGATATGATTCTCAAAGTAAAAACTATCAAACCAAGTATGTTTTAACATGGTAGTTAGAAATATAAAAGGATAGTTAATTAACTATCCTTTTGTTTTTTCAGTATCAATAAATTATTAAAATCCTACTGCGGTGTCGTCTCCTCTAGGATCGGCACCACCTTCTAGTTTCCCATTAGGAAGTACTAAAATAGCATCTACTTTACCAATAACAGGAGAGTTGGTTTCATCTAATTCATATCCAAGTTGACGTAGTTTATTTTTTACTTTTTTATCAAAACCAGTAGGTTCCATTTTAATTACATCAGGTAGCCATTGATGATGAAAGCGTGGTTGATTTACAGCTTCTTGCATTCCCATGTCAAACTCATGTACATTTAAAATGGTTTGTAACACAGAAGTGATGATGGTTGAGCCACCAGGGGTTCCTACAACCATATATAACTGACCGTTTTTCTCTACAATAGTAGGAGTCATGGAGCTTAACATGCGTTTTTCGGGTTCAATTTTATTAGCTTTAGCGCCTACTAAACCGAACATGTTAGGTGTACCGGGTTTGCTTGAAAAGTCATCCATTTCATTATTTAAGAAGAAGCCTAATTCAGAGCAATATAATTTAGAACCATAAGCACCATTAATAGTGGTGGTAACAGAAACTGCATTACCGAATTGATCAATAATGGAGTAATGAGTTGTTTCATCACTTTCTACCATGGTAATGTTACCGTGAGAAACATCTTTTGAAGAAGTTGATTTTTCAAATGAAAAATCGTTCATACGATCTTTTGTGTATTCTTTACTAATAAGAGTTTCAATAGGGATTTTTACAAAATCAGGGTCCCCTAAATAAAAACTTCTATCAGCATAAGCTCTACGTTCCGCTTCTGTAATTACCTGTATAGCTTTGGTAGAATTGTGTCCAAACTTATTTAAGTCAAAAGGTTCAACTCCATTCATAATTTGAGCTAAACAAATGCCTCCGCTTGCAGGTGGTGACATAGAGATTATTCGTAGGTCATCGTAAGTAAATGTAATTGGAGTTCTCCATTTAGCTTCATATTTAGCTAAATCTTCTTCCGTTATAATGCCCCCGTTATCTTGCAAAAAAGCAACCAAGCGTTTAGCAGTTTCTCCTTTGTAAAACTCATCACGACCATTTTGCGAAATACGCTCTAAAGTTGAGGCTAGGGCAGGATATTTAATGGTGTCACCTTTTTTCCAGCTTTTGTCAAAAAGGATGGAGTCTTTATTTGCTTTTAAAAAGTAAGGTTGGTATTCTTTTATGCGATTTTCTTGTTTTTGGGTAACAATAACTCCTTTGTTGGCTAGTGCTATTACAGGGGTTAAAATTTCTTGGATAGGTAATGAGCCAAATTTTTTATGCGCTGCAAAAACACCTGCTACTGTACCTGGAATTCCAACTGCCATTGCACCCAGTGTACTTTTGTTTTCAATTACATTTCCTAAGCTATCTAAATACATGTCTTCATAGGCAGCTAGAGGTGCCTTTTCGCGATAATCTAACGCGCCAATTTCTCCTGTGCTTTTACGGTAAACCATGAACCCGCCACCTCCTAAATTTCCTGCGTATGGATAGGCTACTGCTAATGCTAGTTCGGTAGCGACCATAGCGTCAAATGCATTTCCGCCTTTTTGTAATATATCAGCTCCAATTTTAGAAGCTTCTTCTCGAGCGGATACTACCATTGCTTTATCAGTTATTAAACCTATAGTTTTTTCTTTTTTACAACTGAAAAATAAAATAGAGATAGCTGAAAGTAATAGTAGTCTTTTTTTCATAATAGGTTAGCTTATTTCTGATATTTTTTGATTTGAAAAAGTGCATAAATCTTCAAAAAAAGAAGTGAAATCGTTTTCTAAAATTAGGTAATTTTCTAGTAAGTCTTCCGTAGCTAAATTCATGTGAGATTTACCATTAGTACGCCTGTTCATACCATTTAATACTTCTTGAATACCTTTAGCAAATTGGTAATTATATAGCCAATTGTACTGCACCATAAACGGAAGTATTTCTTGTGTTTTTTTTGGAAGGTCAGTATAGTTTTCTTGAAGTAACTTGTATACTGAGTCCGCAAAAACGTTTAATGGAATTTGCGAGTAATTTTTCCAGTTTTTAGCAAGAAAATGATCATAAAATATATCAATAATCACTCCGTCGTAGTGTCTGTATCGTTCGTGTAAACGACGCTTGCTTTTTCTTACAATTTCGTGCGCATCCGTATAGGTGTCGATTTCACGATGCAACAAAATGCCTTTTTGAATATCTTGATGATAATGAGAAAACTTATTCCCCTTAACATGATCGGCAATAAAATTACCAATCATTATATTGGTGTTATTACCTGAAAGGTATAAATGCGCTAAAAAATTCATTTTATAAATGTAAACAAAAAACCACAACTGAAAAGTTGTGGTTTAAAAGTTTATGTGCAAATTTTAATTCTTTGCTGGTGTATTCTTTAAAATCTCTAATAAAAATTTCCAGAATTTTTGCGTTGACGATATTTGAGCACGTTCATCTGGAGAGTGAGCTCCTTTAATATTAGGTCCGAAAGAAACCATATCCATTTTTGGATAGTTTTGACCTAAAATACCACACTCTAATCCTGCATGACAAGCAGCTACAATAGGTTTTTCGTTGTGTAATTCTTCATATAAACCTGTTACTGTTTTTAAAATTTCAGAGTTTACATTAGGTAACCACCCTGGGTAAGCACCAGAAAATTCTACGTCGAATCCTGCTAATTCGAAAGCAGAACGTAACGAGTTAGCTAAATCCCATTTATTGGTTTCAGAAGAAGAACGTGTTAAACATCCGATTTTAATAGCACCGTCTTTTACAATAATACGAGCAATATTGTTAGAGGTTTCTACCAATCCTTCAATGTCAGGACTCATGCGATATACACCGTTTAACGCCGTGTAAACAGCCTTGATTAATCCTTCTTGAACACCCAAATCCATTACGGTTTCAGGAATTTCAACTTCTTTCAATTCGATAGAAAGGTTAGGTTCTAATGTTGAAAACTCAGCTTTGATATTGTTGATAAGTTCATGAATTTCAAATAAGAAAGGCTCTTTAGAAATAGCGTCGATTACTACGGTAGAAAAGCTTTCACGAGGAATAGCGTTACGTAAACTACCTCCGTTAATTTCAGCAACACGTAAACCAAAGTTGGTAAATCCATCAAATAACAAACGGTTCATTATTTTGTTGGCGTTTCCTAAACCTTTGATGATGTCCATTCCTGAGTGACCTCCATTTAAACCAGTTACAGAAATTTCATAGGCTAAGGTGTTTTCAGGAGTAGCTTCTTCGTTGTAGTTTCTTGTAGCTGTAACATCTACACCACCAGCACATCCCATTCCTATTTCGTCATCTTCTTCTGTATCTAGGTTTAATAAGATTTCACCTTCTAACAATCCACCTTCAAGTCCCATAGCACCTGTCATACCCGTTTCTTCATCAATTGTGAATAAAGCTTCAATAGCAGGGTGTGGAATATCAGTTGATTCTAAAATTCCCATAATAGCAGCGACACCTAAACCGTTATCGGCACCTAAAGTAGTTCCATCAGCTTTTACCCAATCACCATCCACAAACATTTTAATTCCTTCTGTATCAAAATCAAAAACAGTGTCTGCATTTTTTTGGTGTACCATATCTAAATGGCTTTGCATTACTACCGTTTTACGGTCTTCCATTCCAGCAGAAGCAGGTTTGCGAATAATCACGTTTCCTACTTTATCAACCATCGTTTCAAGGTTTAATTTTTTACCAAAATCAACCATAAATTGAATAACTCTTTCTTCTTTTTTTGATGGACGAGGAACAGCATTTAAATCGGCAAAATTTTTCCAAATAGCTTTTGGTTCTAGGTTTCTTATCTCTGAATTCATTGTGAATTGAATGTTTAATTTTAAAGCTACGAAGATACTTAATCCTTATTGAAAAATTGTAAATTCGCAGTATGGATTTTTCGTCGAAATTATTAGAAAATGCAGTAAATGAAGTAAGTCGATTACCAGGGATTGGTAAACGAACAGCACTTCGTTTGGTATTACATTTATTAAAGCAACCTAAAGAAAATACAAAGTATTTAACAGAAGCATTGACGCATTTGCGAAATGATGTAAAGTCTTGTAAAAAATGCCATAATATTTCTGATACGATATTGTGTGATATTTGTAGTAACCCGAAGAGAAATGATGAAATAGTCTGTGTGGTAGAGGATATTCGTGATGTGATGGCGATTGAAAACACAGCACAATACAGAGGTTTGTATCATGTATTAGGAGGAAAAATTTCTCCTATTGAAGGAATTGGTCCTCAAAACTTACAGATAGAATCTTTAGTAGAGAAAGTTAAGAATGGTGAGGTAAAAGAACTAATTTTTGCGTTGAGCTCTACAATGGAAGGTGATACAACCAACTTTTATATTTACAAACAGATAGAACAATACGGAATTACAACTTCAACGATTGCCAGAGGAATTTCAGTGGGAGACGAGTTAGAGTATGCGGATGAGGTTACTTTAGGGAGAAGTATTGTAAATAGGATACCTTTTGAACAGTCGATAAAGGGGTAAAAAAAGCGAAGTTCAAAAACTTCGCTTTTTTTTGCTAATTATTTTCTACTATAAGCTAATTCTTCTTCGCCTTCTTCTAAAAAGATTAAAGTGTTATTGTTGTCTTCAAATCTAATTGAAGCATCTATAGATAACCCTTGTCTTTCTAGTGTATACAGGTTTTCGCCTTTTTTGTTCCAATTACCTTTAGTTATACCAGTGCTCACACATTCATCATCTGTTAAAGAAAGGTAAGTGTTAATTGTTAAATCGAAATCATTCTCAAAGGTCATTGTTGATTTTTTTGTACAATCATCAGCATCATCACCATACTGACGAATTAATTGCCATTTTCCAATAATAATATCATCACTCAAAGGAGTATTCTCGTTTGAAGAACAAGAAAGTAGGCTTGCTGTTAAAATTGATAGTGTAATAATTTTTTTCATAGCTTATAATATTTATAGGTTATAATTAAGAACGAAATTAGTTTAATTAGTAAGGGATGAAAAGAAGGAAATTGTTATTTATCTGTTAATTTTTTATGGTATTTATATATAGATTTTAAGTATGAATTAAAAAGAGAAATAAAAAACAGCTATGAAATTTCATAGCTGTTTTTTTAAATATTAAAGTTTTCTAAGATTTATGAATTTAATTTTTTTTCATCTTCGTCAATCAACTCTTGTTCATATTTATCCCAAGATTTTTTAGCTCTGATTCTTTTGTACATTTTTACAGCAAGCATTAGTAAAACTGAAACTAACAGAATTCCTACAACACCCCAAATCCAGTTAATGGCATTTTTTAAAACCACTAAAAAAACGATAGCGAACAATAAAATGGTAGCTACTTCATTCCATAAACGTAGTTTTAATGCAGAATACTTTATTTCGTTTCGTTGTAGTTGTTTATAGATGGAATGACAAGCTCCATGATAAAAATATAAAGCTAATACAAAGGCTAATTTTACATGCATCCAAGGCATTTCTAAATACACAGGATTTTTATACAGCATCCAAAAAGCAAAGAAACTCGCTAATATTGCTGATGGCCATGTAATGATATACCACAAACGTTTTTCCATCAACTTGTATTGGGTTTGTAAAATATCTTTAGCAGGTTGTTCTTTTTTGTCAGCTTCTGCATGGTAAATGAATAAACGAACCATGTAGAATAAACCTGCAAACCAAGTAACTACAAATATGATATGTAATGCTTTTACGTATAAAAAATCCATGAGTTTTAATGTTTGAAAGTTGTAAAGTTACAAGTTTTTAATTTTGCTAACTGCTAATCTAAATGAGATTATTACGTCGTTATCACTCCTCATAATGATAGTTTTTGTGGTCATTGCGAGCCTTTCGACTGTCGCTCAAGACAAGCGAAAGCTTGGCAATCTACTAGTTGTTTGTTGTTAACTGAAAATCGTTAATCCATCCAGCTAATACATTTACCCATTCGTCATTATCATTAATACAAGGAACTGTGTGAAATTCTTCTCCACCAGCTTCTAAAAACTCATGTTTACCTTCCATTGCTATTTCTTCCAGAGTTTCTAAACAGTCAGATACAAAAGCAGGAGTAACTATGGCTAATTTTTTAATACCATCTTTTTCAGCCTTATTTACAATAGTTCTGTCGGTGTAGGGTTGTAGCCAAGGATCTACACCTAAACGTGATTGAAATGAGGTTGAAACTTTGCTTTGATCTAGCCCTAATTCAGAAATTACATTTTTAGTTGTTTGATAACATTGGTGTCTGTAACAAAACTTGTGTGCTTCAGAAGAAGTGTTACAACAAGATAAGTTCCCTGCTTCAGGGTTACAATGTGATTTTGTAATATCAGATTTTCTAATATGACGCTCTGGTACTCCGTGATATGAAAATAATATATGGTCGTACTCTTTATCTGCTAAATAGTCTTGAATACTGCTAGATAATGCTTTGATGTACTCAGGTTTGTTGTAAAAAGCTGGTACATCTGTTATTTTCATAGTAGGAAAGAATTCCTTTCTCAATTCTTCAGCTAAAACTAAAATAGTTTCGGTAGTAGCCATGGCAAATTGAGGGTACAACGGAACTAATAAAACTTCCGTAACACCTTTGTCGTGTAATTCTTGTAATCCACTTTTTATAGATGGATTTCCGTAGCGCATTGCTAAAGCAACAGGGAGTTCTGTTTTTGCTTGTACTTTTGTTTGTAAACGCTCAGATAATACAATCAAAGGAGAGCCTTCTTTCCACCAGATTTTTTGATATGCTTCTGCTGATTTTTTAGGACGAGTATTTAATATAATTCCCCTTACAATAAGTGTTCTTAACCAATAAGGGACATCAATAACTCGCTCATCCATTAAAAATTCATCAAGGTATTTTTTTACGTCTTTAGGATTGGTGCTTTCTGGTGATCCAAGATTTACTAATAAAACTCCTTTCATATTTTGACTGAATTTATTTCAGATTCTTTCTGTTTAATTGGTTTGTTGTTTCGTACAGCGCAATAGCTAAACTATGAATTACATTCATGCTAGAGTTACGACCGTACATAGGTATAGCTACTGTTGCATCTACCAGATTTACGTTTTCTATACCGTTTCTTTCGCTACCCAAAAGTAACACAATTTTGGCATGAGGAGTAAAATCATAATCGTTAATATTGATACTTTCATCGGTAATTTCAATTCCAACAATGATATTTCCTTCTTGTTTTAATTGAAGAATTAATTGCTCGAAATTACCATAGTTTTCGTAAGGTATTTGCTGAATAGTGTTTCGTGCAGTTTTCTTTACAATTCTATTTTCTATTGAAGGAGAACTTTCGTGTAAATATATTTTTGATACACCAAAACTTTCTGAAATACGGAAACACATTCCTATGTTTTCTGGAGTACGAATGGCATCACAGACAATAGTTATAGGGAATTCTTGCTGGTTATTTTCTATATCGTAATGAGTTAGTTGTTTCATTTTTAGTTGAAAGTTGTGCGTTTTTAATTTTATCTACTGTCTACTGAGTTAAACTCATTACATATTGTTTAGGGGTAGTGCCAAATTTCTTTTTAAAGGCAGCAATAAAGTGACTAGAAGTACTATAACCTACTTGTAATCCAACTTCGTTTACATTGTATTGATTGCTTTCTAGTAGTTTTCTTGCATGATCCATTTTGTAGTCAAATAAGAAACTGTAAACCGTATCTCCATAAATTTGTTTGAAACCCTCCTTTAATTTTTTGAGGTTTAAGCCTACTTCATTGGATAAGTCTTGTAAGCTTGGTGGTTCACTCATTCTTGAAATGATAATGTCTTTGGCTTTTCTTATTTTTAAAACTTCTCGGTCATCTACTAAAAAAGGGCAATATTCTTCGGTGGTGTTTTCACTACTATCAAAATGCAAGCTTAGTAGTTCGTATGTTTTTCCTTTAATGTATAAGTCGCGCATAGAGCTTTGACTTTGTGCGGTCAGTATTTGCTGAAGTACCATTAATACATTTGGGTTTATTTCAGCGCTATCATAATACTTTTTGTTTTTATTATCATCACTTAAAAAAGGAATATAGCTTGCTTCTTTAGAAAAGAAAGCGTGAAATTTTTCAATAGAGATTAATACAGAAACCAATGAGGTTTTTGGTAGTATTTCTAAGTTAATAGGTAAATTTTGCTGTGGATTGTATAAGAATATTGAATGCTTGTCTAATACATTAAAAGTATACGAGTTATTGTTAAAATGAAACTTGCAATTACCTTTAACACAGTAATGTAGTTGTATGTAAGAATTGTCTATGTCTCTTTTGAAAAATTCAGTTTCGTCAGAGTTGTTTTGAAATTTTAATACAAAAAAACCTTTTTCTAGCGGAACTTCTCTAAATGTACTTTCTGCGATATTTTTTGACATGGATTCAATGTTTTTAAAATGAACTTTTATTTAGAATGATTCTAAAGTAAAATATCTTTAATAGCCTATTTCACTGCAAAAATACACTTTTGAGTACGTTTTTTAGCTGTTTTTAAGTGAAAAAACAAATAGCGACATTAAAAGTTCTTTTAGCGATACTTTTTTTTATTCAATATTTATATTTTTGACCCACTTTTTGAAGTAGACTCAATGACAGTAGATAACAAACATCATAGTAATTTATACAATATAGGCGTTAGTTACAAAAAGGCTGATGCTGCTATTAGAGGAAAGTTTAGTATTTCTAAAGAAAATCAGATAGCACTTTTAAAAGAAGCAAAGCAAAATGGAGTAGATGGTATTTTCGTATTATCTACTTGTAATAGAACTGAAATATGTGGTTTTGCAGAGCATCCTTTTCAATTGATAAGCATGTTGTGTAAATATTCTAACGGTTCTGTTGAAGAATTTGCAAACGTATCCAACGTATATAAAAACAAAGAGGCTATTAACCACTTGTTCAGAATGGGGACAGGATTGGATAGCCAAATTTTAGGAGATTACGAAATTGTAGGTCAGTTACGTCAAGCTTTTAAACAAGCTAAAAAATTAGGAACTACCAATGCATATTTTGAGCGTTTATTAAACCACGTAATGCAAGCAAGCAAGCGTGTTAAAAATGAAACAAAGTTAAGTTCAGGTACCACTTCGGTATCGTATGCTGCAGTACAATATATCATCAATAATTTACCAGATTACAACTCGAAAAACATCTTAGTTTTCGGATTGGGTAAAATGGGAAAGCATACTTGTAAAAACTTAGCTGAGTACACGCAAAACAAATCAGTGAGTTTAATTAATAGAACGGAAGGAAAAGTTTCTGAGTTTGTAAAAGAACATCCATTAATTAGAAATGCTAAGTACAACGATTTAACTCAAGAAGTTAATAATACGGATGTGTTAGTAGTGTCTACTGGGGCTAGTTTTCCAACTATTACTAAAGAGCATGTTCCAACAGATAAGGACTTACTGATTTTAGATTTATCAATGCCTGCAAATGTAGCTAAAGAAGTTGCAGAGTTGGAAAACGTAACAATTGTTAATGTTGATGATTTATCTAAAGTAACGGATGAAACTCTAGCGATACGCCAACAAGAGGTACCAGTAGCAGAGGCTATTATTAATACTCATAATCAGGAATTTCAAGAGTGGTTAAATCACAGAAGGTTTACACCAGCTATCACAGCGTTAAAAGAGTCATTACAAACAATTCAACAAGACGAAATAGCTTTCCACAAGAAAAAAATAAAAGATTTTGATGAAGAACAAGCTGAAATACTAACATCAAGATTTATACAAAAAATAACTACACAATTTGTAAAGCACTTAAAAGACGAAGAAACTTCAGTAGATACAAGTATTGAAGTAATGGCTAAAGTGTTCGGAGCAAATTTAGATACTATACATGCAGAAGATAATTAGAATAGGTACACGCGATAGCCAATTGGCTATGTGGCAAGCAAAAAAAGTTCAAAAACTTTTAGAAGAATTAGGTCATCAAACTCAATTAATCCCCGTTAAAGCAACGGGTGATTTAGTTTTAGATAAACCCCTATATGAGCTAGGAATCACTGGGATTTTTACCAAAAATTTAGACATCGCTATGTTGAATGACGATATCGATATCGCGGTGCATTCTATGAAAGATGTTCCTACAGTATTACCGGAAGGTATTATACAAGCGGCGGTTTTAAAGCGTGCTAACTATAACGATATTTTGTTGTTAAAAGATAACGAAGAGTTTATGTCGCAACCTAATGGAGTTATCGCTACAGGTAGTTTACGAAGAAGAGCACAATGGTTAAACCGTTATCCTACGCATACAGTAGAGGGGTTACGAGGTAATGTAAATACGCGTTTACAAAAGTTAGAAGAGAACGATTGGAACGGAGCTATTTTTGCTGCTGCTGGTTTAGAACGTGTAGGTTTACGACCAAAAGGAGCGGTAAATTTAACGTGGATGATTCCTGCACCAGCACAAGGTGCGATTATGATTACTGCTTTAGATAAAGATGAAGAAATCAAAGAAATTTGTGCTGAGTTAAATGATAAAGATACCGAAATCTGTACAGGGATAGAGCGTGAGTTTTTAAACCGTTTAGAAGGAGGTTGTACAGCACCTATTGGAGCTTTAGCTTTTATAAATGAAAAGGAAGAAGAAATTAACTTTAAAGGGATTTTACTGAGTAGAGATGGTAAGAAGAAGATTGAAGTTAGTAAAAAAGTTAAAGTAGGTAAGCATAAGTTTGTAGCAAAAGATTGCGCAAACTATGTGATAGATAAAGGAGGGAAGCTGATTATGATGGAGGATGAAGGTATAGAAAAACAATTTGCCATTTATTCAACCAAAAAATTATCTGAAGCACAAAAAAAATTATTGCCAACACATATGAGTGTGGAAGATAGCGATTTTATCAAAATTCGTTTTAACAGAATAGCTCCTAAGGTAATTAAGAATGAAATAGAAAATGTAATTATCACCAGTAAAAATGGAGTAGAAGCACTTCTAAACTCTTTTACCTCGGAAGAATTACAATTCAAAAATATTTATTGTGTAGGTCGAAGAACTAAAAAGTTAATCGAGCAACGTATTGGAAAAGTAATCCATTCAGAAAATAATGCTAAAAAACTATCTGAATATTTGTCAAAAGAGTTGAAAGGACAAGAAGTTACTTATTTCTGTAGTGATTTACGTTTAGATACACTTCCTGTGATTTTAAAAGCGAATGATGTTATTGTAAATGAAGTGGAAGCTTATAAAACCATGTACAGTCCTGCAAAAGTTGATGAAAAAGTAAACGGAGTATTGTTTTACAGTCCATCAACAGTAGAAAGTTATATGCAGAAAAATACTGCAGATAAAATTGCTTTTTGTATTGGGGAAAGTACGGCAAACGAAGCTAAAAAACATTTTAAAGAAGTACAAATAGCAAAGTTACCAACAGTAGAAAGTGTTATAGAATTAGTGAACCTACACTTTGTTAAAGAATAAACTATGTTTAGAACGCGCAGATTAAGAAAAACTGAGAACATCCGTCGATTAGTAAGAGAAAACAAACTATCGGTAGATGATTTTATATATCCATTATTTATTGAAGAGGGAACAGGTATCGAAACTGAAATTCCTTCAATGCCAGGAATTAATCGTTATTCATTAGATACAATTTCTAAAGAATTAGATGAGGTTGTAGCATTAAAAATTCCAGCAGTTTTATTATTCGGTATTCCGTCTAAAAAAGATGATGAAGGTACTGAAACATGGAATGATAATGGAATCATGCAACAAGCTATCCGATTCATAAAAAAGAATTACCCGAGTTTATATGTAATTACCGATGTGTGTTTTTGTGAATACACCTCACATGGTCACTGTGGAGTAATACATGATAATGATGTAGATAACGACGCTACCTTAGTAAACTTAGCGAAACAAACAGTATCACATGCGAAAGCTGGAGCGGATATGGTAGCACCATCTGGAATGATGGACGGTGCTATAGCAATGATGCGTGAAGCGTTAGATAACACGGGTTTTGCAAATTTGCCAATCATGGGATATTCAGTAAAATATGCTTCAGGGTTTTACGGACCTTTCAGAGAAGCGGTAGATTCAGCACCATCATTTGGAGATAGAAGAACTTATCAAATGGATCCTTCTAACAGAGATGAGGGATTGCGTGAAGCAACTTTTGATGACGAAGAAGGAGCAGATATTTTAATGGTAAAACCTGCCTTATCGTATTTAGATATCATCAGAGATTTAAAAAATAATTTTGATAGGCCAATTGCTTGCTATAATGTAAGTGGAGAATATTCAATGATAAAAGCAGCTGCTGAAAAAGGTTGGATTGATGGTGAAAAAGTAATGATGGAAAGCTTATTGTCTATGAAAAGAGCTGGAGCTGACATTATCATTACTTACTTTGCTAAAGAAGCAGCAAGATTATTGTTAAAACACTAACGTCATTACGAGGAAGCATGACGAAGTAATCTTTTGTAAAAGATAGCTTGACTTTGTTTGCAATGACAGTAAATATAGAATATGGAATTCAAAAAATCACAAGAATTATATAACAAAGGATTAGTAAACCTTGTAGGAGCGGTAAATTCACCAGTACGTGCATTTGCTTCAGTAGGAGGGAATCCTTTATTCATAAAAAAAGCGAAAGGAAGTAAAATTACCGATGTTGATGGTAATTCGTATATTGATTTGGTATTGTCTTACGGACCAATGATTTTAGGTCACCGTCATAAAAAAGTACAAAAGGCAATTACGAAGGCTTTAAAAAATGGATATTCTTTTGGAGCATCAACTAAGAATGAAATCAAACTCGCAAAAATTGTTTGTGATGCTTTTCCAGGAATGGACAAGGTACGTTTTGTAAATTCTGGTACAGAGGCAGTTTTAAGCGGAATTCGTTTAGCGAGAGCTTATACAGGAAAAGATAAAATCATCAAGTTTGCTGGTTGTTATCACGGACACCAAGATGCTTTATTAGTAGCTGCGGGTTCAGGTTTAGCAACTTTGAGTTTACCAGGAAGTAAGGGAGTTCCTGAAGGAGCTGTAAAAAATACATTGATTGCAAACTACAATGATTTAGAAAGTGTAAAAGCTCATTTTGAAGCACACGATGATATAGCAGGGGTAATTTTAGAGCCTGTTGCAGGAAATATGGGAGTGGTAACACCACAAAACAATTTCTTAAAAGAATTAAAAGAGTATGTAAACTCGAAAGGAGCCTTATTAATTGTTGATGAGGTAATGACAGGTTTCCGTTCTAAATTTGGAGGTGCACAAGAGTTATTTGATGTAGAAGCTGATATTACCTGTTTAGGAAAAGTTATTGGAGGAGGTTTTCCAGTAGGAGCTTATGGAGCTCGTAATGAAATTATGGAAATGGTAGCTCCATTAGGAGGAATGTATCAAGCAGGAACGTTAAGTGGTAACCCAATTGCCATGGCAGCAGGAATCTCTACTTTAACAGAATTAAAGAAGCAAAATCCATATGAGAAGTTCAATGAAATTGCTCAAATTATTGAGGTATTCTTGTTAGAATCGGCTAAAAAGTACGGAGTAGAAATCACGGTTAACCGATTCGGTTCAATGATTAATCCATTTTTCACAAATAAAGAAGTAACGAATTTTGAAGATGCACAAACTTCAGATACGAAGAAATATGCTACTTTTTTCTGGGAAATGACTAAAAATGGTGTGTTTTTACCACCAAGTCAATTTGAAGCTTGGTTCTTATCATCAGCGTTAACTGAAAAAGATATTCAAAAGATTGCAAATGCCATTGATAAGTCGATGGAAGCAGTATCAAAAATGTAGAATAAATAAATTGTCATTACAAGGAAGTAAGGAAGAGTTGATGTAAGACTACTTTACTCTGTTCGCAATGACGTAGAAGAAATATGATAAAAAACGATTTATTTTTAAGAGCGTTAAAAGGAGAAACTGTTGATCGTCCACCAGTATGGATGATGCGTCAAGCAGGAAGATATTTACCAGAATTTATGGAATTACGTGAAAAGTACGATTTCTTTACACGTTGTAGAGTTCCAGAATTGGCTTCAGAAATTACAGTACAACCTATTCGTAGATACGGAATGGATGCTGCTATTTTATTTTCAGATATCTTAGTAATTCCACAAGCAATGAATATTGAAGTGGAAATGAAACCTAATTTTGGACCCTATTTACCAAACCCTGTAAGAGATAAAAAAGGGTTAGATAGTGTTATCGTTCCTGATGTACATGAAGAATTAGGATATGTAATGGATGCCATTAAAGCAACGAAAGAAAAGTTGAATGATGAAATACCATTGATAGGTTTTGCGGGGTCTCCATGGACGATTTTATGTTACGTTGTACAAGGGCAAGGATCTAAGAATTTTGATAAAGCAAAAGAATTTTGTTTTACACAACCAGTTTTGGCACACGAATTGCTTCAGAAGATAACAGATACCACAATTGCTTATTTAAAAGCAAAAGTTGAAGCAGGTGTAAATGCAGTACAAATTTTTGATTCTTGGGGAGGAATGTTGTCTCCAACCGATTATCAAGAGTTTTCATGGCAATACATCAATCAGATAATTGAAGCATTAAAAGATGACGCTCCAGTAATCGCTTTTGGTAAAGGGTGTTGGTTTGCCTTACATGAAATGGCACAATCAAATGCCTCAGCTTTAGGAGTTGATTGGACATGTTCAGCAAGAAATGCGCGTTATTTAACAGGAGGTAATATTACCTTACAAGGTAATTTTGATCCTTCTCGATTGTTGTCTCCACCAGCTGAAATAAAAAAGATGGTAAACCAAATGATTAATGAGTTTGGTAAAGACAAATATATTGTTAACTTGGGGCATGGAATTTTACCCAACATTCCGCTAGAAAATGCACAAGCATTTATAGATGCGGTTAAGGAGTATAAAGCCGACAGATAACCCCTTTAAATAATTAAAAATGAAGAAATTATTTTTTGTTTTGATGTGTTTTCTAACTGCAGTTACTTTCGCACAAAATAAAACGTATTACAATTTTGCAGTAAACAATTGCGGTGAAGAAAGTGCCGAAGATTTGATTGATAAGTGCATTAAAGGCTCTTATTTATTAAATTATAATTTTACTACTACTGATAGTAAAACGGTAAGTACAGACAAAATTAACAAACCAATTGTACTAATTACTAATGCTACTTGGTCAGCTCCTTGTTGGGGAGATGTACCAGCCTTAAATGCAATGGTAGAAAAATATCATGGTAAGTTAGAGTTTATCATGGTTTTTTGGGATAAGGCAGATAAGGTTCAAAGAATGGCAGAGAAGTTAGATAAGAGAATAAAATTAGTTCCTGCAAGAGATATTGATAAAGTAGAAAAAGGCTACTTAGATGTTAGTGGTTTTGTACATAAGTTAGATTATCCTACAGCTTACTTGATTGATAAAGACAAGCAGTTTATCAATGTTAAAAGAGGAGCAGCTACACCAACAAAAGAAGTTGGTTGGGATAAAGTAAATGAAATTAACACAAAGAATTTCGAAGACTTTTTAGCACCAATTTTAAAATAGCTAAAAAAACAACAATATTTTTCAGACCTCTTTCTTAATCGAAAGAGGTTTTTTATTTTCACACAAAAAAATATATGATGCAGAATATTGTAAAAGGAATTCAAGCCTATTTTGGAGCTTTTGGACTAATTTCTAAATTAAAGCTATGGAAGTATTTTATCATTCCAATGTTTATAAGCCTATTAACAGCAGTGTTTGTGGGGTTTATGGCGTACACATTTTCAGATAATATTGGTCACTATGTGGCTAATTTTTGGAAATGGGAATTTGGTAAACAAACTTTTGAGGTAATTAGTACTTTTATAAGTGGATTGATAATAGTCGTGATAGGATTGGTGTTGTATAAACATATCGTAATGGCATTGTCAGCGCCTTTCATGAGTCCCGTTTCAGAAAAAATAGAACATCATTTAAGAGGAGAAAATCATGCATATAGAATTAGTTCTTTTCAAGAACAATTAGTGCGAGGTATACGAATAAACCTAAGAAATTTGATAAGAGAATTATTACTGACAATCCCAATTTTATTGCTAGGATTTATTCCTGTGATAGGTATTTTTTCAACCGTATTATTGTTCTTAATGCAAGCATATTATGCTGGTTTTGGTAATATGGATTATACACTTGAGCGTCATTTTAAATATAGAGAAAGTATCAATTTTGTAAAGCAACATAAAGGGTTGGCTATTGGAAACGGAATTGTGTTTATACTTTTTCTATTAATTCCTGTAATTGGAGTCATACTAGTATTGCCATTGTCAGTTACAGCAGCAACTACTGAAACTATTAAGAAAATTCAATTAAAAAAATTACCAGAATAAGTACTTTTGCACTTCAATAGAAATCAAGATGAAACCGATATGTTTAAAATAATCATTAAACTTATAACTTATGATTATTTTTTAACATTGAAGGTTACATGTGACCATTAATAGCAATAGAAATAAACACATGAAAGAACAATTTTACGCCTATATTCAACAATTACAAGATACCATAACTTCAAAGCTAGAAGAAGTAGATGGTAAAGCCAAGTTTCAAGAAGATGTATGGGATCGTGCTGAAGGTGGTGGAGGTAGAACTCGTGTGATTGAAAATGGAGACATTTTTGAAAAAGGAGGCGTAAATATTTCAGCAGTACATGGTGAATTACCGGAGGTGTTAAGAAAGCAGTTTGGAGTAGAAAGCGGAGATTTCTTTGCTTGTGGATTGAGTTTAGTAATTCATCCGAAGAATCCGTTTGTACCTACAGTACATGCCAATTGGCGTTATTTTGAAATGTATGATGGAGAAGGAAATATTGTTACCCAATGGTTTGGAGGTGGACAAGATTTAACGCCGTATTATTTATTTGAAGAAGATGCGGTACATTTTCATTCGGTTTGTAAAGAAGCCTGTGATAAATACCATCCTGATTTTTATCCGAAGTATAAAGAAACCTGTGATAACTATTTTTGGAATGCACACCGAAATGAAGCCCGTGGTTTAGGAGGTTTATTCTTTGATTATTTAAAAGAAACAGAAGAGTTCTCGATGGAAGATCGATACGATTTTGTAACTGAAGTAGGAAACAGCTTTTTAAACTCGTATGTGCCTATTGTAGAGAGAAGAAAAGATATAGAGTATACTCAAGAGCATAAAGATTGGCAAGAAGTGCGTAGAGGTCGTTATGTCGAGTTTAATTTGGTACACGATAGAGGAACATTATTTGGATTGAAAACGAACGGACGTATTGAAAGTATTTTAATGAGTTTACCACCTACCGTACAGTGGAAATACAATCATCATCCTGAAGAAGGTTCAGAAGAAGCGAAATTATTAGAAGTATTAGCAAAACCTAAAAATTGGGTGTAAGTCTAAGATTATTTCCAAACAATATTTTTCTTAGTAAGCTCATTATTCACATTATGAATGTGGAAAAGGCGTGCTTTTAATAATAGTTTTCTTCCATTGAAAGTTCTTGTATACACTAATTTAGATTTACCAAGGTGTTTGTTCCAATAAGCTTGAAAAATTTCAGTTTCTTTTTTACGAGCACTAAAAATTTCTGGAACCGGAAAAAAGTTATTCAATTTCAATTTTTTGCGAAACCAGTTGGTTTTTATCAATAAATACTTAGGATTGTTGATAGGCTGTAATAATTCATCCAAAGCTTTTATAAACAACGTACTTTCATATCTATTTGCTCCGTGAATTGTACAAGAAACATTTCCTTTAGTGAATAATTGAGTTTGAATTTGTATTTTATTTAACGGTGTTGTTAAATGATTTAATTCATGAAGAGACTCCAAAATAGCAGCTGCCATTTTATCTATTTTCTTATGAATCAATCCGAAGTATAAGTACAATTGAGCAGACTTATAAATTTTGTAACCGAATGTCAATCCTAAAGCAGATGATAATGCAAGTAGGAAGTAAACAATTCCTTTTTGTAGTAAGATATTGAAGTTTTTGAGGATAAACTCAGGGGTAAAAAAAGAGAGACCAATAATAATTTCTCCAACAGTATATTTTACAATATCTTGATAATGTAGTTTTTTCTGCTTTGAATACTGTTTGTTCTTTTCATTATAAAAAGTCAACTCTTTAATAATTCCTTTTCCATCACTAATGGCATTAGCCCATCGTTGAGCGATTATATCTCTATTTTTAGAGAGTTCAAAAGTCTTTTTGTTTTGTTGTTGAATACTTTCTTCGGTAAAACTAGAAGGAAGTTGTAAACGTTCAATTCCGTTAGAAATAAGAGCTTTTTCATCGTTAGAAATACCTAAAAAAGCTTCAAAACGATGGGCAAGAATTTCAAGATCTCGTCCTCCAAATTCACTTGTGGTATCTACACATGCTAAATGCCAAATCAAACCCACTTTATGAGGGGTTTGATTATCTACCCGAATTGCACGACCTCTCATTTGATTTGAAGTAACAAATGAGCCAACTACTGAAGCTAAAATTAAACTGTTGATTGAAGGTGCATCCCAACCTTCACCTAAAAGTGATTTGGTACCAACTAAAATTTTGATATGACCAATCTCAAAAAGTTTTGTAATAACTTCGACAATAGTAAGTTTAGAAGCAGTAGTACTTGTAAGAATTACAAATTCAGTATCAGATTTTAAAGGTGTGTAGTTGTAGTTTTGAATGTTATCAATCAATCCTAATTTAGCAATAAGACTACTATGAATAACAACCAAACTACCAGATAGAATAGCTAAACTGGTTTTGTCTCTTGTTGAAACCCGTACATGATGAAAAATAGGAACAACTCCTAGTTTTTTGATTTCTTTAATTTCTGATTGAGGACAATTCAGATATTCTTTCCTAATGTAATCAGATAAAATAACACAACGTAAATCGTCTTGTAAGTTTTGCTGTTCTTGTTGAACAATGGTAGTAATGCTTTTTAGCTTACTCGGACTACTACTGAGTGATTTATATAAAAGCTCATTTCCTACTAAATTGATTTTATTTTTGCTAAAAACAGCCAACTTTCGAAGTCTTTTTTCTAAAATTTCAAGATACATTTCATGTTCAACAAGGTTTTCACGATCAACTACTAATAAGTGTTGAAATAAAATTTGAATCCATTCATTAGTTATTGAAGGAAATTCAATTGTTTCCTTTTTATCAAAACCTAATACTTCTAATTTCTCAATAGGAATAGTTTCTCCTGATTCGTGTAAGAAGATTAATAGTGAAGAAAAGAAGTCAGAATATTTATAGAGCTCTTCTAAGTTTTCTCCAGTTTTAGCGTAAAACCGATGTTGTTTTAGAAAAGAGATAAACTCTTTATCTTTTAAGATATCAGTAACAAACTGAGCAATTTTTAACCGAAATTCAGCAATAAAATTAATTTCTTGATCTTCTGGTTTGGATAGATATACTAAATCTTGATGTGGACATAAATTATGTTCCTTAACTAAATCAGGAACTACAATTTCATCATCGATTTCTCCACACAGTTTAAAATATTTTTGAATTTCAGAATTGTCACTATCATAGGGTGGAGTAGCTGTTAAAGCAACTACTGTTTGAATGTGTTGCTCTTTCAAATCATACAAACATTTCCACCATTCATTTTTTAAATGATGCGCTTCATCTAATAATAAAACCTCAATTCCATGCTTTTTAAAGAAGTTATAATAAGCTTCTTTATCCTCAAAAGACTTATAAAAGCTATGTAATGCTTGATAGGTAGTAAATGTAATGTCAGACGGTTCTTTGATATTGAATGACACTTGCGTAAAATCGCAATTTGTTGTAAAAAAGTTTTGCAATCGGTCTTCCCACTGATTTCTAATGGTTAGTGTAGGTGCAAGAACCAAGGTTTTTTTACTAATCCGTTTTATAATTTCTATACCTAAAATAGTTTTACCAGATCCTGGAGGTGCAACGATATGAAAGTGATTGTCATCTATATGTGAAGAGAAATTCTCTAATACTTTAGCTTGATAAGGTCTCCAATTGAATAAGAAATTAAGATTAGCAATAGCAGTGTTCAACAATTTTGATTTAGGTTAAAGACTTCAAAAATAGAATTTTGTAAGGATAAATAAAACTTTACTTATTGATTAGGTAATTCGTAAGAATATATATGTTTTGTGGTGATAATTGTAATTTGAGTGTGTTTTTTATAGAGTGTATTGAGGATAATTTAATTTAAAAAGAAAAGAATGAGAAATAATTAATGGATAAAATCATGAAAAAATCGTTGCTTTTTAGTAACTTCGCAAGCATTAAAAATATACACACTATGGCTAGATACGAATTGAAGTTGCCTAAAATGGGCGAAAGTGTTGCAGAAGCGACAATTACTTCTTGGGTAAAAGAAGTTGGAGAAACTATTGATATAGATGATACCGTTGTTGAAGTAGCTACTGATAAAGTGGATAGTGAAGTACCTAGTGAAGTTGAAGGAACTTTAGTTGAAATCTTATTCGAAAAAGATGCTGTTGTACAGGTAGGAGAGACTATCGCAATTATCGAAACTGAAGGAGGAGAAGGAGCAGCAACTGAAGCGCCAAAGAAAGAAGAAGCACAGCCTGCAGCTGTTGAAGCAGTAGAAAAAATAATAGAAACAGCTAAAGAAACTACTACTACCACGTTTGACACTTCTGCAAGTGATCGTTTTTACTCACCATTAGTGAAAAGTATTGCACAAACAGAAGGAATTTCTGCTGAAGAGTTAGAAACCATTCAAGGAACAGGAAAAGAAGGAAGAGTTACTAAGAATGATATTTTATCATATATAGAAAATAGAGGAAGTCAACCAAAAATAGCTGAAAAGCCTGTTGCAGCTCCAGCAAAAGCAACTCCAGCTGAAAAAGTAGTATCTACACCTATTACCTTAGGAGGACAAGATCAAGTAATTGAAATGAGCCGTATGGGTAAATTGATTGCGAAGCATATGGTTGATTCTGTGCAAACATCGGCACATGTTCAATCTTTTATAGAAATAGATGTTACCAATATTGTAAACTGGAGAAACAAAGTAAAAGATGCATATTTTAAAAGAGAAGGAGAGAAGTTAACTTTTACTCCAATCTTTATGCAAGCTGTAGCACAAACAATTAAAAAGCACCCATTAATCAACATTTCTGTTGATGGAGATAAAATTATCCAAAGAGGAAATATCAATTTAGGAATGGCTGCAGCCTTACCAGATGGAAATTTAATTGTTCCTGTAATTAAAAATGCAGATCAATTAAGTTTAGTTGGAATGACTAAGCAGGTAAATGATTTAGCAAACAGATCTAGAGCTAATAAATTAAAGCCAGACGAAATCCAAGGAGGAACTTATACGGTAACAAACGTTGGAAGTTTTGGTTCTATTATGGGAACTCCAATCATCAACCAACCACAAGTGGCAATTTTAGCTTTAGGAGCTATTAGAAAGATGCCTTCAGTTGTAGAGACTCCAGAAGGAGATTTCATCGGAATCCGTCATAAAATGATTGTATCGCATTCATACGACCATAGAGTAGTGAATGGAGCTTTAGGTGGTATGTTTATCAAAACATTTAAAGAGATTTTAGAGTCTTGGAGTGTAAACCAAGATTTTTAATAAAAACATCAAAATAAAAAAGCTCACTGAAAAGTGAGCTTTTTTATTAATAAGCGATTAGCTGTAACAATTCTTCTTTAAAACGTTCTTTGGGTAAATATTCCTTTTCTAAATTTCCAGCAAAAGGAATAGGAGTTTCAATACTTGCAACCCTTTTTACAGGAGCGTCCAAATACTCAAAACAATTCTCCATAATAAGAGAGGAAATGTCACTAGAAATACTTCCAAATAAAGAGTCTTCTTGTAAAATAATTACTTTTCCTGTCTTTTTAACCGAGTTATAAATGGTTTCGGTATCTAAAGGTTGTAAGCTTCGTAAATCAATTACATCAGCTGAAACAGTTACTTGCTCTAAGGTTTCTAAAGTCCAATGTACCGCAGCACCAAAACTAATAATCGTAACTTCATTTCCTTCTTTTAAAACAGCTGCTTTACCTAAAGGTAATGTGTAATAATCTGTTGGAACGTCTTGATAAGTACTTCTATACAAGCCTTTATGTTCAAAAAATAAAACAGGATTCGGGTCGTTAATGGCTGCTGTTAATAATCCTTTCGCATCATGAGGAAATGCAGGATATACTACTTTTAATCCTGGAGTTTTGGTAAACCATGCTTCATTAGTTTGCGAATGAAAAGGTCCTGCGCCAACACCAGCACCACAAGGCATTCGTATCACAACATCGGCTTCTTGGTTCCAACGGTAATGCGACTTAGCCAATAAATTGACAATAGGATTGAATCCGGTAGAAACAAAATCGGCAAACTGCATTTCCATTACAGCTTTCATTCCGTTTACAACCAATCCGTAGGCAAGAGAAACAATCGCAGATTCACAAATTGGAGTATTGCGAACTCTTTCCTTCCCAAAAGCTTCAACGAATCCTTCAGTGATTTTAAATACCCCACCATATTCAGCAACATCTTGCCCCATAATAACTAAATCGTCGTAACGTTCCATAGATTGTCTTAAACCTTGCGAAATAGCGTCAATTAGGCGAATATTTTCAGTTACCGAATTAGGAGCTACAATATCTGGAGAAGAAGTTTTAAATACATCATTTAATTCGTTTTCGATAGAGGAAGTAATAACTGGTTCATCAAAAGTAGTATTAAGATGTTCTTGGATGATGTCTTTAAACTCATTGGTAAATTCTTCGTCTTTTTCAGGAGTAAGAATTTTTTCTTTGATAAGGAAATTTCTATAATTTTCAATAGGATCTTTTAAAGCCCATTCTTCCATCAATTCTTCAGGTACATATTTAGTTCCACTTGCCTCTTCATGTCCACGCATTCTAAAGGTTTTAAATTCTAGTAAAATAGGTCTTGGGTTTTCGCGAATGCTCTCAGCTAGTTCTGAAACTTTGGTGTACACTTCTAAAATATTATTTCCATCAATGATATGTGATTCTATTCCATAACCAATTCCTCTATCTGCAATATGTTCACAATTATACTGTTCTGAAATTGGCGTAGAAAGTCCATACCCATTATTTTCTACACAGAATAAAACAGGTAAATTCCATACAGAAGCTACATTTAAAGCTTCGTGGAAATCTCCTTCACTAGTACCGCCATCGCCCGTAAAAACCGCACAAGCTTTTTTATCTCCTCTTAGTTTATTAGCTAATGCAATTCCATCGGCAATACCTAATTGAGGTCCTAAATGAGAAATCATTCCTACAATTTTGTACTCTTGAGTTCCAAAGTGAAAGCTACGATCTCTTCCCTTGGTAAATCCGTTCGCTTTCCCTTGCCATTGAGAAAATAAGCGATACAAAGGAATTTCACGAGTGGTAAAAACACCTAAATTTCTATGCATTGGTAGGATGTATTCGTCGCTTGTTAGCGCAGAAGTAACTCCTACAGATATAGCTTCTTGTCCAATACCGCTAAACCATTTTGATATTTTACCTTGTCGTAATAGAATTAACATTTTTTCTTCTATTAGCCTAGGCAAAAGCATTTGCTTATAGAGTTTAATCAATGTTTCATTGGTAAGATGTTTTTTATTGTAAAGCATTGAGGCTTTGTTTTTTGTGTTAAATATAGTTCTCATGGTTAAGTTATAGTTCCTTCAAATGTGGCTAAAAAAAAAATAGAATCAAAATAGGATTTGAGAATTTTTGTGTTTTTATTTGTTTAAATTCGTTAAAAATTAAAATCTGACAAAAAATGACTAAAAAAATTATTGCTTTATTATTATTTGTGTCAACAATAACATTGGCACAAGAGAAAGTATTACTTCGTTTAAATTATGAAAAAGGAGACTCATATACTATGAATATGAAAATGGCTCAAGTAATGGGAATGGGAGCGATGACTAACGATATGGACATTCAAATGAAATATGATATCACTAATGCTTCAAAAGATACCTACGAGAGTACAGCAAAGTATACTAAAATGGTAATGAATATGAAGCAAGGTGCAATGAATATGTCATATGATTCAACAAAGAAAGATGAAGAATTGGATGAAGCTGGAAAAATGATGAAGTCTCAGATGAAACCTATGTTAGAATCTACCATTTTTATGAAAGGAGATAGAATGGGAACAATTTTAGAATCAAAAGCTGAACCGAACTTTAAAGGTGCTGAAAAAATCACAGAACAATCAAGTAGTGTTGTGTATCCTGAAAATGCTGTTGCAGTAGGAGATACTTGGACAATGAGTAAAAATCAAGAAGGAATGAATATGGATTTTACTTATAAAGTTAAGTCTATATCTTCCAAAAATGTTTTGTTAGATGTTAGTGGAAAAGTTTCTGGAGTAGCTGAAGGAGATATAACAGGATCTATAGACATAGATAAAAAATCAGGAATATTGACTGAGTCTAAAATTAATATGACGATGAAAGTACAAGGCCAAGATTTAACAACAAATATGGTAGTTAATCAATTTAAAAACTAAATCATAAAGTCATAATAAAGTTAAGAAGCTCGGGACTCCCCGAGCTTTTTCTATGTTAAAAAACAGTTAAAACACTTTAGATTAATGTTTTATGTTTTTGTAACTTTGCTAACCTCTTATTTTATACTTCTCACAAAGGGGGGGATGGTTTATCTTACTTTTTAAACAAATTCCCAGTAAAATATTTTATCATAACTAAAACTTTATTATTATGAAAACAACAAGACTCAAACTATTAATAGGATTTTTACTATTAATGGTGTTTCCAACTACTATGTGTTCTCAAACACAAGATGTACAGCCAAAATATATTACTGTAACAACAGGACATTGGAACATGAACTATGAAAATTTTGATAAAGATAAATGGATTGCTACTGAAAAAGAGTTTTTAGATAAAGTGGTAAAAAAGAATGAATTTATTCTTAAATCATTAGTCTTCACCCATCGTTTTACACCAGATAATACTGAAATAATTTTTGTAAGCACTTATGCTTCTTGGGAAGATATAGATAAAGCTTATGAAAGAAATGGGGAGCTTATTAAAGAGGCATGGCCAGATAAGGCTAAAAGAAAAGAGTATTTTGATATGAAAGACGAATACTATGCAGCGACTCACTCAGATGAAATTTATGTACCTATTCCAGGGATGAAACCTTTTCCTCCTTCGGATAAAGAAACCATATGGTTAGTAGTAAAAGGACATTTTGCTTTCCCTGAAGATGGATCTAAAGAAGAGTTTGATGCTTTATCAAAAGAGTATGTTGATAATGTGATTAATAAGAATGAATTTATAAAGGGGTTTTATCAACACGCACATGCTTGGGGATCAGATAGAACAGATTATGTTAGAGTTTATGTGGTTGATTCAATGGGAGCTTTGGACAATTTAGGTAAAAGAAGTACAGAGTTGTTTAAAGAACATTGGCCAGATGAAGCTAAAAGAAAAGAGTTTGGTAAAAAAATGAGAAAATATTTTACAGGTAAACATGGAGATTATATTTATACCTCTGTGCCTGAACTAACCAAGTAGTAGGTAAAAGCTCAGGAACTTTCCTGAGCTTTTATTTTTTATAAGCTAGATACTTAAAGACTTATTGTGTTGTAATTAACAAAAAACGGTTGTATGAAATATTTTACTGTAATAACTGTATTACTTGTTTTTTTGTTTGGATGCCAAAATTCAAATAAAAAGGAAGAAAGAAAATTAATCACTTCCACCAAAGTATGTACACCAATTACTTCGGACAAAGATTGGTATAATGAAAATAATAAGGCTCCTTTGTTTGAAGGCCTTGGAGATTTATATTATCCTATATCTACTAATGACTCATTGGTCCAAAGATATTTCAATCAAGGTTTAACCTTAGCTTATGGATTTAATCATGCTGAAGCCGCCCGTTCCTTTTATTATGCAACTAAGCTCGATCCTAACTGCGCTATGGCTTTTTGGGGCTATGCTTATGTGCTTGGGCCTAATTATAATGCAGGTATGGAAAGTGATAATTATGAACGTGCCTATAAAGCTATTCGGGAAGCGATAAAACTGTCAAAAGATAATAATGCTACAGAAAAAGAAAGAGATCTTATTGATGCTCTTTCTAAAAGATATATAGATAGTGTTGTAGATGATCGTCGCTCATTAGACCAGGCATATGCGAATGCGATGAAAGTGCTATATGCTAAATATCCTAGCGATTCACAAATAGGAGTACTATATGCAGAATCTTTAATGAATTTACATCCTTGGGATTTACAAGATAAAAAAGGTAAAGACAAGGAATGGACTCCAGAGATTATTACCACTTTAGAAAGTGTTATGGAAAATTACCCTAAGCATCCAGGGGCAAATCATTTTTATATTCATGCTGTAGAAGCGTCAAATACACCTGAAAGAGCATTGACAAGTGCTAAATTATTTGATAAAGGGCTTGTACCTAATGCAGGTCATTTGGTGCACATGCCTTCTCATGTATATATTAGAACAGGTGATTATCATAAAGGTACTTTAGCTAATTTACAATCTATAAAGGTAGATAGTGCATATGTAACAGCGTGTAATGCGCAAGGTGCATATCCTTTGGCATATTATCCTCACAACCAACATTTCATGTCAGCTACTGCTACTTTGGAAGGAAACAGTAAATGGGCGTTTTATGCTGCTGAAGCTTTGCAAAGAAACACCAATAAACAACTAATGAAGGAACCTGGTTGGGGTACTATTCAGCATTATTATACGATACCTTTTTATATTTATGTGAAATTTGGTAAATGGGATGATATACTTACGATAGAAAATGAGGTTCCCGAACTGGATTACCCGACAGCAATATTACATTATGCTAAAGGAATGGCTTATGTAGGTAAGGGAAATATAAAAGCTGCCAAAAACGAGCTTCAGGCTTTAGAAAAAATAGCTTCGAATGAAGAATTACGAGCAATTACTATTTGGGAAATTAACTCTGTATATGAACTGTTACAAATAGCAAGTAAAGTGCTTAAAGCAACAATACTTTCACAAGAAAAAAACTATGAGCAAAGTACTATTTTATTAAAAGAAGCTGTGGCTATTGAAGATGCATTAAATTATAATGAACCACCTGATTGGTTTTTCTCTGTTAGGCATCATTTAGGAGTCGTACAATTAGATGCAGGGAAATATCAAGATGCTGTAAATACGTATACCCAAGATTTAAAAAATCTACCTAAAAATGGATGGGCACTAAAGGGACTAAGTATAGCCTATTCAAAGTTAGGTGATGCAACCAACCAAGAAGAAACAGAAAATAGATTTAATGAGGTATGGAAAACTTCTGATATTGAGTTGAAATCATCCGTGGTAAAATAAATTATTAGTTAGATTTTAGTTGAATGGTAGTACCACCAATTCATATCACGGGTAAGTTTGTATCCCAATTTTTCATAAAGTCCAATAGCAGGATTTCCTTTGGTAGTATGTAAAATAGGATGTTTTCCATCTTTGATAATTTCTTGGGTAACAAAATGAGTAAGCTGTTTTGCTAATCCTCTTCTAGTGTAGTTAGGGTGAGTAACTACAGCACTTACTTCAGTAAAATTATCTGTTTGCATACGTTGTCCAGTAATGGCAACGAGTTGATTGTCTTTAAAAACACCAAAGTATTTTCCCATATCAAAAGTTCGTTTTTTGTAATATCCAGGCATTACTAACCAAATCAAATTATAAATTTCATCGATATGTTTTTCAGTTAGTTGAACAATTTCTTCTGAAATTTCTAGTTCAACTAAGCTATCAAGAACCATTTGGCAACCTTCAATTTTTTTATCTAACTTAATGTAGTTACTGTCAAAGGTTGGAGTCTCATTTTCAGAAACTAAAAAGAATTTATTAGTTAGCTTAAGATATTCATTTAGAGCTGCTGCTGTTTTAGAACTATTTGTAAAAGCACCAAAAGGGCATATTTTTGGGTCGTAAAATTTTACCTCATCGTAATTAATCACAAATTTTTGATGCGTTTCACATAGTGAATGCCATACAGGATTTTTAAGCTTATCTTCCATTATAAATATTGTTCAAAGCTGATTGTAAATCAGGAAAATTAAAGGTATAAAATTGACTTATTTTTTCAGCAGAAATTCTACTTCCATTTAATAAAATATAAGCCATTTCGCCTAAGGCGGTTTTTAAAACAAACGAAGGAGCATTAAAGGGAAATAGAGGTTTTCTTAATGTTGTAGCTAATGTTTTAGTAAAACTTTCATTGGTTTGATGTTCTGGTGCTATAGCATTAAATATGCCTTTAAAATCTGAATCTTCTACAGCTTTTATGTAAAGTTCACATAAATCGTCTATATGAATCCATGGCATGTATTGTTTTCCTTCTCCTAGGACAGACAAAAACAAAGGAGTGTTTATTTTTTTTAAAGCACCGTCTTTTTTAGAAAGAACGACTCCAGTTCTAAAAATAGTTACAGGAATGTTTAATTGTTGAAATTTAAAAGCTGCATCTTCCCATTTAATACAAATCTCAGATATAAAATCGTTTTCGGGAGCATCTTTTTCAGTAAAAATTTTATCAGAAGTGATAGCACCATAATATCCAATACCAGAAGCAGAAATAAATCCCTCAATAGGTACTTCATATTCTTTCACTTTTTTTAATAATAAGTTGGAACTTTTTACTCGGCTATTAATTAGTTCTTTTTTACGATTATTAGTCCAGCGCTTGTCTGTAATTCCTGCACCCGCTAGATGAATAATATGTGTAACATTGTTAAAAGCATTTTTATCAATAAAATTTTCTTTAACATTCCAGTGATATTCATTCTCATTAGTGGGATTACGAGTAAGTATGTTGACTGTATAGCCTTTATTAGTTAGCTTTTTAGTTAATTCTTTTCCAATTAAACCCGTTCCTCCTGTAATTAAAATAGTACCCATAGTATTCAAAATTAAGTATTCATTTTCAAAAAAAATAAAAAAATAAAAACCGTCTTGGTTGTTTTCTCGTAAGTAAGGGTAAATAAGTAATTAACAATTAAAATTTACAACCATGAAAAAAATGAAACTAATTATTGGAGCAAGTGCTTTGGTATTAATAGGGCTGGTGTTATTTGCAGCAGATCATATAGATGCTCCAGATGTAACAGGAGGCTCAAGTGATATTACAGATTTTTATGCTTTCCAAGGAGAAAACACAAATAATATTGTCTTTGTAGCAAACATTCAAGGCTTATTAAGTCCATCAGCGACAGCATCAGCAAGCTTTGATGAAAATGTTTTGATTGAATTTAACATTGATAACGATGGTGATAAAGTCGAAGATTTGGTAATTCAAGCGATTCCAAGAGATGGAAAAATGTACTTTTTTGGTCCATACAGTCCTTCTATTACTGGTTTAACTAGTACGTTACCTCAAAATGGCTCAGAGTATGGAGTTTCTATAACTCCTTATGGATCTAACGCTATCATCGGTAATAGTGGAGGAATGCAATTTTTTGCAGGTCCAAGAGACGACCCATTTTTTATGGACTTTGCTCAATACGGTGAAATAATAGCTGGAAATGCAGGTGGTTTTAACGATCCAGGAGCAGATACTTTTGCAGGTACCAATGTATTGTCAGTTGTGGTAGAGGTACCAAAATCGATGATTGGAGGCACAGGAACTATTAATACTTGGGTAGAAACTAAAACAAAGCAGTAAAACAATCAACTTTAAATACAAAAAGACATGAAACTTAATAATATAAAAATCTTAGCGATTTCAATTCTATCAATTTTTGCTTTAGCAAGTTGTAGTGATGATAATGATAAAATATATACACCTTCTGTTGATTTTTCAGGAAGTTATATGCAAAAAGATCAAATGGGGAGACCAGCAGTGAATACAGTATTTGTAAATAGTGATATGAAAGATGCATTTAATGTAACAATACCATCGGAGCAAGGAGCAAATTTTGCGGCAATGTTTGAAACAAATTTAAAAGCGTTGAGTCCTGCTTATGCAAACAATGGAGATACTAATGCATTAGGTTTAGATGCAGCAACTTTTGCTAGCGTTTTGGCTACTGATGTATTAACTGTTTCGTTAGATGGTACTACTACTTTTTATGACGGAACCAATGTGTTAACTGGTAGAGCTTTGGCAGATGATGTAATTACTGTTGAATTATTGTTGATTTTTGGAGGTGAAGACTTTTCAGAAAATCCAACATTGTCAGATGATCATGTAGATGCTAATGATAAAAGCTTCTTAACATCATTTCCTTACCTAGCAAACCCTTGGTAAAATAAAATTACTGAACATCTGAAAATTAAACTTGGTTGCTAAAAGCAACCAAGTTTAAAATAAGCTACTAACCTAATTCCTTCTAAAATGAAAACTATTAACATAATTATATGTGCTATTTTAAGTAGTGCTGTATTAAGTTGTTCAACCCCTGAAACAACTAAGGTAGCTAACGAGAAAGACTATGATAAATATTTACAAAGTATAATAATAACTTCAGAGTCGTTAGCGCAAAAAGAGCTAGAATTTTGGCAAAATAAACTGAACGATCAGCCTACACAATATCCATATCTAAGTAAGCTGGCAAAGGCTAATACACTTCTTTTTTCAGAAAGTGGAAATATTTCTTATTTGATAGAGGCAGAAGAAAAGTTACTTCAAATTAATCAAAAAACAGATTATAACAAAGCATCATATTTAAGGTCTTTAGCAAGAAACTACATCTCTCAACATCGATTTAAAGAGTCGTTAGAACTATTAAAAAGAGCGGAAGTAAATGGAGAGAATCTTAATGCTACTCAAAAAATGCTTTTTGATGTTTATTTAGAGTTGGGAAATCCTAAAGAAGCATCAGAGTATTTAGAGGAAATCGAAGATTATGCCGATTTTGGGTATTTAATTAGAGTTTCTAAATGGTATGATCATAAAGGTGATTTAGCTTCTGCAATTCGCTTTATGGAAAAAGCTAAGAAAAAAGCAGAAGAAGCTAATGATAAAGATCTTAAAATTTGGAGTTATACTAATTTAGCGGATTTTTACGGACATGATGGGCAAGTAAAAGAGGCCTATGATTTATATATTAAAGCACTTGAGTTAGATTATAACAATGCCTATGCTAAAAAGGGTATAGCGTGGATAGTATATTCTCATGATAAAAATACAGATGAAGCTTTACGGATATTAGAAATAATTAGCAAAGAGCATTTTTCTCCAGATTACTATATGCTAAAAGCAGAAATAGCTGAGTTTAAGAATAACTGGGCAATGAAAAACGATAACCTAAAAGTATATTTATCAGCTACAAAAAATAGTTCATATGGTGTAATGTATAATCAGCATTTAGCTAAGTTGTATTTAGATGAGTTTAATGATACAGCAAATGCCTTACCATATATAGAAAAAGAATTAGCAAATCGCCCTACGCCACAATCATATGATTTATTAGCCTGGTATTATTATAAAAATAAAGACTTTAAGAAGGCTTTAGAAGTAGCTAATACACATGTGGTAGGTAAAACATTCGAGCCAAAAGTACAATATCATATAGCCAAAATTTACAAAGCAAATGGCATTAATGACAAAGCAATGTTATTAAAAGAAGAGCTTTTAGAAAGTTCTTTTGAGTTAGGACCATTAATGACAGAGAAAATTTTAAATATTTAATACTACATATTTTGAAAACAAAGGTTTTGTTTTTTGTTGTACTTATCAGTTCCTTTCAGGCATTCTCGCAACAATTTAAAGGAAAGGTTTTTAATGCCAATAAAAAAACTTTAGAGAATGTTTATGTATACAATACGATTAGTAATAGTCATACCCATACGAAAGTGAATGGGGAGTTTACTTTAGACAATTCAAAAGAAGGAGATATTATTGAGTTTGGAATTTTAGGTTACGAAAAAGTTAGATTGCAGCTTAACGAAAGTCATTTTAAAACGATAAATACAATTGTTTTAGAGATGAAAAACTTTTTATTAGATGAAATGGTTTTGACTAATAAAAGAGATCCGTTACAAACTATTGTAAGAGTTGATTTAGATAAGAAACCAGTAAATTCATCTCAACAAATTTTACAAAGAGTACCAGGACTTTTTATAGGACAACATGCTGGAGGAGGAAAAGCAGAACAACTGTTTTTAAGAGGTTTTGATATTGATCATGGTACAGACATAGCTTTGTCGGTAGATAATATCCCAGTAAATATGGTTTCACATGCACATGGACAAGGGTATAGTGATTTACATTTTGTAATACCAGAAACAATAGAGAAAATTAACTTCGGAAAAGGACCTTATTATGCAAGTAAAGGAGATTTTAATACAGCTGGCTATGTGGATTTTAAAACAAAAACATATTTAGAAAACAGTAGAGTTGAAGTGGGGGTAGGTCAGTTTAATACCTTTAGAACCTTAGGAATGTTTAATTTGTTAGATAAAAACAGTACCGACAATGCCTATGTAGCTATTGAGTATTTAGAAACAGATGGTTTTGTAGAATCTCCTCAAAACTTTAATAGGATTAACCTTTTTTCAAAGTATAGAACCTTTTTAAAAGATAATAGTAGTTTATCATTATCAGTATCTCATTTTAGGAGTAAATGGGATGCTTCTGGGCAAATACCACAAAGAGAAGTTGATAATGGTACTATTACTCGTTTTGGTTCAATTGATGATACAGAAGGAGGAACCACATCGCGAACAAACATAAATTTAGAACACTCAAAAGTTTTAAAGAATGATGTTAGTGTAACCTCAAGTGTTTTCTATTCGAACTATAATTTCAATTTATTTTCAAACTTTACCTTCTTTTTAGAAGATCCTGTAAACGGAGATCAAATAAAACAAACTGAAAACAGAGATGTTTTCGGGTTTAATACACAGTTTAAAAAGAAAACACAATTATCAAATACACCTGTAGAGTTAACTTTTGGAACAGGTTTGCGTGCTGATATCGTAGATAATTTAGAGTTATCTCATACGCTTCAAAGAAAAGTAGTATTAGACCAAATTCAATTAGGAAAAGTAAACCAAACCAACTATTACGCTTTTGTAAATAGTGAATTTGAATTTGGTAAGTTTATGGTAGCTCCTGCATTACGTTTAGATTATTTAAAGTTTAATTACAATGACTATTTATTAGACAAGTATAAAACGTTTTCTGAATCGCAAGTGGTTGTAAATCCTAAAATTAATGTAACCTATACTCCAAATGCTAAAATTCAATGGTTTTTAAAATCAGGAATAGGATTTCACTCAAACGATACTAGGGTAGTAGCTACCCAACCTAATAAAAAAACATTACCAAGAGCTTACGGTATTGATTTTGGAACTGTTTGGAAACCTACACAAAAGCTAGTTTTTAACACAGCGTTATGGTATTTATTATCAGAAGATGAATTAGTTTATGTTGGAGATGCAGGTATTGTAGAACCTTCAGGAGAATCACAACGTTATGGTATCGATTTAGGTCTTAGATATCAGTTAACAGATTGGTTATATTTTGATAGTGATGCTACTTATACCAAAGCAGAAAGTGTTGATGCTTTGTCAGGTGAAAACTATATTCCTTTAGCGCCTAAAATAACAGTAACTGGAGGATTATCAGTAAATAATTATAAGAATTTTTCAGGAGGAATAAATTACAGATACATAGGAGACAGACCTGCAAATGAACACAATTCAATAGTAGCAGAAGGTTATTTTGTTACCGATGCAAATGTTAGTTATAAAATGAATAATATAACAGTAGGTGTAGCGTTAGAAAATATTTTTGATGTAGCCTGGAATGAAACACAATTTGCTACAGAATCGAGGTTACAAAATGAACCAAATCCAGTTGAAGAAATCCATTTTACTCCAGGAACTCCATTTTCAGCAAAAGCTTCAATACGATACACTTTTTAATATAGATGTTGTTCAGGGGAACTTCATGTAACGTTGTCATTTTTGAAGGATGAATGACAACAAAAATATAGCCGCTTTAGCGGCTATATCCATTTATAAATTTATACTGCTCCAAGAGTATATAATTGTTCTAAAGTTGGCGATTCACTACCACCAGCTGGTTCTAAAGTAATTCCGAAGGCTTGTGAATCGTTCGGGTTGTTTATGGTAAATATTTTATTTTCATTAGCAACAAAACCATCTAAAACACCAAGGCTAGTAGGAGATAGCGGATTAAGTTTTAAAGACCAAACTTGATATACTTTTCCTTCTGGAGGATCAGGTAACCCTTGAACATCTAAGTAAATGCTTTTAGTGTTTTTATTCCAGTAAACTTTAGCATAAGCTTCTGGATATACATTTTGACCTTGTAAAGGAACAGTTATAATATCTTTATTTCTAATTACAGCAAGTAATTTTTTATTCTCAGCTAAATTAGAATTTGTTTTATCTAGTTGAATTTCAAATTGTTCTTTAGCTTCATTAATACTCTTTATTTGCCCTTGTAAATTAGCATTTTTGTTTAAAGACAAGATTAAGGTACTACCTACAACTAGAGCTGCTGCCCACCCTGTATAAGTTATCCAATTTCTCTTAGAAGTTCTTATGGCAATAACTTTAGCTGAGTCTTCTTTTTCTTGTAATATTTTAATTAAAATATCTTTAAAAAAGGTTTTGGTATTTTTAGGAGCAACATGAGAAGTAAGGATAGAAATTGATTTTTCAATTTCTTTTATTTCTTCCAAAATTTCAGGATGCTCTATTATTAAACGATATACTTGCTCGTTTTCTTTTTCAGAAAGTGCTCCAGCAATGTATAGCTCTAAAATCCCAGATTCTATGTGTTTATTAGCGGCCATTATTTAAGCATGGTTCTTAATTCGTTAATACAATTTCTATTTCTAGTTTTAACAGTTCCTAGGGGGATATTTAAACTTTCCGAAACTTCTTTTTGTGTAAAACCTTTAAAGTAGAGGAGTTCTATAACTTTAATACAAGTTTCTTTTAGTTTGCTCACAAATTTTTTAATACCAATAGCATTTGTTTTTGAGTCCAAACTATCGTCGTTTTCTATTATATCTACGAAATTTTCAGCATCAAGGTTTTTTAAATTGTTCTTAAAATTTTTAGAACGAATTTTATCAATAGCTGCATTTCGGGCAATATTGATAATCCATGTAAAAAAGCGCCCTTTTTTCTCTGAATAAGTTTCAGCATTATTCCACGCTTTTATAAAAACATCTTGGGTAATTTCTTCAGCAATGGATTGTTCTCTAACAATGTTAAATACGATGCCTTGTACACTTTCATTATACATTTCGTATAAAGCTTCAAAAGCTTTTACATCTTTGGTTTTAAATTTTTGGACGAGGGATTCTAGTTGCATATAGTTGATTGATTGGATTACAAAATACTAAAAATCATCTAGATTTTTGATTAATAGTACACAAACGGACGATTTCATAAATTCGTTTTGTTCTTGTATCTTCTCTTTTAGCTTGACTTAACCAATACAAATAGCCTTTACGGTAAGAAGGTGCAAAATTTTGATAGTTGCTAAATGCAGTAGGATTTTTATCAAATTCAACTTGTAAATCTTCTGGAACAATCAAGTTTTCTACTGAGTCTAAAGCCGACCAAGATCCGTTTTCTTTAGCAATTTCAATAGAAGAAATTCCAGAAGTATGCATTAAATCCTCTGCAATTAATTCATCAATATATTTCTTATTTAAAGCGCTCCATACACTTTTAGGTTTTCGAGGACAGAAATATTGACGTCGTTTACCGTTACCTAAACTTTTTACGGTGCTATCAATCCATCCAAAACACAAAGCTACTTTAACTGCTTCTTCCCAACGCATACTAGGTTGAACAGATTCTACTTTGTATAAAATTAAATGCACTCCGTCACTTTCGTTATGGTTTTCTAATAACCACTCACGCCATTCAGTGTCTGTTTTAAAATAAAGATGAGGTTTGTTATTCATATTACTAATGTACAAAACAAAAAAGAGAATGAAATTTACTTCATTCTCTTTTAGCTTATTTATTTTGAGTAGATAAGTTTATTCGTTGTCTAGTTTTTTAGTTTGATTAAATCCAATTAATAAGGCTCCTCCAGCACATAAGAAGATAGATGCAATAAAGAAAACTTCTGAGTCTATAGCATCAGCTGGACGTGTTTCCCATGGACCGTTATAACCAAAGAAAGAACTTAAAATGGCACCTAATAAAACACCAACGCCAATTCCCATTGCTAATAATGCTAAGTTTAAGATAATCACTCTACCGGTTAAAGTTGAACGCTTTTTTTCCCCTTGCATAAAAATTTTGGCATCTACACCCTTTTCAATTAAAGCTAAACGTTCTTTATTTCTTGTTGAATAATACAAGTAAAAGATTCCGAAGATTACTGCAAATAAGAACATAAATACAATTGCTGCTTCCATATTTTTGAATTTAAAATGATTATTTTTAATGTGTTTGCAAGTATGACAGCTATATCTGAAAAAAGGTTACAGAAAAAAACATTTTTTTTTTGATGTATAGTTGTAACCTTTTAAAGTTAAATACAGTCAAAGTATAAAATGACTATTATTAACGACCAAGTTTATATTGATAAAATCCTTAAAGGAGATGCGAATGCTTATGCTTTTTTAGTAGAAAGGTATAAGACAATGGTATTTACATTGGCGTTAAAAATGGTAAAGAGTAGAGAAGAAGCCGAAGAAGTTTCTCAAGATACTTTTATAAAAGCATATAAAAACTTAAATAAGTTTAAAGGAGAATCAAAATTTTCTACATGGTTATATAAGATAGCTTATAGAACTTGTTTAGATGCTTTAAAAAAGACCAAGGAACGATATAATATAGATGTTATTGATGAAGTAACTATTCATAAAATAAAAGCTGCAGATACTATTTTAGAAGGAATTGAGCGTAAAGAAAGAGCACAAGTACTAAATAGTTGTTTATTGAGTATGCCAGAGGAGGAGCGTTCTATTTTGTGGATGTTTTATTTTGAAGAATTAAGTTTGAAAGAAATAATAGAAATAACAGATTTTTCGGAAGCGAATGTAAAAGTGAAGTTACATAGGGCTAGAAAAATGTTGTTGAGTATAGTAGAGAAAAATGTAGAACCTGAATTGATAAGTCATTATGGGAGAAAATAAACATATAGAAGAGTTGAGTGCTTTTACAAAAAAGCATATCAAAGATATAGAGACAGAAACTCCACGAGTAGATTTTACCGCAAATATTATGGAGACTATCTTGAAAGAAGAAAAGACTTTGGTTTATAAGGCGACTCCACTAATATCTAAAAAAGTGTGGTTTATACTAGTTAGCATATTGTTGATTAGTATTTTGTACGTGTCTCAAGGTACTTCGTTAGGTTGGTTGCAAGTTCCAGAACTAAAAATGGAGTATTTATCTCATATTCAATTTCCTAATTTCTTTGAAGGAGTTACAATTTCACATACTGTATTATATACCAGCTTCTTATTTACAGTAATGATTTTTATTCAGATTTATGTTCTCAAAAACCATTTTACGAAACACTTAAATTCATAAAAAAAACCGCTTTGAAAACTCAAAGCGGATTTTTAATAGTAATAAGTTGTGAATTATTGCTTTTGAGAAGCAATCCACTTGTCAATTTTGTTTTCTAACAACGCTAGAGGAATACATCCAGTTTCTAAAACTTGATTATGGAATTCTTTAATGTCGAATTTATCACCTAATTCCTTTTTAGCCTTAGCTCGTAATTCACGGATTTTTAATTGTCCTATTTTATATGATAATGCTTGTCCAGGATTCGCCATGTAACGTTCAATTTCAGAGATAATACTTGCTTCACTTTCCGCTTCGTTATCTAATGAATATTGAATTGCTTTTTCACGACTCCAACCTTTAGCATGTATTCCTGTATCAACTACTAAACGAATCGCTCGGTGCATTTCCATACCTAACATTCCAAAATATTGATACGGATCGGTATATAAACCTAATTCTTTTCCTAAGTTTTCAGTATACAATGCCCAACCTTCACCATAAGCACTGTACCATAAAGTTTTTCTAAAATCTGGTAAGTCTTCATTTTCTTGCGTTAATGAAATTTGATAATGGTGCCCTGGAATAGCCTCGTGTAAAAATAAAGCTTCATCAGAAAATACATTGTATTTAGTAGCATCAGGAATTGGTGTATAGAAAACTCCTGGGCGAGTTCCATCTAACGAACCTGGGTTGTATTCAGCACTTGCTGATGCTTCTCTGAATTTTTCAGTTTGTTTTACCACAAATGGAGTTTTTGGCTTGTTACCAAATAACTTTTCTAATTGTGGTTTCATTTTTTCGTGAATCGCATTAAAGTTATCAATAATTTGTTGCGGTTCGGTATAAGGCATTAATTCTTTGTTGTTACGAACAAAATCAAAGAATTCTTTTAAGCTTCCTTCAAAACCAACTTGTTCTTTTACCTTTTCCATTTCTGATAAAATTCGAGCAACTTCTTTCAGTCCTAATTCATGAATTTCATCAGCAGTCATGTTGGTAGTCGTATAATTTTTGATAGCGTGTTGATAGTATGCTGTTCCGTTAGGAATATCTGAAATACCACTACTTTCTCTACCAGCAGCTAAATAATCACTTTTTAAGAATTCATACATAGCTTTGAATGAAGGAATTAATTTATCATTCAATATATTAGTATAAGCCTCTGTTAATCTAGTTTTGTCGGCATCGGAAAAATCAGCAGGTAAAGCATTTATCGGAGAATAAAATAAATGCTCAGAAAAATCAGTAACTCCTTCAGATGACTTTTTTACAACAGTTAAGCTTTCGAATTGAGGAATTACTTTTTGGATTAATGATTTTGGTAAAACATACCCTTCTTCGATTCCTTGTTGCATGCGTTCTTTAGCCGATTGTAGCCAAGTGTTATATTTGTCCAATCTACTTAACCAATTGTCGTAATCTTCAACTGTTTTAAAAGGTTGTGCACTACTACCACTTGCCAATTGCCCCATCGTAAGGTTAATTGTCCACATTTGGTTAATAGGCATTAATAAGTCATTTTTATAACCAGCTTGTGCCAATGCCATATCACAATCCCAACCCAATACAGCTTTGCTCATTTGTTGACTTTCGGTTAAGTCAGCATCTTTAAAACTATTGAGTTTAGTTTTGTAATTTTTGAAAAACTCATTGCTTTTTGCTTGATATTCGTCTGAAAGCGTGTTAGGAAATTGATCGTTAAAACGATTGTCACCTGCAAAAGTTGCACTTACAGGGTTTAATTGTAGTTTTCCTTCGTTATAGTCTTTTAGCAACTGATTAAACTCCATATTTTCAGGTGCAGGAGTGTTAACCGCTTCTTTTTTTTCTTGTTTACAAGAAGTAATAAGTGTAGCGGTAGCTACTATGGTTAAGAGGATTTTCTTCATGGTTTTGTTTTTGAATTTGTTGATGTGAATATATGGTTTTATTTAAGAATAGGTATAATTATGCCCATCCCAACATTAAAACCAGTCCAGTCAGTAGTAACTTTATCTCCATTTTTATTAATAAGATGTGCGTTAGGTATTTCTTTAGAGTTTAATTTACCATTAATATAAACATCGAATCCAATAGATGTTTTAAGAGTAAAAAAAGCTATAGGTATGTTATAAGAAAGTTCTACACCACCACCAAAATCTGTGGAGTTAAAATTAAGTTTATCATTGTTTATAGTATTAGCTATTTTATTTTCATTATTTATTTGTAAATTCGAAAAAGTGAGTAACGCTTTGAATCCAGTAAGTAATTTCCCTTTTCCAATTCTTTTTAACTCTTTTTCATACATAACTCCAATAGTTGAACCTTTTAATTCATTTGTAAGCCTTATGTAACCCGAGAAGTCAGAATAAGAAGACTTTGCTCCTGAGACTCTATGACTATAAAAGATAGATGTATTAAACTTGTTAAATTTAATACCAAAATTAAAGCCATAGTTAGAGTTAAAATTATCTGTAGTCTTTATATTATCAAAAGGAATATCATTTGTTAATTCGTTGTGAAATTCTTTTAAAGATTGGTGAGAGAGAAAACCAATTTTAAAATCAGAAAAAACTTCAAGTTTTTGGCTAAAAGTGTTTGAGTAATTAACAAAAACCATAAATAAAAATAAATAATATTTTCTTGTAAGCATTTTTTTAGTAGTTATCAAAATAAATTCCTTTTGTATGTATTAGTCTGTTGTTTAGTAAATGAAAAATATAGTCTATATCATTATAACTGAAAGGTATACTTGCATGTTTAGTGCTTTCAGAAAAAAAAGTTTTAAGTTGATTCGTATTCAAATCAAAAATAGCATTGTATCCGTTTTGTTGTACCAAGACTTTTTGTGATTGCAAATCAAAATCAATTTTTGGTTCAACTCCAAAGTCGAAGGAAGTAGTAATGTTAGTCTCAATATCTAAAACAGTAACAGTTCCGTTATTTTGGTAAATTGCGAGATGATCATAAAAATGTATTCTAGATGCTTTAATTTCAGATATTTTGATTAGGCTGCCACCATTTATTTTATAAATAGATCCATTAGAAGATACGTAATCAGGTATAAATACATATTTACCATCATTTGAAAGGGTTCCTCCAGAAAGAGGAAATGTATTTGATGGGAGATTAATTTTTTGACTATGTATTAAAGTATTTGTTAAAATATTTTTTACTTCTATAGAGTAGTTTGAAATATTAAATGTATATAGAATATTTCCTCTTAAAATATATCTTTTGTTATCGTAGATTTCACCTACAAAACTATTAATGATGTTTAAATTAACATAATCAATTTCATAGGTTCCGTTACTGGTTTCTACATGAAGGTTGTTGTTAATAGTATTTATGTTAAAGGTTTTTTTTGTAAAATAATAAGAATCAGCATAAGAGTCTTCTAGAATTCTTTTTTTACGTATAAATTCCATAGAACCAGAGTATTCATAAATATAATAAGTAAAACCTTTATCGGTTTTATTTTCAGCTATAAGCGAATAGTAATTATAATTAATTGGGTTATAAACAATACCTAAAGAGTATAAATGATTATAATCAAATAAACCAAAAGTATTTGGATCTAATTCTAAATCCCAAATTGATAGAGCTACAAAAGAGCTATTTTCTTTAATAGGTTTAATAACACAATAATATTTTTTGCCAATAGCATAAGGTAAATTAATTATATACTCTCCCCCTAAACTTGAAGCTTTAAAGTTTTCAGTACCATGATAGATGTCAAACTTCTCAAAATTATTGTATAAAGGGTGTTTTTTCCAAACAAGTTTATAACTATCATTATTGACATATGATAATTGTACATTAACCCAATTAGGGTCACACTTTAGAGTTCTTGATGAACCATGTAATTTAGTATATTGATTAGAGTAGCCAATAGAATAAGTTACTTGTGAGTATGAATCAAAATAAGCTGAATTAGAGTTTGCTTCAAATAAAACAGTAGTTTTATCTATGTACTTTTTTGATTCTAATTCTAGTTTGCTTAAAGGGATTTGAATTTCTTTGTATTTAAATTTTAAATTTAAAAAAGCGTTGTCATAATCAACCCCATTAATTTGATCCCATTTTACAGTTATACTACCATTTTCAACTATTACATCTGTAATAGAAGGAGGAGTGCTAGGATTTCGTTTAACTTCAAAAGAGAATTCTTGAGTTTTTGTTAAAATCTCTTTTTGTATTTGATCACTTAAGCTTCCAGAACCAGAGGTAAAAGTGTGAGTAATTTTAATTATATGTTTACCATCATTGTACCTAGAGGGAAATAGAGTAAAAGAGCCTTTACTTATTTTAAAGTCTGAGTAAATTTTTTCATTATCAAGAAAAACTTCAGATTTTAATGTGATTTGATTAGGCATACCTTTAAAGATATATTCTAAAGTAGTTTCATCATTAATGACTTCATCATTATTAAAATTTAGAATAGTAATTTCACTATCATTGATTGAGGGGATTTTTATATCAACATAATAATCATCTGAAAAGTCATATGAACATTTTGATAAGTAAAAACATAAAAAACTAATAAAAATTAATTTTAAGGTCTTGTGAAAATTCATGTTTATTTAGCAATTATTTTAATTAAAGGCAAAAATATATTTTCTGGTAAGTTTGATAGAAAAAACCTTTATATTTTTCATAAAAAATTATGAAATTAGTGTACTAAGACTTAAAGTAAATAATCAATTATATTTTTAGTGTAATTTTAATTAGAGTTAATAAAAGTAGAACTAAAAAAGTAAAGTTTAAGATGTTAATTGTGATTTACTGAATATAGCCTCTTTAATCAGGTTAAAAGCTTTTTCATGTCCCTTTGCGTTAGGATGCACTCCATCATAGGTGAGTAAATCCTCTTTAGTAATGTTAAATTTGCTATGTACATCAATAAAGTGAATATTTTGCTTTTGCGCGATTGATAATAGCATGTCATTATATTTTACAACGTCTTCTATAGCTCTCTTCTTTGTAGTGCTCTCTTCTTCTAATATAGGAAGTATATTGATTAAATAGACAGTTGCCTTTTGTTTTAAGGCATGGTCAATACACAAATTAAGATTATCGCGAAATTTTTCTAAGGAAACAGTGTTTTTGTCATTTAACAAAGCAATATCATTGGTACCATAGGCTAGTGTTACAATATTGTTTCCATCTTTCAAGAGTCTTGTATCAAATTCATTTACAAACCTTTTGACTAAACCTTCTGTGGTTTCCCCTCCAATACCCATATTGAAAACACAAATTTCATTTTTTCTGTTTTTTAGAAAAAGTTCCATGCAATAAGCTTTCAAGCGGTTTGCCCAACCTCCTTTTTCACTATCATTTTCGCCTCTAGTTATACTATCTCCAAAACAAATAATATGTGTCATAATCTCAGTTTGATATTAGCTTTTTTTAGTGAAACGAATCTAATGTATTTTGTAGAGAATTAAAACCAAAAACCTCTCTGTATAAACAAAGAGGCTTTTAAATTTATCTATGGAAATTCTCCATTATTTAATTAGTTCATATGAACGTTTGATAAAGTTGGTTAACTCTTCACCATGTAATAAGTTTTGAGATAATTTAGCTAAATCAAATGCTTGTGTAACTAATTGTTTTTGCTTGTCTTCATCAGCATTTAAAATTTCTGATACTAACTCGTGGTTGGTGTTTACTACCAAATTGTACATTTCTGGTAAATTACCCATTCCCATCATTCCGCCACCACCAGTAGCACTCATTTCTTTCATACGACGCATAAATTCTGGTACGGTAATTATAAAAGGAGAAGCATTAGAATCCATCGCTTCTAATTGTACTGTATAGCTTGTGTTGTTTACAGCTTCTTCGATAACTGGCTTTAATTTCTCTTTTTCTTCGTCAGAAAGTTTAGAAATTACTGTATCGTCTTTCTTAATTAAATTGTCAATGTGGTCAGCATCTACACGTTTAAATTGTACTTTAGCATCACCAGACTCCATTTCTAATTTTTGCATTAAATGCGAAACGATAGGAGAGTCTAACAATAATACTTCGTATCCTTTTGCTTTTGCATCTTCAATATAACTGTGTTGCGCATCTTTGTGTGCAGCATATAAGATGATATGATTTCCGTCTTTGTCCGTCTGAGCATCTTTGGTTTTTTCAACTAATTCATCAAACGTAAAGAACTTGTTATCAACAGTAGGATATAAGGCAAACTTCTTCGCTTTATCAAAGAATTTTTCTTCAGATAGCATTCCGTATTCAATAATAACCTTGATATCGTTCCATTTTTGTTCAAAATCTTCACGGTTATTTTTGAATAAAGAAGAAAGTTTGTCTGCTACTTTTTTAGTAATGTATCCAGAGATTTTTTTAACAGCTCCGTCTGCTTGTAAATAAGAACGAGAAACGTTTAATGGAATGTCAGGAGAATCAATTACCCCTTTTAACATTTGTAAGAAATCAGGAACGATTCCTTCTACGTTATCCGTAACAAATACTTGGTTTTGGTATAATTGGATTTTATCCTTTTGCATATCCAAGTTCTGTGTTAACTTAGGGAAATATAAGATTCCTGTTAAATTGAATGGATAATCAACATTTAAATGAATGTGGAATAAAGACTCTTCAAATTGCATTGGATACAACTCACGGTAGAAGTTTTTATAATCTTCATCTTCTAAATCTGCTGGCTTTTTTGTCCATGCAGGTTCCGTATTGTTAATGATATTGTCAACTTCAATTTGTTTGTGAGGTTCGGTAACTTCTTTACCATCCTCATCTTTTGTAGTTTGTGGAGTAAAGTCAGGATCATTTATTTTCTTTGTTCCAAATTTAATTGGCACTTGATTAAAACGATTGTATTTGGTTAGTAATCCACGAATTTTACCTTCTTCTAAAAACTCAGTAGAATCTTCAGCAATATGTAATACGATTTCAGTACCTCTGTCAGACTTGTCGTGTTCTACTAAAGTATATTCTGGCGAACCATCACATGTCCAGTGAGCAGCAGGCTCGTCTTTAAACGATTTGGTAAAAATTTCAACTTTATCAGCTACCATAAAAGCCGAGTAGAAACCTAACCCGAAGTGACCAATAACACCTGTTTCGTTTTTATCGTCCTTGTATTTTTCTAAGAATTCTTCAGCACCAGAAAAGGCAATTTGATTAATGTATTTTTCAACCTCTTCCATAGTCATACCAATTCCTTGGTCTTTAATAGTTAAGGTTTTTGCATCTTTATCAATACTTATTTCAATTTTAGCATCGCCTAATTCTGTTTTTGCTTCACCAATTGAGATAAGGTGTTTTAATTTAGTTGTAGCGTCAGTTCCGTTAGAAATTAACTCACGTAAAAAGATTTCGTGATCAGAATATAAGAATTTTTTAATCAGAGGAAAAATATTTTCAACTGACACATTAATGTTTCCTTTACTCATAATTATATATTTTATTTATGTATAACTTTAAAATATTATTTTCTGAAAAGGATTAGTCAAAAAAAATACCAAAGAAAGTTTTATGACAAACTGACACTTTTTGTGCGAATTACATAAAATTCATACTTTTACAAGCTTTTAATTTGCTAACAACAAAATAATCAATATAAAAATATATGTATAGTTCAAAAATTACAGGATTAGGTTATTATGTTCCTGAGAACGTAGTGACTAACGATGATTTGACTCAGTTTATGGAGACGAGCGATGAGTGGATTCAAGAGAGAACTGGTATCAAGGAACGTCGTTGGATAGATCCAAAAACATCAGATGATTCTACATCAGTGATGGGAGCCAAAGCCGCAAAAATTGCGATTGAGCGTGCTGGTTTGACAAAAGATGATATTGATTTTATCATTTTTGCTACGTTGAGTCCTGAATTATATTTTCCGGGAGGAGGAGTGCAAATACAAGATTTGTTAGATATGCCAACAGTTGGTGCTTTAGATGTACGAAATCAATGCTCTGGATTTATTTATTCACTTTCTGTAGCAGATCAATTCATTAAAACAGGAATGTATAAAAATGTTTTAGTAATTGGTTCTGAAAACCACTCTGGAGGTTTAGAGCGTTCTACCCGTGGTCGTGGAGTAACGGTAATTTTTGGAGATGGAGCAGGAGCAGCTGTTTTATCACGTTCGGAAGAAGAAGGAAAAGGGGTTTTATCATCTCATTTACATTCAGAAGGAAAATATGCAAAAGAATTAATGTTAGAAGGTCCTTCAACAGGTCGCTGGGTTCCTGAAATTATGGAAGCGAATGATCCTGATGATACTTCTTACTATCCTTATATGAATGGTCAATTTGTGTTTAAACATGCAGTAGTTCGTTTTTCAGAAGCTATAATGGAAGGTTTACAAGCAAACGGACTGCAAAAAGAAGATATTGATATGTTAATTCCGCATCAAGCGAATTTGCGTATTGCACAGTTCATTCAGAAAAAATTCCAATTGTCAGATGACAAGGTGTATAATAACATTACAAAGTATGGTAACACTACTGCAGCATCAGTTATTATAGCATTAACAGAGGCTTGGGAAAAAGGGAAAATCAACGAAGGAGATTTGGTAATACTAGCTGCTTTTGGAAGTGGATTTACTTGGGGATCAGTTGTGATTCGTTGGTAATTTTTACCTTAATATATATAACATAAAAAATCCGAAGTATTAACTTCGGATTTTTTGTTGTTAGGGAATCTTCTGAAAATTGATTTCTATAGGAAACCTCCGCCTCCTTGAGCATCATTATTGTCACGTCTTTTTCTTGAACGGGCTTTGTTTTTACCCCCTCCAAATCTATAGTTAAATCCGATGTAAGCGGTTCTGCTTTCCCATTTAAAGCGTCCATTTTGAACAAAAGGTCTAGTAGAATCAAACTTAAATCTCATGGTATTAAAAATGTCATTTACTCTAAGATTGATGTCTCCTTTTCCTTTAAGGATGCTATAGTTGGCACCAATGTTAACCATTTTCATTGGATCTACATCCCATTGAATATCTTTTCTAGGTCCTCTATACATAGCAAATAATTGTAAGCGTAATTTCTTTGAGACTGTAAAATTGTTGCTAATTCTTGCGTTAAAAATATCAGCTTTAACTTCGGTAGTAGGAGCATTAGGGTCGCTTAAATCTGTAGTTCCAAACTGCTTTTGAGAGTAGTAGTCCATACTAGCGTTTGCTCTCCACCATTTAGCAATTTTGTAGTTAGCAGAAAACTCTAAACCGTAAGCATCAGTATCATCAAAATTGGCAAAAGTTAAAATTTGTCTTACATCAGTATCGTCACTTGGGTCTTTGTAAGTAGCTCTGTTAATTACATCATTAATGTTTCTGTAAAAACTTCCTATGGTAATAGATCCACCTTTTATTTTTCTGGTATAATTGAATTCAACTGAATTTGTAAATTGAGGTACAAGATCTGGGTTACCTACAGAAGTAATTAATGGAGTACTCCATTCTCTAATAGGATTTACTTGTCCAATACTTGGTCTATCCACTCTTTTACTATAACTTAATTGAAATTGATCATTTTCGTTAGGATTAAAGGTAAGAAAAGCTGATGGGTATACAGTAAAAATATCATCTGTAACAGTTTCTGTAGGTTCTCCTTCTTGGTTAAAAACACCTTTTATTTTATACTGCTCAAAACGTGCACCTACTTGCATGTCTAGCTTGCCAAATTTGTGATTATAATTAGCATAAGCTGAGTAAACATCTCTATCATAAGTAAAAGAAGAATTGTTAAAGTTAATCTGAGTAGTAAGGTTGGTATTATCAGTTTTATTTATTCGATATTCAGCACCTAACTCTAATTTTCCATTTTCAGAAACAGGATTTGTATAGTCTAAATTTAAAAGTGTACTCTCTCTTTTATTACTGATGTCATTAATATAATCTGGTTGAGAGCCTTCTAAAAATCTATTTTCTAAAAAATTTGGAGAGTCATTTTTAGAAAAATTAGCTTCAAATTCTATGTTATGACCTTCTTTAGCAAACTCATGTTTATAATTTAAGTTATAAGCTTGGTTATGACTATCATTATCTTGTGTGTTAGGAGAGTGTTCAATTAAATCACCGTTATTATCAGTAATTATTGCGCGTCCACTAGCATTACTTTTGAACCAATTTTGAGTAGTATAAAGAGATAAAGTGTTTTTGTCATCTAAATAAATATCTGCTCCAACTTTAATTAAGTGAGATTCGTTGTCATTGGTAAAAATAAAATCTTGGTTGTTGACTCCTGGTCTATTAACATAACCATAGTTGTAACGATCTCCACCATTAAATCCATAATTACCAAAGAAGTTAACTTTTCCTGTTTTATAATTCATATTTGTTGAAGCATTGTAACGAACATAATGACCAGCTTCAATACCAGTATTTATAGAACCATTAAATCCCATGTTGGCATTTTTATTCAAAATAATGTTAATAATACCACTCATTCCTTCTGGGTTGTACTTAGCAGAAGGGTTGGTTATTAACTCAACACTTTTGATAGATGAAGAAGGAATTTGCTTTAAAAGCTCAGAAGCAGGAATGTTAGTTGGTTTACCGTCTACTAATACACGTACATTTTCATTACCACGTAAACTGATGTTTCCAGTTTGGCTATCAACACTTACTGATTGTACATTATTTAATAATTCAGAGGCAGTAGCTCCTGCTGAAGTTAAATCTTTACCTACATTAATAACCTTTCTGTCTACTTTTTGAGTTACTGAAGAAGTTTCTGCACGAACTTCAACTTCATCTAAAGTGGTACTATCTTCTTCAAGACTTATAGTTCCTAAATTAATTTTACTCGATTTTCGATCTACTAAAACGGGCTTTGTAAAAGTTTTGTAACCTATAAATTGAACTTCAACAGTATTGTTACCTTCTGGAATATTCTTTATAGAAAACAGTCCATTATCATCAGTAATTCCACCAGTAATAACTTTTTTGGCAGCATCTTTGATTATTATATTAACATAAGGAAGTGGTTGTTGGGTGTTTTGATCAATGACCTTACCAGAAATGACCCCTGGTTTCGGGAGATTACTCTTGGGCATTTGTGCATATATGCTTGTACAGAATACAGTTAAAAGCACTAGAAATATGTTTTTCATTTGGGTATTTTTAGAATTGTTTTGATGCTTAATAGACTGTTTGTACTGTATCTTTGTTACTCAGATTAACAGAGTTTAACGTATTCTTAACAAATATGAATAAAACAACATTAGTATTAGGAGCTTCTATAAACCCGAACAGGTATGCTAATATTGCAATTAAAAGATTGATAGATAAAGATGTACCTGTTTTAGCTATTGGGTCGAGAAGAGGTAGAGTACTAGATGTTACTATTGAGACTGAAAAAATAATATTCAAAAATGTTGATACAGTTACTCTGTATTTAAATCCTGAACACCAAAAAGAATATTATGACTATATAATTAGTTTGAAGCCTAGAAGGGTTATTTTCAATCCAGGGACAGAAAATAAAGAGTTTTCTGATAAGTTAAAAGATAATGGTATAGCTTTTATAGAAGCTTGTACATTGGTACTTTTATCTACGAATCAGTATTAGTTTAAAATTTCAATAGGAAATGAATTGGTGCTGTAAAGTTTTCCTGCTTCTGCTAATTCAACATTTTCAAAAACGGTTTGTGCTTCTGCCTTAAAGTCATTTAAATTATCATATCTGCTGGAATAATGACCAATTATAAGTTTACCTACATTTGCCTGCTTAGCTATTAAACCAGCTTGTTCAGAGGTAGAGTGTTTTGTTTTTTCACATAAATCCTCTCTGTCTTTTAAAAAGGTAGCTTCATGATATAACAAGTCCACTCCTTTAATTACAGGAACAATATCTGGTTTGTATGCAGTATCGCTACAAAATGCATAACTCAAAGGTTTAGGCGGATCAATAGTTAATTCATCGTTAGGGATAACCTCGCCTGAAGAAAGCACAAAATCTTTTCCAGCTTTGATGTTGTGAAAATCACAGGTTTCTATTTCATCGTACTGTTGAATGTTTTCAATGTGTAGTTTTCTCGGTTTAGGTTTTTCAGTAAATAAGAAACCATTGGTGTACACTCTATGATCTAAGGGAATAGTTCTCACCAAAACCTTATCATCTTCAAAAATTAACTCGCTTTCTTTAGAGTCTAATTCATGAAAAATGATTGGATATTTAGTCCAAGATTTTGAAAGCTGCAACTGAAGAGTTGTTACTTTTTTAATTCCTTTAGGGCCATAAATATGAAGCTCTTTTTCTCTATTTAAGAGACCAAAAGTAGCGATTAATCCAACTAAGCCAAAAAAATGATCGCCATGTAAATGAGAGATGAAAATATGGTTGATTTTAGAAAAACCAACCTTATATTTTCGCATTTGTCGTTGTGTACCCTCACCGCAATCGATTAAAAAATGACGATTGTTAATCTCTAAATATTGAGCAGTAGGGTATGCATTAACTCTTGGAGTTGCAGAATGGCAACCTAAAATAGTTAATTGTAAACTCATTTATCTTATCACAAAGCGTTTTGATATTATCTCTTTATTACTTTGTATTGCGTAAATGTACATTCCTGACTTTAAATCGTTACGTTGAAATGGAAAAGAGTTACGTCCTTTAACAACCTTAAGTTCTTTGTTAAAAACAGTTTTACCTAACACATTTCTTACTGTTAAAATAACAGTTTGTTCAGTGTTAGCATTAAAATAAATAGTAGTACTATTTGTAAAAGGGTTAGGGGATGCAACTAACTTCTCTATCGATTTTTCTTGTGAAAAACCAACTGCAATTGTCAAGAAGAAAGTTAAAAATAGTATTTTTTTTACCATAGATTATCATTTAGGGGGAATGAATAATTATTAAAAAATATGCTTAAAAGCCCAAATCACGTTGAATATTTTCCATCTCTATTACATCTTCCGCCTCCACTAAAGTAGGAACGATGTTAAAAGTATCAGGAAAATCATCAATAGTAACATCTTTATATATTATAACAAAAGATGTGCCATTGTCTTGGTGTTCATGTGCGTATTTCAAAAATAGCAAAATATTTTCGTTAGTGGTATTATATTTTTCTGAAATTTGAATAATCAGGTTTTTTCCTGTGTAATTATTGTATTCATTTTCAAAGTTTTTAATAAAGTCTGAAAAAGAATTTTCATCAGAAACAATGTGTGTATACTCTTTTGTATGGGTTGTTTTCATGACTATCTTTTTATTTGTTGTGCTAACAAATAAATAACTGCCATTCGTACAGCTACTCCGTTTTCTACTTGATTTAAAATAATTGATTGGCTGCTATCGGCAACATCACTTGTTAGTTCTACTCCACGGTTTATAGGTCCTGGGTGCATAATAACTATCTTTTTGTCAAGGTTATCTAAAATTTCCTTGTTAATTCCAAAAAGTTGTGTGTATTCTCTAGTCGAAGGGAAATATTTAATATCCATACGTTCGTGTTGTACACGTAAAACATTTGCCACATCACACCATTCTAAAGCTTTTTTAAGGTTGTTTTCTACTTCAACTCCTAAACTAGAAATATAGCGTGGAATTAATGTAGTAGGACCACAAACTTTTACTTTAGCTCCTTGTAGTTGCAAAGCGAAAATATTTGACAAGGCTACACGAGAATGCAATACATCACCTACAATTACAATCTTTTTCCCTTTTAAATCGCTATTCAAAGCTTCACGCATTGAAAAACTATCCAATAAAGCTTGTGTTGGGTGTTCGTGTGTACCATCACCAGCATTGATAATTTTTGCATCTACATGTTTTGATAAGAAAATTCCAGCTCCCACATTTGAATGACGCATGACAACAATATCAACTTTCATTGATAAAATGTTGTTTACAGTATCAATTAAAGTTTCTCCTTTTTTTACTGAAGATTGCCCAGCAGAAAAATTAATAACATCTGCAGATAAACGCTTTTCAGCTAATTCAAAAGAAAGTTTTGTACGTGTGCTATTTTCAAAAAATAAATTAGCAATTGTAATATCACGTAATGAAGGAACCTTTTTTATAGGTCGGTTAATGACTTCTTTAAAATGAGCAGCAGTTTCAAAAATAAGCTCAAGGTCATTTTTGTTAAGGTATTTAATTCCTAATAAATGTTCAACGCTTAACTGCTTCATCTTAGTTTGTTTTTTTAATCATAACTAGTCAAGCTTTGTAGGCTTGGGTTCAAGGTAAATTGTGTCTTCTTTATGAGTTTCTTGCCAGTTAACAACTACTTTTTCTTCGTTGATGGCATCTACTTGCCTTCCTCTGTAATTAGGTTGAATTGGTAAATGACGACTAAAACGGCGGTCAATTAATACCAATAATTCAATGCTATCAGGTCTACCATACGACTGCAATGCTGTTAAAGCACTTCGCACGCTTCTTCCTGAGTATAAAACATCATCAATAATTACCACTTTTTTGTCTTCAATCAAAAAGTCAATTTGTGTTGAAGTGGCTTCTAGTGGTGCTTCTCTTCTGCGAAAATCATCACGATAAAAAGTAATATCTAAAAAGCCTAATTGTAAGTCTTTAATATGATATTCATCTTTTAATAATTTAGCTAAACGATTAGCTAAATAAGTACCTCTAGGTTGTAATCCTATTAAAACGGTATTTGAAAAATCGTTGTGATTCTCGATTAACTGACAAGCTAATCGATGCAGAATGATTTCAATTTCTTTCGAAGTAAGTAGTATTTTTCTGCTCATGTTTTGCTACCAAATTGGTTTGATAGTTCAACATTCAAAATTACGGCAAAAAATAAAGTTGACAAAATTAAACTTAATGAAACGTAAAAGGATGTCTATAAAATAATCTTTACATTTGCCCACTTTTACTCACTTAGTTGAGATTTAAAGGCTGCGGGACTCAAAAACAGATATAATTAATTAAGATTCGTAAGCTTTTAACTAAATGTAGTTAGTTTATAAAGACGCTTAAAATTATGATGAAATATATTAAAGGTAACAAGATAAATATAAAAGATGACTCATTAGCAGGTATTACGGTTTCTTTGGCAATGATTCCTGAAGTAGTAGCTTTTGCTTTTGTGGCTCAAATTAGTCCTATTGTAGCACTTTTTGGAGCTTTTGTAATAGGAATAACTTCAGCTTTATTTGGAGGTAGACCAGGTTTGATTTCTGGTGCAGCAGGTGCAGTAGCTGTGATTTTTGTATATATGATACAAGAAGGGCATGCGAAAGGTTTGTTGTTTGATACACCTGTAGAAAATATGGGGTATTTCTATTTACTAGCGGCTGTAGTTCTTATGGGAATTATTCAAGTTGTGGCAGGAGTATTTAAACTAGGTAAGTTAGTACGATTAATTCCACATCCTGTAATGATGGGATTTGTGAACGGTTTAGCAGTTGTTATTTTTATAGCTCAGTTAGGGATGTTTAAAGAAAATAAGAAAGATATTTTCGGACAAAACATGCGTAAAACTGAATCGAAAGAATTAGTGTATAAGGTTACAGATGGAGAGGTAAGAGATTTAGTTTCTGATGCAGCTTTGTTTTCTATCAAAGGAAATTCAATCATCAATAATCAAACAAATCAAGAAGTTTTTGTAAAGTCAGATACTCAGGTATTTGACGCACAAACCAAAAAGGTAGTTTATAATATTGATAATAACGGATTTTATTCAGTAAAAGATAAAGGAGTATCAAAAGCTACCTTACAAGGAACCAAATTATATACAATGGTTGGATTGGTATTACTAACGATGCTAATTATTTGGTTGTTACCTAAACTAACTACAAAAGTTCCAGCAGCACTAACTGCTATTTTAATTGTTTCATTAGTTTCAATTTTTGGTGGATTAGAATCTATCAATGTAGGAGATTTTATTAGAGATGGTGGAGGAGCCGGTTTAAATGGTTTTGACGAGATTTCAAAAAAGATGAACTTATTAGAGCTTTGGAGTAATTTACCGTTCAATTTAGATACTTTAAAGTTCATAGCGCCTTATGCTTTCTTAGCAGCATCAGTTGGTTTAATTGAGACCTTGATGACCATGAATTTAGTAGATGAGTTAACCGATTCTAGAGGTGATGGAAATAAGGAATGTATAGCACAAGGAGCAGGAAATATGTTAAGTGGATTGTTTGGAGGTACTGGTGGTTGTGGTATGATTGGTCAAACAGTAATTAATGTTAATGCTGGTGGTAGAGGGCGTTTATCTGGAGTAATGATGGCGGTTACCTTATTAATCTTCATTTTGTTTGCAGATAAATATATTGAACAAGTGCCTATTGCGGCTTTGGTAGGAGTGATGTTTATGATGGTGATTGATACGTTTGCGTGGTCGAGTTTTAGAATTATGAATAAAATACCAAAATCGGATGCTATTGTATTAATTATAGTGTCGGCGGTGACCGTAATTTTCGATTTAGCGATTGCAGTATTTGTTGGAGTTATAATTTCTGCTTTAGTTTTTGCTTGGGAAAATGCAAAGAAAATTAGAGCAAGAAAACGTTTTAAAGAAGACGGAACAAAAATATACGAAATCTGGGGACCTTTGTTCTTTGGAAGTATTACAACTTTTAATGAGAAGTTTGATATAAAGAATGATCCAGATACTGTTGAGATTGATTTTGTAGAATCTCGTGTATCAGATCACTCAGCTATTGAAGCGATTTTCTTATTGGTTGAAAAATACCAAGCAGCAGGAAAAAAAGTTACTCTAAAACATTTAAGTGAAGATTGTAAGGTGTTACTGTACAAAGCAAGCCCTATTTTCGCAGATGTTATAGAAGAGGCGGTGGATGATCCTCGTTATCATTTGGCAGCCAATCCGGAAAATTTCCCGAAGCCGTTGTCAGAATATGAATTCTAATAAAAAATCCCGCAAATAGCGGGATTTTCTGTTTACTGTATCAAGTAGTCTTTTTTCTAAAAACTAATTCTTATGAATAGGACTGATGATTTCTACATCACTAAATGCTATTGCGCCTCTAATAACACCATCAATAGTATTTTTTAAAGCTTCAATTAATTGCATTTTTAATTGCGATTTATGATAAATCAAACTTACCTCACGAGCTGGAGGTGGAGTTTCAAATTCACGTAAATGCGTTTTGTCACTTTCATTTAAATCCAATGTATTTAAATAAGGAAGTAAGGTCATTCCTAACCCATCTTTTGATAGTTTTATTAAGGTATCAAAACTTCCACTTTCTAATTGAAAATGATGTGTAGTACTTCTTTTGTTGGTTCTGCATAAATTAATAACACTGTCTTTAAAGCAGTGTCCATCTTCTAACAGTAAAATGTCATCAATTTCTAAGTCATCAACTTTAATTTTTTTCTGCTTAAATAATCGATGTTCATTTGGTATTAAACCAACAAAAGGTTCGTAATAAAGCACACGTTCTTTAATAGCTTCATTTTCTAAAGGAGTAGCAGCAATAGCAGCATCAATATGTCCATCAGTTAATTTTCTAATAATTTCTTCTGTGGTTAACTCTTCTATTACTAACTGTACTTTTGGGTAAGTTTTACTGAATGTTTTTAAAAACATAGGTAGTAGTGTAGGCATAATAGTAGGTATAATTCCTAATTTAAACTCTCCACCTACATATCCTTTTTGCTGATGTACAATATCGATAATTCGATTGCTTTCATCCACAATAACTTTGGCTTGTTCCACAATACGTTTACCAACTTCAGTTAATTCTATAGGTTTTTTTGAACGATTAAAAATTTTAGCATCTAATTCTTCTTCTAACTTTTGAATTTGCATACTAAGTGTTGGTTGCGTAACAAAACAATGTTCAGCGGCAATTGTAAAGTTTTTATATTCAGCTACAGCAAGAGTATATTTTAATTGCGTTATAGTCATTAGTATAATAATTTTCGATAAAGATATTAAAACAATCAATTACATTTATAGTTTAAGTGTTAAAAGTTGCGGTAATTTTGTACGTAAAAAAGTAAAAAACTTAAAATCAACACAATATGTTAATAACTATTTTAGGATTAGATAAAGAAAAAACCGTAACTTTAGTAAACGAATTAAATATTCTATTAGCGAATTTTCAAGTGTATTATCAAAACGTAAGAGGATTGCATTGGAATATTAAAGGGAAAAGTTTCTTTGAACTACATGTAAAGTTTGAAGAATTTTACACAGATGCGCAGGAAAAAGTAGATTTAATTGCAGAAAGAATTCTAACCTTACAAGGAACCCCGCTGCATACTTTTGAAGATTATATAAAAGTATCAAAAGTGCCTGTTGGAAAAAATATTTCTAACGATGTAGAGGCCGTTAAATTGGTGTTGAATTCGTTATCAGAATTGCTAAAAATCGAACGTAATATTTTGGAATTGTCTGGAGAGGCAGAAGATGAGGGAACAAACTCGATGATGAGTGATTTTATCTCAGAACAGGAAAAAACTTTATGGATGATGAATGCTTGGTTAGGCTAAGAAAGTCATTCATATCTTTTGGGGATTATAAGCAGCATTAACTAATGCTGCTTTTTTTGTTTTAAAGAAGTAGGTGTAACCTGTTTTCATTTTCTTCCGTCTTAAGAAAAGTAATCAAGATAATTAACCTATGAAAAAATTAAATCAATTAAAAAGAGCTGCAACTGTTTTTCTATGCTTCTTTTTAATGAGTGCATTGTCTGCGCAAAATCTAGAATCGAAAATAGATAAAGTTTTAAAAACTCAATTTAAAAGTAACGAAACAGGAGTGTCTGTCTTGGTAGCAAAAAGAGGAAAAGTTATCTATAGAAAAGCATTTGGAAAAGCAAATTTGGAGCTTGATGTAAATATGATACCGGAGAATGTTTTTAAAGTTGGTTCGATGACAAAACAATTTACATCTGTATCAATATTAATGTTGTTGGAAGAAGGGAAACTAAGCTTAGAAGATACTATAACTAAGTATATCCCTAATTTTCCAATAAAAGGAAAACAAATAACCATACATCATTTATTAACACATACTTCTGGGATTAAGAATTACACTTCTATACGAAAGTTTGGAGAAATAACAACTGATGATATACCACCATTAGAGTTTATTGATTTTTTTAAAAATGAACCCGTGGATTTTGAACCAGGTGAAAAATATAAATACAGTAACTCTGGATATTTTATTTTAGGATACATTATTGAGAAAGTTAGTGGAATAAGCTATTCTAAATTTGTTGAAGAAAGAATTTTTAAGAAACTAAATATGTACTCTTCCTGCTATGAGAGTCATACAAAATTGATTAAAAATAGAGCTTCAGGCTATCAAAAAAGAGGTGAAGGTTTTTTAAACCACAAATATTTTAGCTCAACATTACCGTATGCAGCAGGGTCAATTATGTCTAATGTTGATGATATGCTAAAGTGGCAAACAGCTATTAGTAATAATTTATTATTAAAAAAAGAAACCACAGCTAAAGCGTTTACAAATTACACATTGGATAACGGAAAGAAAATAAATTACGGATATGGGTGGCATTTAAATGAGATAAATGGAATACCAACTATTGAGCATGGAGGTTCAATTCCTGGGTACAAATCAATGGGAGTATATGTTCCGAGCGAAGATGTGTATGTAGTTGTATTTTCTAACTGTGGCTGTCAATCGCCAACCAAAACAGCAATAAGAATAGCAGCGTTAGCTATTGATAAACCTTTTTTTACAAAAGAGAAAGCAGTTTCGTTATCAAAAGAAGAGCTAGATAAATGGGTTGGAGCTTATGAATTTGAAGATGGAGCTGTTCGTTTTATTAGTATTGAAGGGAATCAGTTGTATAGTCAGCGAGAAGGTAGTTCTCAAAAAATTAAAATATATCCAACAACTGCCAATGAATTTTCATCTGAAGATGGTTTCATTTCTTATAGTTTTTCATTAGAAAATAGAAAGCAAGTAGTAGTCTTTCAGAATAGGATAGAAAAAGAAAAAGGAGTTTACACTCAAAAAGAAGTTCTAAAAGAGAAAAAGATATTTCAGTAGTATTAAAAGTTTAAAATAAGTATTTAATTAAAATACGAATACTTACAAAGGCAATCAAAATAGCAGTTGCCTTTTTTAATTGTATTGGAGTAAAAAATCTGTTACTCATTCTACTACCAATTTGACCACCTATAAGAACAGTTATCAACAGTAAAACAGTTAAATTCTTATCGATAGAAAATTTAGGGTTGGTGTATTGACCAATCAAACCAGAAATAGAATTAACCAAAATAAAAAAGCTGGCAGTAGCTGCAATTCTTTTAGGAGTATCCCAATTAGTCAAGTGAAGTAAAGGAGCTAAAAAAATACCACCTCCAATACCTACCATTCCCGAAATAAAACCAATAATTCCTCCATAACCAGCATTCTTCGTTAAACTTAAGTTAGTTGTTTTGTTGCTGCTACTAATTGTCTTGTTAGAGATCCACATTGTAATAGCAGCAAAGAGTAACGTAAAACCTAAAAGGATAAAAAAGAATGTTTGACTTATACGCAAATACCCTCCTAAAAAAGCTAACGGAACACTAAAAAGAGTAAGAGGAATCACTTTTCTCCATCGGTATTGTTTTTGACGTATATATAGAAAAACATTACCAGTAACGACTATGATGTTGCATAAGAGTGCTGTGGCTCTAATTTGAGTAAAAAGTAAACTGGTTAAAGCCAAAACAGCTAAATAGCTAGACCCACCACCAAACCCTACAGAAGAGTATAAAACAGCAATAAAGAAAAAAAGTAAAACGATGTGCCAGTTTAAAAAAACTGTTTCAATAAATAGATTCAATTGTTTTTTTGAGTGTAAAAATAAGTTATTACGAGGTTAATTCATAAAGAACAAAACATATAAACTAAAATAAATATCTAGCTTTTAATAAGAGTATTTCTGAATTGTTGCGGAGTTAATAGTTCACATTTTTTAAAAAGACGATTAAAATAGCTCACATTATTAAACCCAACTTTATAGGCAATGTTAGAAATACGTTCATTAGGATTACTTTTAATAAGTTGTTTAGCTAGTTTTATTTTTTCTGAATTTAAAAAATCAATAGGGGTAACTCCTAAAGTGTTTTTAAATTTTTTGATAAAGTGAGATTTACTCATACAGGCTTTTTCTGCCATTTTATCAAGAGTTAAATCATTTTCAGTCAAATGTTCTTTTATATATTTTACTGTAAACCCAATTCTTGTGTCATTAAAAGCATCGTTAACATTGTTTAGAATAACTTGTCTAGCTTTACTTTGTAAAAGTCTTATAATCAACTCTTGTATCATCAAATCTAATAGTACATCTTTAGATTTTGTGTTTTTAATAAAAGTACTTGTTAGTCTGCTAACTAGTAAATCAATTTCAGTATTATTTGTTAAATGAGAAGAATCTTTTTTTAAGTTCCATTTGTTGTTTTCTCTTTCAATAGCTGTTACTTCATTAAAATTATAAACGACTTCGTTTATCTTATTTTGATCTATAGATAAACCTAAACATTGAGTTGGATTCTCAAAAGTTGCGTCAGGAAAATCAATATGAAGATTCAAGTTTTCAGGTATAACTAGAGATTCTCCAGGGAGGAAATCAAAATATTTTCCATTGTCTACGGTCATTGATTTTTTACCTGTTAACATACTCGCAATTATTGTAGAATCAAAGTTTAAGACTACATTTTTTGTGGCTTGGTAAGTTTCAAAAATATTTAACTCAGCATATTCTGAAGCATATGTAGTTTTATTTTCAATAAGGGTAGTTAATTTTCTGGTATCGTAATGGTGTTGTATTTCTAAATTTCTGTTTTTCATGCGCTATAAAAGAATATAGTTCAATTTTTTGATAATATAATTCAATTTTTACATGCAATATATCGATAAATTTGCTAATGTGAAAAATAGAAAGTTAAAGTTAATTTTCTTTACTCTTTTTTAAAGAAGAGTTAATTGTTCCCCCGTTAATTTTAGCACTTTTTGCTAAAGAAAGAAAAAGAAAGCTAACACTGTATGAGTGTTGGCTTTTTTATTTTGTCTATCCAAAAACTAAATACTAACTTCCTAACCGATTAAAAACATTTTTTAAGTAAATCTTGTTATGAGTAATTACCACGTAAAAACACTAGAAGAATATTTTCATGTATATAGAAAGTCTGTAAGGAACCCTGAATTATTTTGGGAAGAAATAGCTGAAGAGCATTTTGTTTGGAGAAAAAAATGGAATACTGTTTTAAGTTATGATTTTGAGAAACCAGAATTTAAATGGTTTGAAGGAGCTAAGTTGAATATTACAGAAAATTGTATTGACCGTCATTTGCATATCAGAGGTGATAAAACAGCAATTTTATTTGAACCTAACAATCCTGATGAGGAAGCTGAACATATTTCGTATAAAGAATTACATAAACGTGTTTGCAAGTTTGCTAATGTGTTGAAAGATCACGGAATTAGAAAAGGAGATAGAGTTTGTGTTTACTTACCAATGATTCCTGAGTTAGCAATTTCAGTATTGGCATGTGCTCGAATTGGTGCGGTGCATTCAGTAGTATTTGCAGGTTTTTCATCTACAGCTTTAGCAACGAGAATTAATGATTGCGAAGCTAAAATGGTGATTACTTCTGATGGCTCTTATCGAGGTGCAAAAACAATTGATTTAAAAGGTATTGTAGATGAAGCACTGGAAAGTTGCCCTACTGTAAAAACAGTATTAGTTGCCAAACGAATAAAATCTAATATCCAGTTAAAAGAAGGACGTGATAAATGGCTAGAACCGTTATTAAAAGAAGCTTACGAAGATTGTGTCCCTGAGATTATGGATGCTGAAGATCCATTGTTTATTCTGTATACATCAGGATCAACAGGAAGTCCTAAAGGAATGTTACATACAACAGCAGGCTATATGGTGTATACAGCATATACATTCAAAAATGTATTTAATTACAAAGAAAATGATGTGTATTGGTGTACTGCGGATATTGGCTGGATTACAGGGCATAGTTACATAGTATATGGTCCTTTAGCTAATGGAGCAACTACAGTAATGTTTGAAGGAGTGCCTAGTTATCCAGATTTTGGACGCTTTTGGGAGGTGGTAGAAAAGCATAAAATTAACCAGTTTTATACAGCGCCAACAGCAATTAGAGCATTAGCAAAAGAAAATTTAGAATATGTAGATAGTCACAATTTATCTTCGTTAAAAGTATTAGGAACTGTAGGTGAACCAATTAATGAAGAAGCTTGGCACTGGTATAATGATAATGTGGGGAAAAAGAAAAATCCTATAGTAGATACCTGGTGGCAAACTGAAACAGGAGGGATGATGATTTCTCCATTACCATATATAACTCCGACCAAACCAACTTATGCAACATTGCCCTTACCAGGAATTCAATTGGCGTTGATGGATGAAAATGGTAAAGAAGTAAAAGGAAATCAAGTAGATGGTCGTTTATGTGTAAAATACCCATGGCCATCTATGGCAAGAACTATTTGGGGAAATCATCAACGTTATAAAGAAACTTATTTTTCTGCATTTGAATCTATGTATTTCACAGGAGATGGAGCACTTAGAGATGAAGTAGGATATTACCGAATAACAGGTAGAGTAGATGATGTAATTATTGTTTCAGGACATAATTTAGGTACTGCTCCTATAGAAGATGCTATTAATGAACATCCTGCTGTAGCGGAGAGTGCTATTGTAGGTTTTCCTCACGAAGTAAAAGGAAATGCGTTATATGGTTATGTTATCTTAAAAGAAACAGGGGAGACAAGGAATCAAGACAATGTTCGAAAAGAGATTAATCAAATAATCACAGAACATATTGGGCCAATTGCGAAGCTTGATAAAATTCAGTTTACAGAGGGATTACCAAAAACACGTTCAGGAAAAATAATGCGTCGTATTTTACGTAAAATAGCCCATAATGAACTAAATAATTTAGGAGATGTTTCCACGCTCTTAAATCCTGAGGTAGTTAAAAGTATTATTGAAAACAGATTATAGCAAAAAGCCAAGAGTAAAATCTCTTGGCTTTTTTATTTAAATAAATCCTTTGTCTCGAGCTATTAAGATAAGATCCTTATCGTCGGAGTTATTGATGCCGAACATCTGTTTCATTTGACGTTTTCTTTTCTCAATAGCAGTTATTGATAGTGGTACAACATCTGGTAAATCTTTCATTCTTGTACCTATGGAAAGTTCGTAAATTATCTTTCTATCTATATCGTCTATTAAGTAATCATTGGTTACTTCATTTCGTAAAAGTTTAGCTATGGTTTTACTATAGTAGGGAGGATCGTTTAAGACTTCTTGTATAGCTGTTACCAATTCTAAGGGAGTAATATCATTTTTTACTAAAAAACCATCTGGATCAATGTTTTTTAGAATGCTATGTACTCTATAGTTGTCGTTAAAAGTAGTAGAAACAATTATTTTAGCAGAAGGATGCATTGCTTTAATTTTCAAGCCTAAATCTTCACCAGATAAAATTTTTCCATCTTGAGATGCTGGGAGTCTCATATCTAAAAAAACAATGTCAATTTCTGAGTTGGAATTTACATGTTCTTGTAATAACGCATATGCTGTATCGCAGTCATGCGCAACATGAATGTTAAATGTAATGTTTTTATCTAAGGTTGTTACATGGTTGAAAGCACTTTTATAAGCTTCAGATATCAATGGATGATCATCAATAATTAGAGCTGTATATATTTTGGTACTCATAGTTTAGCTTTTAAGAGGAATGGTCAAAGATAATGAAGTTCCGGTATTAATTTCCGAATCTAACAATACGGTTCCTTTTAGCTTTTTTATTCGAGAATTGATGTTTTTTATACCAATACCCGTTTTTTTCTTTTTAACATTGAAACCTTTACCGTCATCTTTTAAGTGGATAATTAGGTTGTGTGAATCTGTAGATAAGCTAAGGGCAATATTTTTAGCTTCAGCATGCTTGATAATATTTTGTAAGGCTTCTTGTATTATACGATATACGTTCGCCTTGGTGATTTCATCCATACTTTTCCAAGAAATATTTTCATCAGACGAAAATTGATATTTAAAATTACCGATTTCGCTTTTGTCCTTTAAAAGTTGCGCTATAATAGAGATGAAATTGATATTAGAACCGTCGAAATTATCACTTAATTTGTGTGAAACGTCTCTTATTTCTTTTTCAATATCCTGCAGTTCATTTAATAAAGCTTGGTGTTTTTCTAAAACTTTCTCATCACCTTGAATGTTTAAAAAACCTAAACCAAAACGAGTACCAAACAATTTGCCTAAAATACCGTCGTGTAATTCTTCTGATATCCGGTTGCGTTCTTTAACTTTTTCTTCTTCTAGTTTGGCTTGTTGTTGTAAAGTAAGTATATAAACCTCTTCGTTTGCTTTTTGTTGCTCCGATTCTAGGCTAAGTTTTTCGTTTTGAACTTTTTGTACTCTTAAGAAATACAATAAACTAAGAATTAAAATTCCAGCAAAACTGGTAATAAGTATCCAAATACGTTGTTGGCTCAAACGCTCTGTCTCTTCAATATATTCATCGGTTTCAAATTCAATACGAGTAAACTTATTTTGTATTCTTCGCTCTGCACTAATTAAACTGTCATTGAATTCTATATAACGGTCTAAATATTTTTTAGAATTTTTGGTATCTAAGTTGGCTAGCTGATTTAAGGTAGTTAAATAATCTCCACCATTTTTTAGTTGTCTTGCAATATAATTAGCTTCTTTAGCATAGTTTATAGCATTAAGAGTATCATTTATGTGCTTGTAGTAGTCAGAAATATGCGTTTTAGATGTTAGTACTCCTTCAATATTTTTTAGACTATCTCTTATGGATAAAGCTTTGAAAAGTTCAGATTTAATGCCTGTTGTGTCTTTAGAAAAAAGTTTGCAGTAAGCTTTATTATCGAGCACTCTGGCATACTGACTAATTGTTCCTTTATTTTTTAAGGCTTTATTATAGTACTTTATTGCTGTTTTATATTTTTTCTTTTTTAAGTATATATTTCCTAAATTATTATAAACAGGAATGTATTTCGGTTCAGAATGTTTCTTGTCTATTTTTTTTAGATATAATAAAGCTTTATTGTAGTATTCCAGGGCTTTATCATATTCTTTAATATCTTTTTGTAGTAAGCCTAGATGATTGTAAGAAGCATATAAATATTCATAGTTGTTTAATTCGTTAAAAAGTTTTATTGCCTCAATATTTAGAATTTCACTACCAGCATAATCTCGATATCTCCCTTTTATACGAGCCATTCCGTATAGTATTTGCGAAGCTTCGTTTTTAAAACCTCCTTTTATAAAATTCTGATAAGCTTTATTAAAATGAAAGAAACCTTTGTCATACATCTTGTTTTTTACAAAATAAGTGGCATAATTCCAATGTGTATCACCTATAGCATAAATATGATTTAATTTGGTAGCTAGCTGTAGTGCTTCTTTATTAACTTTAAAAAAGGTTGCAGTGTCTTTTAATTTATAGAACTCATAGGCTATTGAACTAAGTTCCAAAGGTAGTTTTTCGTTATTAAAGATAATGTAATTGGATGATTTAAATAGTAATTGTTTTTTAGAGAGATTATCTAGCTTTTTATCTTTGGCTTGTTTAAGCCATATTTTAATACTGTCATTTTGAGAATTCAAAGAAAAACAGCAGAAGAGTATTAAGAAAATAAACAAGAAAAAGTTTTTTTTAAAATATTTCAAGATTGTTGTTTTTTGACAAAACTAAAAAAAGCTTTTAACAAATTTGTTAAAAGCTTATAAATATCAAAGGTGTTAGTTGCCTTTTGTACCATCATTACCGTCACCATCACCATCACCAGTTTCAAAGTCAGTGGTTCCACCTGTGCCGCTATCAGTAGTGTCAGTTCCTGAAATCAATTCAGTTTGTACAATGGTATTGTTTGGTACTATATCTTCTGTTAAATCTGTACAGCTTGTGGTTAAAAGAGTTAACATGCTTATAAGTAGTGTAATTTTTAAAGTTTTCATAATTTCATTTTTTAAATTTTGACAATAGTTTTCCTAGCCGCATAAGCAGCTTGTTTGGTATCGAAATGATTTTTTCGATTGAATTACCTCAGTTAAATTGGGGTAATAGTCATCTAGCCCAAGTATTTATGGGTAGTTGGTAGAATTAAATTGATGGAAACATCAATGTATGAAGATGTGTTACTACCAAGGCCTATTGAGTACAACAGACTTCAGGAAATTCTACTTTGCCGTTAATAAGGAAGCGTTTGCAATTTTGAAATGAACGCTAGTTGATTTTTAATTCTAAAATAGTGATACCACTTTAAATGATGAATGCAATTTTAGTAAGCGTTCTTGTTTAATGAGTAAACGTCCTTTTTCGTTTAGTGTGTGCAATTTTAATGTTTTCATAGCTATTAAATTTGTCCTATTAATATAGTGAAAAAAAACGAATTGTACAAATTTTTGTGTTCTTGTAAATATTGTTTTAATAAAAAAGGCGCCTTTTAAAAAAGGCGCCTTTGTGTTATATATATTAGTATAGAATTGTAGCTAATTCTTTCTTAAATACTGTTTATCACAATAAACATCCTTATCTTTTTTAGTTATGTAATCAACTCCTTTGCTAAAAGATTTGTCGATACTTCTGTTTGTGTAAATTAATATCATAATTTCTGTTATTATTTTGTTTTAAATACCAATTAAGAATTCCTTAATAAGTATGGTACAAATATACGAATATTTTATAATAAAACAAGAAAAAAATGAAGTTAATTAATTGATAATCAGATATTTGTATTGTTTTTAAAGAATAGGGTGGCTGTCCGGATTGTGTCCAGATATTTATTGCGTTTGCAACATTTTGTTTGTCAGTTGCTTAGTGTTCAATTAAACAGAGTTATATGTTTTAAATTAAAATGTCATTTTCTTTAAAAAAATACATAAAAAAAGCGTCCAATTTTATTGGACGCTTTATATATAGTTAGTTTTTATAATCAAATCATGTTTGAATTTCATTATAATTAACATATAACGTCCGATTTCGAAGAGATACCTTATCGGTATTCCCGCGAAAGCCACATTTTAGGCTAACAAGTTCTTGTGCTATATGTAAAATCATTTTATTCATAAAGGACAAATATACAATATTTGTCAAATATCAAAAAACACTCTATGTTTATGTGGTGTATTCGGTTCTAATATAAAAAGTAAGGCTGAGCCTCACTAAAAGTAATGCTGCCCCTCACCATGTTGTTAAATACATGAAATATATTTGTCTCGGTTAAAATTTAAACCTTGTATAAGGTAAGATATAAAATGGGGATTTATATCATGTCGTAGGGGAGAATTCTATGAGAAAAAGAAAACAAAATGATTTTTACTCTAACCAAAGTAAAAACTAATGATGCAAGACAAAAAGCGCCTTTATAAAGGCGCTTTTCTTATTTCTATATGTGAATATGTATTATAAACATATACAGCATATTAATAAAAGTTAAGTAGGTGTTAAAATGGAGTGTATGTTTAAGTTATTTATATTTAGTTGGTTAAGATTTTGTATGAGAAGGAAGTGTGAGAATTTATTTAACTTTAGTTAAAGTTCGTAACCTTTTGATGAGGTATATTTAAACTAGAGCTAAGAACTTCTTAATGTTAGTGTTGTTGATTTGCGGTTATAAAACAAAAATTAACATAATAATGAAAAACTTATTTAAATTAGGATTTTTAGGTGTTTGTACAGCAGTAGCTTTAACATCTTGTGATTCTGATAGTACACCTAATCATGGGGATTCAATTGAATTAAAGGCACATTCTAAAACCCCTAACTTTTTAAAATTAGAATCTGAGTTTTCAGGAGTAAAAGTATTTCCTATTTTATCATCAGAAGATAAATTAGAAGATGCTCCAAACTTTGTGTACGGATCAATGGCTGATGGTTCTGGATTGATAAGAAATTCTGATGGGACTTATACTTTAATAAATAATATTGAAGCTGATTATTCTATTGCTAGAATTAAATTTGATGAAACATTTAAGCCAATCCATGGAGAGTACATTTTAAATGCTAAAGCAACGGCAAGTACAGCTCAATGTTCAGGTTCTTTAATTACTATGGAAGAGCATGGATTTGGACCTTTATATTTATCAGGTGGTGAATGGGGTGGTGCTTCTAAAGGTGTCTTTGCAACGGATCCTTTTAAAGATGCTTCTGCAGCTAGCGCACCAAGAATGTTAACAGCTATGGGACAATGGTCTACAGAAAATGCTGTTGTTATTGGTAAAGATGCTTACAGTGATAAAACAGTTTTATTTATTGGTGATGATCATTCTGACAACGAAGTTCCTTCAGGACAGTTAGGTATGTATGTAGGAAATAGAGGAGATTTAGAAGGAGGTAAATTATATGGATTAAAAGTAACTGACGAAGGAGTTACTTATGAAGTGGATATGGAAGAAGGTACAGCCTATAATGCTTCTTTTGTTGAATTGACAGAGAAAAATCTTGATTTATTAGATGCTGAGGCAAAGGAAAAAGGAGTAATGGGATTCTCTCGTTTAGAAGATATCGATTGGAGAAGAGGTTCTGCTAAAAACAATCGCGAAATCTATTTTTGCGTAACTGGACGTAAAAAAGATGGATTAATTGGTAAAGGAACAGCTTACGGACGTGTTTATAAAGTAGAATTAAACGAAAACGATCCTACTGGAGCTGCTAAAATCACTTGTGTATTAGATGGAGATAAATTAGATGGTAAAGCAAAACTTTTCCATAGCCCAGATAATATTGTTGTAACGGAAAACTATGCGTACATCCAAGAAGATCCAAATGGGTACTTTGATGGAGAAAAAAATCACGCTGCAAGTTTATATCAGTATAACTTAAAAACAGGAGAGTTAAAGAAAGTATTAGAATGTGATCAGGTGGCAGCTTCAGCTGCTGGGTATGGAAGCTCTTTTGCTGAAAATGCTTGGGAAATTACAGGTATGATGGATATTTCTAAAACAATAGGAGTGAGCAATACGTTCTTAGTAATTACTCAAAATCACGGTTGGGTTCCAGCTGATGGAGGAGCATTTACTGATCCTTTAGCGAATGATGCTGCTGAAACAACAAAAGAAGGAAGTCAATTATATGTGATTCAAGGATTAGATAGATAATGACAAACAGTTTGAAAAAAATAAAAAAGGCACATGTTATCATGTGTCTTTTTCTAGTATCTATAATTAGCTGCAAGCAAGAAAAAAAAGTTAGTTATACAGAGGTTGATAATAATCAAGCTCATGTAGCTAAAATTCAAGAGTATTACTCGCTACATCTTAGCAATTGTATTGAAGCATTAGAAGAAATAAATAAGGCTGATGTAGTTTCAGAAAGACTAAAAAAATACAAACTAGCAAGAAGAGAGTTCAAGTTGGTAGAACCTATTTTAGCTTTTGTAGATAAAGAAAATTATAAAAGTGTAAATGCTCCTAATTTGTTAAAAGTTGAAGAAGAAGATGCTACGGATATTAAAATAAATAAACCATTTGGTTTTCAGGTTATTGAAGAATTGTTGCATGAAGATGAAGTGGACTTGGTTGCGGTTAAAGAAACGGTGTATAAAACAGTTAATCGACTTAAGTTAATAGCAAGCAATAATAAGCTGTATTTAAAAACATACCATGTATTATGGTTGCTACGCAACCAAATTGCTCGTTTAGCTTTAGTGGGAATTACTGGTTTCGATTCTCCGGTATTAGAGCAGTCTTTGGTAGAAGCGAAAATAAACTATGAAACCTTACTTTTTATGGTCAAAACATATAAAGATGAGTTTTCAAATCTAAAAATATATACTGAGTTAGTAAATGAATTGAAGGAAGCTCAAAAGGTATTGAAGGAAGGTGAATTTACTTCTTTTAATCGTTTTGATTTTATCAAAGACCATGCACATAAACAACTAGAATTACTAGCGAATACAGCAGAAGATTGGAAAGTAGAGTTTCCGCTAACTATGGCATTTAATAATAATATAAGGTCATTATTTTCAAAAGAAACGTTTAATATTAATTTTTTTAACGATTATCACCAAGCAGAGAATATAAAGGTTGGAGAAAAAATAGCCTTAGGAAAAAAATTGTTCAACGATACAAGCTTGTCTAAAGATGGAGTGATGAGCTGTGCTACCTGTCATATTAAAGACAAGGCGTTTACAGATGGTTTGACTGCTTTTTCGAAGCAAACGAGAAATACACCAACTTTAGCGTATGCAGTGTATCAACAAAGCTTTTTTCACGATGGAAGAGCAGGGAGTTTAGAAGGACAAATTGTTGGGGTAGTTGAGAATAAAAATGAGTTCCATACAAATTTAGAAAACTTAACAAAAACGATTGAAAAAGATAGTGTATATGTTGCATCGTTTACAAGTTTATACGGAAAAGTGAACGACTTCAATATCAGAAATGCTATAGCAGATTATATAAGAAGTTTAGGCGATTTTAGTTCTAAATTTGATAAGAATATCAATAAAAAGGAAAACACATTAACTGCTTCTGAGATTAACGGATTTAATCTTTTTATGGGAAAAGCAAAATGTGCTACTTGTCATTTTCCACCAGTGTTTAATGGAACTGTTCCTCCTAACTTTTCGGAAACAGAAGTAGAATCAATAGGAGTTCCAAATTTAGCAGAGGCAGGATTAGATAACGATTTAGGCGTTTATAATGTATTCAAAACCGAAGAAAGAAAGCATTTTTTTAAAACAGCTACGGTTCGTAACATTTCAAAAACAGCTCCGTATATGCATAATGGTGTGTATAAGACTTTACAACAAGTAGTTGATTTTTACAATAAAGGCGGAGGGCAAGGTTTAGGATATAATTTACCTAATCAAACGTTACCAGCAGATAAATTGAATTTGTCAGATAAAGAAATTCAAGATTTAATAGTCTTTATGGAGACTCTCACGGATGAGTAAAATCATTCCATTTTTTATAGTTAACAACAGAAACTCTCTAAAGATATTTTTAGAGAGTTTTTTATTATGTGAGAATAAGAAAAGAACATTTAGAAAAAGTTAACGTTTTTTTATTCCTAAATCTATAAATTGAAACCCAAATAAAAATCAATCAACGAAACAATTCAATTATGGATAAAAAGTATATATGGAAAAAAGAATATACACTAGTCTTAGTGGCTAATTTAGTGTATATCATCATCTTTTATATTATCACCAACATATATACAAAATAAACCATGCAAATAGTAGATTGGATTGTTCTTTCAGTAACCTTATTGTTTATTGTTTTATACGGAGCTTGGAAAACCCGAGGAAGTAAAAATGTTGAAGAGTATTTAAAAGGAGGAAACGAAAGTAAATGGTGGACGATTGGTTTGTCGGTTATGGCAACACAGGCCAGCGCAATTACCTTTTTGTCAACACCAGGACAGGCATTTCATAGTGGAATGGGGTTTGTGCAATTTTACTTCGGGTTGCCAATTGCGATGGTAATTATTTGCTTGGTGTTTATACCTATTTATCACAAGCTAAAAGTATATACAGCCTATGAATATTTAGAAGGAAGATTTGATCAGAAAACACGAACATTAACAGCTGTTTTATTTTTAATTCAACGTGGGTTAGCAGCGGGTATTACAATTTTTGCGCCTGCAATTATTTTATCAGCAGTGTTAGGTTGGAATTTGGTTACGCTTAATATTATTATAGGTGTTTTGGTAATTATTTATACTGTTTCAGGTGGTACCAAAGCGGTAAGTGTAACGCAAAAGCAACAAATGGCGGTAATTTTTTCAGGAATGTTCATTGCGTTTTATTTGATATTGCAATATTTACCTGATGATATTACTTTTACTAAAGCATTGGAAATTGCAGGGGCTTCAGACAAAATGAAAGTACTCAATTTTTCTTGGGATTTAAACAATCGTTATACCGTTTGGACTGGTATTTTAGGAGGGACTTTTTTAATGTTATCATATTTTGGAACAGATCAAAGTCAGGTACAGCGATATTTATCAGGAAAATCATTACGTGAAAGCCAATTAGGATTGATTTTTAATGGATTATTAAAAGTGCCTATGCAGTTTTTCATTCTGTTAGTAGGAGTGATGGTATTTGTGTTTTATCAATTCAATCCCTCTCCACTTAACTTCAATCCAAAAGCAGGAGAAGTGATAGCAAATTCTAACTTAGAAACTATTGAAGAATATGTAAAGTTAGAAGAACAACATCGTTTTATTGAAGGTCGAAAAAAAGCATTAATTTTTGAAGGATTAACGTCTGAAAATATTGCGCAAATTCAAGAATTTAATGAGCAAGATAAAATACTAAAAGAAAAGGGTAGGACTATTATTTCTAAATCTGATTCACTGGTAGAAACGAATGATAAAGACTATGTGTTTATTCACTTTATTTTGAATAATTTACCTAAAGGATTAATAGGTTTGTTATTAGCGGTTATTTTATCAGCAGCCATGTCTTCTACCGCTTCTGAGCTAAACGCTTTGGGAAGTACAACTGCTATTGATTTATACAAACGGAACGTAACTAAAGAATATAGTGAGGTACATTATGTAAAAATGTCAAAATGGTTTACACTAGGTTGGGGTATTTTGGCAATTTTAGTCGCTTGTGTAGCCAATTTGTTTGACAACCTAATTCAATTGGTAAACATTATAGGTTCTATTTTTTATGGAAATGTGTTGGGGATATTTTTACTTGCTTTTTTTATAAAATATGTAGAAGGAAATGCGGTGTTTATTGCAGCAATTATTACACAGTTAATTATTATTGCTGTTTGGTATATTGATTGGTTACCGTATTTATGGTTAAATGCACTTGGATGTGGTTTGGTAATGTTGTTAGCAGTACTAATTCAAACACTTTCTAAAGAGAATTAATTTTTTTCTATTCGTAAATACTCAATGATATCTGAAGCTATTAAAGCATTAAAACCTTTTATACTAGCTGCTTTATCACCTGCTTTACCGTGGAAATATACCCCTAGTAAAGCTACATGTAACGAGTTGTAGTTTTGAGCCATCAGCCCAGTAATAATTCCGGTAAGGACATCGCCACTACCACCAGTAGCCATTCCTTGATTTCCAGAAGTATTGAAATATAAATTTCCTTCAGGAGAAGAGATGCTCGTATAGGCATTTTTCAAAACCACAACACATTGATACTTTATAGAAAAAGCTAGTTGTTTTTGAAAACGTTCGGTTGAGGTATTCGATGAGCCTGCTAATCTGTCAAACTCTTTAATGTGTGGTGTGAGAATGGAATTTTTAGGAAGTAAAGAAAGTAAATCTTTGTTATTTGCAAGTATGTTAATAGCATCAGCATCAATAACTAGTGGATTGTTGCTTTCTGAAAGTAATTTCTTAAAAACTTGAACAGTTTTGTTATGAGTACCTAATCCAGGACCTATCCCGAGAATGTCGTATTTGGAAATGTTTGGGAGTTGGGTCGTGAATTCTTCATTCTCATCGATTAGACACATGGCTTCTGGTACAGTAGATTGTAGAATGTTATATCCACATTTAGGAATATAAGTTGTTAGCAAACCAACACCACTTCTCAAGCAAGCCTTTGAAGAGAGTACAGCAGCACCCAATTTTCCGTAAGAACCTGCAATTAATAAAGCATGTCCGTAACTTCCTTTATGAGATTGACGAGGTCTAGACTTTAGGATATTTGTAATTTGTTCGTTTAAAATATAATAATTGCTGTTTTGTTGTTGAATAAAGGCTTCATCTAAACCAATATCAACCGTTTTCCAGTTTTTAACATAGTTTCCGTTTTCAGGAAAAAAGAATGAAAATTTTGGTCGTTGAAAACTAACCACCAAATCTGCTTGAATAATCGTTTCAGAATTAGATAGCTCATCACAATACAATCCAGAAGGAATATCAATGGAATACACAGTTTTTTTAGCATGATTGATACTTTCGATAACTTGTTGTACAAAACCAATGATAGGTTTTGAAAGTCCTGAACCGAAAATGGCATCAATAATCACATCATATTCAGAAAAATCAGGAATATGATTATTAGATTTTACAATGACGGTATCGTTGAGTTTTTGAAAATTAGTATTGCAATCAGGAGAAAGTGTTTCCTTAAATTGAACTAATATGGGATGTACATTGTATTTCTTACTCCTTAAAATTCGAGTAACAGCAAAACCATCACCACCATTATTACCAACTCCACAAACAATTGCAATTTTTTGTGAATGGAGAAGCGATGGTTCAATAGCACTGACAAAAGCAAGAGCTGCATGTCCCATAAGAGCAAAAGAAGTGATTTCTTTTTTAGCAATAGTGTGCTGGTCTGTTTTTCTTATTTGTGATGCAGTCAGTATTTTTGGTAACATATTCATGTAAGAAAGGTACAGCTTTTTAAAAAGATGGTCAAAAAATAAAACCCGCAAATATTACGGGTTTTAAATTATATGTTTTAGTGGATTCTATCAGTAACCAAACTCATTATGCGTTCAAATTGTTCTTTGAGCCCCATGTCAGAGTTGTCAAATTCAATAGCGTCATGAGCCATGACTAAAGGAGAGTCTTCTCTGGTAGAGTCTATTCTGTCGCGTTCTTGTACGTTTTGTAAAATCTCTTCGTAGTTCACCTTATCGCCACGTTCTATCAGTTCTTTATAGCGTCTAGTAGCCCGTTTGTCGGCAGAAGCAGTCATAAATAATTTTAATTCAGCATCAGGAAAAACTACGGTACCAATATCACGGCCATCCATTACAATGCCTTTGTTTTTACCCATTTCTTGTTGCTCACTAACTAATTTTTTTCGTACTTCAGAAATGGCAGCAACTTGACTTACTAGTTTAGAAACCTCAATGGTTCTAATTTCTTTTTCAACATTAATCCCGTTTAAAAACATTTCAGCAAAGCCAAGGTTTTCATTAAAGGTAAACGACAAAGAAATATTGCTTAAATCTGTTATTAAATCATTTGGGTTAAAATGATTTTCAGAAACATAATTGCGTTGCATGGCATATAAGGTAACCGCTCTGTACATGGCACCTGTATCTACATAAATATACCCCAATTCTTTAGCAAGTTGTTTTGCAATGGTACTTTTTCCTGTAGAAGAAAAACCGTCGATAGCTATAGTGATTTTCTTTGTCATGTTTAAAAAAATGGATTGCAAAGATACGGTAGATATTCTAAAATATGAAGGGGAGTTTTTGAGCTTATTAGATGATTTTTTAAAGTGTTTTTAATGAGGTGTTTATCTTTTTTTTTGAAATATATCTGTCAAAATATTTATAGTTGTTTAGTTTTCTGTAAAATTTTTAATTGCAACTTAGAAATAGATTTTATATATTCCGATGTTAATTTTGTCGTTGTTTTATTGCGTTTTTATTGAGAAAAAGCATAAATTTGACAACCCCTAAAAGGATCCCTTAGATGAAAAAACACACTAAAAGCATTTTAGTACTTTTAGCGATACTCCTCTTTTGCGTTAGCTCAAGCGTGGTGTCTCAGGTTTTGGAGACTCCCATTGTAGCAAATGGAGAGGGGAAAACGTGTGATCAAACGGGGACTACTGACTTTCCTTTAAAAATAACCTTTACTACAGCTCCTTTTAACGACGATAATGTTTTTATTATTGAGCTTTCTGATGAAAATGGTTCTTTTGCAGACGCTAGTAAAGTAAAAGAGCTTAGGACGCTTGTTAGTACTGGAGGAACTAATTATAATCAAGCTTTTAATATAGATACAAGTTTTCAATTACCAGAAGGTACTTTTGGTAAAAATTATAAAATACGGATAAGGACTACATCTCCTGCGATGTCACAAGAGTCAGACTTTTTTGAAGCATACCACGATATGTTTGCAGAAGGAGAATTGATAATTAACGGTGGAAACACTTTTACTTTGTGTAATAGTGAGACAAAAGAAGTTACCTTAAACACCACTGTAATAGGAGAATATTTATGGTATAAAGTAATAAGTGGGACAACGGGTACACTTGTGGCTACAACCCAAGAACCTAAATATACCATAACAGAAGCAGGACAATATTATGTCGTAGTTGATTATGGTAAATGTGGAGGGCCTAAGTCTAATTATTTAACTGTTTCGGGGCTTAGCGGTTCAGATACACAAATTAAAGGAGCTACAACAGTCGAAATTTGTGGAAGCGATACACACACCTTTGAGGCGAATGTAACAAACAATACATACACATATAACTGGTATTTAGATGGTAATTTGGTAAAGTCGTCTAATGAATATACATATACTACGCCTAATGTAGGACAGTTTGGTACGTATCGTTTAGAGATTAACGCAGGGACTTGTACTACGGTTTCTAATAATGTGGTATTGCAACAACAAACAACAGCTGGTTTTAATGTAAATACTACAGGAATTTTAAAAACTATAATTTTACAAGGAGAAACTAGAGATTTGTGTATTACACACGATGCATCTTCAGGAACGGTTCAATGGTATAAAGATGGTGTTTCTATGGGATCTGCAGCAAATCAACTATGTTTAAGTGCTGTGGTTGCTGGAGTTTATTTTGCCAGAGTAACAGAAAGCACAGGGTCTTCGTGTGATGCTGTAGTAGATTCTGAAAAGTATGTGTTGTTAGGAGTGAAGTCGTTTAATGCAACAATTAGAACAGAAACGGGTTATGAAAAATGTAATTCTTCAAGCACTAAATTAAGTATAGTAGGGGTGAAAGCAATTGGAGAGGATGATAATGAATATGATTTAACAGCAACCCAAGTAGGCTTGTTAAGCTATCAATGGAATAAAGACGGGACTCCCATATCAGGAGCGACTAGTAATGAGTTAACCATAGGTTCTTATGTTGATAGTGGTTTGTATACCTTAACGGTAAGTGCTGGAATAACTAATGGGAATTCTAATGAATTAGATGTTAAATTAGTAGAGGTTCCTCAGGTTACTTCTAGTTCAGTTTCTAACTCATTGTGTGCAGGAGGGGCAATTACTTATACAATAAATAATGTTATTGCAGGTTATACATATCAATGGATAAAAGATGGTATTCAAGATGTAACACCTGCTGATCCACAAACCTTAGTGGTTACAGAAGTAGGAGAATATGTGTTGAAGTATTCAGGTTTTGGGTGTAATAGTGAATTAAATCCAATTGTTGTAGTTCCTTTTGACGATTCTGCAGTTACCATAACACCTTCAGAAATTGTAGTGATGGAAGCAGGGAGTTCTGCTACTGTTGTAGCTGCAGGAGGTGAAACTTATGAATGGTATGAAGGTGAAGATAATTCAGGGGCTTTGTTGTCAACAACAGAAGAGTTAATAGTAACTACTCTAGGTTTTTATACGGTATATGTAAAAGTAGGTAGCTGTACAGTACAGAGAACAATAGAAGTGGTAGAGCCTGATGGACAAATTATAGTTCCTAATATAGTGTCACCAAATCAAGATGGAATAAATGATACTTGGAAGTTGTCAAATTCGTATGCATATCAGCCTAGTGTGCAAGTAATATTGTACAATTCAAATGGAAAAGAAATTTTAAATACGACCGATTATAAAAATGATTGGCCAATGGAGAGTCTTGGTAATCAAAAAATATTTTACTATAAGATTATTAAAGACGATAAGTTGATGAAAGCAGGAACGATATCGGTGTTAGATTAAGTGAATATATGATAAAAAAAATTACTTTCTTTATTGTAGTGGTGTTAAATGTGTTTGTTGTACAAGCACAATTTTCTAGTGGAGAACAAGAGTATAATGCTTTTAGTTCTCGTAACTTCATGAAATTTAACAGGTTCTTAACCGTGCCTACCTTTTCTGCTCTGAGAGAAAATAAAACATCATTGTCCGCAATAGTCAGGAATACTAATATTGATTTTGAAGATAATCCCAGATTATATCTTTTAGCTTACTCCGGAAAAATGCGGGAAAACGTTGGTGCAGGTATGGCAGTTTACCAACAAGAAGTAGGAATATTTAAAGATTTCGGTGCCTTAGCTAACTATGCGCACCGTTTGCAGTTAAATGAAACGATGGACTTAACCTTCGGATTTAACTTTTTGTATAGTAGAAGAAGTGCTGATGGGTTAAAAGTAAATTCAACAGAGCCAGACCCACAAGTAGCTAATTTTCAAGATATACCTATTGTGAATATACAACCTGCAATTACTTTATCAGTTGGTAAGTTTGATGTGGGAATTTTCTTTGAAAATTTGTTAGATTTTAACATGAAAAAGAGTGAGATGGTTACATCGTTTGGAGAAAAAACATTTTCAGGACATGTAATGTACTCACAAGAATTAACCTACGCTTCAGGTCTTTTTGAAGGAGCAGATATTAGACTTATGGCAGTTGCTAGAAAACCAGGCAACGGTGAATTTGGGTTATTAGCTAATGCTATTTTAGATTTACCAAAAGCAGGTTGGGTAAAAGTAGGATATGATAAAACCTACGGAATTTCAGCTGGTATGGGTGTGAATTTATCAGAAAATTTGGCAATAGGCTTTACATACGAAAAAAGCAGTCTTACAGCAACAAACGAAATAGGGCTGATTTATAATTTTGGAAAAAAATCGTTTGTTAGAGAGCGTCCTAAACGAAGAGGAGGTAATGTTAAAGTGGCTTTACCAGAGAGAGCTCCTCAAAAACAAATAGAATATAAGAATCCTGAACATAATGATCTGTCTGATGAAATTCAACAGGCTCAAGATTCTATTGATATTTTGAATAAAAAGATAGACCAAGTATTACGATTATTGAAGAATCAACCAGTTCCAAAAACAATAACTAATAATGTAATTATTAAAGATACTGTTCAAACTGTTAAAGATACTACGTTACGAAGAAGATCAGATACTCCATGGCGTAAGAGTACTATTACACGTTCTGGTGGTGGAGGTACTATGTATTATGTAATTTCTGATCAGTTTAGAAGTAAAGAAAATGCAGAAGCTTTAATTGAAAAATGGAAGCGATTAGATATTGAAGCGAAGTATGTGTTTGAGCCAAGAAAAAAATTATACTACGTGTATTTGGATAGGTTTGCTAAAGAAGAAGATGCACAAGAAAAAGTAGACGATTTTAATGATAAAACTCGTTTATTTGAAAAGAATGAGGATAAAAAAGATGATGCAACAATTAAAGTTAAAAAGACAACGAAAGATCCTGTATATGTGGTTAAAATTACCTTAGGTGGAGATGAAAGAGAAAGTTATGAAGAGCCTAAAACGCAACCACCAGCAAGGGTACGTACAATGGAGTTAGAAGGTGTAGAACCAGGATATTACTTGCAAGTATATGTGAATTCTCAAAAAGATTTAGCCGACAGAAATGTTGACGAATTGAGAAATGATGATATAGAAGCAGATTATTTTATAAATCCAAAAACGGGTTATATGCATATTTATATTTTTAAAACAGATAACAGAGAAGAAGCGATTAAGATGTATAATACAAACTTAAATGGAGCATTTTACGATCGTAAAACCATCGTACATATTAAATAAGAATACAAAAGAAGAACTTGATTAACTAATCCCCCCCCTGAGATTATGAAAAAAATAATTACTTTATTATTAATTGTATTACAGACCTTTTTTAGTTTTTCACAAGAAAAACCAAAATCAGTTTCAAAACCAATAAAAAAAGAAATAAATGAAACTGATGGATACAAAAATTTATTAGAAATTCTTTCTCAAGAAAATATGTTAAAACCTGTATCAGCAGCAGGTTTTAGCCAGCGTGTTATAAATCCTGATGGAAGTTCTGGAGGTATAAATATTAAAGGAGACATTACCTTTATAGCGAATAATGTTTTAAGTGTTGACGATAGTAGTCATGATCCTGAAGATCCTTATGATGGTTCAGAGTCTAATGGAAGTGTAAACATGCAATATATTGATATTGATGGAGATGCATCTACGTTTTCATCAAGTTCGGCTGAGTTAAACTTACCTACTTGTTCTAGAGTAGTATATGCTGGGTTATATTGGGCGGGAGTATATCAAACAGAAGATTGGAGCGATAAAAAATATGCAAGAACAGGTGATCCTACTGAAATAAAGTTTAAATTACCAGGAGGAGCTTATCAAGACATAAAGGCAGATGTAAATAATACTACAAGTAGGGAGTTAATTTATGATAATAATATAGCTTATATATGTTATAAAGATATTACTATAGATATTCAAGACCTAGCTACAACTAATCCTAATGGACATAACGGTACCTATGTGGGAGCTAATATTAGAGCAACAAGAGGAGATGACCCAAATGGTTTAGGAGGTTCAGGTGGATGGACTATGGTGATAATTTATGAAAACCAGACGAAGTCTAGTAAAAATATTTCAATTTTTGACGGTTTTGCAGATGTATACTATGGAAATGATGTGTCTCTATCTTATTCTGGTTTTACTACAGTACCAGTTGGTAATCCAGCCAATCCTGCGCCTGTAAGAGCAACATTATTAGCTGCTGCATTAGAAGGAGATAGAAGTATAAGGGGAGATAGTTTTCAATTTATAGATACAAATGGGAATCCTGTTGATCAGTATTCCACTAACGTAAATCGTAGACAATGGGAGTATGATTACACTATTAATAGTTGGGGATGGAGATATAATTTCTTTGACGGTTCTATCAGTGTAGACGATCAACATGTAACCTCTCGTACGCCTGATAGTGAAAATACTTTGGGATTTGATGTGGATTTATACCAGTTAAGTAACCCTAATAATAGTGTAATCACAAACGGTCAAACATCAGCAACTGTTAATTTTACTTCTAGCCAAGATAAGTATTGGCCTTTTTTAAATGCATTAGCAGTTGAGATAATTGAACCAGAGCTTCAAATGGTCAAGTCTGTAGTAGATAGTTCAGGAAATGATGTACAAGGAACCCCTGTTACCTTAGGGAGTGAGTTGTGGTATGATATCAGTTTTCAAAATGTAGGTACTGATGATGCAACTAATACAATTATAACGGACAGATTACCTAAAAATGTAGATTTATTAGAAACTGTAACTGGAGGTACTGTGTATAACGGTACCCGTTTTGATATAGATTTACCAGCAGGAGTAACAATAAATGACTATGAAGCTCCTTCAGTAGCTAATGGTTTTAGAGCTGAAGTAGAGTTTGCTATTCCAGATAGTATGGTACTAGAAGGGGGAGCAAAATACAATATTCGTTTGCATGTACAAGTGGTTTCTGATTGTAATCAATTACGTGATGTTTGTTCTAATCTTATTCAAAACCAAGCATTTGCTAGATATGATGGAGTTAGAGGAGGTTCATCAATAGATAACGAACCGAGTTATTCTGGTTTTGATGATTGTGATTTCGGTATAGTTGGGTCGTCAAACTTTTTAGTAGATATTGATGCTTGTGATTTCAGAAGAACTGAAGTACTTTGTGATGGCAGCTTACAGTTAACCGCAGGAGACGGTTTTGATACTTACAGATGGGAAGATGAAGACGGTAAATATATAGACAATACCCAAAGTATTACAGTCACCAGTGGAGGTACATATACAGTTACTAAAACAACAACATTAGGGTGTCTTACCAAACCTGAAATTATAGAGGTAATTAGTATAGCTGATGCGCCTAATCCATTAGAATCACCATTTGCTGATAGATTTAATACAGCTTGTGTCGGTAATGAAACTGAGCTAGCAGAAGTTTATTTATGTGGAGATGGTAACAGCACCAGAGATATCACATTGCCATTTGCAGGAACAACTACTAAAGCAGAGTGGTTCAAACTTAATGGAGATGGCGGTTGTGGTTATGATTATGAAACTAATAATTGTGCACCTACAGATACAGGTTGTTCATGGACATCATTAGGAACTGATTTAACGCAGTCTTTTAGTGATACAGGAGCCTATAAATTAGAAGTTTTATACGACGATTCATGTCTAAGAACCTATTATTTTAATGTTTTTAAAAATACGTTATCACCTACTATTATGTCTAAAGATATTATTTGTGGTACAGATGGTAGTATTGTAATTAATAGTGTTCCAAACGGTTATGAATATAGCTTGTCAGGAAATGGAACTACTACTCCGTTTCAAACGAGTAATTCCTTTGCAATCACACAACCAGGTACTTATACGGTAACTATTCGTTTGGCAGGATCTTCAGATACGGCATGTAGTTATGTGACAGAAAATATAAGCATACAAGAGTTAGACATTAACTTGAATGTACTTACAAATATTGATGCTTGTGGTGGGCTGTCTGAGCTTGTTGTACAAATAGAAAATGTTCCTGGAGGTTATTCGTATGAGATAAGAAAAGATAATGTATATATGACTGGTTCAAACGGTTATATAGACAGTAATGATCAAAGATATACCATAACTGAAAGTGGTACGTATCAAATTTTAGTAACCACAGAAGATGGTTGTTCTGAAAATGAAACAAGGGTAATAACCATACCAGACCCTGTTACATTATCAGCAGTAACAACAAAAAATATTACTTGTAAAGATGGAAGCTCGCCAGGAATAATAACATTAACACCAGGAGGTGGAACAGCGCCATATGAATTTGCAGTAATTTCAATCAACGGTACACCTGTAGCTGATGCAGACAAAGTATATTTTACTGATACTACCTATGAGGTAACTATGGGTAATGAAGGTACTTATGTTTTTGAACTTAGAGACGCTAACAATTGCACTACAACAGCGGAAGCAACAGTTGTTGTAGAACCAGAATTAGTGTTTACGGCAACACCAACACAAGTTTTATGTAATGGTGATACTAGCGGTTCAATAACAGTTAACTTGACAAGTGGTAGTACGTCAGGATATACATTAGCATATAGTATAGATGGCTTATCAACAACCAATAATACAGGTCTGTTTACAGGACTTGCTGCTGGAGATTACACAATTGATATTGTTGCATCAGCTAGTACTTACCAGTGTGCATATCAATTAACGACTACGATAACAGAGCCACCAGCATTAACTGCAGAAGTAGTAAAAGAAAGAGATTATAACTGTGGAGCAGGCGGTAAAGTAAGGTTTTTTAATGAAACTGGAGGAACAGGAGCTTATGAGTATGGTTTTGGTGTAGTTGATAGCAGTGGAAATGTAACTAGTATTACTTATTATTCTTTTGATGATAATGGATCTGCTGAAGCAGTATTTAATAGTTTGACTCCAGGGTTCTACCGCTTTTATATACGTGATGAAAATAACTGTGTATATGAAATACCAGGAGATATTGAGATTTTTGATTCTCCAAATGCACCACAATTAGTGCCAACTATAACATATAATTGTGATGGTACAGGAAATGTAGTATTAGGGCCACCTTCTGAGATTAAGAACAATTTTGAATATTCTTTGGATGATGGGCCAACAACAAATATTAATAATTTCCCAAATTTAGTACCAGGACCTCACAAAATCTTGGTGTATTATAAGGGGCAAGATTGTAGTACCTTAGTTAATTTTGTTATTGAAGAAAACCAAGCGTTTACAGGTAGTATCGTAGGATCTACGGATAGTGAATGCTATGGGTCAGATAATGGAACTGTTACTATTTCAGCCAGTAACGTAATTGGAGGAAGCTTTGAGTATTCTACAGATGGAGGAACTACTTGGTCAATGACTGCTGATAATCCATATAGAGTTGTAGGATTGGCAGCAGGAACATATAACATATTTATAAGAGAAACAGCTAACGGGCAAACTTGTCCAATAGACTTAGGAAATGTTGTTATTAATCAACCTGAGGAATTAACACTTTCTGCTTCAGCAACTCAAGAAGTAACTTGTAATACAGCAACAGGAACAATAACAGCTTCAGCTACAGGAGGAATTCCTCCTTATACGTTTAGTATTGATGGAGGGGCTACTTGGCAGTCATCTCCAGTATTTTCAAATGTACCACCAAGAGCAACTGATTACATTGTAATGGTTAGAGACAGTAGAAGTTGTAATGAATGTGGGTGTACAGCAAATTTATTTGAAAATGGTGGGTTTGAGTTACCTGCTAATTCAGCAACAACATATCAGCAAATGAATGAAGATTTAGTTCCAGGTTGGGATTCTACAGCTTCAGATAATTTGATTGAAATTTGGTATAATGGTTTTAATGGAGTTTCTGCTCATGAAGGCAATGCCTTTGCAGAATTAAATGCAAATACGGTTTCTTCTTTATACCAAGAGTATTGTACACAACCAGGAGACGTAATTAATTGGTCAGTAGCACACAGAGGTAGAAGTGGTGTAGATGAAGCAACTGTAAAAATAGGAAGTGATTTAGCTACGGCTTTAGTTGTTGAAACTATGAGTGATGGTACTTCTGCATGGGGGGTATATTCAGGTACATATACTGTTCCTGTAGGACAATCAACTACGGTTATTGCGTTTGATGCATTGTCAACAGCAGGAGGAAATAATACTGTAGGAAACTTTATTGATGATGTACAAATTAATATTAATAGAACTAACTGTGTACCAGTTAGTGTGCCTATAATAGAACCAACTTCTTTAGATTTTACGGTAACACCAGTAACATGTTATGATGGTAGTAATGGAACACTTACGGTTAATGTAACTTCAGGTAATGATGATTACCAGTTTAGTTTAGATGGTGGAACGACATGGCAAACACCTAATGCGGCAACACCAACAGAATACATTTTTGTAGGATTAACAGATGGTACTTATGATATTACCGTACAAGATGGTAAAGGCTGTAGCGATACACAACAAGGAACAATTCTTCCACAAGTTACAGCAACAATAGTGCCAGTAAGTGCTTCTTGTAATGATGGTCAAATACAGATAACTCCAAGTGGAGGTGATGGAAACTTTGTATTTGTTGTAGATAATGGAGGTACTCAAACTACGTATAATTCAAGTCCAATCACTGTGCCTGCAGGTACTTACACGGTATATATAAGAGATAAAAATGGAGGAGCAAATTACTGTGAGTATAGCGAAACAGTTACGGTAAATCAAATAATTGATCCAACTATAACAGCTAGTGCAGTACAACCAAAGTGTAGTGGAGAAACAGGTACTATTAATGCGACCGTAGCAAATGGTGCACCACCATATAATGTGACGGTTACAGGACCTACAACACCTGCTGCTCAAACAGGATTGACCTTAAACTATTCATTTATTGGTTTATCTGCTGGTAATTATACAGTTACAGTTACAGATGCTAATGGATGTTCGTCATCTACTACTGAAACAATAACAGTTCCAACTGCATTAACAGGAGGTAGTGCAGCGGCAACAGATTTGATGTGTAGTACTACAGGAACTGTTTTAGGAACAATTACGTTTACCGCACCAACAGGTGGAACACCTAATTATTTATATTTCTATAAGTTAACCTCAGATACCAATTACACACAAGCAGGTAGTACTACGGTAACAAATTTAGATCCAGGAACCTATGATACAAGAGTGGTAGATGCGAACGGTTGTATTTTAGATTTAAATCAAGTAACTATTGCCGATTTACCAACTGAGCCAACTTTAGCTAGTTCAATAGCATATAATTGTGATGGTACAGGAAATATTGATGTTGTAGTAACTCCTTTAGATCCAAGTTATATATATACGTTGGATGGAGGAGCTCCGCAAACAGGAAACAATGTGTTTACTAATATTGCTGTAGGACCTCATACGATTTCTGTAGAGTACGGTAGTAGTTGTACAACAGATATAACCGTAAATGTTGAACCTGATCAAGAGTTTACTGCTGCAATTATAGGAAATTCTAAAACCTGTATTGGAAGCAATGATGGTACAATTACTGTGGAAACTTATTTCCCATCAAGCGCGCCAACTTCATTTGAATACAATGCAAATGGATCAGGATGGCAAGCAGCAGGAACAAATCCTTTTACAATTACTGGTTTACCAGTAGGACTTAATACAATTGAAGTACGCCCAAATAGTGTTTCACCAGCAGCGTGTGTTGTAACATTGCAAGAAACATTAGTAGATCCTACACCTATTGTTGTAACTGCGCCAATAACAAAAGAAATAACATGTAATCCTGCTACAGGAGCAACAATTACACCAGATGCTACTGGAGGTAATGGAGCGGTATATACTTACGAATTATTTGATGCTACCAACACTTCGGTTTCAACTACAAATCCATTTACGAATATACCTGCGGGTTCATATACTGTAGTAGCGACAGATCGTTTAGGTTGTACTGGGTCTGTAGCTGTAACAGTTAATCCAATAGTAACTGTAACTTTTGATGCTGTACCTCAATGTTATGATGGAACAAACGGACAAATTGATGTGACAGTTAATTCAGGTAATGGTGATTACACATTTAGTTTAAACGGAACTACATGGCAAACACCAACACCTTTAACATCAAATACCTATACATTCTCTGGACTATCTAGTGGAAATTACACGGTATATGTACAAGACGGTAGAGGTTGTACAGAAAACATGGTTGTTACAATCAATCCACAATTATTTGCTACAGCTACACCAACCAATGCAAGTTGTAATCCTACAGGAGAAATCTTAATAAATCCTACAGGAGGTACAGGAGCAGGAACCTATGAGTTTGCTGTTATTTCAGATGGATCACCAGCTCCAACAGCTACAGATTATAGCGCAACAAATCCTGTTACAGGTTTAGCTGCAGATACGTATGATGTATATGTAAGAGATGATGCAGGTTGTGAATACGTGATACAAAATATTGTGATAGCTTCTGTTCCTCCATTAGAGATAACAGCTACAGCTAATCAGCCAACTTGTAATGGAGATACAGGAAGTATTGATGTAGCAATTGTAGCTAATACAGGAGAAGCTCCTTATACTATTACAATTTCGGATAGTGGAGGAGGATATACAAATACAATTAATAATTTTGTAGGATCTAGTATAAGTTTTGACAATTTAGCGGTAGAAACCTACACCATTACAATTACAGATGCTTTAGGTTGTGTTGATACTGAAACAGCAACATTAACAAATCCTCCAGCTCTTGTGATGGATATAGAAGAAGTTTTAGCTCCTAATTGTGGGAATGATCCTTTATTAACAGGTTTCAATTTTATCAATATAAACCCTGCTGATTATTTACCAAACACATTACAATATAGTATAGATAATGGGGTAACATGGGTAGATTTTACTACCACTAATGGTCAAATAAGAAATCTAAATTCAGGTGATGTAGTACATCCTGTATTACGAACAATTGATGGATCAGGTACTACATTATGTTTGATTGCGTATGGTCCGTATGAAATTCCTTACAACGTTACAGGTTTAATTGTAAATCCAATAATTGATACAGGAGATTGTACAGCTGGTTTAACCGTAACTGTTGAAGCGATTAATGGTTCACCTGCTTTTATGTTTGCTATCAATTCACCTGCTAGTGGTTGGTTTCCTGCGGATGCACTTAATAATGGAACGCTTAATGACCCAGATAGAACTAGAACCTTTACAGGATTAACACCAGGAGTAGACTATGATTTCTTCGTAATGGATGGTAATGGTTGTATAGAAATGAATAATGAAAATATTTATGCTGATTTTACTCCAACAGTATTAATTACTGGCACAGTAAACAATCAAGCATGTTTTGGAGCTAATTCAGGACAAATAACATATTCAATAAATGATGTAAGTGGAGATTTATCGAATGACTTTACTTGGACATTGTATAAAAGAGATGCAAACAACGAAGGAGTAGCAGTAGCAGGGTATACTAATATAGCACAAACAGGAGATTCTGATATTGTTGTAACTGGTTTAGCTCCTGGTACATATTACATTGTTTTATCAAACACTGGAGGTGTGGCTTGTGAGTTTGGTGCTCAAGATGTAGAAGTTATTGAAGGAACCGAAATTTCAGGGCAAGTAACCAAAGTAAGAGATATTACTTGTAGTGTAGATGGTTTAGTAAGAATTGAAAATGTAGTAGGAGGTTTCCCTGGATATACGTATACTTTTAATGTAACAAATGGTACCGGAGTTTTATCAGGTAATACAATTACTGTTGCGGCAAGTACTGTAACAGGTTCACCAGTAACTGTTGAAGCTTTTGCTGAAGATACCAATGGTTGTGGACCAGTTAGTTTAGGTACAGTAGCTTTAACTTTAAGTCCATCACCTAATATTGTTTCTGCAATTCCAGCAAGCTGTGATGTAAATAAAACAATAACAATCAATGTTAATAATGGTACAGCTCCTTATAGTTATTCTATTGATGGAGGGACAACATTTATATCGACAACAACTAGTACTACATATGTAGCTGAAGGATTAACCCCAGGAAGTTATGATATTGTAGTTAGAGATAATAATGGATGTACAGATACTGCAACTGGAATAATTGTAAATCCAGATATTGATTTTAATTTGAGTATATCTCAAAATGCTACTTGTGTACCAGGTAATGATGGAGAAGTACTCTTAAATATAACTTCTGGTACAGGAGGTAACTACAATTATTCGTTTGATACAGGGGCAGCAGGTACGATAAATTCTCCTGGAACTTCTGTTACTGTTGGTTCATTAGCACCAGGAGTACATAATGTAACGGTTACCGATGTAACTTCAGGATGTTCAGTAATCAAATCAATTACTGTTCAAGATCCAGTAAATCCAAGCTTTACATATATAGCAGAAAACAGTTTATGTTCAGGAGATAATTCAGGAACGATAACTTTAACGGCTATTGATAATGGTATTTTACCAGTGACTTATACAATTAGTCCAGTAGCAGGTACATATGATGGTGATAGTACATTTACTAATTTACCTCCAGGTACATATACAGTTACAGGAACGGCAGCAAATGGTTGTACTACACCAGTATCTAATATTGTAATAGATGAATATGCTCCAATTGCAGCTAGTACACCAATTGTAACAGAGTTTGCATGTACAACAGGAAATACTGTAAATGTTGCTACGGTAGAATTACCAACAGGTACTGCTGGTGGTTCAGGAACTTATACACGAGTAGTGTTTACTTATGATCCTGCAGATGGAAGTGCAGATGAAACATTAGATTCAAACAGCTTCACATTTACTACATCAAATACAGCAGGAGGTACAGTAAATATCGATGTGTATGATGATAAAGGATGTTTAGGAACAACTTCGGCAACGATAGCTCCTTTTGATGCACTTTCAAATCCTATTGTAACATTAGATACCGCAATTACTTGTAGTGCAGGTGCAGATATTACAGTTACTTATACTTCAACTTTAGCTTCTGCAACAAATATTACAATTGAAGGAATCAATGGTAATGCTTATGCAGCTGTAACACAGAATGGAGTTACAGCAGGAGACTTTGATAATTTACCAACAGGAGATTATCAAATAACAATTGCAAACCCAACTACAGGGTGTGAATTAGTGACTTATTATACAGTTGATGAAGAGCCTGTGTTTGATTTGTTAATTACTGATGTAATGAATGAATCTTGTAGAGAGAACGATGATGCTAGTGTGTTAATGAGCTTTAGTTCTTCAACGCCATATTTAGGACAATATGACTATGTTGTTTATGATGCAAGTGATGATTCAATTTACAGAACTGTAACTGGACAAACAGGAGATTCTCCAATTGCTAATTTAGATGCAAACCCTGGAACTTCTCGTACGTATTATGTTATTGTTACAATGACAAATACACCAAATTGTCAAGCTAGAACTCCTAACTTTACTGTTTACCAACCAGCTCAATCATTATTGGTTTCTGCTGTAGTTGCCCCATTAGTAAGTTGTACAAATGCTTCTGATGCTACAATTACAGCCACTGCTACAGGAGGTTGGGGTAATTACGAGTATCAATTAGAAGATCTTGTAGGAACGGTATTGGTTACATATAACGCTAGTAATATTTTTACAGGAATTGCTTCAGGTGATTATAGAGTACGTGTAAGAGATGGAAATGGATGTCCTCGTTCTACTACTGTAACTGTTGCGAATCCAACACCAGTAACATTTAGTGTAATTGAGAATGATAATGTGTGTGATACCTCTGTAGGAGGTAGTATTACAGTGAATGCTGCTGGAGGTACGGGCACATATACATATACCTTATCAAATGCAGGTGGAGTTGTAGAAACTCAAATTTTAAATGCAACTACCTATACATTTACGAATTTATCAGCTGATGATTATACTGTTAATGTGGTAGATTCTAACGGATGTGATGCAGGTACACCAACAGATGTTACAATCAATCCAGATGTAAACTTCTCGTTAGTTGAAACGAAGAAAGTAGATTGTTCTGCTTCACCAGATGGTATTGTAACGGTTGATTTGGTTAACTGGACTTCTGGAACTAGTACTTACCAATATGATGTAGTAGGTTCTGTAGATGGAGTTTTAGTAACTGGAGGAACAGTGACTAGTGACCCATTCACAATTACAATTCCTAGTACGTATACAACACCGCAAACGTATACAGTTTCGGTACGTGATTTAGATGCTACACCAGTATGTGATGTGTCGAGAGATATTGTTATTCAACCAGAAATTAGACCTGTATTTACAGCTATTGCAACAGTAAATAATATTTGTAATGGAAGTTCAGATGGCGTAATTCAGTTAAATGCAACTGATAATGGAATTGTACCATTGACGTACTCAATAACTTCTGCTCCTGCAGGAGCAGCGGCAGGAGCTACATTTAATGCTACAAACCAAACCTATGAGAATTTAGTAGCAGCGACGTATACTATTACAGCGCAAGGAACAAATGGATGTACAACAGATGTATCTGTAACAATAGATGAGAATCCAGTAATAGATATCTCAAACGCTATTACAGTAACGCAGTTTGCTTGTACAACAGGTAATACCGTTGATACTGCAATAATAGTAGTAGATAAAGGAGCGATTACAGGAGGTACAGGAAAATATGTACGAGTTGTTTTTGAAGATTCTACAGGTAATGTATTACAAGATGATAGTAACTTTACTTATATATCGACTGATTTAGCAGGAGGAGATTATACTGTAAAAGTATATGATGAAAACACAGATTGCTTTGTATCTCGAGTAGTTACTATTAATCCATTTACACCAATGACGGATGCTACTATAACTGTAAATAAAGCCATTGACTGTAGTACAGGTGAAAATATTACTGTAAAAGTAAATCCAGATATAGCAAATGCAGTATATACAATTACGGGAGCTACAACAGGAACAACAAGCACTCAAACAGTTGCAGTAGCAACTGATTCAGCAGTATTTACAAATTTACCAGCTGATAATTATACAATTGAAATTTTAAATCCAGTAACAGGCTGTATTTTAAAAGCATATCATACTGTAGATCCAGCACCAGTATTTGACATATTGGTAACTAATATCCAAAGAGCATGTTTTGGAGGAACTGGAGGTGTTGATATAAGCTTTGATCCAGTAAACCCTTATACTGATATATACAATTATGAAGTATTTACTTTAGCTGGAGTATCTGTAGGAACAGGTTCAGGAACTGGAGGTACACCAACAACAATTACAGGTTTAGTACCAGGTGAGTACTATGTAGTAGTAACAATGCCAAATACACCATTCTGTACGGTTCAAACAGTAAACTTTGAGATTGCTCAACCAGATAATGATCTAACCTTATCTAGTCAGTTAACTTACTTAAAGTGTACTCCTGCAAATTCAGGAGCGGTTAACTTGACGGCTAATGGAGGTTGGAGTGGTTACCAGTATGAATTGGTAAATAATACAACAGGTACAACAGTACAATCATTTAATAACAATGCAATAATTACAGGTTTAGTTGCTGGTGATTATACAGCTACAGTTAGAGATATTAATGGATGTATTGAGACAACAACATTCTCATTAACACCAGGAATAACTATAACAGGCAACTATCAAGTAACACCAAACGTGTGTGAAGGTGAATACTCAGCAACGATTGAAGCTATAGGTGTAGCAGGAGGTCAAACACAAGATCCTAATTTAGCATATACCTATATATTAGAGTATCCTAACGGAACAAGAACAGCAAGTCAATCGTCTCCAATTTTTGCAAATTTACCAGCAGGTAATGGTTATTCTATAATTGTGGCAGACGGATATTCTTGTGATGGTCTTATTGGTCCAATTGATATTGTAGACCCTATTAAAGTAGCGGCTTCTGCAGAAATTATTGGAGATATTACTTGTAATGACCCTCAAGCTGCTGTAGAAGTTACAGGAGCAGGAGGTGCAGGTCCTTATACTTTCAGTATGGACGGAATAACGTATACTACAACGCCAGCTGCTAGTTATACATTCAATGTCGATGCAGGAACTTATCTATTCTACGCAAGAGATACTGAGTTATGTGTGTCAGAACCTACTACAGTTACAGTTGGAGCATATGTGCCACTTGTAGCAACATTAAATACAGAGTCAGCTTTCATTACTTGTAATGGTGACAGTAATGCAGTATTATCGGCTGAAGTACAAGGAGGTTTTGCAAACTATGAATACCAATTATTAGATGGAAATGATACTCCAATAGATGGAACTTGGCAAGCATCAAATATCTTTAGTGGTTTAGATGTTGGTACCTATAAAATTAGTGTAAGAAGTACCAATAGATTTGGTGTTGTATGTACTGCTGTTACGGGAGCATATACTATAACAGAGCCGTTACCATTACAAGCTGATGTAATACCAACAGCTGTAACATGTTTTGGAGGTAATGATGGAACTATTACAGTTAATGCACAAGGAGGAAATAATGATTACGAATTTAATATTGTATCTGATCCTAGTAGCCCAGAATTCCCAGAAACTAAGTTTGTGAAGAATAATGTGTTCGAAAACTTAAGCGCAGGTGTTTACTGGATTACAGTAAAAGATGTGGTAGGTTGTATTTTGGCTCCTATAAGAGTTGAAGTTACTCAACCAGAGGAATTTACAGCTGCGTTAACAGGAGTAAATGAACAAACATGTATATATAATCCAACTCCAACAATTACTTTAGATGTACAAGGAGGAACACAACCTTATTATGTAAGTATTAATAATGTTGAGTTGTCTACTCCTTACACATCGAATACAATCGTATTAGGAGCTGGTGAAAATATCCAAGGAGGTACATTCTATTATATTACGGTTAGAGATGAGGCAGGTTGTAACCCAGCAGCACCAATAACTTTAACTACTGCTGAGCCTGTAGATTTACAGTTAACAGTTGATTTAGAATACACTTGTCCTACAGGTAATGTTATTATGGCGATAGTTGATGAAGCTTATAGAAATGATGTGTCATATACCTTATACGATGGTAATGGAAGCCCAGTAACAACAAATGCGACAGGAGAATTTATTGATGTGCCAGCAGGAAATGGTTACACAGTTACAGCTACTCACACAATAACTTCGTGTTCTGAAAGTTCTACTAGTAGTCCAATTAGTGTAGTGGATTATCAACCATTAACAATGACTATTGACGATTCGGTTAAGAATACATTAATAGCGAATGCAGATTTTGGATTACCACCATATGAGTATAGTGTAGATGGAGGAGCTTTTGGACCAGATAATGAGTTCTTAATCTTACAAACAAAAGACTATACCATTACAGTAAGAGATGCAAGAGGATGTGAGGTTACGTTAACGGTTAGAGGTGAGTATATAAGTATCTTTGTGCCAAATCTATTTACTCCAGATGGAGACGGAATAAATGATTACTGGTACCCAAGAGAGGTTGAAGATTATCACGAAATTAGAGTATATATCTATGATAGATATGCACGTAATATTGCAGATTTTAAAGGTGTAATAGAAGGATGGGATGGTACTTATGAAGGTACACCGTTACCATCAGGTGATTACTGGTATACAATTAATTTCAAAGAGTTATCAGGACAAGAGAAGAAGATCATGGGACATTTTACACTATATAGATAAAATAAGAAATGAGAAAAATATTAATAATTTTAAGTGTAGTATTTTGTAGTGTAAAACTTTCTGCACAAGAAGTTGAATTACCACAGTATGTAAGTCATTTAGCGGATAACCCATTTTTAATATCACCTACTTATGCAGGTATTGGTACAGGATTACAAATTCGATTAAATGGAGTAAGTCAGTGGATAGGTGTTAAAGATGCACCCGATACACAATCGTTAACTGTCGAAGCACGTATTGCTGATACTTTTGGTGGAGGTATTACCGTTTTTAACGATAAAAATGGGTATACATCACATAAAGGAGCTAAATTATCATTTGCAAGTCACTTAACATTAAGTGACTTTCATGATAGTTTTTTATCATTTGCTTTAAGTTATAGTTTTATTCAATTTGGAATCGATACTTCAGAAAATAATTCTGGACAGATTGTTCCAAACAGAACATTAAACAACTCAAACTTTGATGTGGGAATTTTATATCGTTATGAACGATTTAGTATTACTGCAAATGTGGTAAATATCTTAAACAAAGAGATCGAAAATTTTCAAACAGGAGAACCAGAGATATTAAGAAAGTATAACTTTTTTGCCTCATATACTTTGGCAAGAATCAGTAGAGACTTTGAGTTAGAGCCATCAATGTTGGTAGAGTATAGAGAGGCAGATAAACGTTCTAGAACCGATATGAACATTAAAGCTAGAAAAGGTGTCAGAGATGGGTATGTTTGGGCAGGTTTAAGTTATACGTTCTTAAATGATCAGTTCTTTCAGCCTAATGCTATAGCACCATTATTTGGTTTAAAAAAGAACAACTTATATGTGTCGTATGGATTTAGTATCAATATGAATAAAACGCAAGATTTTAACTATGGTACGCATATGATTACTCTTGGGTTTGATTATGAAAGGAGACCAAGTTTAGCACGTTGTACGCAAAAAATGGTTATCTTTTAAAAGTTAAAAAGCATAAATTATTAAATCCTCAAGTGTTAGCTTGAGGATTTTCTTTTTCTTTGCATTAATGGAAAATAATAACGATACATCAATTAACCTTAATAAGTACATTAGTAGTACAGGTATTTGTTCACGTCGTGAAGCAGAACGCTTTATTACCGAAGGAAGAGTTACCATTAATGGGAAACCTACAGAATTAGGAAATAGGGTACATCAAGGAGATGTAGTTAAAATTGATGGAAAGCCATTAAAAGCGAAACCCAAAACAATTTACATTGCATTAAATAAACCTGTTGGTATTGTTTGTACTACAGATAGTAAAGAGCGAAAAAATATAGTAAAGTTTGTAGGGCATCCTCAAAGATTATTTCCTATCGGACGATTGGATAAACCATCGGAAGGACTAATTTTCTTAACCAATGATGGTGATATCGTTAATAAAATTCTGAGAGCAGGAAACAACCATGAAAAAGAATATATTGTATCGGTTGATAAACCTTTTGATGAACGTTTTATACAAAAAATGAGTAATGGTATTCCAATTTTAGGAACCATGACCAAGAAGTGTAAAGTAGAACGTATAAATAATATTACTTTTAAGATAACTTTAGTGCAAGGCTTAAACCGTCAAATACGCCGTATGTGTGAGTATTTAGGCTACGAAGTAATAAAACTCAAGCGCACAAGAATTATGAATGTAACTTTAGGAAATTTAAAAGTAGGTGAGTGGCGTGAATTAACATCCAAAGAAATGGATGAAATTAATAAGCTGGTAGCCAGTTCATCAAAAACAGAAGAAGCTTCAAAAAAGGATGTTACAACGAGCTCAAAATCAACTTCAACTTCAAAGAAGAGTACATCATCAAAGAAAAAAAGAGATTTTAAAAATAAGTTTGGAAGAAGAAGAAAGTATTAAAAAACCAGTAATAAGAAACTTTTAACTTTCTACATTTCAACATTCAACTTACATGTGTATCTTTGCCACTTATGCAATTTGACTTAAAAATAACCGACCCCAAAAGTAAAGCGCGTGCAGGTGTTATTACCACTGACCACGGAACTATCGAAACTCCTATTTTTATGCCTGTAGGTACAGTAGCTACTGTTAAAGGAGTACATCAATCTGAATTAAAAGATGAAGTTAATCCTGATATAATTTTAGGAAATACATACCATTTATACTTGCGTCCGCAGACATCAATCTTAGAACAAGCAGGTGGATTACATAAGTTTATGAACTGGGATCGTAATATTTTAACTGATAGTGGAGGGTACCAAGTGTATTCGTTATCAGGAAGAAGAAAGATTAATGAAGAAGGAGTAAAGTTTAAAAGTCATATTGATGGTTCTTTACATTTCTTTACGCCAGAAAATGTAATGGAAATTCAACGTTCTATTGGGGCTGATATTATTATGGCTTTTGATGAATGTACACCATATCCGTGTGATTATTCGTATGCAAAACAATCAATGCATATGACACATCGTTGGTTAAAACGTTGTGTAAATCACCTAGAAAAAGTTCCACCAAAGTATGGGTATAATCAAACATTATTTCCAATTGTACAAGGAAGTACATATACCGATCTCCGTAAGCAATCAGCTGAATTTATTGCTTCAGTAGGAGCGGAAGGAAATGCTATTGGAGGTTTGTCTGTTGGAGAGCCAGCTGAGGAAATGTATGCAATGACCGAAGTGGTAACAGCAATTTTACCAGAAGATAAGCCACGTTATTTAATGGGAGTAGGAACACCTATTAATATTTTAGAGAATATTGCTTTAGGAGTAGATATGTTCGACTGTGTAATGCCCACACGTAATGCCCGAAATGGAATGTTGTTTACGGCACATGGTAGCATTAACATTAAAAATAAAAAGTGGGAAAATGATTTTTCTCCAATTGACGAAATGGGAATTACATGGGTAGATACTATGTATTCTAAAGCTTATTTACGTCATTTATTTGCCTCAAGAGAAATGTTAGGTAAACAAATAGCCTCTATTCATAATTTAGGATTCTATTTATGGTTAGTACGTGAAGCACGTAAGCATATTTTAGCAGGTGATTTTGCTACATGGAAAGACAAAATGGTGAAACAAATGGACAAACGTTTGTAAATTTTAATATAAAACTAAGATTTTTTGAAAATTCTTGATTGGTACATATTAAAACGTTATTTGGTAACTTTTTTGTTCACCTTATTAATTTTAATACCTATTGCAGTAGCTATTGATATTGCTGAAAAAATAGATAAGTTTTTACGCCATGAAAACTTAACTTTTTTTGAAATCGCTAACGATTACTATAAAAACTTTATCATTTACTATGCTAATACATTTATGCCATTAGCATTGTTTATTGCTGTTATTTTGTTTACCTCAAAACTAGCCAGTAATACAGAAATTGTAGCAATTAATAGTGCACAAGTGTCGTTTACTAGATTTTTGTATCCATATTTTATAGGAGCATCAATTGTATGTTTGGTGGCACTATCGATGAATCATTTCTTTGTGCCATCGAGTAGCAAAACAAGAAAGGCATTTGAAAAGGAATATTTAAAAAAGAAAAAATACGCCGACACATCAATAAGAGAATTCAGTTTACAGCTAAATGATAGTACTTATATGTATATTCAGAATTTTGATTTGAAACGAAATTCAGGGTACAATTTTTCCATTGACTTATATGATGGTATTGAACTAAAAAGTAAGCTTACAGCAGATAATATAAACTGGAATGAAAAAGACAGTATTTTTAAGCTATATACTTGGAAAAAACGTAAAATATTTAAAGAAAGGGATAGTATTTCTTCAGGTAAAAGTTTAGACACTACTTTTACCTTTACACCTAGCGACTTTAATTATAAAAATATTATGGCTCAGGAAATGAGTTCCCCTGAGTTAATTAAATTTATAGAGGTTTCTAGAAAAAGAGGAATCAAAAACCTAAATGCTTATTTAGTTGAACTATACAAACGCACAAGTTTACCTATTGCTTGTTATATACTAACCTTAATAGCTGTAGGTTTAGCTCATAAAAAAGCAAGAGGAGGTATAGGTGTTAATTTGGCCATAGGTATTTCTGTAATGTTTATTTATGTATTCTTTTTAAAAGTAGCAGAAGTATTAGGAGCAGTGGCTGGTGCAAATGCCTTATTGAATGTTTGGGTACCAAATATTGTTTTTGGGTTATATGCTATTTATCTATATATCAATGCAAGGAGAAAAACTTAAAAACTACCTGCACCTACATTTAATCGTTTTTATTTGGGGTTTTACAGCAATACTTGGAGCGCTAATATCTATTGATGCAGTTCCGTTAGTTTGGTACCGCATGTTATTAGCTGTAATTTTTATAGCTTTCTATTTTGTCATCAAAAAGAAGTCTTTTAAGGTTGAAGAAAAGTCTTTAATCAAGTTTGCTATTTCAGGAATAATCATAGCTATACACTGGATTACCTTTTTTAAAGCTATTAAAGTTTCTAATGTTTCTGTAGCTTTAGTTACTATGAGTACAGGAGCATTTTTTGCTTCATTAATAGAACCTTTCTTTTTTAAAAGAAGAATAAAGTTGATCGAGATAATTCTAGGGTTATTAGTTATCGTTGGCTTATACATCATATTCAATTTTGAAAGTCAATATACTTTAGGAATTATCTATGCCTTAATTTCCGCTTTTTTGTCTGCTTTATTTGCAGTGTTAAATGGATTATACATAAAAAAACATAAAGCAGAAGTCATTTCATTTTATCAATTATTATTTGGGGTATTAGGAGTAACACTTTACTTACTATTTACACAACAATTCTCATTAGAATTTTTTCAATTACAATTAACTGATTGGATATATCTGTTTGTATTAAGTAGTATTTGTACTGCCTATGCATTCATAGCATCTGTACATGTAATGAGATATTTAACCCCCTATACGGTAATGTTAACTATTAATTTAGAACCTGTATATGCTATCGTTTTAGCATTAATAGTTTTTGGAGAAAAAGAACAAATGAATGCAGGGTTTTATTACGGAGCTCTTGTAGTTTTATTGGTGGTGTTACTTAATGGAATTTTAAAAAACGCCACTTCAATAAAAAATAAAATCAAGAAAAAATAGTATTTTAAGAAAGTGTATCAAGGCAAGCTGTATAAATTTTTAGTATGTTTGCCTTTACAAACGACTAACTAGAAAATTAGAAAATCAAACTATATACAACAATGGAATATTTAGATTTTGAAATGCCAATTAAAGAATTAGAAGATCAATTGGCAAAATGTTTTGATATAGGAAAGGAAAGTGAAGTTGATGTTACTGAAACATGTAAGAAAATTGAAGAAAAGCTAGAAAAAGCTAAAAAAGATATATACAAAAACTTAACTGCATGGCAACGTGTACAGTTATCTCGTCATCCGAACCGCCCGTATACATTAGATTATATCAAAGCACTTTGTGGAGATACTTTTATGGAATTACACGGTGATCGTAGTGTAAAAGATGATAAGGCGATGATTGGTGGTTTAGGTAAAATTGGAGACCAATCATTTATGTTTATTGGCCAACAAAAAGGATACAACACTAAAACACGTCAGTATCGTAATTTTGGAATGGCAAATCCTGAAGGGTACCGTAAAGCATTACGTTTAATGCGTATGGCTGAAAAATTTGGAATTCCTGTAGTAACTTTTGTAGACACTCCAGGAGCTTATCCAGGTTTAGAAGCCGAAGAGCGTGGACAAGGTGAAGCTATTGCTCGAAACATTTTTGAAATGACCTATTTAAAAACTCCAATAATTACAATAATTATTGGAGAAGGAGCATCAGGTGGAGCTTTAGGGATTGGAGTAGGAGATAGAGTTTATATGTTAGAAAACTCTTGGTATTCGGTTATATCACCAGAAAACTGTTCTTCAATTTTATGGCGTAGCTGGTCAGAAAAAGAAAGAGCAGCAGAAGCTTTAAAATTAACTGCAGAAGATGGTTTAAAATTAAAGATAGTTGACGGCATTATAAAAGAGCCAATTGGAGGAGCACACTCTGATAGAGAAGGAGCTTTTAATGCAGTACAAAAACAAATTTTAGAAGCTTATAAAGAGTTGAAAGATTTATCTCAAGAAGATTTAGTTGCTCAACGTATGGATAAGTTTTCAAACATGGGAGTGTTTAAAGACTAGAAAATAAGCAGCCCAAGTTAAAAGTATAAAACTCGCCAATTGGCGAGTTTTTTTATGTTAAAAATATTTAGATAAAAGATTTGTTTGCTATGTTAATATATATACATAATTTTGCCAGCTGAAATGAGTAATATATTTAATAAATATTTTTTTCTATTAATATTTTTACTGAAAGGAGTCACTTTTACGTATGCAGATCAGAACTCCTTTGAGAAGAACATCTATACGCTAACTTCAGAATCTACTTGTATAGAAGTTCCTACTATTGCTCAAAACACAAGCGAAGGAGTATACAATAAATTTTATCCAGAGTCTAATACAGAGAAGTTTCTTGAAGTAAATGAAATTGAAGATAAGACTCAAGATGAGGATGAAAATAAAATGTACTCACCACTATTAGGAGGATATTTTTCAGCACTTTTACATGCACAGTTTTTTGAAGAACAACGTTGTTTAATTAAAGAAAAAACACAACGCATTAAAAAGCTTTCTTCAAGCTTAACTTTAAAGTTACATGTAAAGTTTGAAGTTTTTATAATTTGATTTACCTCTTAAGACCTAATTATCTTACCTAGGTCTGTCTATTTACATCCTAAAATTTTAAGAATTTTAATTTAAACCTTTGGTTAATCATCCTTTGAAGGAGCGATTATCCATTTCACTAATTTTTTAAATAAATACAAAAAATGAAAAAAAGCTTCATTTTCATGAGCATGTGTGCGCTATTAATTCACATTAGTTGCGAAACAAAAAAAGAAACTAAGCATGACGAAACAAAGTTTCTTGTAACCAACCCAATTAAAAAAGATACATCAATTACAAAAGATTATGTGAGTCAAATACATTCTATTCAACATATAGAATTAAGAGCTCTAGAAAAAGGATATTTACAAAAAGTATTTGTTGATGAAGGTCAACATGTAAAGAAAGGGCAGTTAATGTTCCAAATTTCTCCTAATGTTTACCAAGCCGATTTACAAAAAGCTACAGCAGAAGCTAATGCAGCTGAAATAGAGTATAAGAATACACAATTATTGGCAGAAGGTAATGTAGTTTCTGAAAACGAATTGGCTTTGGCAAAAGCAAATTTCGAAAAAGCAAAAGCAGAAGTTGTGTTAGCAAAAACTCATTTAGGTTTTACAAGTATACGAGCTCCATTTGATGGTATAATGGACCATTTGCATGTGAGAAATGGTAGTTTGTTGGATGAAGGAGAGTTACTAACAACTTTGTCAGATAACAGTAAAATGTGGGTGTATTTTAATGTTCCAGAAACTGAGTATTTAGATTACATCATGAGCCAAGATAAAGGAAAGAAAAAAGAAGTAACCCTTTTAATGGCTAATAATAAAGAATTCAACCAAAAAGGAATAGTTGAAACAATTGAAGGAGAGTTTAATAACGAAACAGGAAACATTGCCTTTAGAGCTACTTTCCCTAATCCAGATGGAATATTAAGACATGGTGAGACTGGAAGTATTTTAATGAAAGTTCCTTATGAAGGGGCTTTAATTATTCCTCAAAAAGCAACTTTTGAAGTACTAGATAAAAAATATGTTTTTGTTGTAGGTAAAGATAATAAGGTAACTCAAAGAGAGATTACAGTAGAAGCAGAATTGCCACATTTATTTTTAGTAGGAAAAGGATTAACGGAAAGCGATAGAATATTGTTAGAAGGAATCCGAATGGTAAAAGATCAGCAAAAAATAAATGTTGAGTTTGAAGAACCAGGTACGGTGATGTCTGGTCTAGACTTATATGCAGAGTAAATAAAAATTAAATTCAACAAACATGTTTAGTCAATTTATAAAAAGACCTGTACTAGCAATTGTTATTTCGATAATTATTGTTTTTACTGGACTGTTAGCGATAAAACAGTTACCCATTTCACAATTTCCACAAATTGCACCTACAACGGTAAATATTTTTATCGCTTACCCAGGAGCGAGTGCGGATGTACTAGTGAATTCTACATTAATTCCTTTAGAAACTTCAATAAATGGAGTTCAAGGAATGCGATATATAGCATCTGATGCTACAAGTGCAGGAGAAGGAACCTTACGTATAATCTTTGAACCAGGTACAGATCCTAACCAGGCAGTTGTAAGGGTAAAAACAAGGGTAGATCAAGTAATGCCTCTATTACCTGAATTAGTACAGCGAGAGGGAGTAATTATTACTCCAGTACAACCAAGTATGTTAATGTATGTAAACCTTTTTAGTAAAGAGAAGAATAATGATGAAAAATTCCTTTACAATTATGCATACACCAAAATGATACCAGAAATTCAACGTATTAATGGTATTGCTAGTGCTAAAATTTTAGGAAGTAGAAAATTTGCAATGAGAGTTTGGTTAAAACCAGATAGAATGAGAGCTTATAATATTTCTGCTGAAGAAGTTTTAGAAGCGATGGAAGACCAAAGTATTCTTGCAAGACCTGGTAGATTGGGTAGAAGTTCTGGAATAACCTCGCAGTCATTAGAATACGTATTAACGTATCAAAACAGATACAATGAGCCAGATCAATATAAAGATATTATTATCCGAGCCAATGAAGAAGGAGAAATTTTAAGACTAAGAGATATTGCAGAAGTAGAGTTAGGAAGTGAGTTTTTTGATATTTACTCAAACTTAGACGGTCATCCATCTGCCTCAATCGTTTTAAAACAAACATTTGGAAGTAATGGTAGTGATGTAATAAAATCAGTAAAAGAAAAATTAGAAGAGTTAAAAGCTGATTTACCACCGGGAATTGATTTTCAAATTAGTTATGATGTTTCTAACTTTTTAGATGCTTCTATAGAACAAGTGTTACATACTCTTAGAGATGCTTTTATATTAGTAGCTGTAGTAGTGTTTTTGTTTTTAGGGGATTGGAGATCGACGTTAATACCAATTATAGCAGTACCTGTTTCATTGATTGGAGCTTTTTTTGTAATGCAATTATTTGGACTTTCTATTAACTTAATCACATTATTTGCATTAGTATTGGCGATAGGTATTGTAGTTGATGATGCAATTGTTGTAGTAGAAGCCGTCCATTTAAAGATGGAGCAAGAACATCTTACTCCTTATCAAGCTTCTAAAGCAGCACTTGGAGAAATAGGAGGAGCTATTCTTGCAATTACTTTAGTAATGGTTTCTGTATTTATACCTATTTCTTTTATGACAGGACCTGTGGGGGTTTTCTATCGACAGTTCTCTATAACAATGGCAGGTTCAATTATCATTTCAGCAGTTGTAGCACTTACATTAACACCAGTGTTGTGTGCCATGATGCTAAAAAATAACCATGGAAAGGATAGAAAAAAATCAATAGTAGATAAGTTTATTGACTGGTTTAATAAAGGGTTTGAAAAGCTTACAGGAAAGTACATTAAAGTGTTGAACAGAATTGTAGCACGAAGAGTATTAACATTTGGAATTTTATTAGCTTTCTGTGTAGGTATATTTATAACTAATAAAACATTGCCTGCAGGTTTTATACCTAACGAAGATCAAGGAATGATCTATGCAATTATTCAAACACCTCCTGGAGCTACATTAGAACGTACTAATGAAGTAGCAAGAAAACTACAACAAATATGTGAAGAAACCGAAGGAGTTGAGTCTGTTTCATCGTTGGCAGGATATGAAATCATGACAGAAGGTAGAGGTTCAAACGCAGGTACTTGTTTAATTAACTTGAAACCATGGTCAGAGCGTCATCATTCAGTTCATGAAATTATGGAAGAATTAGAGGAGGAGACGAAAGACCTAGGAGCAGTTATAGAGTATTTTGAACCACCTGCAGTACCTGGTTTTGGTTCTTCAGGAGGGTTTTCTATGCGATTATTAGATAAAACCAATTCAACAGATTATCATGAGTTTGAACGAATCAATAACAAATTCATGGAAGCATTATCTAAACGAAAAGAGTTAACAGGGTTGTTTACTTTTTATTCGGCTAATTATCCTCAATATGAATTGAAGATTGATAATAAAAAAGCCATGCAAAAAGGAGTTACTATTGGTAAAGCGATGGAAAACTTAAATGTTTTAATAGGTAGTACCTATGAACAAGGTTTTATTCGATTTGGTAGATTCTTTAAAGTGTATACACAAGCGGCACCTGAATACAGAAGAATTCCTTCTGATTTAGAAAAACTCTATGTTAAGAATGAGGAAGGAGAAATGGTACCTTATTCTGCTTTTATGAGTTTAGAGAAAAAGTTAGGCCCTAATGAGATTACGCGTTATAACTTATATAACTCTGCAGCTATTAGAGGTTTACCAGCATCAGGATACACAAGTGGTGATGCTATTAATGCAATCAAAGAAGTTGCAGTTAAAGAGTTACCAAGAGGGTATGATATAGCTTGGGAAGGACTTACTTATGATGAAGCTGGTAGAGGTAACGAGTCAGTTTACATTTTTATTATTGTTTTAGCTTTTGTGTATTTTGTATTAGCAGCTCAGTATGAGAGTTTTTTATTGCCTTTAGCAGTAATTCTTTCACTTCCTGTAGGGGTGTATGGATCGTTCACCCTTTTAAAATTAATGGGATTAGCCAACGACGTATATGCACAAATTGGAATTATCATGTTGGTTGGTTTATTGGGTAAGAATGCGGTATTAATTGTGGAGTTTGCAGTATTAAAACGCAGCCAAGGAGCAACAATCTTTGAAGCAGCCATTGAAGGTGCTAAAGAGCGATTCAGACCTATTTTAATGACCTCGTTCGCATTTATAGCAGGTTTGGTTCCGTTAGTAATAGCTCATGGAGCTGGAGCAATAGGTAACAGAACCATTGGAGGTTCTGCTTTAGGAGGAATGCTTGTAGGAACTGTTTTTGGAGTATTGATTATTCCGGGACTGTACTACATCTTTGCTAAAATGAGTGATGGTAAGAGTTTAATTAAAGATGAAGCTATTGAACCAGTTTCTGAAGAATTTATGAGAATAAATGAAGTAGAAAGTAGCAAAACAAGAGCTAAAATGGCGGAAATTAAAAAGCTTCTAAAAAAAATAATTAAAAGACAAAATGATGAAAATTAATCGAAGAAATTCATTAAAAATAACCAAAGCACACCTTTTAGGTGTGCTCACCATCTTGGTTTTTTATTCTTGTGTGCCTACTCAAGTTTTGAGAGAAGAAAATAAAGAGGTTCCAGAAAATTTTAAAAACCAACCTACTGACACATTAAATACAGCAAATGTTCAATGGCGTGAATTTTTCTCAGATCCACATCTAGTTTCATTGATAGATTTGGCTTTAAAGAATAATCAGGAATTGAACATTATGCTACAACAAGTAGCGGTTTCTAAAAACAATATTAAAGCTAAAAAAGGAGAGTATTTACCTTTTGTGAATGCATATGCAGGAGCAGAATTAGAAAAAGCAGGAAAATATACCAGAGATGGTGCAGTTGAAGAGAATCTTAATATTACTGAAGACGAGAAATTTCCTGAGCCTTTAACTAATTTTTCTTTAGGGCTTTCTGCCTCTTGGGAATTAGATGTTTGGAAGAAATTACGTAACGAGAAGAAAGCTGCTGTGCTTGAGTATTTAGCTACTGTTGAAGGAAAAAACTTCATGGTAACTAATTTGGTTTCAGAAATAGCAGATTCATATTATGAACTAGAAGCATTAGATAATGAATTGTCTATGGTTTCTCAAAACTTAGAAATTCAGAAAAATGCACTAGAAATGGTAAAACTGCAAAAGCAGGCAGCAAGAACTACTGAGTTAGCTGTACGTAGGTTTGAAGCAAGTGTGTTAAAAAACCAAAGTCATTTATACGAAATTCAGCAAAAAGTAATTGAGACTGAGAATAAAATTAACTTTTTAGTAGGTAGATATCCACAGCATATAGAAAGAGATTCTGATAATTTTATCGATAAACCAATCGCAGCTGTGCATGCAGGAATTCCATCGCAATTATTGTTTAACAGACCTGATTTAAGAAAAGCTGAGTATGAACTTTCAGCGGCAAAATTGAATACTAAAATAGCTAAGGCGAATTTCTTTCCGTCCATTGGTATTAAAGCAGGTGTAGGTTTACAAGCATTCAAACCTAAATTTCTGACTTCTACACCAGAGTCATTAGTGTATTCTTTGGCAGGTGATATTGTGGGACCATTAATTAACAGAAACGCTATAAAATCTGAATATAAAACAGCTAATGATAGACAGTTACAAGCTGTGTATGAGTACGAAAAAACTATTTTAAATGCGTATTTGGAAGTAGCTAATGAACTTTCAAAAATAGATAACTTAAAATACAGTTATAGTTTGAAAGAGCAACAAGTTGAAGCATTAAACGAGTCTATCGAACTCTCAATTCGTTTATTTAAATCGGCCAGAGCAGAGTATACCGAAGTATTATTAACTCAAAGAGAAGCATTGGAGTCAAAAATTGAAATCATAGAAACTAAAAGAGATCAATTAATGGCTAATGTGAAAGTATATAAAGCCTTAGGTGGTGGATGGAATTAAACTTTTTAATTATTATATGATTAATTGTTGTTAACAAAGTGATAGTTCTTTTATGTATTATCCAAAAACTCGCCTATTAGGCGAGTTTTTTTTGATTATACAAAGGTTTTCAAGTATTTTCGTTGTAGCCCAAAAGTTATATAACATCTTATATTTAATGAGTAAAGAGCAATCTGCCATACGAACTACTTATTTTAGTGTTTTAAGCAATGCTAGTTTAGCCATTATAAAAGGACTAGCTGGTTTTTTTGGAAATTCGTACGCGCTTATTGCAGATGCTATTGAATCAACAACCGATGTTTTTTCTTCTATTTTAGTGTTATTAGGGTTAACATATGCGAAGCGACCAGCAGATAAAAATCATCCGTACGGACATGGAAAAATAGAGCCTTTAATCACTTTTATTGTTGTGGCATTTTTGGTGACTTCAGCAACAGTTATAGCCTATGAAAGTATTCTACATATTCAAACCCCACATAAGATTCCTGAACCATGGACTTTACTTGTGTTAGGCGGAATCATCATATGGAAAGAAATATCATTCCAAATCGTAATCAAAAAAAGTAAAGAAACCAATAGTTCATCTCTTAGAGCGGATGCATGGCATCATAGAAGCGATGCAATTACATCCGTAATGGCATTTATTGGAATTTCTATAGCACTTATTTTTAAAGAAGGCTATGAAACAGCTGACGATTGGGCTGCTTTATTTGCTTCTGCTTTTATTTTATATAATAGCTATTTGATTTTTAGACCAGCCTTAGGAGAGGTAATGGATGAACATGTATATGATGATTTAATAGAAGAAATAAGAGAAAAATCGTTAGAGGTAGAAGGTGTTTTAGGAACAGAAAAATGTTTTGTTCGTAAAGCAGGGATGCGATATCATGTAGATTTACACGCTATAGTTGATAGTGATATTACAGTAAAAGAAGGACATGAAATCGCACACAAACTAAAAGATTATTTAAGAGAAAAACTCCCAGATCTGGGGCATGTTTTAATTCATATAGAACCTAATGAGTATTAGGTGTTAGTAAGCTATATGCATATTGTAGCTCTTCCAGTTTCATTCTTACATAAAATTCGGTTAAATTTATTCTAAATTAAAAAGAGAAGAAAAAAGTGTTTAAAGGAAAAGAGAAATATAGCGACGATATAAAACCATATGTGAAAGATATATTTGTTTTTGAAGAAAAAGACTCCAAAATTAAAACCTCTTTACCTTTTTTTGCTGATGGTTATCCCGGAATTATCTTTTGCGTTTCTTCAAATGGACTTTTTTTAAAACACAAAAACAAAAGGCTCTCAGAATTCTTTTTATATGGACAAACCATAAACCCTATTGAGTTATATGTTGAAGGCGCATATAAGATGATTGTGTTTCAAATGTTACCCTCTGCAGTTCGAATTCTTTTGGGTGTTGAACCAAAAATACTTAACGATGATTGTTATGATTTAACACAGTTATCCGAAACTATTAATCAAAGAAGTGTTGAGTGTTTGAATAAAACGAATAACACAAAAGAACAAGTGAAAATTGTTTCTAAATACTTAACTCATATTATTGAAAAAAGTACTTTAAATACTGATAAATCAATTGTATTAGCAATTAATATTGTACTTCAATGTAAAGGGAAAATTACCGTTACTGAACTACGAAAAAAACTTTTTTTAACTGAAAGAACGCTTGAAAGGAGGTTTGTAAAAGAAATTGGGGTAACTCCAAAAATCTTTTGTAAGATTATTCAATTCCAAAATTCATTGATTCAAATATCCGACAATGAAAATAATCGAATGATAGATGTTGCTTATGAAAATGGGTTTTCAGACCAATCGCATTTTATCAAAACATTTAAAAAATATGCAGGAGTAACGCCGTCAGAATTTCAATATTTACCGGCACTTGCTAATTTTCTTCAAACGACCGATTGACGGTTTTGTACAATGTTAAAGCCTTTTATAATTTGATATTTGTCTTATAGAATTTAAAAAAGATATCATATGAAAATTATAGTTTTTGGTGCAACAGGTAGTGTTGGAATGGAAATAGTAAAGCAAGCTTTAAAGCAAGGGCATGAAGTAACAGCATTTGTAAGAAACCCTAATAAATTACAAGTTGAAAAATCTTCAAACCTTCAATTATTTAAAGGTGATATAGCCAATGCTGAGAGTGTAAAAAAAGCGGTACAAAATCAAGAAGCGGTATTATGTGCCATTGGAGATGGGAAAGTAGGCGAAATAAGAGATATAGGAACTAAAAATATTGTAGAAGCTATGGAAAAGACCAATGTAAAAAGACTAATTTGTCAAACAACACTTGGAATGGGAGATAGTTATAACAATCTTAATTTTATTTGGAAGCATATAATGTTTGGATTTTTACTTAAAAAAGCATTTCATGACCATAAATTACAAGAGCAACATATTTTAAACAGTGATTTAAACTATACTATAGTTAGACCGAGTGCTTTTACAGACGGGGGCATAACCCAAAATTATAAAAAAGGATTTGATGGAAGTTTTAAAAAGCTGAATCTTAAAATTTCTCGTGCAGATGTAGCTTATTGTATGCTTGAAGTACTCAATAAGAATAAGAGTATAAAAGAGGCAATAAGTATTTCAAACTAATTAGTTTGTTATTGAGTAATATATAATCATAAACAAAAAGCAACCTAAACTAGGTTGCTTTTTGTTTATGGTATATTTAAATACTTATGTGTTTGTAAGGAAATTTTCCATTTAGGGTTTTCCATCACATAATCAATAATTAATGGAGTCATTTTTTCTTTTTTGCTCCACTCAGGTTGTAAAAACAACTTACAATTTTTACCAACCTTGGCAGCTTGTTCTTCTGCAAACTGAAAATCATTTTTATTGTGAATAATCATTTTCAATTCATCCGCTTCTTGGTAAGCACGCTCTAAAGGTAATTTTGTTTTTTTAGGAGATAAACAAAACCAATCCCAAACTCCTGAAAAATCATAGGCTCCTGAAGTTTCAATATGCGTTTTGATTCCTTCTTCTTGAAGTTTATTAGTAATATAATCCAAACTCCACATTAAGGGCTCACCGCCTGTAATAACAACTGTTTCAGCATGTTTTTTTGCATTTTCAACAATGAGGTCTGTTTTTGTTGGAGGGTGTAAATTAGCATCCCAGCTTTCCTTCACATCACACCAATGACATCCAACATCGCAACCACCAATACGAATAAAATATGCAGCAGTACCAGTATGCGCACCTTCTCCTTGAATTGTGTAAAATTCCTCCATCAACGGAAGCATTTCTCCCGTATTAATTAACTCTTGTACTTCTTTTATCAACATAAGGGTGCAAAGATAGGCAACATTAAAATTTAATGGATGATTTTTGTTACTTTTACGTGTTTTTATCACAAAAAAGTTCGAAAAGAATGAGTAAAACGGAAGAGTTTTTCAATTACATTAACGAAGGGTATACAACTAAAGGAGAGTTTATTACGTTGGGAGCAGGAATGTTAGGTGAAGAAACAGTAACCAATGCTTTGGTAAATATTCCTTTAAAAACATTAAATCGCCACGGATTAATTGCTGGGGCTACAGGGACAGGAAAAACTAAAACCTTACAGGTATTGGCAGAGAACATGTCTGAAAAAGGAATCCCTGTATTGTTGATGGATGTAAAAGGAGATTTAAGTGGATTGGCACAACCGAGCCCTGGACATGTTAAAATAAATGAACGTCACGAAAAAATTGGAATACCGTTTGCACCAACAAAATTTCCTATTGAAATCTTATCAATTTCAGAACAAGATGGAGTACGTTTACGCGCTACTGTTTCTGAGTTTGGACCTGTGTTATTATCTCGAATTTTAGATTTGACAGAAACGCAATCGGGCATTGTTGCAATCATTTTTAAGTATTGTGATGATCATCAGTTACCGTTACTGGATTTAAAAGATTTTAAAAAGATTCTTCAATACATAACGAACGAAGGTAAAGAAGAGGTTCAAGAAGAATACGGACGAATTTCAACAGCGAGTACAGGAGCTATTTTAAGAAAAGTAGTTGAAATAGAGCAGCAAGGTGGAGATTTGTTTTTTGGAGAAAAATCGTTTGATGTAGATGATTTAACTCGCATCGATGAAAATGGACGTGGAGTGATTTCTGTACTACGTTTAACAGATATTCAAGACAGACCCAAGTTATTTTCAACCTTCATGTTACAGTTATTAGCTGAGGTATATGAAACATTTCCTGAGCAAGGTGATAGCGGTCGACCAGAATTAATCATTTTTATAGATGAAGCTCATTTGGTTTTTGACGAGGCATCAAAAGCTTTATTAAGCCAAATAGAAAGTATCGTGAAGTTGATTCGTTCAAAAGGAATAGGATTATATTTTGTTACTCAAAATCCAAAGGATGTTCCAGAAGATGTGTTGGCACAATTAGGAATGAAAATTCAGCATGCTTTACGAGCATTTACTGCGAAAGACAGGAAAGCAATTAAATTAGCTGCAGAAAATTATCCAGATTCTGAATATTACGATACTAAAGAAGAATTAACGCAGTTAGGAATAGGAGAGGCTTTAGTTTCTGTATTGAATGAAAAAGGAATTCCAACTCCATTGGCAAGAACCATGTTGCGAGCTCCAATGAGTAGAATGGATGTGTTGACAGAAAAAGAAATAAAGCAAGTATTGGATAATTCGAGGTTGATTCCGAAGTATAATGATACAATAGATAGAGAGAGTGCTTATGAGTTATTGAATGAAAAGATTGAAAAACTCAACAAGGAGCAAGAAAAAGAGGAAGAGAGAAAAGAAGAAGAGAAAACACGAAGAAAATCTTCTTCATCACGCACTAGTACTCGTATGAATCCAGTTGTAAAAGTATTAACGAGCGCTACTTTTATTAGAGCAGCCTTTGGAATCTTAAAAAAAGTAATAAAATAACAAATAGAAAGAATAGACGTTTTAAATATAAAAGAAGATCAATGAGAAAATTAATGAAACCTTTAGCAATTGCTGTAATGTCAATAATGTTTGTGCAATGTGGAAACAGTAAATTTGATATTGCGAAAGGAAAAGTTGGACAGTTGACAACCAAAACAACCGTAAAAGAGATTGATAATATTTTCAAGCAAGATTCAGTTGTTAAAATTTTAAGTGAAGGAGCTAAGGGAAATAACCTTTTTCAAGAAGACGATCAGTATTTAGTATATGAAAAGGGAGGTAAGCACTTATTAACGATAACTCCAAAAGAACAGTTAGATTCTACTTCAACAATTAAAAGTATTGAGGTTTTTGATGATCGTTTTAAAACAAAAACAGGATTAAACATCAAATCTACGTTTCAAGAAATTAATGCAAATGCAAAAGTAAGTAAAGTAGAATCATCGTTTTCATCGGCAACTTTATTTATCGATGATTTAAACGCTACCATTACGATTGATAATGAAGACTTAGGTTTAAAAGATTTTAGTACACAAAAAGTTACTAAAGAGCAAATTCCTGACTTAGCAAAAATAAAATCATTTACCATTTGGTTTAACTAAAACATACGAAGCCGAAACATTTGTTTCGGCTTTTTTGTAAAAAATGTTTTATTCTGAAGAAGAATTAAAAGAACAAGAAATTCAAGTTAGTAGTAAACTATATTTAGTTTTTATACCAATATTCATTATATGTGGGCTTTTAGGATATTTTCAAGTTAATTCTTTAGATTGTAATAAGAGAAGGTATGAAAATAATAGAGAACTTTATTTTAAAGGAATTGTAATTGATAAAAGAAAGGAAGGAGACTACCGTAGAGCAAGAAAATATGTTGTTTTAGATAGTTATCATGAAGAGCAGGTAGATAATTTTATATATAAAAAAATATCTGTAGGTGATTCTGTAGTGAAAGGGAAAGGGAGTGATTCTATCTATTTTTATTTTAAAACAGGGAAAGTGATAATTCAAGATTATAATAAAGCTTATAGGGAAAAGTATTATAAATTACTAAATGAAGAATAATTATTATGAGTAAAAAATATACAATACAAAAAGCTCCATTTGTAGTACCAACTACAGATGGAAAATTGATAGAAGAGCATTTTGGAAATGCTACGGATGGGAATTCAAAAGTAAGTATTGCCCATATGATTGCACCTCCAGGATGGAGCGAGCCTTTTCAAACCCCAAAATTTGAAGAGTATACTTACATTATTAAAGGAAAAAAGCAATTCAATATTGATGGTGAAATCGTAGTGTTAGAAGCTGGTCAATCTATCAAGATTGAAAAGAATACTCGAATTCAATATTCTAACCCGTTTACAGAACCTTGTGAATATTTAGCTGTTTGTTTACCTGCCTTTTCGATAGATTTAGTGCATAGAGAAGATAGTTAACAACACTCCTAAAATAATAGCTGCAAATTTTTTGTAATTGAACTTGTGATTTTCGGTACTTTCAAAAAGAATAATAGTTGAGATGTGTAAAAACACTCCAATAATCAATGCGGTAATTTCTGTGTGATATTGTGAAATGATTGGAGCTTTATCTGAAACTAAAATTCCTAGAGGACTCATCAAAGCAAACACGGTTAAAAACAAAAAGATATGTTGTTTTGAGTACTTTGCAAATAGTAAAAATGTAGTCAAAACGATAGCAATCGGAATTTTATGAACAATAATAGCCCATAATAAATTGTCATTAGCATGATGAATTGGCAATCCTTCAGAAAAAGCATGAATACACAAACTTACAAACAATAACCAAGGAAATTTAGAGGCATCTGAATGTATGTGAATATGCCCGTGTTCTGCTCCTTTAGAAAACGATTCTAATATCGATTGAATAATAATTCCTACCAATATTAAAATACCTACTTGTTTTGTGTTATCAGTATGATGATATACTTCAGGTAATAAATGTAAAATGGTTACCGAAAGTAAATACGAACCACTAAAAGCTAATAATAAGCGAACAAAGGTATTACTAGGCTTTAGTACAAAAACTAAAATAGCACCTATTAAAACTGATAAAATCAATAAGATGTAACTCATTTAGCAACTATAATTAAGCGGTCAGATGACTGTGAATTGAATTCATTTAGGTTATAATCGCCAAAAACATGTGCAATAGTTAAGTTTGCCTGTTTAAAATACGATTGTAACTTTTCTAAAGTTAAAAATTTTACGCGCTCAGTATAGGAATGTAATTTTCCTTCAGCAGTAAAAGAAATGTGTTTTAAAATAAAACCATCTTTAATTTCTTTTTGAATATGGAATTCAATATCGTCAATAGTTTTTACTTCTTCTTTAATTAGTGTGTTTTTTACCTTTTCAACATTTAAAAAATCCAAGACAAAAACTCCGTTTTCTTTTAACCCGTTTTGAATACTTTTTAAAACAGCAATATCTTCATTGTCATCTTCAAAATAACCAAAACTAGTAAATAGGTTGAAAACAGCATCGTATTTGTTTTCAATGGGTTTTCTCATATCCCAAACTTCAAAATGCAATGTTTCGTTTTCAAATTGTTTCGCAAAAGCGATACTATTTTCACTTAAATCCCCTCCCACAACATCATAGCCTAATAAGTTTAGATAAACTGCATGACGTCCTTTTCCGCATGGCAAATCAGCAATACGGCTTAATTTTGGTAATTGTAAAAAAGAAGTGATATTTCGCATAAAAAACTGTGCATCCGCATCATTTCTATGCTTATATAAAATATGATAGTATGGCGTATTAAACCAAGAAGTAAACCAATCTGTATTTGTATTCATAACTCTAAGGTCTGCAAAAATACGTAAAACTTACGTTTTTTATATTCAAAGTGGAAAAGATTCATAACAACCCAAAATTAGCTGTACTTTTGCAGTGAAATTTTACAGTTACATGGAAAAAGATTTTAAAATGACTGCCATTACCATGGCAGGTTTAGAAGGTGTTTTAGCAGACGAATTACGTCAGTTAGGAGCGATGGAAGTGAAAGAAGGAGTGAGAAGTGTTGCTTTTAAAGGTGATAAAGGTTTTATGTACAAAGCCAATATTGCATTGCGTACCGCTATTCGTATCTTAAAACCAATTAAACGCAGTAAAGTTTTTGATGAAGAGGATTTATATGAAGCGATTCAACGTGTAAAGTGGGAACGTTTTTTAGATGTAGATGGAACTTTTGCTATTGGAGCTGTCGTGAATTCTAAAAACTTTACGTCAAATTCACATTATATCAGTTTAAAATCGAAGGATGCTATTGCTGATTATTTTATGCACAAGTATAAAAAGCGTCCGAATGTAGATTTAAAATATCCAGATGTAAAAATTCATGTTCACATTCATAAAGAATGGTTAACTATTTCGTTGGATTCTTCTGGTGAGTCGTTACACAAGCGTGGATATCGTAGTGCTACGAATATTGCGCCGATTAATGAGGTATTGGCAGCAGGGTTAATTTTACTATCAGGTTATAAAGGAGAAGAGAATTTTATTGATCCGATGTGTGGTTCGGGAACCATTTTGATTGAAGCAGCAATGATTGCAAATCAAATTCCTGCAAATATTAACCGTAAGCACTTTGCCTTTGAAAATTGGAACGATTACGATGAAGATTTATATTTCATTATTCAAGATTCGTTGTTAAAGAAAATACGTAGCTCACACTTTAAAATTATGGGTTTCGATAAGGCACCGTCAGCAGTTAGAAAGGCACAACAGAATATTATCAATGCGAATTTAGATGAGTTTATAGGGGTGCATCATGTAAATTTTTTCAACTCTAAAAAAGAAGTTTTTGGAAAAACGACAATTTTATTCAACCCTCCTTATGGAGAACGTTTAAATATTGATGTAGAGGAATTTTATAGAAAAATAGGAGACACCTTAAAGAACAATTATCCGAATTCAACAGCATGGTTAATCACGTCAGATATTGAGGCGTTAAAGCATGTAGGATTACGAACTTCTAAAAGAATACCATTAAAGAATGCCGATTTAGATTGTCGTTTTGTAAAATACGAATTGTACGAAGGTAGTAAGAAAGAAAAAAAGAATTCCTCTTTTAATGATGAGGAAGAATAATAAAAAAAACTCCGCTTGAAAGCGGAGTTTTTTATTTAGAGTTTTGTTCTTGTTCTATTTTTTTTAAAGTCTCTTGTAATTGTTTTTGTTTGGCTTTAAGGGCTTCTTGTTTACTCTTTGCAATAGAATCTTGCTCTTTATTTGCTTTTTCAACAACCATTTTATACTCTTTTTCCTTTACCTCTTTAGCTGTTTGTACAACCCATTCATTTTGTTCAGTAATTTTAGCATCTATTATTTGTTGACGGTGGTGTTTTTTATAAAGTTTACCACCTACAACAATAACTATCAATACAACAATTACAATAGTCTTTTTTACTTGTTTTGTGTTCATTTTTTAGGAATTAATAATTCATTATTAAATTTTTTAAATAGTATGTTGAAAGATAATATTTGTAGTTTTATTTACTTGATAGCTAATGTATTAAAAAATATAGTAAACCTTAAAAAACAAAACTCGCAATAACTATTGCGAGTTTTATTAGAAAAGTTTTTTTATAAAATTAAAAGGACAATATTTTAATTAATATACTTAATTTATTCCGCGGTAATAGGATCAATAATAGTTGAAACTTTACTGATTTTACTTATGGGGAACCCACCTTTTTCGGCATGTTCACGAATCTTTGACTCGCTAGGAGCATTATAAATACAGTATATTTTATTATCAGTTACATAGCTTTGTACCCATTGTATTTTTGGACCTAGTTCATCTAAAACATCACAAGAAGTTTGTGAAATTTCTTTTAATTGGTCAGAAGTTAAATCACCAGCTCCTGACATTTCTCGCTCAATAACGTACTTTGGCATAATCTTAAAATTTAATTCCTACTCGTTTGGTTTTTCGGATATACCCCGTTTTTAAATGGTTTCTGGACTCCATTTGTAGTTGTTTTTGAGGGCAAGAAGTTGATTGCTAAGTTAGTATAATTAAAAACAAGAGTCAACTTAAAAATTGAATAAGCAAAAACTCGGAATGAATATTCCGAGTTTTGTTCTTTATAGTTTAAGAGAAAAGTTTTTTACAGTTATTTTTTAAGTAAGTGTTTATTAAAGCTTTTTCCGTTTATTTTGGTGTATTTTGAGTCAATATCAAAGGCTACTTCCATACCAGTAATGTCAAACTCACCAGATACTTTAGTATATTTAATATTTAAGTCTTCTTCAAATTTTACATTTCTAAACGACACACCGTCTTTGAATTCGGTATACTTAAAAATAGCACTCTCATTAAAAACTGAATTTTCGAAACTTACAAAACGCTTAAAATTGGCGTATTTAAAAGTTGAAGGCTCTTCAAATAAAGTGTTTTTAAATGAAATATCTCTATCGAATTTAGCATACTTAAAAGTAGAGTCCCCTTTAAATTTTGTGCCAGAAAAGTCGGTGTTTTTTTCGAAATCAGAGTATTTAAACATAGCTTTTTGTTCAAAAGTACAATCTCTAAATACTACCATATCTTCAAAATTAGCTACAAAAGTATATCCACTTTTTTCATCAGGAATGTAAGCTAATACATCATCATCAAAAGTACAGTTTACAAAGGAAACTTTATTTGTGATTTGCTTCTCAATAGTATTAGATCCGCCATCGTTCCACCATTTTTTTCTTGTAGGTAATTTAGGTAGAGCTTCTTCCATGAAAGTAAAGTCTAATGTTCCTTTAATGGTTGCATTTGAAATTTCTACTGCTTTTCCGTTTTTTACATCTCTCATAATGTCAGAAGCGTTAACGGTTTTTTGTGCAAAAGCAGTTGAGAAGCAAAATAGAAGTCCGATAACTGTAATTATATTTTTCATTTTTAAAGGTTTTAAGTTCTATTTAATAGACAATGGGCATCTATTTTTTGTGACACTTAAGAATAAAAAAACAGCATTTAGTTGCCTAAATGCTGTTTTTAATATGTTTCGAGGAGAATATTAGTTCACTGAATCGCTTAAACCAGCACCAGCTTTAAACTTAACTACGTTTTTAGCAGCAATTTTGATTTCTTTTCCAGTTTGAGGGTTTCTACCAGTTCTAGCAGCTCTCTTAGAAACAGACCAAGTTCCCCATCCAACTAAAGCAACTTTATCACCTTTCTTTAAAGTTTTAGTTACGTTAGCAGTTAAAGAATCTAATGCAGCTTTAGCAGCAGCTTTTGAAATTCCTGCATCAGCAGCCATCGCATCGATTAAATCTGATTTGTTCATAATTTTAATAGATTTTAAAAATTAATTAATATTTTTTGCTTCAATAGCTCAACAAATATAGACGGAATGCGGTATTGTGCAAGATTTGCCCCTAAAAAAACACTCTTTTGTTAATAAGTTACTCTGAATTGTTAATAACCTTAATTATTTTTTCGTTGAAAACGTTAAAACCTTATAAATAAAGGGCTACAGCATTTTAGCACCTTTTTCAAATTGGTAACCATTTAATAAACTTTGAGTATCCATTAATTTTTTACCCGAAATTTTAATTTGACGGATATTTAAGCAACCATCTGTAACTGCTACTTTTAACTCTTTTTTAGAGGCAATGATTGTTCCATATTCTAAAGAGTGTACAGTATTTTCTTTTGATACTCCATAAATTTTAGCTGAAACTTCCTCTTCTCCATTTATAATAGTTGTCCAAGCAGCAGGATACGGGTTTAATCCACGAATATGATTATAAATATCTTGTAATGGTTTAGACCAATCAATTTTACAGTTGTCAGGGTACAGTTTTGGAGCTGATTTTTCTTCTAATTCTGGTTGTTTGGTGGTTGCCACATCACCTTTAGCAATTAAATCGACAGTTTCAGCTACTAGATTAGCTCCTAAATACATAAGTTTGTCATGTAACTCACCTACAACTTCATCTTCTTTAATGTCTACTTCACTTTGTAAGATGATTTCACCTGTGTCAATCTTATCATCAATAAAGAAAGTAGTAACACCTGTTTTGGTTTCGCCATTTATAATAGCCCAGTTAATAGGAGCAGCCCCACGATACTCCGGTAATAAAGAAGCGTGTAAATTAAAAGTGCCATATTCAGGCATTGCCCAAATCGATTTAGGTAACATTCTAAATGCCACTACTATTTGTAAGTTGGCGTTCCATTTTTTTAATTCTTCTTGAAATTCTTCACTTTTTAAATTTGTTGGTTGAAGAATAGGTAAGTTTTGAGATAACGCATACTTTTTAACTGCAGACTGATTAAGTTTACGCCCTCTACCAGCAGGTTTGTCTGCTGCAGTAATAACTCCTACAACATTATAGCCATTCTCTACTAAGTGTTGTAAAATAGTAGCAGCAAAATCTGGGGTTCCCATAAAAACTATGCGTAAATCTCTCATTTATATCAAATAATATTTATTGTTATTCGTGTGTATTTTTTCTTCAGCAAGTAGCTCACGCAAAAGTATTAAAATGTTCGCTTCTTTTTCGTTTAGAACTGAGCAGATTTCGATAACTGTATAGCTTTTTCCATCTTTGAATAGAGATAATAGATCTTGTTGATTTACACTAGTTCTTGTTTTTTTCTGTAAACAAACATCACAAATTCCACAGTTTTTAATATTGTGTTCATCAAAATAGGAGAGAAGTTGTACACTTCTACAAACTGCGTCGTTTTGGATAAACTGAAGTATATCGTTGTTTTTTTGTTCTTTTTGTTTGATGTATTGCTGAATGGTTATTGAAATGCGATTAATGGTTTTATTATCTTCTCTCGGATGCAAAAAGAAAAGCTCAGCATTGTTGGTTGATTTTGCATATGTAATCAGTTCTTCTTGGGCTAATTTTTCTAGCATAGTAATAACAGACCAAGAAGTTGAGCCTAGTTTTTTAGCGATATAGAATTCATCAATTTTCACAGGATTTTCAAAAATTCCTCCATACAAGCGTAAAATTTGCTGAATAAAATTTTTAAGCTGTGTATTTTTATGAGTTTGAGAAATTACTTGTTTACTTGATGCTAAAAACTGAACGGTAGACTTTTGTTGAAAATTATGATTGAGTTCTATAACTCCATTATTAGCTAGTATTTGAAGCGCATTAAAGGTTTTGTTGGGTATAAAACTGTATTTGCTACAAAAATCCAAAAAGTTGAAGTCAAAAGCCGATTCAATTAATTCCCCTTTGGCAATTTGAAAGTGTTGATATAATTTTTGATGAACAGTTTTTATTTCATCAACACTAGGAAGTGATTTTTTAAGTAATTCACTACTTAGAGTAATATCACTGTTATTTGTCAATACTACAGAAAAAGATTTATTTCCGTCACGACCACCACGACCTGCTTCCTGAATGTAATTTTCAATTGAAGAAGGCAAATTGATATGTACAACTACTCGAACATTTGGTTTGTCAATTCCCATTCCAAAAGCGTTGGTAGCAACAATAATTGGTGTTTTTTCTGTCGTCCAATTATCAAAAGCGAGTTTTTTTTCTACAGAAGACAATCCGCCATGATAAAATGAACTTTTAAAACCTTGTGCATTTAGGTAACTGCTGATTTCTTTTGTTTTGCTGCGTGTATTCACATATACAATTGCAGGAGCTTTTGTTTTTGTGAAAATTTGATTCAGTTTACCAAGCTTGTCTTCTGTCTTAAAAATTTGATACGCCAAATTTTTACGATAAAACGATTGTTTAAAAACAGTTGGGTTTTCCAACTCAAGTGAACTTGCAATATCTGAAATTACTTTCTTTGTAGCAGTAGCTGTTAAAGCAATTATGGGAGCTAAAGGTTGCAATTCTTTTAGAATAGTAATATTTTGATACGACGGACGAAAATCATGACCCCATTCAGAAATACAATGCGCTTCATCAATAGCAATCGAATTAACGTCTAATTGCTTAATTTTCTCTTGAATAAAACGAGATTGTAATCGTTCAGGAGAAAGGTATAAAAATTTAGTGTTTCCAAATCGAACATTATCAAAAAGCGTAATAATCTCATCTTGTGTACTTCCTGAAGGAATTAAGGTTGCTTTGATTCCTTTATTAGTAAGATTGGTTACTTGATCTTGCATCAAAGCAATTAAAGGCGAAATAACGATGCAAACACCTTTTGTTACTAATGCAGGTACTTGAAAACAGATGGATTTACCCCCTCCTGTAGGAAGTAGAGCAACTACATTGTTTCCTCCTAAAACTTCGGTGATTATTTCTTGTTGAGACTCTCTAAACGAGTTGAACCCCCAGTATTGTTTTAGTATTTGAAGTGCAGTATCATACATTGTGTTTTAATGCATGTAAAATAAAATCGCAACGTTCATGTACCGTCCCAAAAGGAACATCAATTATATTATAACCTATTTCTACGTAAGCTTCTTTTAAAAAAGTGTCAATTCTTACTGATTGTTCAAACGTCTCGTAACGTTCGTTATCAGATCTATAAATGGCTTCCCAAGGTGAACACATAAATACTTTTGTATATAAGTATTGGTTGCTTTTTTCTATGAAAATATCAGGGTAATCAGACCCTAGGTAATTCATATAAGCATGTACATCTGGAATACCCCTGTCAAAAAAGATAATTTCAGCGTCACTTTCATGCGCGTCTATATATTGTTGTTCTCTTCCTTCTAATAAGAGTTGACTAAATAGTAAAGGTTGCTCTAGAAAAAGTTGATCAATTCCTTCTTTTTGAGCTTTTAGGGTAACCTCTCTCGAAATCTCTGGCATACATTCATATCCACGTTTGATAAATTCTCTTAAAATAGAGGATTTACCTGTGCCTGGACCACCTATTAAAACTATTTTTTGTTGCATGGGGCAAAAATAGAAGTTTCAAGTTATAAATATAATAATATAGTGTAATTTTGTGCTTCATCATTAATGTATTCGGCATTTTCTTGATGAGTTTTAATAAAAATAGTAATTATTGAGTTATGCAAGATAGAGAAGCTTTTTACGCAAAGTTAAAATCACAATTAGAAGACACGACTACTTTTCCTGCGAAGTATTTATATAAATTTATTGTTCCAACTGATGGAAACCAGGTACAAGAAGTACAAGATTTGTTTAATGATGGGGGAGCGGTTATTGATACTAAAAAATCTAAAACAGGAAAGTATGTGAGTGTATCTATACACTTAACAGTTAAAAGTTCAGACGAGGTTATTTCATATTATAAAAAAGCAGAGGCTATAAAAGGAATTATTTCTTTGTAAATTTATAGCATGAACAAACTTCTTTTTATATTATTTGTCTGTTGTAGTGTACTACCCGCTTTTTCGCAGAAAGATCAAGAATTATTTAGCATAAACGATGTTCCTATTATGGTTTCGGAGTTTAGGCAAGTATATGAAAAGAATTTACCGATAGTTGAAGATAAAGAATCAAAAGATATTGATAACTATCTAGAATTGTTTATCAATTATAAACTAAAGGTAAAAGAAGCATACGATTTAAAGTTAGATACGGTTAAAGCTTATCAACAAGAATTTGAAGGGTATAAGCAACAATTAACAGCTCCGTATTTGTATGATAAAGAAACTTTAAACAAGCTAGTACGACAAGCCTATAATCGTACTAAAAATGAAGTTAAAGCGAGCCATATTTTAATCCAATATCCTAGTAATGGAATTGCAGTTGATACTTTGTTCTTACTAGAAAAAATTAATCGGATTAGAAACCGTATTGTATCGGGAGAAGATTTTGCTGTAGTGGCTAGGGAAGTGTCAGAAGATCCTTCTGCAAGAGTTAATGGAGGTGATTTAGGGTTTTTTTCAGCTTTTACTATGGTATATCCGTTTGAAGAAGCGGCTTACAATACAAAATTTGGAGAAATATCAAAGCCATTTAAAACAAAATTTGGACTTCATATTTTAAAAGTTACAGGAACAAGACCTTCAAAAGGTGAGTTTGAGGTAGCGCATATTTTAGTTAAGAATTCAGCAAAGAGCCAATCGAAAATAGATTCAATATATCAAAAATTACAATCAGGTGCTTCTTTTGAAAAAATGGCTATGAAGTGTTCAGATGATTTTGGTTCAGCTAAAGCTGGAGGTAAATTACCAAGGTTTGGTACTGGGAAAATGGTAGAAGAGTTTGAAAATAATGTTAGATCTTTAACTAAAGAGGGAGCATATAGTAAACCTTTTAAAACTAAATATGGATGGCATATTGTTAAGCTATTAAAAAACTATCCCGTGGCATCATTTGAAGAGATAAAAGATGAATTGACACGAAAAGTAAAAAATTCTAAAAGAGCAAATATCTCAAGTTTAGCAGTATATAAAAAGCTAAAGGGGAAATATCAAGTTAAAGAATACCCTAAAGCATTGGCAATTTTTACAAAGAATAAAAAAGGAGTATTAAAGGAAAATGAATTGAATGCTACTGTGTTTTCTATCAATGAAAAAAAACTATTACAAAAAGACTTTTTAAAGTATATTAAGTTAAAAAAGCAGACAAGTATTCAAAGTTTATTTGAAGAGTTTAAAAATAAAGAGCTTATAAACTATTTTAAAGAGGAATTGGTAAAAACTGATCCAGTTTTTAAAAATACATTGTTAGAATACAAAGAAGGTTTATTGTTATTTGATTTGATGCAAGAAAAAATATGGAATAAAGCGTCACAAGACACTTTAGGATTAAAAGCATACTATTTTTCAAATCAATCAAAATATGGTAAAGAATTTGATAAAATAAGAGGTAAGGTGATGAGTGATTATCAAGATCAATTAGAAAAAGAATGGGTCAAAGATCTAAGAAAAAATAATACTGTTGTAGTTAAGGAAAGAGTGTTGAAAAAGTTAAAAAAAATATATAACCAATAATTTAAAGTGAAAAAATATAGTTTTTTAATAGTATTGTTAATTGTAGCTTCATGTGATTTAGTTAGTTTGAAAACTAAAAAAACGGTAGAAGACAAACCTATTGCAACGGTATATAACAAGCATTTGTATATGAAAGATATAAAGGTATTGTTACCGAAAAATCTTTCTCCAAAAGATAGTTTGGTTATTGTTAAAGGACTTATCAATTCTTGGGCTAAACAAGAGTTATTATACATAAAGGCAGAAGAGAATATTTCAGAAGTTAATAGCGAAGAGATTCAAAACTTGGTGAATGATTATCGAAAGAGCTTGTATATCAACGGTTACAAAGAGCGTTTGATAAAGCAGCAACTAGATACGATTGTAACCGAAGAAGAAATAGCTTCGTATTATGAAGAGAATAAAGAAAACTTCAAAGTAAGTGAAGAATTACTACAATTTGAATATGTACATTATGGTAAAAATTTTTTAGATAAAAAAGAGACCATTGCGCAATTCAAGTCAGATAAGGAAGAAGATAAAGAAGATTTAGAAAGACATTTATTAAACTTTAAATCGTATCGTTTACAAGATTCAACATGGGTAACTTTTGATTATTTAAAGAAAAAAATACCGCCTTTACGTACAGAAACTAAGGAAAGTTTGTTAAAAATATCAAAATTCATACAAAAAGAAGATAGTTTAGGAGTATATTTGGTCGCTGTAAAAGATGTGTTGCCGAAAAATGCTACGGCTCCATTAAGCTATGTAAGCCTTAGAATTAAGCAAATTATTTTACATAAAAGAAAACTAGAATTAATACGAGATATTGAAAAAAAGCTGATAAATGATGCCATTCAAAACAAAAATTTTAAAGAATACTAGTGTAGTATTTACTTTCTTTCTAGCAAGTTTAACAACCTTAAATGCACAAAACTCAGAACAAAGCAAAATAGATGGTGTTGCTGTAGTTGTGGGTAAAAATATTGTTTTAAACTCTGATATCGATAAATTTAAGCAAGAGGTTGAGTTAAGAAGTGAAGGGAAAGTAAAAATTTCTGATTGTGAAATGCTTGAGGAATTAATGCAGCAAAAATTATTAGCTCATCATGCAGTTATTGATAGTGTTACAGTAGCTCAATCTGAAATAGATAGTAGAGTGGAAAGAAGTATTGCCTTTTTTACCAATGAATATGGAAGTGAAGATAAGGTAGTTGCAGCTTACGGTTTTAATGATATTGAAGATTTGAAAAAAGAACTAGGTAATGTTCAAAAAGAAAATCTTTTAATAGAAAAAGAGCAACAGAAAATTACAGAAGATATTGATGTAACACCTGAAGAAATACGTGTATATTTTAAAGGGTTACAAGATAAAGAGGAGCTTCCAGAAATTCCAGCAGAAGTTCAATTAGAGCAAATCGTATTAAAAGCGGAACCAACCAAAGAAGAAGAAGACCGCGTTATTAATAAGCTTAAAGAAATAAAAAAAGAAGTAGAAAACGGAGCAAGTTTTAAGCTTAAAGCAATTATTAATTCAGATGATCCAAGTGTAGCTCAAAATGGAGGTAACATGGGAATCATAACAAAAGAAACAGGATTTGTTAAAGAATTTAAAGAGGCAGCTTTTTCATTAGATGAAGGGCAGATATCAGAACCTTTTAAATCACCTTTTGGTTATCATATTGTTTACTTAAGCAAGATTAGAGGAAATGGACGTGAAGTATCTCATATTTTGATACAACCTGAAATTTCTGATGAAAAATTGAAAGAGACAAAAGAAGAAATAGAGAAAATAGTAGCTGATATAAAGGAAGGAAAAATAACTTTTGAAGAAGCAGCAAAAAAATATTCTGAAGAAGAAGAAACAAAAAATAATGGAGGATTGTTAGTAAATCCTTATACACAAGAAACTACTTTTGAGTTAACAAGAATGCCTCCAGATTTATTTGCTAGAATTAGTGAATTAAAGAAAGGTGATTTATCTGATATTTTTTATGATGAAACACGTGAAGGGGAAAAGATGTATAAAGTAATCTTCTTAAAAGACAAGACAGAGAATCATACAGCTGATTTGGTAGAAGATTATGTTAGAATGCAACAATTTGCTTTAGCTAAGAAAAAAGAAGAGCAAGTAACAAAATGGACCAAACAGAAAATAGAAGAAACCTATATAAAATTAGGGAATGATTATAAGAAGTGTACCTTTAAAAAAGATTGGAAAAAAGAAAATAAATAAGAAGTAATAAAATTAGTATATTGTGATTCCCGCGAAAGCGGGAATTTCGTTTTTATAAAAACGTGTAATTAAAATTTTTGAATAAAGAAGATTTAAAACTTAATGTATGTCTGATGTAACCGCAGTTAACACTTTAGTAGAGAAGTACAGTCAATTACAAAAAGAAATAGGAAAAATAATAGTTGGGCAGCAAGAGGCTGTAAATTATACTTTGCTTTCTGTTTTTTGTGGAGGACACTCATTGTTAATAGGTGTGCCAGGTTTAGCAAAAACTTTGTTAGTAAATACTATTTCAAATGCTCTAGGGTTAAATTTTAATCGTATTCAATTTACTCCAGATTTAATGCCTTCTGATATATTAGGGAGTGAAATATTAGATGAAACACGCCATTTTAAATTTATAAAAGGTCCTATTTTTTCAAATATCATTTTAGCGGATGAGATTAACCGCACGCCACCTAAAACACAAGCGGCTTTATTAGAAGCGATGCAAGAAAAGTCTGTAACTGTAGCGGGACATCACTATAAACTAGATTTGCCATTTTTTGTGCTAGCAACACAAAACCCGATAGAGCAAGAAGGAACATATCCATTACCAGAAGCGCAGTTAGATCGTTTTATGTTTTCTATCAATTTAGAATATCCAAGTTTTGAAGAAGAAGTACAGGTGGTAAAGAATACTACTTCTATAGAGGAACAAAGGGTGGATGCTATTTTTTCTTCGGAAGAGATTATAGCCATTCAAAAATTGATTCGTAAAATTCCAGTGGCAGATAATGTGATTGAATATGCGGTTAACTTAGTTGGTAAAACACGTCCAAAATCAGATAAAGCTACAGAATTAATCCAAAAATACATTGATTGGGGCGCGGGTCCAAGAGCCTCACAAAACTTAATTTTAGCAGCAAAAGCGCATGCAGCAGTCAATGGAAAGTATTCTCCAGATATTGAAGATGTACAAGCAGTAGCTATTCCAATTTTATCACATAGAATAGTAAAGAATTACAAGGCGGAGGCAGAAGGAATTACGATGAAAGAAATCATTAACTCTCTATTTTAAAATGAAGAAATTACTTAGCATTTTTTTGTTAGTCATACTATTTGTTTCATGTAAACAAGAAGTAGTTAAAACTGTTTCAGAAGAAGTAGAAAAGCAAGAAATTTTATCAGTGATGAAAGCCCAAGAAGAAGCGTGGTCTAATCATGATTTAGAAGGGTTTATGCAAGGGTATTGGAAAAGTGATTCCTTAAAATTTTACGGACGCAACGGAATTACTTTCGGTTGGCAAAAAACCTTAGACAACTACAAAAAAGGGTATCCTACGAAAGAACACTCAGGTAATTTAACTTTTAAAATCAACGATATTTCAAAAATTACAGAGGGAGCGTATTTGGTTATGGGAGAATATCACTTAAAAAGACCTGTAGGAGATGCTGACGGCGTTTTTATGATTATCTTTAAGATGATACAAGGTGAGTGGAAAATCATTGCTGATACTTCGTGTTAAATTAAAAATTAATGAGCACAGTTTTTAAAGAATTACTTCCTGATGAAAAAGCAAATGAGTTATTAGCAATAGGGAAAATAGAGACTTTGAAAAAGGGTGATTATTTTGTTCGAGCAGGTGCAACACCTAAAAAAATAGGATTTATAAAAAAAGGACTTTTCAGATATGTTTACATCAATAGCTTAGGAAAACAATTTACCAAAGGTATCATATTAGAAAATCAATTTATAGCTTCATATTCAGCAATGATATCCAATGAACCATCCTTTTTTTTTATTGAAGCGTTAGAAGACTCTGAAGTATTTTCCATTCCATATAATAAATGGTTAAGTTTAGTGGATGCAGATCCTTTTTGGATGAGGTTTTTGTTAAAACTAGTAGAAAAAGGTTTTATAACAAAAGAAAAAAGAGAAAGAGAATTACTCTTGTTAAATGCAGAGACTAGGTATGTGAATTTTTTAAAAGAGTATCCAAGTATTGAATACAGAATACACCAAACAATTGTAGCTTCTTATTTAGGAATTCAACCAGAATCGTTAAGTAGAATTAGAAAAAAAATAGCGACTTAACATAGGTCAATGTGTGAGGTAATCATCAAAATTATTTTTGTTAAAAACACAAAAGTAATTATATGAAACTTACCCAAAATACCGTTTTAATAACAGGAGGAAGCTCAGGAATAGGTTTAGAGCTAAGTAAAGAACTTCTTAAAAGAAAGAATACCGTAATCATTTGTGGGCGTTCAAAAGAGCGATTAGCAACGGCAAAAAAACAGTATCCAGCACTAGAAATAATCCAATGTGATGTAGCTAAAGAAGAAGATTGCCTACGATTGGTTAATTGGATTAATGAACATCACCCTAAAATTAATGTATTGATTAATAATGCGGCTATAGTTCACAAAACAAGCTTTTTTAATACTACTGATGCTATAAGCAAAGCCAATCAAGAAATGGAGGTAAACTTTATGGGGCCGTTACGATTAATTCATTTGCTAGCTAGTCAGTTGGCTAGTAATAATAGACCTGCAATCATAAATATTACAACAGGTTTAATATATGCGCCTAAGGCAGATTACCCTTTTTATAATTCTACAAAATCAGCGCTTCATTCTTTTACACAAGTAATACGTAAACAGCTTGAAAAATCAACAATTAAGGTAGTTGAGGTTATGTTTCCTGTAGTTGACACACCTTGGCACAAAGGAAGTGCACCTAAAATAGCTATAACGCCTCAGAAAGCAGTAGAGGAAATGCTTAAAGGAGTAGAAAAAGGAAAACTTGAAGTTAGAGTAGGAGGTGTTCGATTTTTTTACAGATTAGCACGAATAGCCCCATCTTTAGCATTCAAGCTTATAAATAATTTAGAAGAATCATAAAGCATAAAGGTATAATTCACATATAAATTAAAAAGAAGCCCAAATAGGCTTCTTTTTTATAAAAATTTATTGTTTTCTTAAGAATAGTGAGTGGAAAATTGCTATTGAAATTTCTTGTTAGGTGATTAAACTTTTTTTAAAAGAGGTTCACCAAACATTGAAGAAGCATCATATTCAGGAATTTTTACTAAAGATTTTTTAGCTGAAAATTGATATGTTTTTCCAGAAACAGAACCTGTAAGTTCCAACATACTTTTGCCTATATATTTAAAGGTTAAAAATTTTTGTGTTTCAGCTGATTGCTGAGTTTTATTACTAGTTTTAGAATTATAATACTCTTTAAGAGTTGTTCTTTTTTGACCACAACAAGACATAATTTTAATTTTTTAAGAAGTTGGTTTTTCAATAATTTTTTGGATAATGCATGAAGCACCAGATAAGGCTAGCCAATATAAGAGTAACTCTAACACCGAGCTAGCTTTCCATATAGCAAAAGGAAGTGCAATCCACATACTTAGACAGTAAAAGCAATCGAGCAAGCTTCCAAAGAAGCTTTGCCCTAATTGCATTCTAAACTTAATAACTAAATTATATGGACCATCTTCATAACTGAAAAGATGAGTAATACGCCATACAGCTAATACAACTAATATGAAATCGAAGAAGACCATATTAAAAATTTATGATTTTCGCTCAATATAAAAGCTATAGTGTCTCTTATAATTAGGATCAATACCAGAATTATAACCATTGGTAACTCTCTTTTCAGCAGTTAAAGAGCCAGAAATAACAACGAATTTTTCAGATGGACGCATCCAACCAGATTCATTATCAGAAGGTCTTAGTTGAATGTTTACAAAATCATTTGTTCCATGTTCATCTATAGTACCTCTATATCCAGAGCAATTATTAAGGTCTGTGTTTAAAATATTTTCTCCGGAATCTATTATACCTGTAGTGTCTCCTGATATAGCTGAAGGACTCATTATATTTACTTCAATATTGGGAGTTGGACATTTATTCATAGTTAGTTTGTAGTTGTTAACAAAGCCATGAGGATCATTTGCTTTGAAGGAAATATTTAAAGGAGTTTTCATTTGAGAGTTTGTTAACCTATACAGTCCACAAGGGATTTTTTCGACAGTTTCGGAAAAATTAATACTATTTAAACCGAAGCCAAGAGGTTTATTATGAACATATAAGGCAATCATATCGCGAGCATCCGGAATTAAGTTTCCATCAGCATCATAGCCTTCAATTAAAAAGTAAATAGTTCCAGGAGAATCCTCGTCGTAAATATTGGTGTTTAGACGAATATATCTATCTAATCTACTAAATTCCCAGTCAATACGGTTTCCATCAACATCACCTAAAAAAACTTCTGATTGAATACATTTATAAGCTGGTACTTCTTGTTTGGAGCTTCCAGTAACCTGCAACATTGTAGGAATAGGTCCTACTAGATCTCCATTATACCCTGGTGTTCCTCTTTTAGAAAACTGTGGATGTCGGTATACCTGGCTTACAAATTGCCATGAATTACTTGGTTTTCTATACTTGATAGTATAAAATCTAACTATAGGGTCGTTCTCTTCACGATTGGCATTATACATACATCCATGAAAATCAACAGTTCCTGCCCAAGAAGCACAATCTATTTTAAATCCTGCTTGGCTATTTTTTACAGTGATTTTTCCATCAGAATGCAGGTGATTGTTGTAACCATTTCTGTCTAATAAAGTGGTGCTAGCGATTGTATTTTGATTTCCTCCAATAAATACATTACCTAAACTTCCAATAAGGTTACCATTGAAACATAGGGGTCTTGTTGGGGGTACTTTACTTTTAGGTAAACATAAATTGATACGCTGTAAATTTTGGATATTGAAACGTGGAGCGGTTTCAAATATAGTTTTAGAAGGATTGAAAGAGTCTTGAATTTTGACAATTATATCTGGCCTTCGTTGAACTAAATAGTCTTCTCCTTCAGCTGTATCTAATACGATATCTTTTAAACCATCCCAAAAACCATGATTGAATTTAAAAATATAGTTCCCGTGCATATCGGTTATAGCATCTCCTAATCTTTTTCTATCTCCCTCTCCAGTATAAACTCCACCTGATAGCTCACTTGTAGTACGATCGTATTCTTCAAAACTTAAAGTAAGGTTATTACCTACTTCAGTATGACATCTTACTGTAGGTAAGTCTATAATTTTTGCCAAATCTAAACGATCCTTAATATCGATAATATTAGAGTCAAAGACACTTGTATTAGCATTTAAAAAGTTACTTTTTACTTGGTAATTTGATAGTAATGATTCTGATTTGGTAGTAGTCTTTTTAGTTTTTGAAGTTCTGTCTATTCTAGTAAAAACATTGAGCTCTTGTTGTGGTATTTGAATTTCATCTACTACATTAATAACAATAGGCTTAAAATCTGGAACTGGATCAGGAGGGAAGGGAGGGGTAATCCATTCTGGAATTTGCTTCGGATAGTATTTAGTAATGATATCCTTTATGCGGTCTATTTTTAGAGCATCTAAAAGTTGTTCATAGGTGTCAATAACAAACCACCTTCTATAGCATGGATTAATTAGGCAATAGCCACTATATAAGGTAACATTTCCATAAATTAAATAGTCACTAATCCTAGCTTCACTAGTACATTCTAAGATTAAATCATTAAAATCTTGATCTCCACCAGAGTCATTAGATTCTATTTCAAATACATATTTATCGTCTATTTTTCTGGGGAATTTTATTCTTGTATCTGAAAGTATAAATCCATTACCTGGATTATGTTCTATAGAAATAGTCCATTGATCTCCAATAACTTTTATTGGATTCATATTTGTTACGGCATTGTATATACCATTGCCTTCTGTGGCACCGTTAATAACAAATCGTTGAGGGTAAGCTGCTTGCTTGGTTTTTACACCAATTGACCAGTCTCCTTGCATAGAAACAATCATAACATATTTTGTTTGGGGGTTAATATTGGTCCAAAGTTAAGTTCCTATATGCTAGTTTTCTGTATGCAAATAACTGGTTTTAATGAAGTATAATCCGTAAATTTTGAGTGTGTTTTTCCCTAAAAAAAAGGGAGTTTCTAACTGAAACTCCCCTTTTTTTGTATTGTTATAAATTTAAAACCTAAGAAAACATTTTTGCTACTTTCTCAGCTTTTTTGCTTTCTGAATAATCATAAAAGCCTTCACCAGATTTTACTCCTAATTTTCCAGCCATTACCATGTTAACTAATAATGGGCAAGGTGCATATTTAGGATTTTTAAATCCGTCGTACATTACATTTAAAATAGATAAACAAACATCTAATCCAATAAAATCAGCTAATTGTAATGGACCCATTGGATGTGCCATCCCTAATTTCATAACGGTATCAATCTCAGCTACTCCAGCAACACCATTGTATAAAGTTTCGATACTTTCGTTAATCATTGGCATTAAAATACGGTTTGCAACAAACCCAGGATAGTCATTTACTTCTACGGGAACTTTATTGATTTTTTTAGTTAAATCAACCGTGAAATTCATTACTTCATCAGACGTATTGTAACCTCTAATAATTTCAACCAATTTCATGATAGGTACAGGGTTCATAAAGTGCATTCCAATTACCTTTTCTGGGCGATTTGTTACCGCAGCAATTTGAGTAATTGAAATTGATGAGGTGTTGGTTGCTAAAATGGTTTCTTCGGCACAAACTTCATCCAAATCTTTAAAAATCTTTAATTTCAAATCTACATTTTCAGTAGCTGCTTCTACTACTAAACTAGTATTCTGAACTCCATCTTTAATAGAAGTATAAGTAGTAATATTTTTTAAGGTGTTGTTTTTATCTTCTTCGGTGATTTTCTCTTTTGCTACCATTCTATCTAAGTTCTTAGTAATGGTTGCTAAACCTCTATCTAGAGCGGCTTGAGAAATGTCGATAAGTTGTACATTGTATCCAAATTGAGCGAAAGTATGTGCAATTCCGTTACCCATAGTTCCAGCTCCAATTACGGCAATATTTTTCATGTTTGTTGTGTTTTAATATTTCTATTTGAGAAAATTTCTTACCTGATATGAACAAGTAAGTTTAATTCTTAACTCATTAGTTGATTGTATTTTTTTAACGTTTAAAGCATTCTATAATTAGATGTGCCACACGTAAAGCTTCAGTACCTTGACGTAATGAAACTATTGGAGTTGTATCATTATTTATTGCATCAGCAAATGATTCTAATTCATCTAGAATAGCATTGTTAGCAACAATTTTAGGGTTATCATAATAAATTTGCTTTTTAACACCTTCAGCGTTTTGCAAAATCATTGCAAATTCATCCGGTCTTTTAGGGGCGTCCTTCATTTTTACGACTTCTGCTTTTTTTTCTAAGAAATCAACAGAGATGTAGGCGTCTTTTTGGAAGAAACGGCTTTTACGCATGTTTTTCATCGAAATCCTACTCGATGTTAAGTTGGCTACACATCCATTTTCAAACTCGATACGAGCGTTGGCGATATCAGGAGTTTCAGAAATTACAGAAACGCCGCTAGCATGTATGCTTTTTACTTTAGATTTAACTACCGATAAGATGATGTCAATATCATGAATCATTAAATCCAATACTACAGGTACATCTGTTCCTCTAGGGTTGAATTCAGCTAAACGGTGTGTTTCAATAAACATTGGCGTGTCAATCAAATCTTTTACAGCCATAAAAGCAGGATTGAAACGCTCTACGTGACCTACTTGCCCACGAACATGATGTTGGCTAGCAAGTGTTCTGATAGCTTCAGCTTCTTGTACTGTGTTAGTGATTGGTTTTTCAATAAAAATATGTTTTCCTTTTTCAATGGCTTGCTTAGCGCAGTCAAAGTGAGAAAGTGTTGGGGTAACAATATCTACGACATCTACAGCATCAATTAATTCTTCTACTGAATTAAACAACTTGTAACCAAATTCATCAGCTACTTTTTGTGCATTTTCAGTAAACGGATCATAAAACCCAACTAGTTCATATTTTTCAGATTGTTGTAACAAACGCAAGTGGATTTTTCCTAAATGACCCGCGCCTAAAACTCCAGCTTTTAACATTCTTATTTGTTTAGTTATTGAAAAAGTGTGTTTGTTTAAAGGTTAAAATATTTTTATTAAGATGGTTAATAAATGGTTACATAAATTAACGGTCAACCGTTTTAAACAACGCTAACAAAGATACACTTTTAAACATATTTATTACTACTTTTAGCCTGCCGAAATTTTATGATTTGCATAAGTCATAGAGTTGTTTTAAATTAAAGAAGGATAGAGTAAAAAAACAAATTACTGCTTATATAGAGATATATAAATGAAAGATACTACCAAACATCAAGGACTTAGAAATCAATTAGTAAATGTTTTACAAGCGAAAGGAATTACTGATAATAGAGTGTTAGATGCCATTCGTAAAATCCCTAGGCATTTGTTTATGGATAGTAGTTTTGAAGCACATGCATATCAAGACAAGGCATTTCCTATTGCTGCAGAGCAAACCATTTCTCAGCCTTATACAGTAGCTTTTCAAACGGAAGTTTTAGAAATACAACCTGGAGATAAGGTGTTGGAAATTGGTACAGGTTCTGGGTATCAGACAGCAGTATTGTTAGAATTAAATGCTGAAGTATACTCGATTGAGCGTCAGCATGAATTGTTTAAGAAAACATCGATGTTTTTACCTAAGTTAGGGTATAAACCTAAGCGTTTTATTTTTGGTGATGGTTATAAAGGATTGCCTGAAGAAGCACCTTTTGATAAAATTATTGTGACTGCTGGAGCTCCGTATGTGCCAAAGGCATTGCTAGCACAAATTAAAGTGGGAGGTAGATTGTTAATCCCTGTAGGTGATAAAGAACAGGTTATGACTTTGTTTATTAGAAAATCACCAAAAGAGTTTGAAAAGCACGAATTAGGTGCTTTTAGATTTGTACCGATGTTAAAGAAGAAGAATTAAAAGAAAAATAATATGAAAAAAGAAAGTAGGACAAAGTATTATCTGATTACTGGATTTGCAATTTTATTGCTGTTTATGATAAAGATAGTTTTTGAAAAAGGTGAAGTATTAGGAGAAATCATTGCTAAATAAAAAAATCCGCCTAAAAAAGCGGATTTATTGAATTTGAATAAAGATACATCAACTTATTCAGCAATCGCTATTTCTGTTGCATCAGCAACTACTACCTCTTGTTGTTGATGTTGTTCTTGTTTATTTTGATTAGTTTTTGCTAAACCACATGGGCTTGTACTTCCACAAGAAGAAAAACCTAACAAACTAACAGTACAAATTGCAATAAATACTACTTTTTTCATTTTTTTAGTTTTAAATAATCAAATATACATATTTCTGATTAAGTCACCAGAATTTTCCTTCCTTTCAATAACGTTGAACTCTACCATTTTATTTTGTATGCTAGAAACTAAATTTTCAGTAATGGGTTCACCATCATTCCACTCTGTAATAGACAACCATTCTTGAATGTCTCCTAATTGTTGTTCGTATCTGTCAGAAAGTATACCATCGATATTATCAAAGTCTTTAAAGTCTTTCGTACAACTATTAATAATATCGTGTACTTTTTTAACTTCTTCAAAATGGTTTTCTAATATTTCATTTCGAACGGCAATTACGAAACAAGGCCAAGGAGTAGGGCAGTCGCCAACACGTCTAAAAGTACCATTATCAACCAAAGGCTTGGTGGTAAAATGTTCCCACATAAAATAATCGGCATCTCCATTGGTTAAGGCATCAATTCCGCCTTGTAAATCTCCTACTACTTTATATTGAAGTTTGTTTACATCCCAACCGTTATTATGAGCGTTTACTATAGCCATTAGATGTGACCCTGAGCCAAATCGGCTTATGGCTACTGTTGCATGTTCTAAATCAGCAATGGTTTTAAATTTAGAATCTGCACCCACATGAATTCCCCAAATAAGTGGACTTTTTACAAAGGTCTGTGTAATTTTAGAAGGATTCCCGTTAATGATATCCTTAATAATTCCTTCAGTAAGTACTAAAGCAATATCTACTTCGCCAGAACGTAGTGCTTTTGACATAGCTCCAGTACCTCCTGGGTAATCTTTCCAGCGTAAATTAACACCTTCTTTTGTGTATTCTTTATTTTTTAGTGTGATGTACCAAGGGTAATTAAAATGTTCTGGAACACCACCTATTTTTAAATCAAGCATTTATTCAATTAATTTTTCTAAAGTATAAAGAATTAAATCATTTACTACTTTGTATGGATCTTCACTAAATGTTCCATTAGCTCTATTGGCTATAATGGCATTCATAGAAGCGGCATCGTGTCCTAATAGCTTTGCTAATCCATAAATAGCTGAAGTTTCCATTTCTAAGTTGGTAATTCTATTGTTATTATGGTTAAAGCTATCTATTTTACTATTTAGGTTAGCGTCTTGTAAAGGTAGGCGTAATACTCTTCCTTGAGGACCATAAAAACCACCTGCCGTAGCTGTTATTCCTTTGTAAACTTTATCAGAGCTTAATTTTTCTTCTAAAGATTTTCCATTTGAAATAACTAGTGGGTACGATTTTTTTGAACTCCAACCCGTATGTTCAATAAAAGCTTGTTCAAGTTCAGGATGAGAAATTTCTTCTACTTGATATGCTTGTAGCATCCCATTTAGGTCTAAAGCGTGTGTGCTTAATAGAAAGCTATCAACAGGAATATCAGATTGCAAAGAACCAGAAGTTCCAATTCTAGTAATATGTAGCTTTGTAAAGTTGTCTTTAATCTTACGAGTGTCAAAATCGATATTTACTAAAGCATCTAGTTCGTTTAGAACAATATCAATATTATCAGGACCTATACCTGTAGAAATTACTGTAAGTCGTTTGCCTTTGTAAGTTCCTGTAGTGGTTTTAAATTCTCGCTTTTGCGTACTAAATTCAATAGTATCAAAATGTTGGGTAACTTTATCTACACGATATTGGTCTCCAACAAAGATAATATCAGTGGCTATATGCTCAGGTCTTAAATTCAGGTGGTAAATACTGCCATCTGGATTTAAGATGAGTTCAGAATGTTGTATACTCATTTACGATGTAATTTTTAACAGCTTATTGGTAGAATTTACATATAAATAGCTGTATTTTTTTGCGCCACCAAGATACGAAAAATCAGAACGAATTTTAGCGTAATAATTGGTTTGGTTTTGCAATACTTTTTTTCCTGTTTTGTTTAATTTAATAGGATCAAAAGGGCTGAATAACTTTTTTAAACTTTCTAGTTTGTTAAAGTATTGACTATCACCAAATCCGTAATTTTCTTGGTGTTTTAATAAGTAACCAACTAGTTGATCTTGATTAGTAAATTCGTTGTCGTTAATAGCTGTTAAAATGTTATTTTCAATATGGTTTAAACCATTTTCTAAAGAAGGAAAGCGAAGTAAATGTGATCTTAAAGCTTTTTCTAAATAAACAAAAGGCGATTTTGGGTTAAACTTATGAGCATTTTCAAGAGGTAGTGGACTATCCGAGCAATACAATTGCCAAATATAATCAGCATATTCAATGTCGTCGTCGGTTAACTCAATTCTATTTTCATAATGCTGCTGTAACTGTTCTGTAGTTAGCTCTCCCAAGCCAAACATTTTATCACTTCCAGAGATTTTTCCACTTGAAACCAAAGAAACTTTGTGTCCTTTACGGTATCGTTTTAACCAGCTAATTACAGCAACCATGTTTATTTGGCAAAATAAGTCGTATTCAAACCATAAAACAATTTCGTCCTCTTGTTTGTGGTTACATAGATTACGATATTCTTTTAAAGTATAGTCGATGAATTTTTTCTTGGTAACTTTGTAGGAATCCTTTAAGAAGTCGAAACGCATTTTCCAAAAGCTCTCGCTACCTATATCTACCGAAGTTTTACCCTCGCATAACATTTCACGCCATGTAATGATGTCACCTGCTACATTTAACTTTTGTAATCTATGAGTTGTACTGTCTCCATTAGTTATATGTAATAAAGAATGTTTCATAATCTTTTGGGGAATTAGTGATTTCTTTATTTGTATAAAATAAACGTTTTATTTTATACGTTATTATTTATTAGTTGATATTTAACATTTTACAAAAGTTGTAAATATAAAAAAAATGTCGAGAACATAGTTCTTCGACATTTTTTTGTTTATCCACCAACGCGTTTTACGTTGAATCCTTTGTCTTTTAAAAGTTGCATTATATCATCTCGATAATCTCCTTGAATAATGATTTTATCATCTTTAAAACTACCGCCAACACTTAGTTTGGTTTTAATTTCTTTAGCAAGCTTTTTAAAATCTTGAGTAGCTCCGTTGTACCCATCTATAATCGTAACAGGTTTCCCTTTTCTTTTTTCGTATTTACATAAAATAGGGTCTTCCTGTAACCAAATATCCGGTTTTTCTTCAACTGGTTTTTCTTCAAACTGATGGTCTGGAAATAAATTTTTTAGTTGATCTTGTAAATCCATTAGATTTATTTTTTCAATCCTAACTCACGTAAACGCTCATCTAAAAATTCACCAGCAGTAATGTCTTCAAATTGTTTTGGGTTGTTTTCATCAATACAATTTTCTAACACATTTAATTTCATGTCTGAAACTGGGTGCATAAAAAATGGGATTGAGTAACGTGAGGTTCCCCATAATTCTCTAGGAGGGTTTGTTACTCTATGTATAGTAGATTTTAATTTGTTGTTACTGTGACGTGATAACATATCACCAACATTAATCATTAATTCGTCTGGTTCTGCAATAGCGTCAATCCATTCGCCTTTATGATTTTGAACTTGTAACCCTTTACCTTGAGCCCCCATTAATAAGGTAATTAAGTTAATATCACCATGGGCAGCAGCTCTTACAGCTCCTTTAGGTTCTGTAGTAATAGGCGGGTAGTGAATTGGACGTAAAATACTATTTCCGTTTTTGATATAGTTATCAAAATAAGTTTCTTCTAAACCTAAATGTAGTGCTAACGAACGTAATACATATTTAGCTGTTTTTTCTAACATTTGATAGGCTTCTTTACCTACTTCATTAAATTTAGGTAATTCTTCAACAACTACATTCTCAGGGTATTCTTTAGCATATTTTGAATCAGCATCTACGTATTGACCGAAATGCCAAAATTCTTTTAAATCACCTTCTTTTTTTCCTTTAGCACTTTCTTTACCAAAAGAAACATAGCCTCTTTGTCCTCCAATACCAGGAATTTCATATTTCTCTTTAACTTCAGTTGGTAAATCAAAAAACTTTTTGATTTCAGCATATAAATTTTCTACTAATTCATCGTCTAAAAAGTGTCCTTTTAATGCTACAAATCCTATATTCTCATAAGCGTCACCAATTTCGTTGATGAATTTTTGTTTTCTTTCAGCATCGTCTGATAAAAAATCTGCTAAGTTTACGCTTGGAATTTTATTCATTGTTAATAAGTTTTATTATTCAGACTGTAAAGTTAGTGAAATCAAGCGTATGCTGATAATTTATTTATTAACAAAAGGGATTAAGTACGATATTGTATAATTAAATCCGAAGCCTGTACTGCTGTCAAATACACGATTAAAACCAGGAGCATATAAGGTTTTAAATCCTTTTTGATCATCAACACTCAGCATTATTTTATAAGAAAAGCTAAACCCAACAAATAAGTTTTTAAAAGTTTCTGCTTTGAGACCTAGCTGTAATTCAGTCCAATGGGCGGTTAAACCGTTGTCTGATTTTGGAACTTCAACAGAAGGAATTGAAGGAAAATAGGGTGGTGAGCCAGCTGTACCAGAAGACACATTAGGAGTGTAGCTATTTAAAGTATGATCAAACATAGCAAAGCCATAGCGCATACCAACATAAATTTCGTTATTCATGTCTAACCAATTCTCGTAAGCATTGTAATTAGCACCAAGTCTAATATAATTTCCTTTTGAGGTTGAAGAAGTAAAGTCTTCAAAAGTTATTTCTTCTTCATGTCCTAATTCAGCAGCAACATACCACTTTTCAGAAACACGATAATCTCCCACAAGTTCTAGCCCGCTATAGCTTTTGTCAATAATAGCAAGACCAGGTTTGCTAATATCTATTCCCAATCGTAAACCGTACCCAGTTTTATAAGTTACCGTATCTTTTTTTTCTTCGGATTTTTCTTTAGATGTGTTTTGTTGAGAATATCCGTTTACAAACACAAATAGAAAACATAGACTAATGAAATACTTGTACATGGGCACTAGCTTGATTATCGATTAAAGGAATTTCTTTGGTAGATAAACTGTCTATCCAACCTGTATGATCTAAGGTAACATTTTCAAAAATGATTCTAAAACCACATGAACGAGATACATACTCTTCTTCTGGATTGTATTCAATGGTAAGTGTAGCGGTTTGATTATTGGCTACATTACCATCTACATCATTCATTTTTAAAGTATAAACTGTTTTTTGTGACAGACTATTTAAAGGAATAGCAATACTATCATTGTTGGCATTTGTAAAAAGACTATCAGCTTTTCCTTCAGCAATTACTGATAGACGTTCTACATTTTTAAGATCATTAGTGTTGTCTTTATCGTAAAAACGTAGGACTAAGTTAGGAGTTACTGGGTTTTGTGTACAAAAATCATCTTTTTCACAAGAGCTTAAACCTGCTAGAAGTATGAATAGCGCAATGTATTTTTTCATTAATTTTTTATTTTTCAAATAAAACAACCGTTTCTATATGTGATGTATGCGGAAATTGATCTACCAAACTAATCTTTTTTAATTGATATCCGTTTTTGATTAACTCTTCCGTATCACGAGCCTGTGTTGCTGGGTTACAAGATACGTAAACCATTCTATCTGCATTTAAATGTATGATTTTTTTAAGCGTTTTAGGTGCAATACCAGCTCGAGCAGGATCTAAAATCAGCGTTCTAATTTTGTTTTTATACTGTGGATGTTCATTTAAAAACTTACCAACATCAGCAGCATAAAATTGTAACCCTTCAATGTTGTTTCTCTCAGCATTTTTCTTAGCATCTTCAATAGCTGATGCTACGATATCTACTCCAACAATTTTAGTGTTATTAGATTTAGAAGCGATGATTTGCCCAATAGTTCCCGTTCCACAGAATAAATCCATTACGACTGTATTGTCTATAGCTTCTTTGTTTTCTAACGCATAATCAACTACTTTGGTATATAGTTTTTCGGCAGATTTAGGGTTGGTTTGAAAAAAGCTTTTCATACTAATTTCAAAGTTTAAGCCTAATAATTCTTCCACAATTTTATCTTTACCGTATATTAATTTGATGCTTCCAGAAGTTGCGATAGTTCTGTCACCAGTTTCATCATTTATGGTATGTAGTAAACCAGCAACTCTATTACCAAATAATTCTACTAAGTAGTTAGCAAAATCTTCTAGATTAAAATCAGATAAGCCAGTTGATGTAGTAACCAAGTTGAATAATAACTCATCAGTTTTGTATGATTTACGTACTACAAAGTACCTAAAAAAACCTTCTTTTTTAGGCCCGTGCCAAGGTTGTAACCCAGTTTTTTTACAATATTCTCTAATGTTTTTGATATTGTCTTCTACTTGCTTATCAAATAACCCAGAATCTTTTTCTAGATTATCACCCATCCACCAAACACCACGACGTTTAAATCCTAGGGTAAATTCGTCAACATCAGTTTTATTTTCACGATCATAACCTATGGCAGAAAATCCGTATTCCATTTTATTTCGGTAGTGAAATACATTTGGAGAAGAAATAAATTCATCAAATAAGTCTTCTATATTTTCAACTTTACCAATACGTTTAAATAGTGATAAGGTGCTTTCTTGTTTGTATTGATGTTGTAATTCGATAGGTAATTGAATGTAAGGAGCTCCAGGAATGTCTTGAAAAGGAACTTCAACTTCATCTTTTGAGTGTTGTACAACATCAATTAATTTACATTCTGCGTATTTCTTTTTTGATTTTTCTACACGTGCTTTTACCAATTGTCCTGGTAATGTATTTGGTACAAAAACCACAAAAACACCTTCCTCAGAACGTATTCTTCCAATTCCTTTTCCTCCGAAGGCATAATCTTCAATTAAAATTTCAATGATTTGTCCTCTTTTTACAAACTTATTTCGCTCTCTTCTTGGCATTTTCTACTAAAAATTTATGGTATGCAAAATTAGGAAAAGATATGGTTTAGTGATAAAAAAAAGACCACTCATTTAGAGTAGTCTTTTTTGATTATTGTTATATGCTTTTTGACTATTGGCCTGCTTCTTTTTTAGCTTCTTGAATCATTTGTTCGTTAGCAACAATTGCAAATTCAACACGTCTGTTTTTACTTCTACCTTCAGCAGTTTCGTTAGTAGCTATAGGATCATTAACACCTAATCCTTTAGTTTCAAAACGACCATTATCTAATCCTTTACTAGCTAAGTAGTTTTTTACTGAGTTCGCTCTTTTTTCTGAAAGAGATTGGTTGTACTCCACACTACCGGTGCTATCTGTATATCCGTAAATTACAATATCTGTGTTTTGATAATCTTTGAATACAGGAACTAATTTATCTAAATTAGCTTTAGCTGTAGAAGTTAAAGATGCTTTGTTGGTGTCAAATCTTACCGCATTTTCACCTAAAGTAAGCTTTATACCTTCCCCAACTCTTTCTACTTCTGCTCCAGGTAATGCTTCTTCAATTTCACGTGCTTGCTTATCCATTTGGTGACCAATAACACCACCAGCAACACCACCAATAACACCACCTAAAACAGCACCTAATTCTGAGTTTTTCTTGTTTCCAACGTTGTTACCAATCACAGCCCCAATCACAGCCCCAGCTGCTGTACCAATTACAGCCCCTTTTTGAGTGTTGTTTGCATTTTGAACAGATTTACAAGAGGTAAATAAAGTTGTACCTGTTAAAAATAGAATTGATACACTATAAATAATTGCTTTTTTCATAATATTTTATTGATTTATTGTCTTTGAAATGTATATGTAATGTCTTTAACTTGTCCAGCAACGTTAATTTTGTCAATTAACTCAAAGCTAGTTTCGGTTACGTTGTTTAATTTTAAAATATACCCAGTATTAACGTTTTTTGCTTTATGATTGTTAATGATTTTTAAAACAAAATTTCCATCTTTGTTAACATACCAAGTTATAGGAGAGCTAAAACCTTTACAATCAGTGTTAGGGTTGTTTAAACTCATTTCTCCTTTATTATTGTTTGAAATAAAACTCCAATCGCTACCAATAAAGCAGCTAGAATCCTCTAAATTAAATGAATTTACTTTTAAGTAATCTGATCCAGGAAAATCTACAGAAGCAATAGTCCAATTACCTTTTAACATTCTCTCAGTTTTGTTGTCAAGTTTAGTGTTAGTAACAGATGTAGATTTACATCCAATTACAGCTATTGAAAGCAGTAGTAAAAAAAAGATTCTTTTCATAAAAATGATATTTAGTTAATTTCTTTTAAAGATAAAAAAAACTACTTAACTATGTTTTTATTTCAAAACTGATTGAGAAAGTTAAGTAGTTTACTTTTTGGACACCTTAATTCTGCTAAAGTCACTTAATTTTAATAATTTTGTTTTTAGGGATGATTTCTTTCCCACGCTGAATTTTCGAAACTTCTTTTTCGAAAGGATAAAGGTAGATAAGGAATGGTTATTTTATAAATTTTAAAAAATTAAGAAAAATGGCTGTTTTAGACCAATTAACTTCGCAACAAGCGATTGACTTAGAAAACAAATACGGAGCACATAACTATCATCCATTGCCAGTAGTACTGAGTAGAGGGGAGGGAGTATATGTATGGGATGTAGAGGGTAAAAAGTATTATGACTTTTTATCAGCATATTCTGCAGTAAACCAAGGGCATTGTCACCCAAAAATTGTTGGTGCAATGGTGAATCAAGCGCAAACTTTAACGCTAACTTCTCGTGCCTTTTATAACGACATGTTAGGTAAGTATGAAAAGTTTGCAACTGAATACTTTGGTTTTGATAAATTGTTACCCATGAATACTGGGGCAGAAGCTGTTGAAACAGCTTTAAAAATCTGTAGAAAATGGGCATACGAAGTAAAAGGTATTGATGAGAATAAAGCGCAAATAATTGTATGTAAAAACAATTTCCACGGAAGAACTACTACAATTATTTCATTTTCAAATGATCCAGTGGCTCGTAAGAACTTTGGACCATTTACTGAAGGATTTATCAAAGTTGAGTATGATAACTTACAGGCTTTAGAAGAGGCTTTAGAGAATAATGACAATGTAGCTGGTTTTATGGCGGAGCCAATTCAAGGGGAAGCTGGAGTGTATGTGCCTTCTGAAGGATATTTAGCAGCAGCAAAAGCTTTATGTGAAAAGCATAATGTATTGTTCATTGCAGATGAAGTACAAACAGGAATTGCTCGTACAGGAAAATTATTAGCGGTAAATCATGAAGATGTACAACCAGATATTTTAATTTTAGGAAAAGCATTAAGTGGAGGAGCATATCCAGTATCTGCAGTATTAGCAAATGATAGCATTATGAATGTTATTAGACCTGGAAATCATGGTTCTACTTTTGGAGGGAATCCAGTGGCAGCAGCAGTAGCTATTGCAGCTTTAGAGGTAGTTAAAGAAGAAAAATTAGCAGAGAATGCTGAGCGTTTAGGTAAGATATTTAGAGAAGAATTATCTGAGTTCGCTAGGGAGAATGAGTTAGTAACCTTAGTTCGTGGGAAAGGGTTGTTAAATGCAGTTGTAATTAATGATTCTGAAGAAAGTGAAACAGCTTGGAATATCTGTTTAAAATTACGCGACAATGGATTGTTAGCAAAACCAACGCACGGAAATATTATTCGTTTTGCGCCACCATTAGTAATGAACGAAGAGCAATTAAGAGATTGTATTGAAATCATTAAGAAAACGATTACAGAGTTTAAAAAGTAAACTCAAAAAATAGATAAAAAAAGGAGCAATTTATTGCTCCTTTTTTTATTAGTTGGCCATTTCATAAATATTCAAATGCTTTTTTAAGATTCCAGAGGGTGTGTTTTTAGTTTCATCAAAAATTCGGGTGTCTCCAAAAAGAATAAAACTTTCCTTGGCTCTAGAAACTGCTACATTTAGCATATTGGGTTTGTTATCTTTTTCAAAAAACAAAGTGCCTTCATCTTCATTTGAATATACAGAACTGAATAAAATGATGTTTCGTTCTGCACCTTGTAATGCATGTACAGTACCTAGTTTGATGTCGTTTACTTTATAACCAGCGTCGGTTAAGGCTTTAGATAATTCTCCTTTTTGACTTGCAAAAGGAGTGATAATTCCTAATACACTTTCAATAGAAGTTACATCATAGGCTTCTTGAATAGTTTCTTTGTTTTGTTGGAGCCACGATACAATGGCTTTTACTTCCGTAATATTGCAACGACTGTTATACTTACGCTCACTAATGCCTTCGATATGGTATGCCATCATTGAAGGAAATGCTTGGTCTTCTTTAGCTTTTCCTTTCATCGGTTTTAAAATACCATCGTATGCCAATTCATTACAAAAACTAATAATTTCATCATTACATCGTCTATGTTCTAACAAAACCAATCCTTGTTCGTTGTTGTTAGGCAGCGGAGTTTCAAATTCGCAGGCGTTTTGTGCCATTCTCATAATGCTTCCACTAGAGGCTAAAAAACCTAGGTCTTCTAGATATTCATCGTTTTGGTTTTCAAGAATGTTTAAGCTTGTTAGGTTTCCTTGGTCAATTTTTTTAGGAATAGACCAAATAGGTTCAATTTGTTTTAAATCGCCTATCACAAAAGCTTTTTGAGCTAGAGAGAATACAGGAATGCTAACTTCTGGAGTTACCTGACCAGCTTCATCAATAATTAACAAATCTAAAAAGTTGTACAGTGGTAAGTATTCGAAAATAGGTTTTCCGTTTTCGTTCTCTCCTTGAAACTGACTGTATAAAAAATGACTAGGCGCCATATAAAAAGTAGCCACAAAACAAGGAGTTAGCATCGCTCTTCGTTTCCACCTTGCTTTTATAGCATTTTCACCTGTTCCTTTTTCGGTGTAATATTCTAGCATTTCTTTGGTCTCAAGCAACCAACGAGCCTCCCAATAGTGAGTTGCTAACAAAAAGGCTTTATGACGTAAATTAATATCTAACTCATCATAAAAGAAGCGTTGTGAAGCATCGTTAGATTTGAGTTTCTCATATTCATTATTCCACATTTCTTCTTCAGAAACAAAAGGGAACCCTTGAATATCATTTTCAAACTTCCAGTTTTTCAGTTTTAAATTAGACTGAAGTAATAAATTCATATACGCAATGCTTTCTTTGATGAAAGCAATTGCTTTTTTATTGTCTGAAAGTACAGAGGTATCAACTTTAAAAATATATTCAGAAGGATTGTTAGTAGTTGAAATTTGTGATTCTGAAACACAATAATGTTTCACTTTATCAATAAAGTCTACATCTTTTGAAGCCGATTTTAAATCGTTTAAAATGGTTCTCCATTCTTGTAGTTTAGAGATTTCAAACGTGTTTTTTTGAATGTAATCTTCTTCGCGTGCAAGTATGTTGTTGATGTTGTTTATCGAGTTGATATAATTGCCAGAAAACTCAACACCATCTGCTAAAATATTCTGAATAGCTATGATTTCCTCCTGTAAATGATAGCATACATCTTCTAGCGAGTTTGTTTCTGTATGAAAGTAATGACAATAATTGGTTAGAAAGTAATACTCTGCTTCTGAAACATATTTTTCATCTTCTAAATTACACAAAGTACCCTCATGACCAAACAAATTTCCTTTTAAAAAATTAATGTCAGCTAAGTTTTTATCACTCTTGGAGTTGGATGGAAGATAGGTTGCGTATCCATTGAAATTAGGAATCCAACGGTCTGATAATCCTTCCATAGAGCTTTCAGAATTGATAAAACTATCAATAATATTTGTTACAGCCTGATTGTTGTTAGAGCAAGCGAGAATGATAGGAGCCTCTTCTCCTTGAATGGCAGCTCTTACAAATTCGGTAGCAACTAAGCTTTGCAAAAGGGTAGTTTTCCCTGTTCCAGGAGGTCCGTTTACAGCAGTAACTGCATTTTCTTCAGAAACTAAATACGACAACAATGTTTTACGTTGACTGACAGATAAAGGAAACTCGTTAGACATCTGTCCTAAATGCAAATGATTATAATTTAAGAAACCATGATCAGTAATGGCTATTTTACGTTCTCTAGTATACGGATTGATAATTTTTGACAATACAGGAAGTTCTTCTGTATTTTTTAATAGGTTTTCATACAGAAAAAGAATGCTTTTTGCTGTAGAAATTTTTGAACTTAACGCAAAATAGGTCAATTCATATTTCGTGGTGTACTTATCAACTTGGTAGCGATATAAGTTGCTATGTGTTATGGAAGCAAAAATGTCATTAATGTAGTTCCAGTACTCATCCCAAGGAACAGTTTCTTCTTCATTTTCAAAATCAGGTGAAGCCAGTTCTTTTGCTTCTAAAATAGTATCGATGGAAGAGAAGATAAAATCATTTTTTACATCGGCAATAGGAGTGAGGTAATTGCGAACAATTAAAGGAAACGCATCTTTTGGAGTTGATAATTGTCCTGAGCGATTTACAATGGCACTAATCCAAAACGGATGGATAGTACGTTGTTTGAATTTTGTATTATCTGTTTGATACTCTAAATGAAAAGGAGCGATAAGGATTTTAGTCTCTTCAATTACATGCCATTTTGGACTGTCTTTTTTGGTAATTCCTTTTAACCGGTTAATTCTTCGTTCTTCAACATCTAATAATTCATTGGCTTGTTTTGAATTGATAATTGCATTGCTTAAATCGGATGATTTTTGGTGAAATAAGTCTTTAATTTTACTAATATCAATTGCTAAATTTTCACTGTCTGATAAGCTGTTTTTATAATATTGAAGCCAGTTTTTCTCGTTGTTCATAGTTGTTCTCGTACCCTAGAATTGTAATTTTTTTCAATAAGAAAGGGTGCGAAAATAGTGTATTCAACGTCGAGAAAAATAGTTTTTATAGCCTTTTTATTAACGATTAAAAGGCTATGGATATAGTGAGTTCGTTCTCAGTAAAATAAATGTTGAAAAATTATTGACGAGCGAAATAGTGGTAATCTTTAATCGCGGTATCTACAAATTCTGTTGGTTTTTGTTTAAAATATATAAGAATAAAAAAATAACACTTTCTAAAAAACAAAAAGATGAACCTAAGTCCATCTTCTTGCTTGTTTTAACTATTTAATTTACTACTAAGAAATCTCTTCTGCAGTAGCATTTGGTGCATTCTTTTTTACAGAAGCTATACCATTTTCCATGGCATCTTTACTTGAATACATTTCATTTGTACCAATGATTTAGCCGTTAGCTACTTTAGTAGTATAGCTCATTTTGATTAGCCTTTCTCATCATTAACCAAAATATCTTCTTTTCTTATTTTCAGAAAGCTTAAAAAGTATAGCAACAAGAAAATAAACATAATTGTAATAGCTAGACTAAACTTGTTCATGTTTTTATACAAAACAAAACTTCCAATTAAAAACCATAAGAAATCAAGAAATCCAGTTATATAGTAGTTTCTAATCTTTATTTCATTTCCTTTATCCTTATTTGAAAAATTCATAATAGAAAAATAAAGAGTTAACAACGAATACAAGAACACTATTACTAACTTTAGTACTTGACTAATAAAAGCTTCTTGATGATAAATAAAAAGTATAATTATCAATAATGTTATTTGAATATATTTTTCTCTTTTCATATAATTACTTTAGTTTCTTTCTAGTTTGATTAGATCTAAAAATTTTTGATTTTCCTTTTAGGTCTATGTATTGTCTTTTAAAGGGATTTCCAGTTTTAGTAGCCGAAAACCAATTTTCGTTTCTGGAGATAACTTGCTAAAAACCATTTTGATATAAAAAAGAATCAAAATGTTTTAAACTTTCTGTTCTTTAAATGAAAGGATTTAATTGGATAGTTTATTGACGCGCATAGTAATGGTAATCTTTAATCACGGTGTCTACAAATTCTGTGGGTTTTTGTTCGGTAGAAACACCTGTCAGCTCTATGATTTTAGCATGCAGTTTTAAAATCACTTTGTGATTTCTTTTTCTCATAGCATCACGATACACACTTTTTATAGTATGGATGTCATTATCGGTTAACAAAGTTACTTGAGAATAGGTTGGAGTGTAGTTATCTACCACATCATTAGCAATAGTATCTTTTAACGTAATTCTTTTCTTTTCAGAAATAACAGTAGTTCCTGCAGCAATATCACCTAAACGTTGTCCTTTGCCGTTTAATAGAATGGTAAGAACAGCGACAGAACCACTAGCTAAGGTAAAATCAACAAAACGTAATAACCAACGAATTAAATAGCTTCCAAAAGTAGGTTTAGAACCGTCTAGTTTTACCACTCTTATTTGGTTGAAATATTTGCCAGGTGTTTGTCCGTTCATTAAAACTTCAAAAATCAAGCTATAAAAGAATACCGGAAGCCCTAATAAAACATACAAACTCATGTATTCCATACTTAAAGGAATGTCTAACATTCCTATAATAATAGCCATAATAATATAATAGCCTACAATAAATAAACCGTCAAGTAAGTAGGATCCTATACGAGTAGTAACATGAGCTACATTTTGACTAATAGAGATGTTTTGAGCTGTTTCAATTTGAAAATTATCCATTAACTAGTTTTTCAATTTTTTTGTTGATATATCTTCAACTTTTTTTAGTTTAGCGAAGATAAAAATATTCTATGATTAGAGAAACTTCTCAACAATTACACTTTAATTTTTTGAGTAGATGAGAGAAGCTGCTTTTGTAAATAAAAATAAAGAAAAGTGGAAGCTCTTTGAAGCTGCTTTGTACGAAAAAAAGGTTATTTCTCCAGATAAATTGTCAGATTTGTATGTAGAATTAACTGATGATTTGAGTTATGCCAAGACTTTTTATCCTAACGGAGATACGGTGGTGTACTTAAATTCGATAGCATCTGCAGCACATCAAAAAATATATAAGACTAAAAAGGAAAGTAAAAACAGGTTTGTCAGTTTTTTTAAAACAGAATTTCCTTTGCTATTTTTTGGTTACCAAAAACAGTTGTTAATCGCGTTTTCGGTATTTGCTTTTTTTTCTATATGTGGCGCTTTTTCTGCGGCTAATGATGTTGATTTTGTGCGCCTTATTTTAGGAGATGGTTATGTAAATATGACTTTAGAGAATATAGAAAAGGACGACCCTATGGCAGTGTATAAGCAAGCTAATGAGATTAATATGTTTGTAGGGATAACCATTAACAATATAAAGGTAGCTATGTATGCTTTTGTGTTAGGAGTACTGTTTTCGGTTGGAACTTTATATATTATGATGCAAAATGGAATCATGTTAGGATCGTTTTTGTATTTCTTTTATGATAAAGATTTGTTTTGGGAATCGTCAAGAACTATTTGGATTCACGGAACTATAGAAATATCAGTAATCATAATTGCAGGGTGTGCAGGTTTAGTATTAGGAAACGGGTTGTTGTTCCCTAAAACCTATTCGCGATTAGAATCTTTTAAAAGAAGTATGAAAGATGGATTAAAGATTATGGTAAGTACCATTCCGTTTTTTATTGTTGCAGGTTTTTTAGAAGGTTTTGTAACCCGTCATACTGAAATGCCAGATTGGTTAGCCATTTTAATTATTACAAGTTCGTTAGCGTTAATTATATTTTACTACGTTATATATCCAATAAAAGTTTATAAAAATCAACAAATCGATGAATAAAGAATACATAGAATTTAAAAGAGAAAGAGATTTAGGAAGTATTATTTCTGATGCTTTTAAATTTATCAGATTAGAAGGAAAACAATTCTTTTTAACCATCTTAAAGGTAGCAGCTATACCAATTGTTATAGCGGTGGCTTCTATGATTTATTATATGATGTCTATGTCATCACTAATTAGTGAAGATGTGAGTGGTGTTATGGGTATGTTTGGAGCTATATGTGTTATGATGATAGCTTATTTAGTAGCCATTGTTTTTATCAATTTAGCTGGGATGTACTATATCAAATCATATATAGATAATAAAGGTCTGGTAAGACAAGAAGATGTTGTAACTAACACAAAAGCTAAATTTTGGTCATTTACAGGGTTTGGTATTCTAGCAGGATTGATATTATTTGCCAGTGCTATGTTGTGTGTATTGCCTTTGTTTTATACTTGGCCAGTATTATCGTTAGGAGCGTCTATTTTAGTATTTGAAAACGAAACAGCTTCAGGAGCAGTAGGTAAATGTTTTAATTTTATAAGTGGTTATTTTTGGGAAACTTTTGGGGTAATTTTCGTTGTTGCTATTTTGGTAGGTGTTTTAGGATATGTATTTCAAATTCCTGCATTTATATATCAAGTTATAAAAATGTCTATATTTATTGGAGACGATCCTATGATTGCCATAAATGTTTATAAAGATCCAATATATTTATTCTTAAACATTGTTTCTATTGCAGGACAATTAATGTTTTATTCGATAACACTTATTACCAATGTGTTTTTATATTTTGACATTAATGAAAAAAAGAATTTAACAGGAACTATTGAAAGAATTGATAGCATAGGACAATAATCTTTTGAAACAGTTACTTTTTTACATAACGTTTTTTATTTGTTCAATGACTGTTTTTTCTCAGGAAGAAAAAAGAGCGGTTCAGTACGATGATGCTATTATTGAACAAAAAAAGTTTGATGCTCAAAAAATAGAAGAGTACAAGCAAAAAGATGATTTTATTTATATCGTAGAAAAAAGAGAACCTACTATTTTAGAGAAAATATGGGATTGGATAAAACGAACCATCATCAAAGTCCTTTCATATATTTTTGATGATATTAAACCAGCAGTAGGTTTTTTACGAGTTGTTTTAAAAGTATTGCCTTATTTGGTAGCAGGATTGGTATTGTTCTTTATCATTAAATTTTTTTTAAAGGTTGATGCACGTAATATTATTGATGGCAAAAGAGCAAAACCTATCGTAAGCCTTTCTGAAGAAGAAGAATTAATAAGAGATAAAGACTTGCCAAAATTAATTCAAGAGGCTATTTTGGAAGGGAATTATCAATTAGCGGTACGTTATTACTATTTGTTGTTGTTGAAAAACCTATCAGATAAAGAATTGATTTCTTGGCAACAAGAAAAAACGAATGAAGATTATATTAGGGAATTGTCATCTAAACAACCATTACATAACGACTTTAAGAAATTGACTTACTTGTATGATTATGTGTGGTATGGAGAGTTTTCAATAGATAAAGAAAAGTTCTTACAAGCAGAAACTAATTTTAAAAACACGCTAGCTAAAATATAGTAATTTGGATAAAAAGCTTAAAATATATATTGGATTGTTGGTGTTTATAGTGTTTGGAATTATCTATATCGAGTCTATAAAGCCTAAGACAATTAATTGGTATCCAAGTTATGCTGCAAAACATAAAATTCCCTATGGAACATATGTGTTGCATAAAGAAATGCCGAGTTTATTTCCTAAAAGTGATGTAAAAGATGTGTATCAAAATCCGTATTTATATTTAAAAGATACTCTGAATAATGGAACTTATTTCTTTGTAGATAATGCAGTTAATTTTGATAAAGAAGAACTCAATGAATTATTGAAATTTGTAAATAAAGGAAATGATGTTTTTATAGCGACTAATGGAGTGCATATTGATACACTACAGGCACAAACAAGTTATTTAACTACTTCTGCGTTTGAGGAAAAAGCCTATCAAAGGATGAGCAACCCTATTTTTGGAGAAAGGGAGTATTATTTCGATAAAGATTTTTCAAAACTATACTTTTCTGAAGTAGATACGTTAAACACTACTATTTTAGGAGAGTTAGTGGTAAGGAATGAAAATGATTCTATCATTAGCAAAAAGCCAAACTTTATTAAAGTTAAACATGGGGAAGGTAATTTTTACCTGCATACTTTTCCATTAGCATTTACCAATTATAACATGCTGTTAGATAATAACTATGAGTATGTGGCAAATGTGTTGTCTTACTTAGATAGTAATTCAAATCAGAAAAAAAGCAGTGCTAGTTATGCTAATGGAAATACTATTTTATGGGACACTTACTATAAAACAGGAAAAAGTAGAATTACGTCACCTATGCATTATATTTTAACCACAAAATCGTTAAAGTGGGCATATTATATAGCTTTGATAGGAGTGTTATTTTTTATTGTTTTTAAAGGAAAACGAAACCAACGGTTAATTCCTGTAATTACACCGTTAAAAAACCAAACATTGGCTTTTACACGTACGATAGCAAATATGTATTATGAAAAGTCAGATCATGAAAATATCGCTGAACACAAAATCAATTATTTTTTAGAGTACATTAGAAATAAATATCGATTATCTACACTAAAGATAGATGAGCGTTTTTATAAGAATTTAGCAAATAGAAGTGGTAATTCTGAAGAAAAAGTGATTGACTTATTTCAGAAAATACAACAGATACAATCAAAATCAAACATAACCGAAGAAGATTTGGTAGCGTTAAATAAGGCTATTGAAGATTTTAAAGTATATAAAAAAGAGTAGGATGAGTACAGAGAATAATCCAGTAGAAGCAACAAGTGAGTTGTTTACAAATAGAGTAGACTTGTCAAAATTAAAAGAAGCAGTTGTTCAAATAAAAGAGCAGTTGGGAAAAGTAATCATAGGACAAGAGGAGTTTATGGAATTGTTGTTAGTTTCTTTATTAGCAGACGGTCATGTATTGATTGAAGGTGTACCAGGAGTAGCTAAAACGGTAACAGCAAAATTGTTGGCTAAAACAATAGCAACTGATTTTAGTAGAATTCAATTTACTCCAGACTTAATGCCTTCAGATGTGTTAGGGACTTCGGTGTTGAATATGAAAACATCTGACTTTGAATTTAAAAAAGGACCTATTTTCTCTAATATTGTGTTGATTGACGAAATTAACAGGGCACCAGCTAAAACACAAGCGGCATTGTTTGAGGTGATGGAAGAAAAGCAAATTACGATGGATGGGGAACGTTATGAGATGAATCCACCATTTATGGTATTGGCAACACAAAACCCAATAGAACAGGAGGGAACTTATGCTTTACCAGAAGCGCAATTAGACCGTTTTCTATTCAAAATTAACGTAGGATATCCAAATTTAGACGAAGAAATACAAATTATTACAGCTCATAACAATCGTAAAGGAGCGTTACCTCAAACTAAAGTAGAGGCAGTATTAACTGAATCTGAATTATTAGAGTATAGAAGCAAGGTTTTTGAAGTATTGGTAGAAGAAAAAATTATCAAATACATCGCGCAACTTATTTCTAATACGCGTAACAATGCGCACTTATATTTAGGAGGTTCACCAAGAGCAAGTATAGCAGTTTTGATGGCTTCTAAAGCTTTTGCAGCGATTAATGGACGTGATTTTGTGATTCCAGAAGATGTAAAAAAGAGTATTTATCCAGTGTTACGTCATAGAATTATGCTAACTCCAGAACGTGAAATGGAAGGAATGACCGCGGATAAGGTAATTGAAATGATTGTACAATCTGTTGAAGTTCCAAGATAGTGATTCAATTTTTTAAATCGTTATACATACATAACCGCTTTTTTATTTACATCAGCGTTGTTTCGGCTCTATTTTTATTGTCGTTCTGGTTGCCTGTATTATACTCAGTAACATGGATGTTGGTATGGCTATTTGTAATAGCAATGTGTATTGACTTGATTGTTTTATATCGGTTTAAAAATGGCTTTTTAGCAAAAAGAATTGTGTCTGAAAAACTATCAAATTCTGACGATAATGAAATAGCAATCACACTTGAAAATAAGTATCCATTTCAGGTTTTTATTTCATTGGTAGATGAATTACCTACTCAGTTTCAAAAGAGAGATTTTGAACATACCACTTCTTTACAGTCAGGAGAAAAATCAACCTATACATATAGTGTTAGGCCTGTTGAAAGAGGGGAGTATAATTTCGGTAAGGTGAATGTATTTGTATCTTCTTTTTTACAGGTATTTTCTAAACGATATATATTCTCAGCTGAGCAAAGTGTAAAAGTATATCCTTCCTATATACAAATGAAAAAGTACGAGTTTTTGGCAATGCACAATAACTTGACGGAGTTTGGTATGAAGAAAATACGACGTATTGGACATACGATGGAGTTTGAGCAAATTAAAAACTACATTCCTGGTGATGATGTGCGTACCATAAATTGGAAAGCGACTGCTAAAAGAGGGGATTTGATGGTGAATCAATATCAGGATGAGAAATCGCAACCCATTTATTCAATTATCGATTTAGGACGTGTCATGAAAATGCCTTTTGAAGGATTAAAGTTATTGGATTATGCAATTAACTCAACTTTAGCTTTTTCAAATATAGCGTTGTTGAAAAATGACAAAGCAGGAATGCTTATGTTTTCTAAAAATGTAGAAAAGATAGTAGCTGCAAGTAACAAGAAAACAAATTTATCTGTCATTAATGAAGAGTTATACAACATTACTACTAATTTTTCAGATGCTAGTTTTGAATTGTTATATGCAAATATCAAGAGAAAAATAAACCAACGAAGCCTGCTGATATTATACACCAATTTTGAGCATATTTCCGCTTTAAAAAGACAATTACCGTATTTAAAAGCAATTGCTAAAAAGCACTTGTTAGTTATTGTTTTCTTTGAAAACACAGAGTTAGATGCGTTAATCACAGAAAATGCAGAAGATTTGCAAAGTGTATATCACAAAACAATAGCAGAGAAATACGCTTATGAAAAACGTTTAATGGTGAAAGAGCTAGAAAAACATGCAGTTCATGCTATTTTAACAAAACCAAAGTATTTATCTGTAAATGTAATTAATAAATACTTGGAGTTTAAAGCAAAAGGAATGATATAAAAAAAGCGACCATCAGGTCGCTTTATATTTTTAGTCTAGAGATTTTTTATTGCATCTCTTGTATTCTTTCATTTAGTAATTCAGGATTTCCAATGACATCCCAACCAAAGTAAGATCCAATTAAAATAACCATTGCTAAAATAAGTAAGCTTAAAACAATACCTATAATAGCTAATATTTTACCTACTTTGATACTGTTTAAACCATCATATAATTCTGGGGCTTCATTGTAAGCGTCTTTGGATTTCTTAGCTAAAATTAACGCTACAATTCCCATAATTAATCCAAAAAAACCAGCAAAACAGCAAGAACCTAAAATAGATAATACTCCTAAAACTGTTATTGTAGTTGAATTTGGTAGTTTTTGTTTTTCCATAGTTTTTTACTAAAGTTAAATTAATTGATTCATTTTTATAACATAGCTAATTACAATAATAGCGATATTAAGAATGGCCAATATACTGATTATTTTTTGGGCGTATTTTATCTTGTAGAAGAAGTTAATTCCTACAATAATAGCTAAAAGAAGTAAGGTGTATATGGCAGGATACATTTTAAAAGCAGCGATAAATTCACCTTGAAATACTAAACTTAATGCGCGTTGAATTCCACAACCTAAACAATCAATTCCAAAGAGTTTTTTATTTAAGCAAGGGAGCATATAATCTTCTAGCTTTAAAAACATACGCTATTATTTGAACATGTCCATTCCAGGAATGTTTGGCATTCCGCTCTTAGCAGCAATAGCTAATTCTTGTTCATTAATTTCTCCAGCACGTTTCAATGCTTTATTTAAAGCTAAGATTAGGTAGTCTTCTAGTTCTTCTTTATCTTCTAGTAAAGATTCATCAACACTAATAGCTTTTATTTCACGATTTGCAGTTACGGTAACTTTTACATTTCCACCAGCAACAGCTTCATCAATTAAAACTGTATTTAATCGTTTTTTTGTTTCCTCTACCTTTTGTTGGGCTTCTTGTAATTTCCCCATCATTCCAGAAATATCTCCAAACATCGATTTTTATTTTAAAATTTTTATAATCACAAATTTAGTATTTTCACAAGGAATATGACCCACCAAATAAAATGAAAAAAATAATGCTATCTGCTTTGGTTTTTAGTCTTATTTTTGCTTCCTGCAAAAAACAGGAAATGAAGAAAGATACCAAAGCCCCAGTTGCTGAAAAGCAACCAACTAACTTAGAAAAACACGGAGATATACGCGTAGATGATTATTTTTGGATGCGTTTAACTGATGAGCAAAAAAATGCCAAAGTTAAAGATGAGCAAACCCAAAAAGTATACGATTACTTAAATGCCGAAAATGCCTATTATGATGAAATGACCAAAGAAACCAAAGAGTTTCAAGAAGGGTTATTTCAAGAAATGAAAGGGCGTATTAAAGAGGATGATGAGTCGGTTCCGTATAAAAAGAATGGATATTTTTATATAACTCGTTACGAGAAAGGGCAGCAATACCCAATTTATAGTCGTAAAAAAGAAACGTTGGAGGCTGAAGAAGAAATCATGTTCAATGTGAATGATGAAGCTAAAGGATATGATTATTTTCAGTTAGGAGGATTAACAGTTTCTCCAGATAATAAATTAGTAGCCTTCGCGACTGATACCGTAAGTCGTCGTCAGTATTTCATTAGAATTAAAAACCTTAAAACAGGTAAGATTTATAAGGATATTATTGAAAACACTACAGGAAGTTCGGTTTGGGCAAATGACAATAAAACCTTGTTCTACGCTAAGAAAGACCCTGTAACGTTACGTTCTTCAAAGATTTATAAGCATACCTTAGGTTCAGATTCGTTATTGGATGAATTGGTATATGAGGAAAAAGATGATACGTTTGGAACTTTTGTAGCTAAAACAAAGTCTAAAAAATATATCATCATAGGATCTTACAGTACCGTTTCTACAGAATATCAGGTGTTGGATGCTAATAATCCTAATGGAGAATTAAGAATCATTCAACCGCGTGAGCGTGATTTAGAATATGATATTGCGCATTATGGAGATCATTTTTACATCAAAACGAATAAAGATGGGGCTACCAACTTTAAGTTGATGAAAACTCCTGAAGATAAAACTACAAAGGAGAATTGGGTAGATGTAATTCCACACAGAGAGGATACTTTATTTGAAGATTTTTCAATTTTTAAAGACTACTTAGTTTTAGAAGAAAGAAATGAAGGGTTGAATAAAATCCGAATTAAGCGTTGGGATGGGACTGAAGATTACTACTTGCCTTTTGAAGAAGAAACCTATTCAGCAGGTGTACATGGTAACCCAGAATTTGATACCGATATTATTCGTTATTCCTACAATTCGATGACGACTCCAAGTTCTGTAATTGATTTCAATATGAAAGACAAATCAAAAGAAATCAAAAAAGAACAAGAGGTTTTAGGTGGGAAGTTTGATAAGAATAATTATGTAAGCAAGCGTATTTGGGTGCCAGCACGCGATGGTAAAAAAGTAGCTTTATCTATTGTATATCATAAAGACACTAAAATTGATAAAAACACCCCCGTGTTACTATATGCATATGGTTCTTACGGATATACTATTGACGATGGATTCTCAACTACACGTTTAAGTTTATTAGATCGCGGTTTTATTTTTGCATTGGCACATATTAGAGGAAGTCAGTATTTAGGACGTGATTGGTACGAGAATGGTAAAATGTTGTACAAGAAAAATACCTTTAACGATTTTGTAGATTGCTCTAAATATTTAATTGATAACGGTTATACTTCACCAGAACATTTATATGCTATGGGAGGTTCTGCAGGAGGATTATTAATGGGAGCTGTAATTAACATGAATCCCGAGTTGTATAATGGAGTAATCGCATCTGTACCATTTGTAGATGTTATTTCTACGATGTTAGATGATAGTATTCCTTTAACGACTGGTGAATATGATGAGTGGGGAAATCCGAACGATAAAGAGTATTACGATTATATCAAGTCATACTCTCCTTACGATCAGGTAGCAGCAAAATCATATCCGAATATGTTAGTTACAACTGGGTTACATGATAGTCAAGTACAGTATTGGGAACCAGCAAAATGGGTTGCTAAACTACGTGATGTTAAGACAAATGACAATTTATTATTCTTGCATACGAATATGGATACAGGTCACGGAGGAGCATCTGGAAGGTTTGATGCATTAAAAGAAACTGCTGAAGAATACACCTTCTTTTTGATGTTAGAGGGTAAGTTAAAAAAATAATTATATTTTTGCGCTCGATTGAGTGTAAGTGTCATTGCGAATGCAACGAACAATCTCAACAGATTTATTCGTGTCCGTTTTCGTAATGACACTTTTTCTTATTTACAAACTATAATGAAGAGACATCAAGGTATAACCAATTCAATATTAGATTTAGTAGGTCAAACTCCCATGATTCAACTGCATAGAATCACCCAAGATTTACCGGGTACTTATTATGCAAAAGTTGAAGCATTTAACCCGGGACACTCTGCTAAAGATAGGATTGCTTTGCATATCATAGAGACCGCTGAAGAAAAAGGAATTGTAAAAGAAGGAGATATCATTGTAGAGACTACTTCAGGAAATACAGGATTTTCATTAGCAATGATTAGTATTGTGAAAGGCTATCGATGTATTTTAGCGGTAAGCGATAAATCTTCTCAAGATAAAATAGACATGTTAAAGTCGATGGGAGCTGAGGTGCACGTATGTCCTGCAAACGTAACACCAGACGATCCTCGATCGTATTATGAAGTTGCCAAAAGATTACACAGAGAAAATCCAGGGTCTATATATATCAACCAGTATTTTAATGAATTGAATATTGAAGCGCATTATAAGACTACTGGACCAGAAATTTGGAAACAGACCGAAGGAAAGGTAACTCATGTAGTAGCGGCTAGTGGAACAGGAGGAACAATTTCTGGAACCGCGAGATATTTAAAAGAGCAAAACCCTGATATTAAAATTTTAGGGGTAGATGCTATGGGATCTGTCATTAAAAAATACCACGAAACAGGTGAGTTTGATGCTACAGAAATAAGTCCTTATAAAATTGAAGGACTAGGAAAAAACTTAATTCCTACTTCTACCGATTTTGACGTAGTGGATGTATACGAAAAAGTATCAGACAAAGAAGCTGCTTTAAAAGCTAGAGAGTTGGTGAAAACTGAAGGAATCTTTGCAGGGTATACTTCAGGAGCAGCATTACAAGCAACTCAACAATATGCAGATCAAGGTTATTTTGATGAGAATAGTGTAGTGGTAGTGATTTTACCAGATCATGGTTCTCGTTATATGAATAAAATTTATTCTAATAACTGGATGAAAGAGCAAGGTTTTATGTAAGTCTTGCTGTATGATAAACTAAAAGTTTTGCTTTTGTTTTTTATACATAAGCAATAGCGGAATTAATGATGTTATTTTAAAATAAAAGGTAACATCATCTGGGGGGGTTACACTATTGCTTATGTTCAGTGCTAGAAGTTAGATTTTTTAATCTTCCATATTGCACCATTTTTAGTAGCAATTTTTTCTAAATACTCCTTTTCCATAAGATCGTTTAATAATTGCTCACTTTGGCTTCTAGGAGTTCCCGATAACTCTGAAAATTCTCTAGCTGTAAGTGAATTATATTTAGTGAATAATGTTGTCCAATCTTTAGCATATTCACTTTTAGAAATTGTAGGCTGAATTTTTAAAATAGCCATTTCGTAGAAAGCATACGCTTTGGATCCGTATACGATTTCTTGGTTACCAGAATTGTCTTCAAAATAGATGGTAGGAAAACCTCTTACTCTATAAGCTCTTGCTAATTTTAAATCTTCTTCAAATAATAGTTTCGCTTTTTCTTCATAGTCAGTTTTTAATAAATCAACATTAAGCCCCACATTTTTTGCCGCTGTAGCCATATGTTCCCACTTGGCAATGTTTTTCTTTTTTAAGAACACCATTTCTCGCAGTTCTCTTAAAAAGAGAATAGCTTTGTTTTTATCTTGTAGTTGAGCTGCTTTAAAAGCAATTGAAGGAGGATAAGAAGAATCTAAAGGATCTTCTAACCATACATCACCGTCTATGGGCATATCGTAGTAAGCGCTAACTTCATCCCAATGATGTGCAACATCCGAAGGTTTGCTTATCCCTCCGCTGTTGTAGCTCCAGTCTGGTAATAAACCACCCATTCTATAATCAATTTCAATATCTTGTCCGTACTCAAGTTTTAATTTTCTCAGTTGAGGTTCAATACCCCAACAAGAGGAACAAATAGGATCGGTAAAGTAAACCACCTTTATTTTGTTTTTACTAGGTTGTTCTTTTTTTTCAGTAGGAGTTTTGGTTTCATTAGTAGTCACCTCGCATACTCCTGTTTGTGGATCACATAAAAGCGGATTTACATTCGATGTTTGTTCGTTCACGTTGTTTGTTTTTGATTGTCCTTTGCAAGCTGCAAGATTCAACAAGGCAATAAATAATATGATGATGTTATTATTTTTAACCATGTTCTTTTCTGTTTTACCATTGATTTATAAGACAAAACTAAAATGAATTACTAGTATATTTGCTATAGGTTTCATAAAGGAAAGTACTTTCGAATAGGAAACTACCTTAGTGTTTAAAGAATAAATTGTTGAGTTTACATCAGTGAAAAAATCAGTAATTAACAATACACCTGTTTGTCAGGTTAGGATGCAAGCGATTAGTGATGCCATGAGCATATTATCAGGAAAATGGAAGTTCCATATTTTAGGTACTTTGATAGAAGGTAATAAATTAGGCTTTATGGATTTATTACGAGAAATAGATGGAATTGGGTCAAAAATGCTTTCAAAAGAATTGCAAGATTTAGAAATGAATCGTTTGGTTAACAGAACGGTTAAAAATACCAAACCAATCACAGTTGAATATACTATTACAGAGTATGGTAAAACGCTAGCTCCTTTAATTGATACGTTGGCAAACTGGGGAATTGAATATAGGCAATCGATGTGTGAGGAGAAATGATTTAAAGGGGGAGGAGTAAACTTATATTTAGTTCTTAGAATTAATACTTTCTTTAGCGAAAATATGATACTTACTTTCAGGCATTAATTGCTTCATTACTGTGCAGTAATCTTCAACAATTAAATCTCTTTGATAAATCTTATCAGCATAAAGTTTGAAATTACTTGTGTCGGATTTAATAGAAAAAATCACAAATTTTTTATTTTTTTGTTTCTCTTTTTTATAGAAGTGTAAAAAATCTCCAAATTTCCAAGTTGTATCTTTTTCGTGTATTAAATATTTTTTTTGTTTTATATATTTTTGATTGCTAAACGCTTCTCTTTTAAAAAGTGGTTGTATAGTTAAAGTATCTTTCTTTTTTGAAATAATAAGTCTTTCAGATGTGTGATAAGTACAAGCTCCAATGAACATTTCAACTTTTAAAGTGTCTAATTCAGTCATTTTTGTTTTGAAATCTTTAAAATCTCTATTTAATACAAAGTTTGACTTCTTAACCGTTTTGTCAGTTTTATCACAAGAGTAAGAAAAAGATATAATTAATATTAATATGAAGCTTTTTAAATTCAATTGTAGGTTATTTGTTTAGGGTATTTAATTCTATTAGCAATTTATACTCATCTATAACGAAGTTATTCCAAAATTTATTAAGAATCAAATCAGTTCTATTTAAATTTAGCGCAAGAATCTTATATGTATCACTCTAATGTAAAAATAATTCTTTTAGCAATATTTTTGGCAGTGGTTATATGTGATAGATCTGTATACAATTTTCCGTTTTTTCCTGAATGATGTCCATGTCCTATCAAATTCATTATTTGATGTGTTGTTCCTTTAGTAATTTCAGCCGCATAAATTAATGAGGGTTGTCCTACTTGTCCAGACCCAGAATATATCTCGTCGTTAGGAAACTTATCTTTCGTGTAATATTCGTTCCAATCGTAAGATTGATTAATTTCTATTAAAACTTTGTAATTTGAAAGACTATTCAAATCGCTTTTAGATTTGATGATAAAATTTCCTGTAGGAGTAGCTCCAGAAACCGCATCTAAATCAGGGGAGCTTTCTAAAGGAATGTAAAGTCCGTCAGATGCTTTGATTCCTCTTTTATGAGACCAATAAGGCAAAGCTTCTGGTCGTCTAAGTTTAGCAGATTGCCATGTATCATTAACTTTTTTTCCATAATCAAAAGTACTTGATGAAATTACTCTAGAAATGTAAAGGGTTTCAATATAATTTCCAATAGAATCTTCAGCCCAGACAGCAAATAGAGGGTATTGAAAAGCGCTACCTTTTTTTAGCTCGATGCTTATTTTGTGATTTCCAATAGTTTTATCCAATTCAATAATTTGATAATCAAATGTCTCTTCCGTTTTTCCAAGTTGCTCATTTCTGAGTTGATTCCCCCAATTGTATACAGTATTAAACAATGGGTTTTCAGAATAAATTAGTGTACAGATCAGAGTGAAAAATACGAGTATAAATGGAGCTTGTAGTTTTTTTACTTTAGAAACTCTCTTTCCGCTTATGTAGTTTTTTAAAGGTAATTTGTTGTTGACTATATGAAATACCATAGCCAAAATAAATAACAAGGCAAAGAATGTATGTAAGGATGCAATTCTCTTTTCAAAGGGAGTGAAATATAACAGGATTCCTGTTCCTGAAAGGATAATAAGTGTAATGATAAGTATGTTACCTAAAGTTCTTCTGTCCATGATAAAAAATAGTTTGACGACAAAAGTATTAGTTAGGTAGTATGAGGACAATAAGGGGCAAATTTGCCCCTTATTTTTTTAGAAAAAATTATATTTTTCTTCCAAATTCGTCTAAGCTTTTTAATACGGAGATTAAATCTATTCCCCTTGAAGTTAGGGAATAAACCACTTTTTTAGGGTAAACATTAAAGTCAGTTTTTTTAATGATTCCGTCATTAACCAACTCTTTTAATATTTTTGTTAAGCTTCTTTTTGAAGCTTCAGGGTTATACTTTTCTAAGTCAGTTAACCTACAATCACCTCTATTAAGCTCACAAAGAATTGCAATTTTCCATTTTCCAGAGATGATGTTAAGAGTCTTTTCCATAGGACAATCTTCCTTTAATGGAGTCTTTCGAGTATATGTTCCCATTTAAGTTTTAGAATTACTATTCATATATTAAATACTGTTCACGTACTTTTTTAAAATCTTCTAGATTTTGTTGCCAGCTAGCTTTAATTTCTTCTTCTGAAAGGCCTTGTTCAATTTGTTCTTGTAGTTTTTTAGTTCCTGCTAGTTTGGTAAAAAAAGCATTAAAAAAGTCTTTTTTAGGAGATTGTTGGTAGGCTTTTACTAGCCAGCTAAGGTTTAGGTTAGATATGCGACCTGAGGCGCTTAAATCTTCTCCAAAACATGATTTTTTATTGTGTTTAGGTTGTTTAGCACCTTCGTTAGGTTGAGGTGTAAAATTAAAGGTTGTTTTTTCTAAAAAAGGAGAACCATACACTTGAAACTGTTTATCAGTTCCTCTTCCAACAGATACGTTAGTGCCTTCAAAAAAGCACAAACTAGGGTATAAGTTTATGGAAGTATCATTTGGTAGGTTGGGTGAAGGTTTTATAGGTAAACTGTATTGTGATTGATGGGTGTAATTTTCTAAAGGAATTACGGTTAAGTCACACTGAATACCGTTTGCTAGCCACTTTTCACCATTAATCATTTTACCGTATTCGCCAATAGTCATTCCATAAACAACAGGTACGGGGTGCATCCCTACAAAACTTTTATGCTCAGGTTCTAAGACAGGTCCGTCAATATAATGTCCATTAGGATTCGGTCTGTCAAGTAATATCACTCGGATTCCGAGTTCAGCACAAGCTTCCATTACATAATGTAATGTAGAAATGTAAGTATAAAAGCGAGCGCCCACATCTTGAATGTCAAAAACCACAATATCAATTCCATTCAATTGTTCAGGTGAAGGCTTTTTGTTTTTTCCATATAAAGAAATAATAGGAATTCCTGTTTTTACATCTTTTCCATCAGCTATCGCTTCACCAGCATCGGCTTTTCCACGAAAACCATGTTCAGGAGCAAAAACTTTTTGTACATGAATTCCTTCGTAATTATGTAAATAATCTACCAAGTGATGAGTTACTGTTTTAGATCCCATAACATTAGGAGCTACTTCAGCTCTTTGTAAGACTTGTAAAATAGAGGTCTGATTAGCAACAATGGCTATGTTTTTATTTTTTAAAAGAGGAAGGTATAAGGAAGTTCTGTCAGCTCCTGTTTTAATAGTTTGAGCTTGCTCTTTTTCTACTGTACTTTTTGTCGTTTTCTGTTGCTGTGCACAAGAAGAAAAATGAAAACAGGATACTAGAAAAAAAATAAAAATATAACTAAAAGAAAACTTCATATGCCTAAATAATTAATGCATAAAGTTACAGTTTTCTGTTTTTTAACAACAAAAAAAGTGAGGGAATTAAATCCTGAGTATTCTTCTTCTTTGAATCCATAAGAATTAATTACTTTTGGATTTGTAAAAATGTAAACATTTGAATTTCGAACTATTTATAGCAAAACGAATCATTGCTGGAAAACAGTATAAGAGCAGTATTTCATCACCAATTATTACCATAGCAACCATAGCAATAGCACTTGGTGTAGCTATTATGTTAATAGCGGTATCCATTACTTCTGGATTTCAAAAGAAAGTGAGGGATAAAATGACAGGATTTAAAGGGGATATTCAAATCGTGAATTACGATAATAACAATTCAGATGTTTCAACAGTTCCTATCGATATCAACCAAGAGTTTTACCCAAAATTTAAGAATATTGAAGGTATTCGTAAAGTACAACCTTTTGCTAACGTAGGGGGAATTATCAGAACTCCTACAGATTTTGAGGGGATTATTATGAAAGGAGTGTCGTCCGATTATGATTTCTCTTTTTTCAATGAATATTTAAAAGAAGGACGTTTGCCTAATTTTAATCAAGACAGAAATCGAGAAATTTTAATTTCAGAATCAATAGCTAACAGGTTACATTTTAAACTGAATGATACTATACAAACCTGGTTTGGTGCAGAAAATAGCAGTTTAAAATTCAAATCCAGAAAACCAGTAATTGTAGGTATATATAATACAGGTTTTGAGCAGTTTGATAAAATTATGTTGTTAGGTGATTTAAGAGAAGTGCAACAGATAAATCGTTGGGAGAATAATCAAGTAGGAGGTTTTGAAGTGTTAATTGACGATTTTGATCAGCTACGCGAAAAAGGAAATGAAGTGTATACAAGTATAGGTTCTACACTCAATAGTATTACAATTATAGATAATTATCCAGCTATTTTTGAATGGTTAAATCTGCTAGATAATAACGTGTGGTTTATTATTGGTATCATGGTGTTAGTCGCGGGGATTAACATGGTAACAGCTTTGTTAGTGTTGATTTTAGAACGTGTGCAAATGGTTGGAATACTTAAAGCTTTAGGAAGTGTAAATTGGAGTATCCGAAAGATATTTTTGTACAATGCCTCGTATTTAATTTTAAAAGGATTATTCTGGGGAAATCTAATAGGGTTAAGTCTTCTCTTAATTCAAAAATATAGCAAGTTAATAACATTAGATCCAGAGACGTATTATGTGTCTACCGTTCCAGTTGATATAAACTTATTCGCTATTTTATTGTTAAATGTGGGTACATTAGCTTTATGTTTTTTAATGTTGATTATACCTTCATATATCATTACTAAAATCCGTCCTTCAAAATCCATTCGATTTGCGTAATTTTGCTATAGATTTATAAGATATGAAGTACGCAAAAAATATATTAGAAACTATAGGTAACACACCTTTAGTAAGATTAAACTCTGTAACTAAAGAAGTTGATGCCTTGGTATTAGCCAAAGTAGAAACGTTTAATCCAGGAAACTCTGTAAAAGATCGTATGGCATTAAAGATGATTGAAGATGCTGAAGCAGATGGTCGTTTAAAGCCAGGAGGTACTATTATTGAAGGTACTTCAGGAAATACAGGAATGGGATTAGCGTTAGCTGCTATTGTAAAAGGGTACAAGTGTATTTTTGTAATTTCAGATAAGCAATCTAAAGAAAAAATGGATATCCTACGTGCGGTAGGAGCAGAGGTAGTTGTATGTCCTACGAATGTAGAGCCAGACGATCCTCGTTCATACTATTCTGTTTCTAAGCGTTTAGGAGAAGAAACACCTAATTCGTGGTACGTAAATCAGTATGATAATCCGTCAAATGCACAAGCACATTACGAGCAAACTGGACCAGAAATCTGGGAACAAACTGATGGTAAAATCACACACTTTGTAGTTGGAGTAGGAACAGGAGGAACTATTTCAGGTACTGCGAAGTATTTAAAAGAAAAGAACCCGAATATCAAAATTTGGGGAATTGATACGTACGGATCGGTATTTAAAAAATATCACGAAACAGGTATTTTTGATGAAAATGAGATTTATCCCTACATTACTGAAGGTATTGGGGAAGATATTTTACCTAAGAACGTTGATTTTTCATTGATTGATGGATTTACTAAGGTTACAGATAAAGATGCGGCTATTTATACACGTAAGATAGCGAAGGAAGAAGGTATTTTTGTAGGAAACTCGGCTGGTTCAGCAATTAAGGGATTGTTACAGTTGAAAGACGAGTTTAAACCAGATGATGTAGTGGTTGTATTATTTCACGATCACGGAAGTCGCTACGTAGGTAAAATGTTTAATGATGATTGGATGCGTGATAGAGGTTTCTTAGAAGAAGAAATTACCACAGCTGAGGATTTAATTAAAGATCATATTGATAAGCCATTGGTAACTGTTCAAACTGAAGAATTAGTGTCTCATGCGATTGAAAGAATGCGTGCATTTAAAATTTCACAAATACCAGTAAGAGATGTTAATGGGTTTGTTGGATCTGTAGATGAGTCTGTTTTGTTACGCAATTATATAGAAGATAAGGAAGTAGCACATAAGTCTATTAAAGAAGTAATGGGGAAAGAGTATCCAGTAGTAAAAAAATCTGCTTCTATAGAGGAGGTATCTAAATTGATTAATAAAGAAAATCAAGCCGTATTAGTAGATTTAGAAAATGGAAAGCACCATATCATTACTAAGTACGATATAATTAGAGCTATCAACTAAAATTTCTAGTTAATTAAGATAAAATCAAAAAGCCCACTCAAATTTGAGTGGGCTTTTGTTAATCAACTAATTCAAATAATTTACACAATGAAAACAATGTTACTTGTTTACAAAATATTGTTTCCAATATCTGTGCCAAAATTAAAAAGAAAAAACGCACAAACGTGCGTTTTTTAAATATTTGACATTTTTTTAACGTTAAACAGTTAAAAAGTTAAGGATTTTTTAAAGTTGAAATTAGCTAGCGTGTTTGTGAGCTTTGTAAGAAGAACGTACTAAAGCACCACTTTCCACATACATAAAGCCCATTTCTAAGCCTAAAGTTTCATATTTTTTGAATTGTTCAGGAGTTATGAATTCCTTAACGGGTAAGTGTTTTTTACTAGGTTGTAAATATTGACCGATGGTAATTACATCTAAACCTACATTACGTAAATCTTTCATAGTTTCAATTACTTCATCTTCAGTTTCGCCTAAACCAAGCATAATTCCAGATTTGGTACGCATTCCGTTATCTTTTAAGTATTTTAAAACACCTAAACTACGATCATATTTTGCTTGAATACGCACTTCGCGAGTTAAACGACGTACAGTTTCCATATTATGAGAAACTACTTCAGGAGCTACTTCAATAATACGATCTATCAATTTTTCGTTTCCTTGAAAATCTGGTATTAATGTTTCTAATGTAGTATTTGGATTGGCTCTACGGATGGCTTGTACAGTTTCTGCCCAAATAATTGAACCACCATCTTTTAAATCATCACGATCTACAGAAGTAATTACTGCATGTTTAATGTTCATTAACTTAATAGAGCGTGCAACTTTTTCAGGCTCGTCCCATTCAACAGTTTCAGGTCTTCCAGTTTTTACCCCGCAAAAGCCACAAGAACGTGTACAAATGTTACCTAAAATCATAAAGGTAGCGGTACCTTCTCCCCAACATTCACCCATGTTTGGACAGCTTCCACTAGTACAAATAGTGTTCAATTTGTATTTGTCAACCAATCCTCTAAGCTCTGTGTATTTTTTACCAACAGGTAATTTAACACGTAACCATTTAGGTTTTTTTGTTCTTTCTGTTGCTACTAAAGTTTCGTTTGCCATTCCATAAAAATTGAATTGCAAATTTACAAAGAAAAGATTTATAAACTAAGTAAAAACCAAATACTAAACCCAATCAAAAATACAATACCAGTAAAACTTAAAATGCGCAAGCCTAATTTAGGGCGATATTTTTCAGGGGTATGTTTTCCGGTAATTAAAATATAATTTAAGATAGCGTAGAATGGAGCTGTTAAAAACGATAAAACTGTTGCTATCCTCACTAGAAAAATCATGTCAGTTAAAAAATAATGAAGAATGATATAGGTACCCAGAGTTAAAAGCACAAGCCAAAACCAATAACCTAACTTCATTTTTTTAGAAAAGAGTAATGAAGATGATTTTTCCATAGCTCTAGGTGAAGCATCTAAAGTTGTAATGGTAGTACTAAACATGGTGGTAAATGCAGCTATTCCAATAAATACGGCAGAGAATTCTCCTAAATTTTTAGTATATAAGTTAATAAGTTGAGAAGCAAAAATAGTTCCTTTACTAGAAAACGATTCACCAGACTGATACATTACCAAAGCACCCAACATTACAAAACAAACACCTAAGGATAAGGCTCCAATATAACCAATATTAAAATCAAAAATAGCTTGTTTTGGTTTAATTTTTTCAAAAGTAGTTTTGTCCTTTTCAACCGACCATAGCGAATGCCAAATGGATATATCTAATGGAGCAGGCATCCACCCTAAAAAAGCAATTAAAAATGTTACCTGTGCTGTTCCGCTTGGAATTATTTGTTGATAGCTAAATCCTTTTTCGGTTTTAAACAAAGCAATACATACTGCAATAACTGTACTTACTGTTAGAATCGCAATGATGTATTTCATTAAGTTGTCTAGAAGCTTATATTTTCCTATACCTAAAAGAACAATACTAATGAACATGATAATTACTGACCAAATAACCAAATCGTGAGTAAGTCCAAAAAGATTGGAAGCTAAGCTAGCGGTAACAATAGTAACAGCTGCTTGAATGGTAAACATGGTAGCAAAGTTTAAGATAAAGTAAGTAATTAAAACACCTTTACCTAATTTTTTATAACCATCTAAAAGGGTTTCGCCGGTAGCAGTTGCATATCGAGGACCAAATTGAAAAAAGGGGTATTTAAAAATATGAACAATAAGAAGTGCCCAAAGTAATCCGAAACCAAAATCGGCTCCAGCTCTAGTAGATTGAACTAAATGTGAAACACCTATGGCAGCTCCTGCAAATAATAATCCAGGGCCCAATAAGCTTAGAAGGGATTTTTTCATGCGAGAGGAGAGCTTAAAAGTTTAAAATTTCTACATACGTTATAGTGAATTTCTCACCAATGCTTTTTTGCGTGTTTTTTAGAGAGAGCTCTTTTCTGTGTAGATATTTTCCGCTTGCATGAAACTGTAAAATCATAAAAACCTGAATTTTAATGGTTTTGCAATTTATGATTTCTTTATTATTTCAGCTAATAATTTTTTTGCACGTAGTAATTTTACCTTTACATTGTTTATAGGTTCGTCTATTTGCTCAGAAATTTCCTTATAACTAAGCTCTTGAAAGTAGCGAAGATTGATTACTTCTTGATATTTTGGTTTGAGCTTTTTTATGTTTTTTAGAAGCTTTGCTAAGTTTTGTTCTGTAATAATTTTATCCTCAGGAGAAGGAGCATCATCTACCACAGCATATACTTCTTTTTCTTGTTCTTCTGTGGTTTGAGTATAAATGGAAGATTTTTTCTTTCGAAGAAAATCGATGTATACATTTTTTGAAATGGTAATTAACCAAGTTTTAAACTGATAATTTTCATCAAAACTATCAATTTTATCAAAAGCTTTCGAAAAAGTTTGGATGGTAATATCTTCAGCATCATTATCATTTTGAGTTTGCTTCAACTGAAAAGCATATACACTTCCCCAAAAAGTATCTAACAAATAATTAAACGATATTTGATTTCCTTCTTTTGCTTGCTGAATATGGGTAAGTACTTTTTCTTTATTTATTTCCAATGTTTAGGTTTCGATATTTGATTTGATATAAATATAATGATTTGCAGTAATACTAAACAAATCTCAAGCAATGGTAGCAACAAAACTGTATTTCGTTCATGTAATTTAGTAGCTAACTTACCCATTACTATGTATTGCATAAGGTAATAGCTTAGTATTAAAGGTAAGACAATTTTCCAGTTAAGAAAAGTCATGAAAACGGCTAAAATATAAACTAGGAATTTTGTCAGTTTAAAGAAGTTTAATAGAAATTTGTGTTTTGGTTTGTATAATGAAAATAGAATTGAATCTTTTTTTTGTTGTGAAAACCATTCTTTAAAAGAAAGATGTTTGGTTGAACATACAAAACTATTAGGTGTAGTAGCAACTATGGTATTTTGGTCCGTAGCGGCATCTTTTAAAAATAAATCTCCTTCGCCCATAAAAAGAGTAAGGTGATTAATGTACCCATTTACTTTAAAAAACTCCTCTTTTGTATATGCTAAATTATGATTTGTAGCCTTATATGGAGCCCCAAATTTGGCGTAAGAAAAAGCTTGAATAGCATTTAATAAATGATCAAATCTAATAAGTAAATTACTAAATGATTTTTTCCTTCTTTTTAGTTTTTGATACCCTATAACTATGGTTTTTTCTTGAGAAAAATAACTGGTTATTTCATTGATCCAATTTTTTGATAGGGCTTTACTACTCACTTCAGTAAATAACAAATGCTCATGAGTTGCAGCTTTAACCCCTAAGGTTAAAGCATACTTTTTGTTTGCCCAAAAAGCTTCCGTATTTTCAACATTTACAACTTTAATATGAGAATATTCTTGTTGTAAGTTTTTTATAACTTCAAGAGTAGTGTCAGTTGAAGCATTATTAACCAAAACAATTTCAAAATTTGGATGCTTTTGTTTGATTACATTTTGAATGTATTCAGTTAAAATTCCTGCATTGTTTTTAACATAAACAATTACAGAAACAGGAATGTTTGTATTAGGTGGTTTGATTTCTTGCTTTTGAACAACAAAAAAAGAAAAAGATAAATAATATACTATTTGTATGGCCGTAACCACTACAAAAGTGTAGAACAGTATAGTAAATATCATAAAAAGGTTAAAAGGTTAGTTGAGTAAGGTGCTTAACTATGTTGAGGTTCGTTGCAAGTATCAAACTGATCTGGAGTTTTACCACAAAAACCACAAGCTTCACCACTTTCATTTAACATAGGGTTTTGACTTGCACAAGTACCTGCAAATTTACCATCTTTTTTTGCCCAAATTTTAATGGCAATTCCAGCAAAAGCTAAGGCTAATAATCCGATGGTAACTAAAACTAATTTCATGATGTGTTATTTTGTGCTACAAAGATACGAACTTCCCATTTTTTTTTAGAATTAATTATTGTAGATTTATAATGGTTTGACTTTTATTTGTTTAAGGGGCATAAGTAATAATCAACTAATCTAAAATTTTGAATATGAAAAAATACTTTGCTGAATTTTTCGGAACATTCTGGCTAGTTTTTGGCGGATGTGGTAGTGCTATTTTTGCTGCAGGTTTTCCTGACTTAGGTATAGGGTTTGCTGGGGTAGCCTTGGCTTTTGGTTTAACAGTGTTAACGATGGCATATGCCGTTGGACACATTTCTGGGGCGCATTTTAATCCCGCAGTAACCATTGGATTGTGGGTTGGAGGTAACCATACAGCTAAAGAAGTTATTCCTTATATCATTTCTCAACTAATAGGAGCGATTTTAGCAGCAGCCTGTTTGTATATAATTGTGACTAACAATAGCGGATTTGAATCTATTGGAGGTTTTGCGGCCAATGGTTACGGAGAATTTTCACCGGGAGGATATAACATGACAGCAGCTTTTATAACTGAGTTTTTATTAACCATGTTTTTCTTGCTAATTATTTTAGGAAGTATTCATAAAAACGCTCCAAAAGGTTTTGCACCAATAGCTATTGGTTTAGGGTTAACCTTAATCCACTTAATAAGCATTCCGATTACAAATACGTCGGTAAATCCTGCTCGTTCTATGAGTCAAGCATTGTTTGCTGGCGGAGGGTATTTATCGCAAGTATGGTTGTTTTGGGTAGCGCCAATTGCAGGAGCTGTTGTAGGAGGTTTTATTTATAAAATGTTATTTGATAAGGAATAGATGAAAAATAAAAAAGGAGGATAAAATTACCCTCCTTTTTGTTTATTATTGAATAACATTGACTTCGATTTCAAGGTCAATATTAAATTTGTCTTTTATTGTATTTTGAATGTTTTGTGCTAACTCGTAAATTTCTTTTCCTGTAGCGTTTCCATAATTCACCAATACGAGGGCTTGTTTTTCATGGACTCCATAATCGCCAAAACGCTTGCCTTTAAATCCACTTTGTTCAATTAGCCATCCAGCAGGAACTTTAATCTCTGTATCAGAAATTACATAACTAGGAATATTAGGAAATGCTGTTTGAAGCTTTTCAAAATGCTCTTTTGAAATCACAGGGTTTTTAAAGAAACTACCGCTGTTTCCTATTTTTTTAGGATCCGGTAACTTTGATTGACGGATGGCAATTACAGCATCAGAAACATCTTTAATAGTTGGATTTGTAATATCTTTTGAAGATAGCTCAGATTCAATAGCACCATAGGAAGTATTAAGTTTATGATTGTTTTTAGTGAGTTGAAAACTTACAGAAGTCAACACATATTTTCCTTTGGCTTTGTTTTTAAAGATAGAATTACGGTATCCAAACTGGCATTCTTCTGCAGAAAAAGAAACCAATTTTTGGGTTTCTTTTTCAATAGCTTCTACTTTTGTGATAGTGTCTTTTACTTCTACTCCGTAGGCTCCAATATTTTGAATAGGGCAAGTACCTACATTTCCAGGAATTAGAGATAAGTTTTCCAACCCTCCATAACCTTGAGAAACACACCACAACACAAACTCGTGCCAATTTTCACCAGCATTTACAGTTAGGTGTATATCATTGTGATTTTCTCTATCGATAGAAATTCCTTTGATATCAATATGTACAACTAAGGTATCAATGTCTTTGGTAAGTAACATGTTACTTCCACCTGAAATTAAAAAGATATTTTTTTCTTCTTTTAAAAGCTGTTGTAGTTGATATACTGAGGTGATAGAAACAAAACGTTTGGCATTAACATTAATACCAAACGTGTTGTACTCTTTTAAAGATATGTTTTCTTGAATATTCAATTAACTATTGTATTGTTTTAAAGCAAGTTTTAATATTTCAACTGAACGTTTTAAATCTGTTTTGTTTAAAACATAGGCAATACGAACTTGGTTTTTTCCTTCACCTTCGGTAGAATAAAATCCGCTTGCAGGTGCAACCATTACCGTTTCGTTATTATCGTTGAAATTTTCTAAAATCCATTGTGCAAAATCATCACTGTCCTTTACAGGTAATTCGGCAACACAATAGAAAGCTCCTTTAGGATTAGCAACTTTTACACCTTCTATTTTTTGTAATTCAGAAATTAAGGTGTTTCTACGATCTTCGTATTCTTCAATAACTTCATCAAAATAACTTTGAGGAGTTTCTAAAGCAGCTTCACTGGCAATTAAAGCATAGGTTGGTGGACTTAAACGCGCTTGAGCAAATTTAATAGCCGTTCCAATAAATTCTTCATTTTTAGAAACAATACAACCTATTCTTGCACCACACATACTATAACGCTTCGATACAGAATCAATCATAATAGCGTTTTGCTCTAAACCTTCTAAAGCCATTACCGAATTGTGTTTTTCACCATCGTAAGTAAACTCACGGTATACTTCATCAGCAATTAAAAATAAATCGTGTTTTAATACAATTTGCTTTAGTTTTTCAATTTCTTCTTGACTGTATAAATATCCTGTAGGATTTCCTGGGTTACAGATTAAAATTGCTTTAGTTTTTGGAGTAATCAATTTCTCAAAATCTTCAATAGCAGGTAACGCAAAGTTATCTTCAATTTTAGAAATCACAGGAACTACTTTTACACCAGAAGCTGTAGAGAATCCATTGTAATTAGCATAAAATGGCTCAGGAATAATAATTTCATCTCCTGGATCTGTAATACTACCAATGGTAAATAATAAAGCTTCTGAACCTCCAGTAGTTGCAATAATATTATTAGCTGTAACATGGATGTCGTTTTTGGCATAGTAATTAGCAAGTTTTGTTCTGTATTCTTCAGAACCTTCTGATCTTGCGTATGATAAAACTTCAATAGTGTTATTTTTAACAGCGTCTAAAGCTACTTGTGGAGTTTTGATGTCTGGTTGCCCAATATTTAAATGATAAACCTTTGTTCCGTTCTTTTTTGCAGCCTCAGCAAAAGGAACCAATTTACGAATTGGTGATTGAGGCATGGCATTTCCTTTATTAGAAATAGATGGCATCTTGTATTATAATTAGTTGTTTGATTGGCAAATTTGCGAAATATATTTGATAAAACTAGGGTGTTTTTAAGGAAAAAGAGGGTTAAAAAAATCACAAAAAAATGAAAATCTAAAAGGAAGGTTGTATATTGAGGTATAAACTTAAAACACTATTCTTTGAAGAAATTATTACCATATTTTTTTACTTTTTTTATAAGTACTTATGTTTTTTCGCAACAAAATTTTCAGTTTTTTGGTAAAAACACTGAAAAACAATCGTTAAAGTTTCAGATGATAAACAACTTGATAGTGATTCCTTTGGAGATTAATGGAAGTCAATTGTCATTTATTTTAGATACAGGAGTGAATAAAACAATTTTATTTAACCTTACATCAAAAGACAGTATAGGTTTAAATGATATAAAAAAAGTGTCTATCAGAGGCTTGGGGAGTGGAGAACCTGTAGAGGCTTTGTTGTCTAGAAATAATACTTTTAGAATTAAAGATATAATAAGTTCTAATCAAGATTTATATGTTATTCTAAAGGATGCCTTCGATATTTCTGCTAAAATGGGAATTACAATACATGGTATTATTGGTTATGATTTGTTGAAAGATATAATTGTTAAAATTAATTATGCAAACAAAAGAATAGATTTTTATAATCCTAGAACCTATGATAAATCTGTTTGTGGTAAGTGTGTGAGTTTTCCCTTACAGTTTTACAGAAATAAACCTTATATTGATGTCAAAGTACAGGTTGATGAACTTTCGGAGAAAATGATACCAGTTAAATTGTTGGTGGATACAGGAGGAAGTGATGCTATTTGGGTGTTTGAAGGTACTAAAAAAGAGTTAAAAACACCTCGAAAATTTTTTAAAGATATAGTAGGAGAAGGATTTAGCGGAACTATTTATGGAAATAGAAGTAGGATTCAGAAAATATCAATAGGAAAATTTCATATAAAAGAACCAACAGCATCTTTTTTAGACTCATCATCAACATTTAATGCAAGGAAGTTTAAAGAAAGAAATGGAAGTATTGGAGGAGAAATTTTAAAGCGTTTTAAAGTTTGGATAGATTATCCTAATGAGAGAATTATATTAAAGAAGAATGCTTCATTAAAAAAGGGATTTTATTATAATATGAGTGGGTTACATATTGTACATGATGGACAAGAGTTGGTTAAAGAAAAGTCAATGACTAAAGTTGTTGATAGTTATAATAATGACACGCAACAAAAAAATGTTATTTCGTTTATAGATAGTTATTTTTATCGTTTTAAACCAAAATATAAAATAGATAAAATTGTACTAAATTCACCTGCATCGAGGGCTGGACTTATGGTAGGTGATATTATAAAAAAAATTAATGGAAAGGCTGCTCACGAATACCATTTGGGTGAGATTGTAGACATGTTTCATACTGAACCTAATAGGAAAATTAAAATAGAAGTAGAAAGAGCAGGAGTTAAACTAAAGTTTGAGTTTAGATTGGAAAGAAGAATATAAAAAAGCTCAACTTTTTTAGTTGAGCTTTTTTTATATTAAGTAATATAGATTAGCTGTTGCTATTCATCATACTTTTTTCTTTAGCAGGAGCTGCGTCTTTTACAATAAAACCTTTAATTTTAAGCATTTTTCTTTCTTTCTTAGCGTTAGAAATTACAGTAATAGCTTTAGAAAAACCTCCAGGTCTTTTTGTGTCATATGAAACTTCAATTTGTCCTTTTTCTCCTGGCATAATTGGTTTTTCTGGTTTTTTAGGAACAGTACAACCACAAGTAGATTTTACATCTTTAATAATTAAAGGAGCATCACCTACATTGGTAAATTCAAATACACGTTTTCCTTCAGAACCAAGAGCTATTTTTCCGTAGTCAATAGTTTCAGTTTCAAATTTAAATTCTTGAGCACTTACTGTTAATGTAATAAAACAAACAGCTAAAAATGATAAAATTGTTTTCATAATGTTTAAGATTAATTTTGGGGTAAAACCGTTACAAATTTAGTATTATTTATTTAAGTTCTTAAAAAAACAACTTCTAATTTTCCGTACCTCATAGATAGTTGTATTTTTGCTAATCGAATTTCAAAAATAATGCCAAAGGTTAAATAGTGTTAAATTATTAACCGTAAAGATATATACAAACATATGAATATTCCATCAAAATACAATTCTAAAGAAGTAGAAGGTAAGTGGTACGATTACTGGATGAAACATAATTATTTTCATTCTGAAGTAGATGAAAGAGAACCATACACAATAGTAATACCACCACCAAATGTCACAGGAGTATTACATATGGGACATATGTTAAATAATACGATTCAAGATGTATTAATTCGTAGAGCTCGTTTGCAAGGAAAAAATGCATGTTGGGTTCCAGGTACTGATCATGCTTCGATTGCTACTGAAGCAAAAGTAGTAGCAAAGTTAAAAGAACAGGGAATTGATAAAAACGATTTAACTCGTGAAGAGTTTTTAGAACATGCTTGGGAATGGAAACATGAGTATGGAGGAATTATCCTTGATCAATTAAAAAAGTTAGGAGCTTCTTGTGATTGGGAGCGTACTGCATTTACGATGGATCCTTCGTTGTCAGAATCGGTAATTAAAGTATTTGTAGACTTATATAACAAAGGATTAATTTATCGTGGATATCGTATGGTAAATTGGGATCCTGAAGCAAAGACAACACTTTCTGATGAAGAAGTAATTTACGAAGAGCGTCAAGGAAATTTATACTATTTACAGTACGATATTGTTGGTTCTGACGAAAAAGTAACCATTGCAACTACGCGTCCTGAAACTATTTTAGGAGATACAGCTATTTGTATCAATCCGAATGATGAGCGTTTTGCTCATTTAAAAGGAAAGAAAGCAATTGTACCTTTATGTAATAGAGAAATCCCGATTATAGAAGATGAATATGTAGATGTTGAATTTGGTACAGGTTGTTTAAAAGTAACACCTGCCCATGATGAAAACGATAAGGTTTTAGGAGATAAGCACAATTTAGAAGTAATTGATATTTTTAATGAAGATGCTAGCTTAAACTCATTCGGGTTGCATTACGAAGGAAAAGACCGTTTTGTAGTTCGTAAAGAAATTACAAAAGAACTGGAAGAGAAAGGTTACTTAGTTAAAACAGAAGTTCATATAAATAAAGTAGGAACTTCAGAAAGAACTAAAGCGGTAATAGAACCAAGGTTATCAGATCAATGGTTCTTAAAAATGGAAGAGTTGGTAAAGCCAGCTATCGAAGCTGTGCTAGGTGAAGAGAGAGAGGTGAAGTTGTTCCCAAGAAAATTTGAAAATACATACCGTCACTGGATGGAAAACATTCGTGACTGGAATATCTCACGTCAATTATGGTGGGGTCAACAAATTCCTGCTTATTACTACGGAGACGGAAAAGAAGATTTTGTAGTTGCTGAGAATATTGAGGATGCAGTTAAATTGTCTCAAGAAAAAACAGGGAACTCTTCGTTGTTAGCATCTGACTTAAAACAAGACCCTGACGCGTTAGATACATGGTTCTCTTCTTGGTTATGGCCAATGAGTGTTTTTGACGGAATTCGCAATCCTGAGAATGAAGAAATCAAGTATTACTATCCAACTAACGATTTAGTAACGGGTCCAGATATTTTATTCTTTTGGGTAGCTCGTATGATTATTGCTGGATATGAATATAAAGGAGAGCGTCCGTTTGAAAATGTATACTTAACAGGGTTAGTTCGTGATAAGCAACGTAGAAAAATGAGTAAATCCTTAGGGAACTCACCAGATGCTTTAAAATTAATTGAAGATTTTGGAGCTGATGGAGTGCGTGTTGGATTGTTATTAAGTTCAGCAGCTGGAAATGATTTGCTATTTGACGAAGATTTATGTCAACAAGGTAAAGGATTTGCGAATAAGATATGGAATACCTTCCGTTTAATTAAAGGATGGGAAGTTGATGAAAATTTAGCACAACCAGAAACAGCTAAAATAGGATTATCTTGGTATGAGTCTAAGTTTAATAAAGTGATGTCAGAAATTGAAGATCATTTTAGTAAGTATCGTTTATCAGACGCATTGATGGCTATTTACAAATTAATTACTGATGATTTTTCGTCTTGGTTATTAGAAATTGTAAAACCAGGGTACCAACAGCCGATAGATGCTAAAACGTACAAAGCTGTAATAGAGGTGTTAGAAAACAACTTAAAAGTATTACACCCTTTTATGCCTTTCTTAACAGAAGAAATTTGGCAACATATTACTGAAAGAACTCCAGAAGATGCGCTAATTATAGCTAAATATCCTGTCGTTGGAGAAGTGAATGAAGAACTGATTACCAATTTTGAATTCATGACTGATGTGGTTTCAGGAATTAGAACGATTAGAAAAGATAAAAATATTTCGTTTAAGGACGCTATTGAATTAGCTGTGGTAAATAACGAAAACTATACTAAAGATTTTGATGCGGTAATTCAAAAGTTAACCAATGCTACTGAAGTTACTTATGTATCAGATAAAGTAGAAGGAGCTGCTTCATTCCGTGTGAAGTCAAACGAATATTTTGTTCCAATTTCATTAGATACGATTGATGTTGAAGCGGAAATTGAAAAACTAAATGGAGAGTTAAAACGTGCAGAAGGTTTCTTAATAGGGATTCAGAAGAAGTTATCTAATGAGCGATTTGTAAGTAATGCGCCTGAGCAAGTAATTACTTTAGAACGTAAAAAAGAATCAGATACCTTAGCCAAAATTGAAACAATTAAAGCGAGTTTAGCTTCGTTGCAATAGGTTAATGACTAGTAGAGTAAATAAAAAAATCCGCTGTTTTAAATAGCGGATTTTTTTATAATTGTTTTTTGGAGTTTTAGTTTCTGTCTATCACATCTCCTGATCCTACAGAGTCACTGTCAATATGTGAAGGTTTTCCTTTATAGTATACACTTCCTGAACCTACTATTGAAGCTTTAATCTTGTTACTTACAGAGGTTTGTACATCTCCTGATCCAGCAATACTAGCTTTTAGTGAGCTGGTATTTAAATCGTAAGCTTTTACATTTCCAGATCCAGCAATTGAACATTTAAGATTGTCTGTTTTTCCTTTTAATTTAATATTTCCTGAACCTCCAATTGATGTTTTTACAGTATTAGCATCTACGCTTGCCGTAATATTCCCTGAACCTCCCACACCAAAAGAAACTTCATCAGCTTTTATGCGTTTTTCTACTGTTACATTTCCAGATCCTCCTAAAGCAACACCTTCAATACTTTCAAAAGGAACAGTAACTACTAGTTTTTTTGTTGTACTAATATTGGTGTTTTCTTTAAAATGAATGTTTAAACTTCCATTTTTTACTTCAGTTTCAATGTATTTTAAAACGTTTTCTTCACCTTCAAGAGTCAACTTTCCCTCAGTTCCATCAATTAAATTAACATCAAAAGAACCTCCAACGCTTACTTTGTCAAACGATTTAATGGTACGTGTTTGTGTAATGACATTTCCATTCCCTTTAATTTTTTTAGAGCCCCACCAGCTTTGTGCTTGAGATTGAACACCGAAACTAAGTGCGAATAATACAATTGCTAATTTTTTCATGATATTATAATTTGTAAGTTGGTTAATCATTTAATTTTAAAGAGACTCCTCCGTACCTAGATTTTATAGTTATAGTAGAGTTGGTTTTTCCTTTACCAAAGGTGCCTTCGTAATACTTTTTGGATGATTTTTGGATACTCTTAAATACTTCTACTTGATTTTCAGGGTATCCAAACCCAGCATATCCTAAGTCAACTGTGAAATTAAAGTTATTGTCACTATTTGTGCCTAGTTTTATACCTGCATAACTACCATCAATAGTAATGCTGTCAAATCCTTTTAAAATATCTTGAACTCTAACACTTCCATAATCAGTATCAATTTTTAAAGTCTTTTTTAGAGTTCCTATTTTAATACTTGCGTAGTCTGAATTACCAGTAATACTAGAAACATCATCAGCAGAGATACTTCCGTAATCACTATTAAAAGTAACATCGCCAGCTGTACCAATTCTTACTGTAGAATAATCGGAGTTAACTCTTAAAATATTTGATTTATTAACGTTTATCTTAGAATAATCTGCATTAAGATTTCCTGATTTGATAAAGTTAATTTCAGAAGAACTACAATAATCTATGTTAATATTGTTAAAATCATTTAATAGTTGATCTATTTGAATTTTACCATAACCACAACTAATATTTGATTTACCTTCTAGTTTATCTAATTCAATATTACCGTATTTGTTGTTTAAATCAGCATTATTGGTAACAGGCATTTTTACAAAATAATTAATTTTATAATTAGTGTTATTATTGCCCCACCAAGACCAAGAAGATTTGGTGTCTTCAATAATTGTACGTGCTTCAACTAAACTTGAAGTAGCCTCAAATCGAACATCAATATCTTTTAATTTACGTTCTACAGCAGATAAATCATCACCTTTTACAGTTATCTTGACATCGATTACAATACGATTTTCATTCCATGTAGTTACGTTTACATTACCATACTTATTATTAATGTATAAAGTGGCATTTTTGTTAACGTTGAATGTTTTATTAATGGTTTTGCTTTTTTCGTGCTTTTTGTCATTTGCTATAATAATACCAGGTATTAATATGAACAAAAAAAGTAGTTTATATAATTTCATCATCCTTTAATTCTAATTTTGCTGGGTTCTGTTGTTGTTCTAATTGTAAGAGAAGTCTTTCTAAAACATCTAATCGTTGTTGATAGTTTTGTATCATTTCTCGTATGATTTGATGCTTATTTTCTCGTTTTGATAATTCTTTTAAAAGAGAATCATATTGGTCCTCTAACTCCTCAATCTCATTTAAAGAATCTTCAATAATGGTTTCCGTTTCAATATTTCTGTATTGTTCAACTTCTTTTAACTCTTGATTAATAGTTGTAACGAAAAAGTTCTGAGCTTCTGCCATTTTGGGTGAAACATCGGCTAAATCGTAAGTCTTTTTTTGCTGGTAACTACCAAGGTAGAAACCTAAAACTAATACAATTGATGCTGCTGCACTCATCCAAAAAATAGGAGTCTTCTTCTTTTTTGGTTGTTGAAGTCTGCGCTCAAAACGATTTAAATGCCCTTGATGAGGTTCAAAAACATCGAAATCATTTTCTTTAAAAAACTGATGTAGTTTATCCTCCATATACTTGTGTTTTATTAGTATCGCTAATCAATACTTGTTTTAACTTCTTTTTTGCTCTCGATATTGTTGTACGTACATTTTCATTTGTATAATTCAATATTTGAGCAATTTCATCATAATCATAGCCTTCAATTAAGTTTAAAGTCAATGCAATTCTGTAATTATCCTTTAAACTTTGTAAACAGTTTAAAACTCTTTTTACTTCTAGAGAGCTGTAATCTATTTCTACATCTTCAATTTCATAGTTCGGAATCACATCCATTTTTACTTCGTCGTAACGAGTCACTTTTTTTAGTTGCGTTAAACTCTTATTAATAACAATTCGTTTTAACCAAGCTCCAAAAGTAACTTCACCTTTAAAAGAATTTAATTTTGTGAAAGCAGTTAAAAAAGCTTCTTGAATTAAATCCTCAGCTTCGAATTCATCTTTTAAAATACGATAGGACGTATTGTACATAGCTTTATAGTAGCTCTCGTACAACTGCATTTGTGCAGTGCTATCGTTTTTCTTACAGCGTTCGATTAGTTGGTTTATATGTGTTGTATGCGACTCCAAAGAAATCATTCTATACTAGAGACAATTTAACTTTTAAATTGTGACAGTTTATTTCAATAAAAATAATTTTTTTATAGTAAAAGGGAAGTGATTATTTTGTTTTTATGTGTAAATTATTGAAATATAGTTAATTGTGTGTGAAAGGGTAATTGTGTTCTTTAAGAAGAGATTGTAGATTAAAAAAAGTAAATCAAAATATGTATATTTGGCACAATGGTTAACAGTGTTAAAATTATTGAATGCCCAAGGGATGCAATGCAAGGAATTAAAAGCCATTTTATTCCTACTGAGGCTAAGGCGACATATATCAATTCACTGTTAAAAGTGGGATTTGATACGATAGATTTTGGAAGTTTTGTATCACCAAAAGCAATTCCTCAAATGAAAGATACTGCAGAGGTTTTGTCTAAGTTAGATTTGTCGTCTACAACAAGTAAACTTTTAGCAATTGTGGCCAATGTGAGAGGAGCGAATGACGCTTCTCAATTTGAAGAAATTGATTATTTAGGGTATCCATTTTCAATTTCTGAAAATTTTCAAATGCGTAACACGCATAAAACAATAGAACAGTCTATTGATACGTTAAAAGAAGTTCTAGCTATAGCTAATAGAACAAATAAAGAAGTAGTAGCTTATTTATCAATGGGGTTTGGAAACCCTTACGGTGATCCTTGGAATGTTGAGATAGTAGGTGATTGGACAGAGAAGTTGTCTAAATTAGGAGTTAAAATCTTATCTTTGTCAGATACAATTGGAAGTTCAACTCCAGAAGACATCGATTATTTATTTTCAAATTTAATTCCTAGGTATCCTCAAATAGAGTTTGGAGCTCATTTACATACAACACCAACTAAATGGCACGAAAAAGTTGATAGTGCATTTAAAGCAGGGTGTCGTCGTTTTGATGGGGCAATAAAAGGATACGGAGGTTGTCCGATGGCAAAAGATGAATTGACAGGGAATATGCCTACCGAAAAGCTACTGTCTTACTTTACAGCAAATAAAGTAGAAACTAATATTAAACCTATGAGTTTTGAGAGTGCTTATAATAAGGCACTAGAAATTTTTTAGTACATAATGAATTTAAAAATTATATCACTTTTTTTCTTACTATCAACTTTTTACCAGTCGACAAGTGGTGAAAGGATAGGGGCTTGGAATATAAAAAATGGTATAGTTGAGAAGAAACAGGCGAAAAATGATAAACTCGCAGCTTATTATTGGAATGAGTTTAATAGAATTTTTCCGCAAGAACTGACCCAAAAGTATATCAAGCGTATTGTTTTAATGACCGATGGAATTGATGAAAAGACTGGAGCTTTAGTTGCCCTAAGCTCAAAGAATGATAAATGGCAGTTAGAAATTGACATTAAGGATGTAAACTTTGAAACTAAGGATAAGAGAAGATTACATGAGTCTGTTTATACATTAGTTCATGAATTTGGGCATTTACTAACGTTAAATAGAACTCAAATAAGACCTACTGATAAAAACTTACAAGATGAAGGAGAACTGTATTTAACGCAAGAAGGAGAAGCTTATAGAAAGAGTTATATCAATAAGTTTGTTAACTTATTTTGGAAAGGAGCTTTGTTAAATCGTTGGGATTATATACAAAGAGAGTATTGTTATACAGAAGCTAATTGTGTTGAAAAATTATACGATTTGTATCAAAACAATAGAACAGAATTTTTAACAGATTACGCGGCAGAAAGTCCAGAAGAAGACATTGTAGAAAGTTGGACGGCTTTTGTGTTAAGACCTAGGATTAGAAAGCCAAGAACTATTGCTCACAAAAAAATAAACTTCTTTTATCAATTCCCAGAGCTAGTAGAGTATCGTAAAATGATACGCCAAAACACACGTCAATATCTTCATTAGAATTTGTAGATTTGTTTTGTTAAAAAACTAATTTAATGAAACAATTTAGAGTTCTATTACTACTTATCAGCACAACTTTTTTTGTTAGTTGTGGAATTTCAAACCAATCTAATTCTAATACAAAAACCCACTTTACAATTATTCAATTGAATGATGTGTATGAAATAGCACCTATTCAAGGAGGTAAATATGGAGGAATGGCTAGGGTAGAGACTGTTCATCAAAACTTATTGAAAGAAAATAAAAATACAATGCTAGTTTTAGCAGGAGATTTCTTGTCTCCATCTTTATTAGGGACAATAAAATATAATGGAGAACGTGTTCGGGGTAAACAGATGGTAGAGGTTATGAATGCAATGAATTTTGATGTAATGGCCTTTGGAAACCATGAATTTGATTTAAGTTATACTCATTTACAAGATAGATTAAATGAAAGCAAGTTTGAATGGATCTCAGCTAACGTTTTACATAATGAAAATGGAAAGCATTCTTATTTTTATAAGGTTGTAGATGGAAAGAAAAGAAGTCTACAAGATTCTTACATAAAAGAGTTTGAAACCCCTGAAGGAACAAAATTAAAAGTTGGGTTTATAAGTGTTTGCATACCATCAAACCCGAAAAGCTATGTGTATTACGGAGATATGTATGAGGAAATTAAGCGCTCGTACAATGAAATTAAGAATAAGGTAGATATTGTTATTGGACTTACGCATGCATCGTTAGCTCAAGATAAAAAAATAGCAGAGATGTTACCTAATGTTCCTTTAATAATGGGAGGACATGAGCATACGAATAGTTACGATAAAGTTGGTAATGTGGTAATAACCAAAGCTGATGCTAATGCAAAATCGACCTACATACATCGTTTTGAATATGATTCAAAAACAAAAGAAGTTCAGTTCAAATCAGAATTAAAAGAAATTAACAATCAAATACCTTTTGATAAAAAAGTTGATACTGTCGTTAATAAATGGAACGTGGTTTTACAAAATAAGATCAAAGAAGTAGTACCTGAGCCATACAAAGTAGTTTATAAAGCCAAAGCACCTTTAGATGCTAGAGAGAATACGATTAGAGGTGTTCAAACAAATATGGGTGAGATTATAGCAGCATCTATGAGTTTTGCTTATAATAATGAAGTAGACTGTGCTCTAGTAAATGGCGGTTCAGTAAGAATTGATGATGTTTTAAAAGGAGATGTAAATGCAATTGATATTTTTAGAGTACTTCCGTATGGTGGTAAAGTTTTAAAAGTTGATATTAAAGGAACTTTGTTAAAAAAAGTTTTAGATTTTGGGTTAGAGGCTGCAGGTACAGGAGCATACTTACAACGTTATAATGCTGAGAGAGTTGGAGATGAATGGATGATTAAAAAACAAAAAATTCAAGAAGACAAAACCTATGTTGTAGCCTTTTCAGACTATTTATTAAGAGGTCTTGATATTCCAATTCTTTCAGATAAGAGTTCAGGAGTGCTTCATATTTATGAGCCTAAGCAAGATGAAATAGCTTATGATATAAGAAAAGCAGTAGTTAATTATTTAGAGGTTAAATAGCTAAGTGTTTTGTATTTAATTGTTTAGAGGTGAGTGTTGGAAATTATTTAAAATAAGTCTTAATAAGATTTGCATGATTGATTTTCTTATATAAATTTGCAGGAAATTTTATTAAAACTTAATCTAAATAAAGATGAAAAAAATAATTCTTTCAGTATTAACTGTATCTTCATTAGCATTAGTATCTTGTTCTAATGGTGATGAGCCAATAGTTTCAGTTAAAGCACCAGCTACATACGTGTTTGAAAGAGATGGTGGTTCTACAGTAAGCTTCTCAGGACAAACAACACGTATTCAAATGGCAACTGAGTTAGTTGCTGGATTGAAAGATCAGACTAAAACAGAAGCAGATTTAGACAAAATGTTTGCTCACGTTGGAGGTGATGCTGATTTTTCTGATGTAGCATTAAACGCTTCAGGGAAAAATGTACGTAGTAAAATTGCAGCTTCAGCTGATTTTTACTCAGCAAATACAACTGAGTCTAACGAAATTAAAGCTGAATTTGACGCTTGGATTAAAGAACAAGTAGATGTAGTATTTCCTAATTGGAATACAGATGCGGTTGCAGGAACAGCAGGTAAACTACAACAAAACGGAGGAGGTTCAATAAGATACATCAACGATAAAGGAGTTGAGGTGAACCAAATTTTTGCTAAAGGTGTAATAGGAGGTTTAATGGTAGATCAAATATTGAACAACTATTTAAGTACTGCTGTTTTAGATGCAGGAGATAACGTAGCAAATAACAATGCGGGGACAGTTGAAGCTGGTCAGAACTATACTACAATGGAGCATAAATGGGATGAGGCTTATGGTTACTTATACGGTAACGAGGCAAATCCAGCAGAGCCTGTGTTAGATGCAGATAGCTTTTTAAGTGAGTACTTAGACCGTGTTAATGCTGATGCTGATTTTGCAGGAATTGCTCAAGATATTTATGAGGCATTTAAATTAGGTAGAGCAGCAATCGTAGCGAAAGAGTACGAAGTACGTGACGAACAAGTTGCCATTATCCGTGAGAAAATTTCTGAAGTAATTGCTGTAAGAGGAGTTTATTACTTACAACAAGGTAAAAATACATGGGCAACTGATAAAGCTGCTGCTTTCCATGCTATTTCAGAAGGTTTAGGTTTTGTGTATAGCTTACAATTTACACGTAAAAACAATGCTAACGAATCTTATTTCACTAAAGCTGAGGTAGATGGTTTATTGAACAATTTATTAGGAACTGGAAATGGATTGTGGGAAGATACAACTCCTGCAACTTTAGATGCAGTTTCAGAAGCTATCGCAGCTAAGTTTAATTTTACTGTTGCACAAGCAGGTAGCTAGACAGCAAAAAAAATAATAATTATTACTAAAAAGTAGCTATGATTTCATAGCTACTTTTTATATTTGCATTTGTTTATTTAGAATAAATAGAAATAAGATGATTAAAAAAGTTTTACCTTTTATATTACTTGCAGCTTTAGTGTATGCATGTAGTTCTGATAGTTCAGATAACCCATCACCAACTGATAATTTTGATAGAGGAGCAATGCTTACTCATTTAGCTGATAATATTATCGTTCCAGCATTCCAAGAGTTTGATGGTAAGTTAGCAACATTACAATCAAAAGTAACTTCTTTTACAGATGCTCCAAATACAACAACTTTAACTCAAGTGCGTGCAGCATGGTTAGATGCTTATAAAGCATGGCAACATGTAGAGATGTTCAATATAGGGAAAGCAGAAGAAATAGGAATGGTATATTATTTTAATATTTACCCAGTTACTGTAGCTGATATAGAATATAATATTACTCAAGGAACGTACGATTTAAGCAGTCCTAATAATCACGATGCACAAGGTTTTCCTGCTTTAGACTATATGTTTTATGGAGTGGCGGAGAATGATACTGCTATCTTAGCTAAATATACTACAGATGCAAAAGCAGCGAACTACAAAAAATATGTAACAGATGTTGTAGCTAAAATGAGAGAGTTAATGACAGTAATTGTTAATGATTGGAATGGAAGCTATTTGACACAGTTTGTTTCTTCTACAGCTAATACAGCAACTTCATCGTTAAATAAACTAGTGAACGATTATGTTTACGCCTATGAAAAAGGATTAAGAGCTAATAAATTTGGAATTCCAGCAGGAGTATTTTCAGCTACTTCATTACCAGAAAAAGTTGAGGGATATTACAGTAAAGCTTATTCTAAAGCGTTAGCATTAGAGGCATTAAATGCAGCTCAGGACTTTTTTAATGGAAATAATTTTGGAAGAACTGGTTCAGGAGTTAGTCTTAAAAGCTATTTGATTTACTTGGAAAGAAATGATTTGGTAAATTTAATAAACAATCAATTCGGTGTTGCTAAGAATCAAATCAGTACATTGAATGATGATTTTTACCAACAAATAAATACAGATAATACTCAAATGACAAAAGCATTTGATGAGTTACAAAAAGTAGTTTTATATCTAAAGGTTGATATGCTACAAGCTTTTAATGTAAGTGTGGATTATGCTGATGCCGACGGAGATTAGTCATTAAAAAATAAAATCAAAAAGCTGCTTGTATTTACAAGCAGCTTTTATTAAAAATAGCTTTTTCATCTTTTAAATTATAGATGAATACTTCTTAAAATGTTTTCAAAAAATTATCTTTCTAGGCAAACAAATTCAGCTCCTTTAGCTATTTTTCGTGTTTTTTTTGGAATTATGATGTTTTTTAGCATCATAAGATTTTGGTATCATGGTTGGATTGAAACCTTGTATTTACAACCAAAATTTCATTTTTCATATTACGGTTTTGAATGGGTAAAGCCATTAGGTAATTACACCTATTTACTTTTTATCATTTGTGGGTTTTCTGCAGCTTTTATAGCAATCGGTTTTAGGTATCGATTAGCGATTATAACCTTCTTTTTAAGTTTTACCTATATAGAGTTAATGGATAAAACTACCTATTTAAACCATTATTACTTTATAAGTGTATTGAGCTTTTTGTTAATCTTTTTACCAGCAAATGCTCAATTTTCATTAGATGCCTATATACGAAAAAAAGAATATTTATCGGTTCCAAAATGGACAATAGATAGCGTAAAATTGCTACTAGGTGTCGTTTATTTTTATGCAGGATTAGCAAAAGCAAATTCTGATTGGTTGTTTAGAGCACAACCGTTAAAGATATGGTTGCCTTCAAAATATGATTTACCTTTTATAGGTGAAAATTTACTACAACAAGATTGGTTTTTTTATGCAATGAGCTGGTGTGGTATGTTGTATGACTTAACGATCCCGTTTTTACTGCTTTGGAAAAGAACACGATTGTTAGCATTTTCATTGGTCGTATTTTTTCATGTATTTACACGTGTACTATTTCCAATAGGAATGTTTCCTTTTATAATGATTGTGGCGACCCTAATTTTTTTCGATGCTTCTTTACACGAGAAAATTATTCAAATTATAAAGCGTATTTTTTCTATTTCTTCAGAGAAAGTACAGCAAGTCACCTTATATGAATTTTCAAAAGCAAAGAGAAAAATAATGCTACCAATCATAGGTGTTTTGTTAGCGATTCAAATATTGTTTCCTTGGCGTTATTTTTTATACCCAGGTGAGTTGTTTTGGACAGAAGAAGGCTTTCGTTTTTCATGGCGTGTAATGTTGATGGAAAAAGCAGGCTATGCTAATTTTAAAATAGTTGATGGGGAAACAGGGAAGTTTTTTTATGTAAACAATGCCGATTTTTTAACTCCTTTTCAAGAAAAGCAAATGAGCTTTCAACCAGATTTTATTTTAGAATATGCTCATTATTTAGGAGATCATTTTAAAAATGAAGGTCATAAAAATATTGAAGTTTATGTAGACAGTTTTGTGGCTTTAAATGGACGACTGAGTCAACCATTTATAAATCCTGAAATTGATTTATACCAACAAAAAGAGAGTTTTAAACACAAAAATTGGATTTTACCTTTTACCGACAAAATTAAAATTTATGGACTATAAAAATATGTTCAATCATTCAAAGTTCAATCAAGCAGTAACATTTAAAGCTATATGCATACTGTTATTACTTACTACTTCAGTATTTGCACAAAATAAAGTGTCAGGAGTGGTAACTTCTGAAGTAAACAAAGCATTAAATAAAGTAAAAGTATATAACCTGCAAGGTAGGTTGTTGGCTGAAACAAATAGTAATGGAGCTTATCAATTCATAACAGACAAGCAACAACTTAATTTAATGTTTTATGTTGATAATTATCAATTAAAAGAAGTTCAAGTAACAATCGATAAAGATGTTGTATTAAATGTTCAAATGAACTCTTTTTCAGAAGAATTATCAGAAATAGAGATCAAGGTACAACGTAAAAAAGTTTTTGAATTACAAAGATTAAAAGATGTAGAGGAAACAGCTATTTATGCTGGGAAAAAAACCGAAGTAGTATTGGTAAATCAATCTACAGCGGCCTTGGCCTCAAATAACGCACGTCAAATATATAGCCAAGTAGCAGGATTGAATATTTTTCAAAATGATGATGCCGGATTACAGTTAAATATTGGAGGTAGAGGGCTGGATCCTAATAGAACTTCTAATTTTAATACCCGTCAAAATGGGTATGATATTAGTGCTGATGTATTAGGATATCCAGAAAGCTATTATACACCACCAGCAGAAGCATTGAATGAAATTCAAATAATAAGAGGAGCGGCTTCATTACAATACGGAACGCAATTTGGAGGATTGGTAAATTTTGTAATGAAGAAGCCAAATCCAAATAAGCCACTGGAAATTATAACAAGAAATACTTTAGGAAGTAACAATTTGTTTACCAACTTTACAAGTGTTGGAGGTACAAAAGGAAAGGTAAGTTATTATGGATATTATAACTACAAGCAAGGAGATGGTTTCCGTCCAAATTCTGAGTTTGCCTCAAAAAATGCCTTTGCACATTTAGGATATCAGCTATCAGATAAAACAAAATTAGAAGCTGAAATTACCTATTTAAACTATCTTGCTCAACAAGCAGGAGGGCTAACAGATACAATGTTTTTAGAAGATCCTTTTCAGAGTAATAGATCACGAAATTGGTTTGAAGTTAATTGGTGGTTATATAATTTTAAGATTCTACATGATTTTTCAGAAAAAACAAAACTGTCAATTAGTCTTTCTGGTTTAGATGCTTCAAGAAAAGCAATTGGCTATAGAGGAAACTATAAAGATTCACAATCAAACCCAGTAAGTGATTTAGATGTACAAGATCCAAGGACAGGAGAATATGAGATTAGAGATTTAGTTGTTGGTAAGTTTAAAAACTGGTCTCTTGAAGCAAGATTGCTATCAGAATATAGCTTGTTCAATAGAGAGAATATCTTCTTAATAGGAGCAAAATATTACAAAGCAAATAATACATCACGACAAGGAGCAGGGACGAGAGGAATTGATGCAGATTTTAATTTTGTTACAACAGATGATTATATAAGCTCAAGCTTCACCTTACCAAATGAAAATATTGCAGTTTTTGGTGAAAACATATTTAAGTTTTCTGATAAATTTAGTGTAACACCTGGTTTTAGAGTAGAATATATTAATACACAAAGTGATGGTGTTTATACGATAGTAAATTATGATTCGGCAGGTAATCCTTTGCCGAATAATAATAATGAGTTTGAAGATAATAGAATTAAAGAAAGAAGTTTTGTATTACTTGGTTTAGGAGCTAGTTATAAACCTAATGGTAATGCTGAGTTTTATGCGAATGTATCTCAAAATTATCGTTCAGTTACGTTTTCTGATATTAGAACAGTAAGTCCCACTTTTTTAGTTGATGAGAATATTAAAGATTCTAAAGGATTTACAGCCGATTTTGGTATTAGAGGGCAATACAAAAAGTATTTATCTTACGATGTTAGTACTTTTGGATTATTCTATAATAATAGGATAGGTATTGTTTTAGAGTCTAACGGACCAAACAAAGGAGATCGATTAAGAACAAACATAGGAGATGCCTTTATTTATGGGGTTGAAAGTTTAATAGATTTTAATATGTTAAATATATTAAACATTGAAAATAACAACTATTCCTTCAATATGTTTAGTAACTTATCTTTAATTGATTCTGAGTACACAAAATCTAAAAAATCAGGAGTAGAAGGAAATAAAGTTGAATTTATTCCAAATATTAATTTTAAAACGGGTATTAGATTTGGGTATAAAAATTTATTATCAAGCCTTCAATATTCTTATTTATCAAAACAATATACGGATGCGACAAATTCGGCAGCTGATATTCCTTCTTATGATATTGTAGACTTCTCATTATCATATAAATATAAAATATTTAAACTTGAAACAGGTGTTAATAACCTGTTAGATGAAAAATATTTTACCCGTAGAGCTACAGGATACCCAGGTCCAGGAATCATTCCATCAGCGCCTAGAAACTGGTATGTAACACTTCAATTTAAATTTTAAAACTATGTTTAGTTAAGGCTTTTCCATGTGGTCTTTTTTTGTATTTTTAACGGACTAACCAAAAAAATATAAAAGAATGGGAAACCCAGTAAACGTTAACGGAGTTACATTAGAATTAAAGTATTTTAGAAAGTTTGACACTAATATTAGTGTAGATATTGTGCCTACAGGACCTTTAGTAAACATGTCTAGAGTTGAAACAGGAAATAATGCAACCCCTAATATCGTAACGGTTTTAGCATATTTACCAGATAATACATTAAATCCAGTAGATAACACAAGCGGATTACAACTACAAGGAAATGAAGTGTATTTAAACTACTACGGAGTTACACCAACTCGAATCTTAAACAAAGATGGTGGATATGATACAGTAAGTTGTAGAGACTTTAGAGTCGAATTTAATTGTGCTGAAGTAGCTAGCCAATACGATTTATATTATGTGCAGTTTGCATATCAATTAGATGAAGGAACTCCTTCTGTAGATATGATTTTAGTACGTAACGAAAATGATGATCCAGAAACGGATAGAGGAACGGTAACTATGCCAGCAGATCCTGAACCGCCAACACAATTTTAGTTTTGAGTAAACTATTTTCTATTCTAGTGTTAATAAATTTGTTTTTTTTACAGGTTGATAAACCCAAAAAGAGCAAGAGTTTTATAGAGAGAGGTGATTTAATCTGTGAGAAATATAAAAACAAGACTTTTTGTGAGGCTTTAAAGTTTTATAAAGAAAAGCAATATGACTCTTGCTACGCTTACAGTGCTAAAGTTTTATTGTTAACTAAAAATGAAGAAGAGATTAATTACCTCAATTTTATACAGGGGTACAGTGCTTGTAAAAAGAGGCTTTATCAAAAAGCATTACTCAATCTACATTCAATAAGTGATGACGATAAAAATGCATTTGAAAAGCAAAATTTATTAGGTAATGTGTACTTAAACCTTAAAAGGTATAATGAGTCAATAGCTTATTATGAAAAGGCTCTAGAGAAAAAACCTGAAGAATATAGAAAAAAGAATATTTATCATAATATAGGGTTGTCCTATGTACACAAAAAAGAATATTCAAAGGCGAAAGAATACTTTTCAAAAGAACTTAATTTAATTCAAAAGAATGATACGTTAGCTTTGGTAAGAGCTAAGATGGATTTAGCAAGTGTATATTACAATCAATATTTAGATGATGAAGCGATTCCATTGTTTAAAGAAGCTTATGAGTTAGCAAAGACATTTTCTGATGTTGAACTAAAACAATATACAGCCAAAAACATGGCAGTTGTGGAGAAAAATAGAAAAAACTACCAAAAGAGCATAGAGTATTATATGGAATATGGTCGTTGGAAAGACTCTATTTGGAACCGTGATAAAATTTGGGAACTTACAGAAAAAGATAAACAACTAGCGGTAGCACAAAAGCAACAAGAAATTGTATTGCAAGATGAACAGCTAAAGCGTCAAGCAGTGATACAGAAGAGTTTGTTAATAGGAGCTTCTGGATTATTAGTTTTTCTGGGAATTTTAAGTTATATTTATAGAGAGCTAAAAAATAAGAACAAGTTTATAACCCAACAAAAAGAAGAGCTAAATATAGCTAATAAAACCAAAGACTATTTATTTTCGGTAGTGTCTCACGATTTGCGTTCACCCATTAATACGATTAAACGTCAACACGAAAAGTTAAAACGACAACTAAAAAATAAGGAATACGATGCGGTAGCCGAAACTACCAATAATGCGATAGCATTAACAGAAAGTACTAGTCATTTACTAAATAATGTATTGCATTGGTCGTTAGAGCAAAATAATCAGTTGTCGTTCAATACAGAAGTATATCCTTTAAAACCTTTGGTAGAACAAGCTGTATATAACTTTGAAGAGATTGCTGAAGCTAAAAACATTGAGCTAACAACAAAACTTGAAGCTTCTATTTTAGTAAAAGCAGATAAAGAATCATTAAAAATTGTATTACGGAATTTATTAGACAACGCATTAAAATATACAGGAGAAAACGGTAAAATAGACGTAAAAACCTATAGCGACTCTGAAGATTTTAGTACAATTGAAATTAAAGACACAGGTTTTGGAATTTCAAAAGAAAAACTAGAAAAAATCAAAGGATTAGAAAATCTTAGTATTGATAAAATAAACAGGTCTGAAGGTGTAGGATTGGGTATGTTACTATGTCAAACACTTATAAAAAAGAATAATGGAAGGTTACTCATAGAAAGTGAGTTGGATAGGGGGACTACAATAAGAATTTTGTTACCTAATGCAAAAGCATAGAATTATGAAAAAATTGCAAGTACTACTATTAGAAGATCTAGAAGAAGAAGCTATTGAGTTATCTTCTTTTTTGGAAGAAAATGAATATGAAGTATCTGTTGCTACAAATGCTGAAGAAGCAGAAAAGTTAATTAAAAACCGTTTTTTTGATGCCATTATATTAGATATAATGATTAATGGAAAGCCAGATGGAATAATATTAGCTCAAAGGTTGAATAAAGAAGGAATTAATATTCCGTTTTTGTTTTTAACCAGTATGCAAGGAAAAGATATTTTTGACGAAGCAAAGCTTACCAATCCTCTTATTTATCTTCTAAAGCCGTATAACAAATTAGAACTACTTTTCTCGTTAGAGTTGGCCATTGAATCCTGTTATCAACAAAATAATAGCATTAGTTTAGCATCAGAAAATGCGGTGTTAAGTCCAGAATTCCTTTTTATAAAGAAAAAAAGAAGTGTAGTTAAGGTTGATGTCGCTTCTATAAATTATGTTGAAGTAAAAGAGAAGTACTGTAATTTGATATGTGATTCGGGTAATTACTTAATAAAGTTATCTTTAGTAAAGCTAAAAGAAATGCTTTCAAATCCAGATTTTATGCAGGTGCATAGAAATTACCTAGTAAACATGAAAAGAATAAAAGAAATTTACTTTGAAGATAATTTAATCGTTTTGGAAAATGATGATAAAATACTTTTCAGTGAACGATACAAAAATGTTTTTATCAAAGAAAACACTATCTTCAGGTAAGATAGTGTTATATTAATTTTGAAACTAAACTTATAACAAAGCCAATGCCATTTTCAATATTTGATAGAGCCTTGGCTTTTTCATTATTTGTAGCCATAGCGTCATCTATTAATTTTAAGGTTTTAATAGCGTTAGCGTTTGTAATTTTACTTTCCTTTATCAAATCGTCTACTTCACTCACATCTAAATGAGTCAAGTTAGATAATTGCTGATTAAACTCTGCATCGGTTTGAGATGCAGCTTGCTGTGCTATAGTATTCCAATTTATTGACTCCATATGTATTATTTTTGATTAATTACTTTTTCAATTTGAACCAATTTACCTAAATCGCTTCCTGCAGTATCAATACTATTATTAATAGTGCTTTCAATTTTTTTAAAGTTAACTTCATTTCCTGTTAGTTTATCAATAGCTAATAAGGCATCGTTTTCGGTTGTTTTTACTTTAACAAGAGAGTTGATTAAATTTTGTAAAGAAGTAGTGGCTTTGCTGTAATTAGTATAATTATTGGCTAATTGTTTTAAAACCTCTTGTTCTTGTAAGTTTAATATATTTTGAAGTGAATCCTTTTTATGGTTAATTACTGGTACTATACTACTTAAAATATTTGGAAGTTCTCTTTTGTAATTCAAAGTGTCTGGAAGTAACTTCTCGTAATTTTTTAATAGAGAAGGAGTGTAGGTATTTTTAATAAATAAATCAATGCGTTCTCTACGCTCATCAAAAAGTTGATTAACCAAAGCGACATTTAGTTGATACATGTTATCGCTCTCATGAATAATATCTTTCGTAAGTGTTACTGTAGAACTAGGAACACTGGCACAAGAATAGAATAAAAGTGTAAGTACAATTAGATAAAAAGATTTCATAAGTACAGTTTTTTTTAATTTGAGAGAGGTTGGTAACACTCTAAGTTTGGTTAGTTAGTTTAAGTTGAAGGGATACCTTTTTTAAAAATATCACTTATCAAGTGTTTCAACCTCTCTCTCCCCTTTTTTGTATATGTTTTTCTCGTTTAATTTTTAGACATAATAAATACAGACTTAAGTCGATCTATAATTCCTTGAAGAATACTAAAAATTGCTTCGGAAGAGAATCCGCCTATAAGAGCCAAAGCTCCTTTGTTAAAAAGATCAATATTTTCTGGAGTGGAGGTGTAAACAGAAATAATTTCAGACATAATAAGTCCTGCTACAATACCAAGTATAATATGAGCTATATATGAAATGCATTCTTCCGAAACCATAGTGGACTCTTTAATAGAATCACTAACTTTTTTTAACAGGTGAAAGACAACACCTAAACCAGCAATGGAAGCTAAAAAAGTAAGGTTTAATAGTAATGGAAGCCCAGAATTGTCCATTAAGCCTTTGTCTAGTGAGCTATTATTAACATCAGGAGAAAGTGCTGTACCGATAAATAAAACTAAAAAGAAAAGAGTTAAAAATATTAGGTTTCTTACTATTGGAAGTTTGTTGAAAATTGATTTTCCATTTCCTTCAGAACGTAATGTTTTAGTATATTCTATAGATTTTGGAGTTGCAGGAGCAATATTTTTAACCAGTAAATTATGAGCGTTAATTAAATCGTTTAAGTCTTTACTTTCTATTAATGAGTTAACTTCGGTGTTAATTAGAATGCCATTGTATATGGCATACGATAGCATGTTGTTGATTTCAGTAATTAACTCTTTCGATATTTTAGGATATATATCGTTTGTATTGGGGATTTTTTTTATCTCTTTTACGGGGGTGGTATTTTCCATTGATACTAAAGTTAATTATTTAGCTGATTAAAATTAGATATGTTTTAGGTAAGGAGTTGAGGGGAATCCATAAGCGTAAAAAAGTTGGTTATTAGCGTATCAAATTAAAGAGTGAAGTAAAAATGAGATGTTACTAAAAATTATTTAAGAGGGCTTTTTTTATTAAATTTATTTATATAAACTATAACTTAGTTTTTTGTATTATTTGTAGTATATTTGCATGCAATTAATTAACAACACACTAAATTGATTGCATATGCAAGCTCATCAATCTAAATTTGTAGGAGAAGGATTAACATACGACGATGTATTATTAGTTCCTGCCTACTCAGAAGTACTTCCAAGAGAAGTTTCAATCCAAACAAAATTTACTAGAAACATAACAATCAATGTCCCGATAGTATCTGCAGCTATGGATACTGTTACCGAATCTGCTATGGCTATTGCTATTGCTAGAGAAGGAGGAATCGGAGTGTTACATAAAAATATGACGATAGAGGAACAAGCTCTTGAAGTTCGTAAAGTAAAGCGTGCTGAAAGTGGTATGATTATCGATCCAATTACTTTATCGTTAAACGCAATTGTATTAGATGCTAAACAAGCAATGCGTGAGCATAAAATTGGAGGAATTCCTATCGTTGATGAAGCTGGAAAATTAATAGGAATTGTAACCAACCGCGATTTACGTTTCGAAAAAAATAACGAACGTCCTATCGTTGAAGTAATGACAGCTGAAAACTTAGTAACTGTAGCAGAAGGAACTTCATTAAAAGATGCAGAGGTGATTTTACAAGAAAATAAAATTGAAAAATTACCAGTTGTTAATGACGATGATAAATTAGTAGGGTTAATTACTTTTAGAGATATCACCAAGTTAACCCAAAAGCCTATAGCGAATAAAGATTCATACGGACGTTTACGTGTGGCAGCAGCTTTAGGAGTAACGCATGACGCTGTTGATAGAGCAGCAGCTTTAGTAAATGCAGGAGTTGATGCTGTGATTATTGATACAGCTCATGGACATACCAAAGGAGTGGTTTCTGTATTAAAAGACGTAAAAGCGAAGTTTCCACAATTAGATGTTGTAGTAGGAAATATTGCAACCCCAGAAGCAGCAAAATATTTAGTAGAAGCTGGAGCAGATGCAGTAAAAGTAGGAATTGGACCAGGGTCAATTTGTACTACACGTGTAGTAGCAGGTGTAGGATTCCCACAATTTTCTGCTGTAGTTGAGGTTGCTGCTGCAATTAAAGGAACAGGTGTACCTGTGATTGCTGATGGAGGTATCCGTTATACAGGAGACATCCCAAAAGCAATTGCAGCCGGTGCTGATTGTGTGATGTTAGGATCGTTATTAGCAGGAACAAAAGAATCTCCAGGAGAAACCATTATTTACGACGGAAGAAAATTTAAATCATACCGTGGAATGGGATCTGTTGAAGCAATGAAGCAAGGGTCTAAAGATCGTTATTTCCAAGATGTAGAGGATGATATCAAGAAATTAGTTCCAGAAGGAATTGTAGGGCGTGTACCTTACAAAGGAGAATTACAAGAAAGTATTCACCAATTTGTTGGAGGTTTACGTGCAGGTATGGGATACTGTGGAGCAAAAGATATCGAAACCTTAAAAAACAACGGTAAGTTTGTTCGTATCACTGCAAGTGGGATTAATGAAAGCCATCCGCATGATGTAGCGATTACCAAAGAAGCGCCTAATTATAGTAGAAGATAAATTATAAAGTCATTGCGAATCCGATGTTTCGGGTGAAGCAATCTTAAAAAAACGCTGTTAATAATTAAATTAACAGCGTTTTTTTTATTCTAATAACAAACCTTCATCTTTTAAAATGGTTCTAGTTACAGGGGCTAATTCTTTTAATGTTTCAGGATGTACTCCTCTAGCAGTAAAAAACTCTCGTGTCCCTTCTTTATTACTTCCATACCAATAATTAGGCTCCCCATTAGTAAAAAATTCCATATCCTTGGTAAGTGTTATCTTTTTAAAGGTATCAATGTTTATTGGAAATTGAGTATTGTCTATGGAGTTTTGATCAAGGCAAGAAGCTTTTTCATAGTGGTCTTTTTCCCAAATGATACAAGTATTACTATTAAACAACATTTCTTTATAAACAAATAAAAAAGGTATGATTATTATGCTGCCTACAACAATAATAGATTTTTGTTTTTTACCTTGTTTTTTTTCTTTTCCAGGAAAATGAGTAGTTGAGTTGCTCTCAGTTTCATAGCGCTTTTCCCTCCCCTTATTAATAGTATGCTTTTCTATATAATCTTGATAATCTCGGTAGTTTAAATAGTTAGCAATAAAATCTCTTTGATAGCTATTTGGTGGACTAACACTAATTCCTTCTTTTTCTTCCACATATTTTTCGTAGTAACGTTTTGCTTTTCTTTCACTTATATAATTTTCATCATTATAGCCTACTTCTTGTAACTCATTAGCCCAAAAAACAGCCTTAGCATTTTTATTGGTTTTAAACTCTCTTTTTTCTATAGCATTAAAAAAATCGGTTATAAGTTGTTTAATCATGATTACTTGGTGTTTGTCCAAAAGTATCCAAACTGGTCACTTTTTGGTTACGGATAACCATAAAGAACACAAATACAATGTGGATGAAAATTGGTTAAATCATGGTCCATTTTAATCTTTTTTCATTGCCAATATTTGCATCAGAATTAATCGAGAAAACAAAAAACAAAACAATTGATTAGTTCTAATTAAAAGATAAAACATTGGTAGATTTTCTTAGATGGGAAGCTACTAAAAGACATCGATGTTCATCTTCACTTCCCGCAAAAGAGATGCGCACCTCTTTTAAAAATTCTACACCCACAAGGTGTAACTGTACCTAAGCAAAGTGCTAGGACAGGATAAAATTTATCAATTTTTAAAAGAACCAAAAATGGAAAAAGTTTTATTAATCATAACATTTTTAGTAACAAATGGATTATATACAATAAATACAAACACAACAACTGTAGCACCAGAAACTAACTCTACGGAGACAACGACAACTGATACAGGAGGAGAAGAAGATCCAATTGATGATGAAGAGGAGGATCCAAATCCTACTGGAAATTAAAATAAGATTAGATGAAAAGAGGATATTTGATATCCTCTTTTTTGTTTTTATATTGTAAAAACTTTTAAAAGATAGTTTATGAAAAGAAAAGATTGCATAATTTTTATAATTATTTCATTTTTTTGTTTACAGGTCTTTTCTTTTCAGATAGAAAGTTCTAAAAGATTAGCAAAAGTTCAAAAAAAAATAGACCAATTAAAAGAGAACAGTGAAATTAGCGAAGAACTTTTTAAAGCCTATGATGAAATAAGTTATTTATATAATAAAAAAAAAGATTACTATAGAGCTATAGATTATGCTGGCGAGATGTTAGAGGTAGCAAGAGAGCTAGGAAAAGAAAAACTTATAGCTGAAGCATATAGTAAATTAGGTTTTTATAAAAGAAAAGAGTTTAAAAATGAGGAAGCGTTTAAGTTTTACCAATTATCATTGGTTTATTATCTAAAAGATAAAAACTTAAATAGACAAGACAGTTTAAATTTAGGGAAAACTTATAGGAATATAGCTCAAATTCAATCATTTTATGGAGATTATCTATCTAGTGAAAAAAATAATGTAAATGCATTATTATATATAAATGATAGGGATAAAAACTTAAAAGCTCGAATATATTATAGTATTGGTGTTGATTATAAAAAAAGAAAATTATTTAAGGAAGCATTAGAACGGTATGATTTAGCAATTAACTTATCAAATTTTTCAAAAGATAGAGCTAAATATTATAATGCTAAAGCTAATGTTTATAGGTATTTAAAAGAGTATAATAAATCGATTAACATTTTTAATCATTTATTAGATACTGTTGATTATGAGAAAAATATAAAGAGTAAAGCAAGAGTTATAGATAATTTAGCCTATACAAAATGGCTTCAGGATTCAACTAGGAATGTATTGTCTGATTTACATCTAGCAGAAAGTATTAGAGTAGCAGAAAAAGATAGGAACGGTTTAAAAGCTTCTTATGCACACTTAGTAGATTATTATAAAAATATAAATGGAAATAGAGCATTAACGTATGCTTACAAAATGCAGGATGTAGCAAAAAAAGAAAAAAGCCCTTATGATGTTATAGAAGCCTTGGATAAAATAAAAATTTTAGAAAAACCAGAAAAAGCAATACTTATAGCCAATAGGAGGAGTATTTTAAAGGATAGCCTTGAATTAGCTAAAGATAGAGAACAAGGTAAATATGCTTTAATAAAATATGAAAGTGAAGAAAACGAGAAGAAAGCAATTGAAAATAGATTACTAGCAGAGCAACAAAGATCACAAAAACAGCTTTGGATTTTCGCAGCTATTCTTACCATAGTAACTTCTATTATATATTTTTTCTATAGGAGAGAAAAAACGAAAAAAGAAAAAGCGATAGAAGTCTATAATACAGAAACTCGTTTGGCAAAAAAAATACACGATGAATTAGCAAACGATGTATATGCGGTAATGAGTACACTGCAAAACAATTCAATAACAGATTCCAATTTACTTACACGAGTTGAGAAAATATATGCTCAAACCAGAGACATTTCTCATGAAAATAGTCCTGTATTAACAGGGGAATATTTTGAAAATTTCTTAAAACAACTGTTTGTAGATTTTACTAACGATACTTGTAAAGTAATTCATAAAGGATTGTTAGAGGTTAATATAAATGAGTTGCCTAAAGAAAAGCAAATAGTAGTGTATAGAGTATTGCAAGAATTACTGGTTAATATGAAAAAGTATAGTAAAGCAAATCTAGTACTTATTAGCTTTTCAATACAAAAACATACACTATCAGTAATGTATCAAGACAATGGAATTGGAACCGAAAATCTAGCAATGAAGAATGGTTTGCAAAATATGGAAACCCGTATAAAATCAGTTGGAGGCTTTATTACTTTTGAATCAAAGCAAGGAAAAGGATTTCAAGCAAAGTTTCAATTTAAAAAGTAGTTATGTTCAAAAAAGTATTGATAGCAGAAGATGCAGATTACATGTCAAGCGGAATTAAAGTAGCCTTAGAGAGTCTGCAAATTCCAATTGTAGAATATGCCCAGTATTGTGACGAAGCTTTTTTAAAGTTAAAGAAAGCATGGTTAGATGGAGAACCGTTTGATTTATTAGTAAGCGATTTGTCATTTAAGGAGAATATAAATCCTCAACGATTAGAATCAGGGGAAGCACTCATAGCTGAAGCAAAAAAGCTGCAACCTACTTTAAAAACGGTAGTGTTTTCTGTAGAAGATAAACCTTATAGAATTCAGCAATTATGTAATGAGTTAGCAGTTAATGCGTATGTGTGGAAGTCTAACCACGGACAAAAAGAATTAAAAAGAGCAGTACAATCCGTTTATAATGGTGAGTTTTTTATTACTCCTCAGTTAGCACATTCCTTACGAGACAAAGAAGCTTTTGAAATTACAGATTATGATGTGTTTTTGTTAAAACATTTAGCAGAAGGTTTAGATCAAAAAGAAATTAGTGAGGAGTTAAAAAATAGCAACATCAAACCAAGTAGTATAAGTTCGGTAGAAAAACGTTTAAAATTATTGAAAGAAAACTTTAATGCGAACAATCCAACCCAATTAATTGCCATTACCAAAGACTTCGGATTGATTTAAAAACCATAGATACACTTTTTTATAACCCTAGGGAAACCCGTAGGGTTTTGTGTTTTTATCAAGGTAGGTTTGAGATTATGTAAATTTAACCCTTTCTGTATTATGGAAATAAAGAAACAAATCTCTTTATTAGTCTCTTTGTTAATAGTAATAATTTTTACAGTTGTAATAACAAAGAGAGAGACTTCTAAAGAGAACTTACAAAGTACAACGATTCAAGGTTGTTATATCACTCCAGAAGCTAGGTGTACAGGTTCGGCAAACTGTAGAGCTTGCAAAAACTGTAATTATTGTAAACATTGTAACAGTGGAGGCTCTTGTGGAGTATGTGATAGAAGAAGTAACACTAAAAGCTATACTAATTCATACAATAGCTACAAAAAGCCAGAACAAACCAAAAGAAACATTTTTGATGGGCGTACTACTACAAATAGTACATCATCTATAGAAGAACCCTATTACCTAAAAACACTCTTGGTAAATAAAAATTTGTTGAATTTAAGGAGCGGTCCTGATACGTCTTATTATGTAATTCAACAATTAGGGTATGGAGAAAAATTAACTGTTTTATCCATGCATGGTAAATGGATTAAAGTAAAAGTAAAAAGAACTAAAGTTGTTGGTTTTGTACATCAAAATGGAGTTTTATTGTTAGAGAATTAAGAAGTGCTTTTACCTCTTAAAATAAAGACTTACGGATTTCCGTAAGTTTTTGTTATTTAGGGAGTTTAGATTTGAGGTATATAACCAAAACTTTAAAAAAAATGAACAAGCATTATTTACAATCGAAAGTTAAGTCGACAGGGACAGCTTATCTATTATGGTTTTTTTTAGGAGCGCATTACGCTTATCTTGGAAAGTGGGGAATACAACTTTTGTATTGGTTTACTTTAGGGGGATTAGGTATATGGGTTTTAATTGATTTGTTTACAATGTCTAGTAAAGTAGAAAGGTATAATGCATTAATTTTTCAGCAAATAGAAGAAATAAATAAGAAAGAAAGAGAAGATGAACATGCTAGAAATATAGCTATGATGCAGGCAATGAAATCTTAAATTTTTGAAAAATGGAACTAGCTAACAAACTAAAAGCACTTTCTCAGAAGATTACAACATTAAAAGAGCAAATTGAAACAGAAGAAGCTACAAAAACAGCTTTTGTATTGCCTTTTATAGATTTATTAGGCTACGATATTTTTAACCCAACAGAAGTAATACCAGAGTTTACGGCCGATATTGGATTAAAAAAAGGAGAAAAAGTAGATTATGCTATCATTGAAAAGAATGTTCCTATCTTAATTATAGAATGTAAGCACTGGAAGGAAGATTTAAATACACATAATTCACAATTATTTAGATATTTTCATGCCTCAAAATCAAGATTTGCACTTTTAACAAATGGTATAGAATATAAGTTTTTTACTGATTTAGAAGCGACAAATAAAATGGATGAGAAACCATTTTTAGAATTTGATATTACCAAGTTGAAAGAGCCTACAATTAATGAAATACTAAAGTTTCATAAATCAAATTTTGATATTGATCAAATAGTTAATAATGCCAGTTCTTTAAAATATTCTAAAGAGATAAAAAAGATTTTTAATACCCAATTGGTGGACCCTGAAAATGATTTTATTCGATTTTTCTCTTCAAGAGTTTATTCAGGAAGACAAACTGAAAGAATCCTAGAGCAGTTTAAAGAATTAGTATCAAAATCTATTAATCAATTGATAAGTGAGAAAGTAAATGATCGATTACATAGCGCGTTGAATAAAGAAGAAGAAAAATTGGTGGAAGAAAATATAGAGTCTGAACAAAAAAATGAAAGCAAAATAGTAACGACAGAGGAGGAAATGGAAGCGTACAGAATAGTGGTAGCTATTTTGCGAAAAAAAATTTCTGTAGAAAGAATTGCTTATAGAGATACACAATCCTATTTCGGAGTTTTATTAGATGATAATAATCGTAAACCGTTATGTAGATTTCACTTTAACGGAAAGATCAAATATGTCGGATTGTTTGATGCTAACAAAAAAGAGGTAAGAGAAAAAATAGAGAAAATTGATGATATCTATAAGTTAGACTCTTTACTTTTAAAAACAATAGATTATTATGAAGAGTTAGAGGTAGAAAAGGTTAATTAAAGCTAAAGAACAATGAAAAAATACATACTACTTATATTCGCGACATTAATACTGACGGCTTTTCAAGAAAAGAAAGAAGAAAAAGTATTTATATGTAAAAGTGTGGCTAGTAATCGTTATCATTTAAAGAAAACATGCCGAGGACTTTCAACTTGTAAAACAGAAATAAAAACGATTTTAAGGAAAAAAGCAGAAAATTACGGTCGGACTTTGTGCAAGATTGAGGCGAAACATTTGAAGGGGAAATAACTTGAACTCTGTTAATAATTAAATTAGCAGAGTTTTTTGTTTTTACGCAGTAAACACTATTTTAGCAGAGACTTCAATTTCCTTTATTTTTATGACTCAAGAAACAAAATATACCGAAGATAATATTCGCTCACTCGATTGGAAAGAACATATCCGTATGCGTCCTGGGATGTATATTGGTAAATTAGGAGACGGTTCTTCACCAGATGATGGGATTTATATTTTGGTAAAAGAAGTACTCGACAACTCTATAGATGAGTTTGTTATGGGTACTGGAAAAACAATTGAAGTTTCGGTACAGGGCGATAAGGTTATTGTACGAGATTACGGCCGTGGTATTCCGTTAGGAAAAGTAGTTGATGTAGTATCGAAAATGAATACCGGTGGTAAGTACGATTCACGAGCCTTTAAAAAATCGGTAGGATTAAACGGGGTAGGTACTAAAGCGGTAAATGCCTTATCAACTTATTTTAGAGTAGAGTCTACCCGTGATGGTAAATCGGCAGCGGCTGAGTTTGAAAAAGGAAATTTAACCAATCAAGAATTTTTAGAAGAAACTTCACGTAGAAGAGGAACCAAAGTAACTTTTATTGCAGATGATACCATTTTTAAGCATTATAAGTATCGTCCTGAATATATTATAAAACTACTGAAGAACTATGTATATCTAAACCCAGGATTAACCATAGTTTTTAATGGTGAGAAGTTCTACTCAGAAAACGGATTAAAAGATTTATTGGAAGATAACAACAATCAAGATGATATGTTGTATCCAATTATTCATTTACGTGGTGCTGATATAGAAATTGCGATGACACATAGTAAAACGCAATATTCTGAAGAATATCATTCATTTGTAAATGGGCAAAATACTACGCAGGGAGGTACACATTTAAATGCTTTTAGAGAAGCAGTAGTAAAAACGGTACGTGAGTTTTTTGGAAAGAACTTTGAAGCATCCGATGTTCGTAAATCTATCATTGCTGCGATTTCTATTAAGGTAATGGAACCTGTTTTTGAAAGTCAAACCAAAACGAAGTTAGGTTCAACCGAAATGGGGGAAGATTTACCAAGCGTTCGTACCTATATCAATGACTTTGTAAAAACGCAGTTAGATAATTTTTTACATAAGAATACCGAGATAGCAGATAAACTTCAAAAGAAAATATTACAGGCTGAAAAAGAGCGCAAGGAGTTATCAGGAATTCGAAAGTTAGCCAGAGAGCGTGCTAAAAAAGCAAGTTTACACAACAAAAAACTTCGTGATTGCCGTATTCATTTTGGAGATACTAAAAAAGATGGATATTTAGATACAACCTTATTTATTACCGAGGGAGATTCGGCAAGTGGATCGATTACCAAATCGCGAAATGTAAACACGCAAGCAGTATTCAGTTTAAAAGGAAAGCCGTTGAATTCGTACGGATTGTCTAAGAAAATTGTGTACGAAAACGAAGAGTTTAACTTGTTACAAGCAGCGCTGAATATTGAAGATGGGTTAGAAGATTTGCGTTACAACAATATTGTAATTGCTACCGATGCCGATGTAGATGGTATGCATATTCGATTGTTATTAATTACCTTCTTTTTACAATTCTTTCCAGAAGTTATTAAAGAAGGGCATTTATATATTCTAGACACTCCGCTGTTTAGAGTACGAAATAAAAAAGAAACCATTTATTGTTATTCTGAAGAAGAAAAACAAGCCGCAATTCAGAAATTAAGAGGAAAACCAGAAATAACTCGATTTAAAGGATTAGGAGAGATTTCTCCTAACGAATTTGTTCATTTTATTGGTGATGATATTCGTTTAGATCCGGTAATGTTAGATAAAGAAATGTCGATAGAACAGATGCTGGAATTCTATATGGGTAAAAATACACCAGACAGACAAAAGTTTATTATCAACAACCTAAAAGTTGAGTTAGACTTAGTAGAAGAAAATTAATATGAAAAACGTAGGGAAAATATTTGACGCGATGTCAATCCTTTTTGGAGTAATCTTAATTGGATGGTTTACGCAAATTGATTACAGTAATTTGTCGTTCAACAACAATTCATCTCCATACCTAGGAATCATTTCTGCTGTCTTATTCATTTTAGTGATGCAATTTGCCAAGAGACATCAGGTAAATAAACAGCTTGTAACTAAGAACAAGAAAAAACAATGAAGATTATTAAATTATCTTCCAAAGATATAACTCATTTGAAAAAACAGGTGAAAAATGACTATTTGTTGTTGTTTTTTATGACTGTTATATTGATACTTTTTTGGTATTTATTTAATGATAATGGAATTTTTGGAAAGTTAATTTTAGTATTTGGAGGTATAGGAATTCTTGGGGCATTTTTAAATAGATTGACAATCTATCAAGATTTAATAGAGAAAAAAAAATATTCTGGAGAATTTAAGGTAATAGGAAAAATTGAAAAAGTAAGGCGCAGAGGGCATGATACTGATTCTGGTCATTTTAGTAGTGTTGAGGACATTATATACTTAATTAAGTTCAATGATTGGCGGATAGGAAACATAAGGTTTGAAAAGAAATATTGGGAAATAGTAAATGAAGGAGATATTTTTGAAATAGATCAAGCAGTAAATTCACAATATGTTTTAAGGATTAGTAGAGAGGGTAAAGATTTTAAAAAAGCAGTTAGGTTAGATTATAACGATAAAAAAAGTAATTTCGATAGATAATTTTACTTTATTATAAAAAAAAACTAATACTTAAACTCTTAAGCGATTAAACAATAATCAATGAGTGAAGAAAACAACAATTACGAACACGACGAAGAATTAAATCAACCTATTGAAAGTACCGAAACTATTACCAAGGTAACCGGTATGTACAAAGAATGGTTTTTAGATTATGCTTCGTATGTAATTTTAGAACGTGCAGTACCTTCGATAGAAGACGGATTTAAACCCGTACAACGTCGTATTATGCATTCAATGAAAGATTTAGATGATGGTCGTTACAATAAAGTAGCGAACATTGTTGGACATACCATGCAATATCACCCACATGGTGATGCTTCTATAGCCGATGCGATGGTACAAATGGGACAGAAAGAATTGCTGATAGACATGCAAGGTAACTGGGGTAATATCCTAACAGGTGACCGTGCTGCAGCTTCTCGTTACATTGAAGCACGTTTATCAAAATTTGCCTTAGATGTTGTTTTCAATGCAAAAACTACCGAATGGCAAGCATCCTATGATGGTCGTAAGAAGGAGCCTGTAAACTTACCAGTAAAGTTTCCGTTGTTATTAGCACAAGGAGCAGAAGGTATTGCGGTGGGATTATCAACCAAAATTCTTCCACATAACTTTAACGAATTGATAGATGCTTCTATCAAATATTTAAAAGGAAGAAGTTTTACCATAGTTCCCGATTTCTTAACAGGAGGTATCGTAGATGTTACCGATTATAGAGATGGAAAAAGAGGAGGGAAAATCAGAGTACGTGCTAAAATAGCAGCACTCGATAAAAAAACATTGGTAATTACCGAAATTCCATTTGGAACTACTACCTCTTCGTTAATTGATAGCATCTTAAAAGCGAATGAGAAAGGGAAAATTAAGATTAAAAAGATAGAAGATAATACCGCTGCTGAGGTAGAAATTTTGGTGCATTTACCGCCTAATGTGTCGCCAGATAAAACAATTGATGCCTTATATGCTTTTACCAGTTGTGAAAATTCAATATCTCCTTTGTGTTGTATTATTGAAGACAACAAACCTATTTTTATAGGAGTAAGTGAAATTTTAAGAAAATCGACAGATTTTACAGTTGAATTACTCAAACGAGAGTTAGAAATTCAATTACACGAGTTAGAAGAGCAATGGCACTTTGCCTCGTTAGAGCGCATATTCATTGAAAATAGAATTTACCGTGATATTGAAGAAGTTGAAACTTGGGAAGGTGTAATAGAAGCGATTGATAAAGGCTTACAGCCACATATCAAACATTTGAGACGCGAAGTAACAGAAGAAGATATTGTGCGTTTAACAGAAATCCGAATTAAAAAGATTTCTAAGTTTGATATTGACAAGGCTAAACAATTTATTGAAAGTTTAGAAGAAAAAATAGCTGAGGTAAAGCATTATTTAGCTCATCTTATCGACTTTGCAATTGATTACTTTAAAGAATTAAAAAACAAATACGGAAAAGGTAAAGAACGTAAAACAGAAATCCGAATTTTTGATGATATCGTAGCTACGAAAGTAGTAATGCGTAACTCTAAACTTTATGTAAACAGAGAGGAAGGATTTATAGGAACATCGTTGAAAAAAGACGAGTACGTTACCGATTGTGCAGATATCGATGATGTGATAGTGTTTAGAGAAGACGGATCAATGATTGTGACTAAAGTAGATTCTAAAACTTTCGTAGGTAAAGGAATTATTCACGTTGCGATTTTCAAAAAGAAAGATAGACGCACCGTATATAACATGATTTATAGAGACGGAGCTAAAGGCGCATCTTATATGAAACGTTTCAATGTAACATCGGTTACACGTGATAAAGAGTACAACTTAGCTAACGAGGATTCTAAATCGAAAGTATTGTATTTTTCTGCCAATCGAAATGGTGAGGCTGAGGTTGTAACTATTTTATTACGAGCGGTAGGAAGCATAAAAAAGTTAAAATGGGATATTGATTTTGCTGATTTAGCTATTAAAGGTCGTAGTGTACGAGGTAATCAAGTAACTAAGTATGCTATTAAAAAAGTTGAATTCAAAGAAGCAGGAGTATCTACTTTAAAACCTCGTAAAATTTGGTTTGACGATGCAGTTCAACGTTTAAATGTAGATGGAAGAGGGGAATTACTGGGAGAGTTTAAAGCAGAAGACAAAATTTTAATCGCTACACAATCGGGTAAGATTAAAGCAGTAACTCCAGATTTAGGGATGCATTTTGAAGATGATATGATTGTTTTAGAGAAATGGAAGCCTAAAAAACCGATTTCAGCTGTTTATTTTGATGGAAACAAAGAACGTTATTTTGTAAAACGTTTTTTAATAGAAGCTCCTGATAAAGAAGAAATTTTTATTTCTGAACATGAAAAATCGAAGTTAGAAATAATAGCTACCGATTATCGTCCAATGGCTGAGGTTGTTTTTTCTAAACGTAATTTGGAGAGTGTAGAAGTAAATTTTGAAGAATTTATAGCGGTTAAAGGAATTAAAGCTTTAGGAAATCAGTTAACCTCTGAAAAGATTAAAACGGTTAATTTATTGGAATCACTTCCATATGAAGAGCCTGAGGAAGAAAAGGTAGAAGATATAGAAGTAAATGAAGAAGAAGAGATTATAGAAGATATATTACCTTTAGAAATCGAAGAAACAAAACCTAAAGAGTTTGCAGAATCGAAAGAAGATAAAGCGAAAAAAGCATTAGAGCGAGCGCTTCAAAAGAAGAAAAAAAGTAAGGATGACGAAAGTCAAACAGCATTGTTTTAAATGAAAAAAATAGGACTAATAGGTGGAATAACTCCTCAATCAACAATAATGTATTATCAAGTGTTAAATGATTTAGCACAGCAAAAATATGGAGGAGAACACACTGCAAAAGTTCTAATTAATTCTGTTGATTTTGGTGAAATTTCTGCATTACAAGTAGCTGGTAAATGGGATGTTTTAGACGATATTATGGCAAATGCAGCTATAAGTTTGGAAAAGGCAGGTGCTAGTTGTATTGTAATTTGCGCAAATACAATGCATTTATGTATTGATGCAGTGAAGAATAATGTTGCAATACCAGTAATTCATATTGCGGAAGCAACTGCAGAGGTTATTCTAGAAAAACACTTGAAAAAAGTTTTATTGTTAGGAACTAGGTACACTATGGAGAAAACTTTTTATACAGATGTATTAAAAAGTTTTAATATAGATACAATTATACCTAACCAAGAAGATAGAAATGTAATCCATCATATTATTTATGATGAGCTAGCAAAAGGTGTCATTAGTAACGAATCTAAAGAAAAGTATATTGCTATTATAGAAAAAGCATATAAAGAAGGTGCCGAAGGGGTTATATTAGGCTGTACTGAAATCCCTTTATTAATTAAGCAGGATGATGTACAGATTCCTATTTTTGATACAACCACAATTCACGCAACCAAAGCATTTAATCTTTCTGTATAATGAAAGAATTATTAACATATAAATTCAATTTAAATTCCTTTTTTGGTGTCTTAGGGTATATACTCGTAGTAGCGATAGTTTCTTGGGGAATATCAAGGATTGTAAGAGCTATTATTTGGCAACTGATTAAAAGTAAAAAAGAAGATCGTTTTGGGAGAACTAGTATTCAGTTTTTACGAAATTCAGTAACTTTTGTCATCGGTCTTTTGAGTATTGTGTACATTATTATGACAGTACCAGCTTTTAGAAGCAAAGCAACTTTAATTTTTTCTGGAGCAGGTATTTTAGCGGCAATAATAGGTTTCGCAGCACAAGCAGCGCTTTCTAATTTAATTGCTGGAGCGTTTATTGTTATTTTTCGTCCGTTTCGTGTAGGTGATTATATTAAGTTAGACGAAACTCGAGTAGGAATTGTTGAAGATATCACACTACGGCATACAGTAATTAATAATTTTGAAAACAAAAGATTAATTATTCCTAATTCGGTAATTAGTACTGATTCTATTTTAAATCATACTATAGAAGATTCCCATATTTTAAGTTTTAATAATTTTAAATTGGGCATTAAAGCAGATATTGATTTAGCGCGAAAAATTATTCAAGAAGAAGCTGTTAAATTACCTACTGTGATAGATTATCGTACTCCAGAACAAGTAATGGCGGATATACATCAAGTAGATGTTCGTGTTATTGATATACATTCAGATCATATACACATGCGTGCCTATGTATGGTTAAATGAGCCTTTTCAGGAGTTTAAAACAAAATGTAACTTAAAAGAAGCGGTGCACAAACGCTTTTTAAAAGAAGGCGTTGATTTACCAATTCCAATTAACATTAATGAAATCATCAACAAAGTAAATTAAGTTCACTTTGTTAATATACTTGAAATGTTTTAAATAACTTTTTGTCTGAAGGATTAGGAACCTCGGAAATAAGTCCATAAATACCTTTTTCTAGTATGGCTGTGAAATAGCCTGTACTTCCTTTAGGCATGTCATTCACTCCCCCCAAAAAAATAACATCAGAAGGAGCTGGTTCTATTAATCCTTTAGGATCTGCCCAATTCATCCAGTTTTCTAGGTTTTTAAGGTCGGTTTTGTTTTGTAGTTTTACAAGGTTAATATCGTGTCCTACAAATGTTTCATAAACGACTTGATCTTTAAAATATATAGAAAAGGTACGTCTTCCTGCAAAAACAGAATCTTTAAATACAATACCATCCGTACTTGAAATAGTAACGTTAACATCAACATCATCCTTAGGCTCAGTATTTTCTGAGCTTTTGTTAGAAACAACTACATCTTTAACCATACCCATAGAAGAATGAAACACACCATTACTCATTTTTACATAACATTCTAGTATGTAGTTTCCTGGTTTTAGGTATAAAGTAGTTTCTCCAGTTTTTTCAGAGGAAATCAATCCACTACCTCCTAAAAAAACTACTTTGCTAAACCATTCAGGTAAGTTGGCAAATTCAGCAAACCCTTTTTTAGCTTTTCCTTCATTAATGAGTAGCATTGCTTTGTCAAATACAGGAGCAACAAACTTTTTAGCATCTTCTGAATTTTTACCTTCAGGATATTTATCTACGAGGAAAAAATGAGTTTGTGGAGATTTATTAAAGTATTGAAATGTGTTCCAGCCAGAAGGAATTGTATCTGGCATTTGAAATTCCATATTTTCTGTAATTATTGTAATTACATTTTCTTTTTTTACTTTTTCTTCTGTCGGTATGGTATCTTTTTGAGTTTGTTTTTTGTCAGTTTTACAAGATTGGAGGGAAATAATACAGCAAACAATAGCGATGGAAAAAAGAATTCCTTTTTGTAAAGATTTCATATAAAAATAGATTTAGTTAGTAGTAGTTCTATTTAAAATTAGAGAAGTAAAGAACTAAGATTAAGATTAAAAATCTTATCAATACACGAAAATAAGGAATTTAAAGTGTAGAATGGTAAGGTAAAATACTGATTATTATGTCTTAGACTAGTTTTCTTTAAAAAGAAACCCTAAACCTAAGCGACTTAAAAATTTCTTTTCAAAGGCCCAAAAAAACTTGAATTGACCGAAAAGCCAACCAACTAAAGGTAAGGTAGATTGATAAATGGGAAAAATTAATAAGATTCTCAAAGGATAGTACACCCAAGAAGACACAGTATTAGGAGATAACCCGAGTAAACCAGTAATAGGCTTAGCAATCCAAGTAGCAAAAGAACCATTAAGAGCAAAAACTATAATGATAGCTATTATACTCCAGTTATTATCAATACCCCAACGTTGTTTTAGTTTTTCCATAAATACTAAATAATCGTGGCAAAAGTAGTCAAAAGAAAAAGGGCAAACAAATGTTAGCCCTTTCATTATTAATATAAATGTACTGTTTATTTTTTACCAAATACGCCACCCAAAAGTCCGCCTAAAAGGCTACCAGATTTTTGTTTACCCGCACTTCCTAAAACCATACCGGCAACGTCATCAACAATACTGCCATCACCATCAGCATCCAAAATTTGTTCTAAGAAACTTTGCTCTTTTTGAGCAGAGTTTCCTCCAAGTAAACCACCTAAAAGCCCTCCTAAATCACTAGAGTTGCTTACATTTTCTTGACGAGATTGTTTTCCTAATATTGCCATTAAAATAGGAGCAGCAGTTTTTAAAATATCTGCTACTGCACTAGCACTAATACCAGACTTTTGTCCAATAATCTGTTCAACTCCTTGTTGTTTGTTACCCAATACGTGTCCTAATATTTTACTACCATCTTGTAAAATATAGGTATTTACGCCGCCAGCAAATAAATCTCCCAAATTATCTAAGATGCCTCCATCGTGTTTATTTAAGGCGCTTATTAATCCTTCAGCCCCTTCTGGAGTAGAAGCGTTACGTTGCATAGCTTTCATTAAAACAGGCATTGCCATGGTTAATACGCTACTTGTCTTGTTGGTATCTTGCCCTGTTGATTCAGCTACACCAGAAACAATTGTTTTACCTAAATCGCTATTTAATAAATCTAAAATTCCTGCCATTTTTTGTTGTGATAAGATTAGTATTCAAGTTTAGATAATTAGACACAAATAACAAAATGAAGGTCACTTTTTTTTTAAATATTTCTTTTTACCTTACACCCTCTAAAAAACGAACAGATTACATGAAAAAACTTGCACTACACTGGCAAATTTTAATAGGAATGATTTTGGGAATTTTATTTGGTTTAGGAATGACTTCTGTTGATGGAGGCGCATCATTTGTAGCTGACTGGATAAAACCTTTGGGAACAATTTTTGTAAAATTATTAAAGCTAATAGCAGTACCATTAATTATTGCGTCGTTGGTAAAAGGGATATCTGATTTAAAAGATATTTCTAAATTCAAAAATATAGGTTTACGTACTATAACAATTTATGTGGGAACTACTGTAATAGCTATTATAGTAGGATTATTACTAGTTAATATTGTACAGCCAGGTAAAGGAATTTCTGAAGAAACGATTGCGAAATTAACAGAAACATATGCAAATAGTGGAGGAGTACAAGCTAAAATAGCTGAAGCAAGTAAGCAAAAAGCTAGCGGACCTTTACAATTTATTGTTGATATGGTTCCAGATAATGCAATGCAAGCAATGAGTAGCAATAAGGCAATGTTACAAGTAATTTTCTTTACTATTTTCTTAGGGATTTCTATGTTGTTAGTAGGAGAGAAGAAATCAAAGCCATTAAAAAAATTCTTTGATTCGTTAAATGAAGTAGTGCTGAAAATGGTAGACTTAATTATGTTGTCTGCTCCATTTGCGGTATTTGCATTATTAGCTAATGTAGTGGTGTCTTCAAACGATCCAGATTTATTATTAGCTCTATTAAAGTATGCGTTTACAGTTGTGGGAGGTTTATTAATACTTATTGTGTTTTATATGATATTGATAAGTGTATTTACAAAGAAAAATCCATTGTGGTTTTTACAACAAATTAGTCCAGCACAATTATTAGCTTTTTCTACAAGTTCAAGCGCAGCTACTTTGCCAGTAACAATGGAAAGAGTTGAAGAACATGTTGGAGTGGATAAAGAGGTGTCAAGTTTTGTATTACCAGTAGGAGCTACCATTAATATGGATGGTACTAGTTTGTATCAAGCGGTAGCAGCAGTATTTATTGCGCAAGCTTTAAGTTTTGACTTAACTTTTGGAGACCAATTAACAATTATACTTACAGCATTATTAGCCTCTATAGGGTCAGCTGCTGTTCCAGGTGCAGGAATGGTAATGTTGGTAATTGTATTAGAAGCAGTAGGGTTTCCTGCAGACAAATTAGCCATAGGTTTGGCTTTAATATTTGCTGTGGATAGACCTTTAGATATGTGTAGAACCGTAATTAATGTTACGGGTGATGCAACAGTATCTACTTTAGTAGCAAAATCTGTTGGTAAACTAGGGGATCCTAAACCAAAGAATTGGGATGATCATCTCAAAGAGGTTATATAATATAAATTATCATATAAAATAGTATCTTTATAAACACTGATGAATATGTGTCATTGGTGTTTTTTTAGCTGCAGTTTTAAAAAAGATTTAAATCAATTAGAATAAATGAATATTTGTTTTTTAATGTATCCTTGGGAGGAAATAAATCCTGAGAAAGATTCAACATTAACGTTGATACATGAATGTGCTAAAAGAGGACATGGAGTGGCGATATGTACACCTTCTAACTTAACGATACGTAATAGTGTAACGAATGCATTTTGTACTATTATAGAACGAATGGAGAAAGTACCTGTAAGTATAAAATCATATTATAAAAAAGCAAAAACTAGAGAAGAAATGCTCCCTTTAGCAGGGTTTGATGCGATATTTATGAGGGCAAATCCACCATTGGATCCATTAATGCTAAATTTTTTAGACTCAGTGAAAGATGATGTTTTTATCATTAACTCGGTTCAAGGAATGCGTGAAGCAAACAATAAACTATATACTGCAGTTTTTGAAGATCCCAATAATGAGATTATTCCTGTAACTCACGTTTCTAAAAACAAGGATTATTTAATTAATATTATTGAAGAATCTGAATCAGACAAAATGATTTTAAAACCTTTAAATGGCTATGGAGGTTCAGGTGTGATTTTGATTGAAAAATCAGCAATGGGGAATATTAACTCGCTACTAGATTTTTATATCAATAAAAGTGATGGATCTTCTGATTATGTTATTTTACAGGATTATATAGAAGGAGCGGATAAAGGTGATGTTCGTATTTTGTTATTGAATGGAGTACCTATTGGAGCAATGAGACGTATTCCAGGCGATAAGGATCATCGTTCAAATATTACTGCAGGAGGTAGAGTAGAAAAGCACAAATTAACCAAAGCTGAAAAATTACTTTGTGAAAAGATTGGTCCAAAATTGGTTAAAGATGGATTATACTTTGTAGGGCTTGATGTAATTGGAGGGAAATTGGTAGAGGTAAATGTAATGAGTCCAGGCGGAATTGTGTACATTAATAAAGTATCAAAAGTTAAGATTCAAGAAAAGGTAATTGACTTTTTAGAGAGTAAGATATTAGAAAAAAATGCAGCATTCAGAAGAATGACTGATTTAAAACGTAAAGTAGATGATGCTTAAAGTAACAACACCTCTTGTTTCGGTTGAATGGTTGCAAGAGAATTTAGAGGCAGAAAATCTAATTATTTTAGATGCAACTATTCCTAAAGTAGGAGGAGCAATAGATATAACAAAAGAAAAACAGCAAATTAAAAATGCTGTTTTCTTTGATTTAAAGAACGTTTTTTTAGATGTTAAAGGTGAATATCCTAACACAATTCCATCTAAAGAACACTTCGAAGAACAAGTTCAGAAATTGGGAGTAAACAACGATAGTTGTGTGGTGGTGTATGACGATTTAGGAGTGTATTCATCTCCAAGAGTTTGGTGGTTATTCAATGTTTTTGGGTTTAAGAATATTGCTGTTTTAAATGGAGGATTGCCTGCATGGAAAGAAGCTGGATATGCTGTAGAATTTCAGAAGGAAAACAAAATAGAGCAAGGTAATTTTAAGGCAGAATTTAAAGAAAACTTGTTACGTGTGACTGAACAAGTTTTAGAAGCTTCAAACAACAAAGAATTGATTTTAGATGCACGTTCTAAAGGACGATTTGATGCAACAGAATCAGAACCTAGAAAAGATCTTAGGAGTGGTCATATCCCGAATTCAAAAAGTTTACCTTACGGAATGTTGCAGTCTGATGGAAATATGAAATCTGCTAAAGAACTTCAACAACTATTTTCTTTAGTAAATCCAGAAAAAGAACACATGACTTTTTCGTGTGGATCGGGAATAACAGCGTGTATTTTAGCATTAGGAGCTGAGGCATCAGGATATACAAATTATAGTGTATATGATGGTTCATGGACAGAGTGGGGAAGTAGATTAGAGTTACCAGTAGAGAAATAGTAGTGTGATGAAAAGACTTTCGATAGCAGAAATTATAGAGAAAATTCAAAAGGAAGAAATTTTTGAAGCCGTTTCTAACGATTATTCATTTACCATAAAAATTGATGAGTATGTTCCGTATGTATGTGGAGCAGTTCATGATGGACATCAATTTAGGCAAGAGTTGTGGGAAAACTGTATTCATACAGAATATGAACGTTGGTATGAGGAAGATCCAGAAACCAAAGCGATGATACAATCGCATCCGATTGTTATTGCTGGGATGGATTCTCGTTTTGAGTATGATTTAAACCGAGACCCAGAAACAGCGATTTATACCGATGCTTGGGGGAAACAGTTGTGGTACCAGCCACTTTCTGAAGAAATGAAAGCTAAAAGTTTAGCAAAACATGCTAATTTTTATAAAGTTGTTCATGCTTTGATTTCAAAAATTGAAGAAAAGTATAGTACTTGCATCGTATATGATATGCATTCGTATAACTGGAAACGTTGGGATAGAGAAGTGCCAACATGGAATTTAGGAACTGCAAATGTTGATAATAATCGCTTTGGTAAAGAAATTGAAGCATGGAGAGGAATATTAGAGCAAATGCAGTTACCTAATGATATAAAATCGACTTCTAAAATCAATGATACTTTTCAAGGAAACGGGTATTTTTTAAAATACATTACTCAAAACTTCGATAATACTTTAGTATTGGCGACAGAAATAGCAAAAGTATATTGTGATGAGTTAGCACAAGTCACATATCCAGAAGTGGTTAATGCAGTAGAAAATTATTTGAAGAAGGAGTTAAAATTACATGCGCAATCATTTTATGAAACGCATAAACAGTAAATTTGCAGCCGCTTTAATAAATTATAATGAAAGAAATTAATGCCACCGCAGAAGCGATTGCTGACATAGATAAAAGAATAGATAAACTCGTTAAAAAAATAGAGTTATTACGTTACGTAAACCCTATTAATATTGAAGAAGAAAAGCAACGCTTTTTTGAATCGAAATATTTAACAGATCCTGTTTTTGAATACCCCAAAAGAGATTTTGATAAGTTTAAACTACATCGAGAGTTTTTTACGCTTCCATTGGAATTAATTGAAGATGAAAAAATTCGCAGTTTGTACGAAGAAATCATTTACTATTATTCAGGAATGGTGCAATGTATCGAAACAGTAGGTGAAGGAAAGAAATTTTATTACAATAGCTTGCGTTCATTTGGTAAGCCTACAGAGCAGGATGTAGAGAATGCTAAATTCATTCTTCATTTTGACGCCGAAGATACTTCCGAAGAAATATTTCAACCAAGTTATTCTATAAAAGAAGCTGAGAAACTGTTTAGAGAGTATGCTGATAGGTATGATTTTTCTTTTAATATAAAAGAGTCTGATACTATGGGAGCTATAGCTATGGTGTTAAATAGTACGCAAACATTAGTATTAAATAGTAATCACACCTTTTCAAAAAATGAAATGGGTATTTTAACCAATCATGAAATTGGAGTACATATGGTAACTACTATGAATGGTGTGTTACATCCACTTAAAATATTTTCTCATGGCTTTCCTAATAATGTAGAAACGCAAGAAGGATTGGCTGTTTTTAGTGAATATATGTCGGGTAATTTGACGATAAAACGTTTAAAGGAATTAGCGTACCGTGTAATAGCTGTAAATAGTCTAGTAAAAGGTTCTTCTTTTTCAAAAACGTTCCGATTATTACATAATAATTACGACTTAGAACGAAATCAGGCGTTTTACATAACTACTCGTATACATAGAGGGGGGGGATTTACAAAAGACTATTTGTATTTAACAGGCTTAAAGAAAATATATGACTATTTTCACTCAGGAAAAGATTTAAGTATACTGTTAACCGGAAAAGTATCATTAGAGTATGTGAATGATATAGAGTATTTGATTAATAAAGGATATGCTGAACATGCAAAATATATAACCGATTCGTATGTTGCGAATTCAAATACCAATACGACGATTGATTTTATATTGAAGAATTTAAAATAAAAAAGCCTCTAAATAGAGGCTTTTTTTATATCAAATTTTTTACATCTTGTTTTAAGAAGGTAATAGCGGTATTTGCAGGACTTTCTTGTTGTGCGTAATCGATTAAGACATTTTCTCTTAAATCTTTTGCAGATTTTGCAGTATCTGCAGTTGATCGTAGTTTAGCTATAATAGCTAGTTTTGCAGCTAAAACAGCCTTCCAGCTATCATCTGAAACGTATAATTGTTGTACTAAATTATGCTCAAACTCTTGTTCAATATTACCAATAAGGAGTTGTAAATAATCATCAGGATTATCTCCAATAGGGTTTACTCTTAATAGTAATTTTGAAGGATTAATACGCTCACAAAATAATAACATACGTTCATATGCTTGTAATTTTGTAGGTAAACTTTGGCGTTTCTTTTCAACCAAAGCATTAAACGTTTTTTCTTTATTGTCTTGTTCAATAAAGCGACCTAAAATAAGGTATGCCACACCACCAGTAATTAGGGCGGGTAAGGCATAAGCTAATCCTTCAATAATTTTATCTTCCATAATGCGAATATACAAGTCCTGTTAAAATTGCCAATCCAAAACTTAATAAAGTTCCAATAAGCACGTATTCTGTTAATTTTCTATCTTTTGAAGCGGTTAGATCTCCAAATCTAAATATTGACTTAGCAGCAAGTAAAAAACCTACACCTGCCCATTGATTAATCACTATAAATATAAAAATCAATAAACGTTCTAAAAAGCCAATGTACTTTCCTGCATTAGCTAACGATTGCTCTTCCGATTTATTATTTTTTTCGGGGCTCCATCGTGATATTAAAATATTTATAATGATGGATGAGGTAAAAGTTACAAAGATTAAGCAACATATTAAAAGAAGATTTTTTTCACTTAAAATAGAAGAAACGTTAATTTTAAAAGGCTGAAAAATGTATGTGGCTAGCCCTAAAAATAATATATGCAATGCTTGATCTATAAAGAAAAATAAGCGTTTAGTTTTTTGTTGCTGTAAGTATAGTTTTCCTAGGTCAATTAAATAATGAGAAATAATTACTAGTAAAAAAACACTTCCATAATGTTGTAGATTAAATCCTAGTATTAGCAAGAGTAGTACCGCATGAATACCAATGTGAGTATATAATTTTGTTGATTTGATTTTCTTTTTCTCTTTGTCTTTTACCCATTTTTTTGGTTGAAAAACAAAATCACCCAATAAATGAGCAACTAAAAGTTTTAAAAAAAGTATCATAAGTTGGTTAATTTCTGATTTATAAGAGTTCTATAGCGTTTTTCTAATTTCATGATTTCGTCAAAACCAGCACGTTTTCTTCGTTCGCTAGCATTACTCTCTGAGATCGCTAGTTTTTTGGCAATTACTTTTTGAGTACTTTCAGGATTTTCTAAATACATTTTTACAAAAGCAGCTGAATTTATGGTCCAATTATCCATAATTAATAAACTCAGACCTAAAGAAACTTCAAATTCTTCATTTATTTCTTTCCAAGGTGTTTTTAGAGCTAAATTTTGTTTTTTTAATAAATGGTCAAAAGCATACCCTGAGTTTATAAAAGCTTCACCATTGGCCTCAGTAATTTTCATAGCATCGAAATTTTTTGCGCCTATTCCAATAGCTAAACGAATATCTAAATCTTTTATTTTTTTGATAGAAGTTTTTAATTCAATGGCAAAAAGTAAAGCCTCAGTAATATTTTCAATTTCAATTTGAAAACTATCACCTCGAAATATTTCCCATGTTTTTGGAGTTTTACCAATGGTATTAAAGTTTTGCTTTAAAATGGGGAGCCATGTTTCAGCCGAAACATCTCTAGAGTTAATAATATCTCCTGTTATTACACTTGTCATGCAGCTAAATTTTAGTAAATATAGTTTTTATACATCATAAAACAAAATAATTCGGGTTTTAAGGTGAATTTTTAATAATTCGGGTTTTAAAACGAATTTTATACAATTCGGGTTTAAAGCATGATAATTGAATGTTCGGTAAATACATCGAATTTTTTATGAATAAAATTCGTGAATAAAAAATGATTCAGAATCTTTAATAAACCTAAAAGAATGGTTAATTTTCCATTTTTAAAATCTTTCAATTTATTTTTCTTTGAGTACTTATTTAGAGCAACTTAACGAGCCACAAAGAGCTGCCGTTTTACAAAAAGACGGTCCAATGATTATTATTGCCGGAGCAGGATCAGGTAAAACACGTGTATTAACCTACAGAATTGCTTATTTGATGGAGCAAGGAGTAGATGCTTTTAATATCTTATCGCTGACTTTTACCAACAAAGCTGCCCGCGAAATGAAAGACCGTATTGGTAAAGTAGTAGGCTATAGCGAAGCTAAAAACTTATGGATGGGAACATTTCACTCGGTTTTTGCACGTATTTTACGTTCTGAAGCTGACCGATTAGGATATCCATCCAACTTTACAATTTACGATACACAAGATTCAGTTCGGTTGATAACGGCAATTATCAAGGAAATGAATTTGGATAAAGATAAATACAAGCCAAAACAGATTTTAAGCAGAATATCCTCTTTTAAGAACAGTTTAATTACAGTAAGAGCATATTTTAATAATTCCGATTTACAGCAAGCCGATTTAGAAGCAAGCAGACCAAGAACTGGAGATATTTATAAGGAATATGTAGATAGATGTTTTAAGTCTGGTGCAATGGATTTTGATGATTTATTATTACGTACCAATGAATTGTTAGCGCGTTTTCCAGATGTATTGGCAAAATATCAAGATCGTTTTCGCTATATTCTGGTAGATGAGTACCAAGATACCAACCATTCACAGTATTTAATTGTACGTGCGTTGGCAGACCGTTTTCAGAATATTTGTGTAGTGGGTGATGATTCTCAAAGTATTTATGGATTCCGTGGAGCGAATATTCAAAATATCTTGAATTTCCAGAAGGATTATCCAGATGTAAAAACCTTTAAGTTAGAACAAAATTACCGTTCTACAAGTAATATTGTTCGTGCAGCGAATAGTGTTATTGATAAGAACAAAACGAAGTTAGACAAAGAAATTTGGACGGCAAACGATGCAGGAGATAGTGTGAAGGTAATGCGTACCATTTCTGATGGAGAAGAAGGGCGTTTTGTAGCACAATCTATTTGGGAAAACCAAATGAATCATCAGCTAACAAGTGATCAATTTGCTATTTTGTATCGTACCAATGCGCAATCGAGAGCGATAGAAGATGCATTGCGTAAGAAAGACATCAAGTATAAAATTTATGGAGGAATCTCGTTCTATCAACGTAAAGAGATTAAAGATTTACTATCGTATTTACGAATTTTAATCAACCCGAACGATGAGGAGGCGTTAAAGCGTATTATCAATTATCCAGCTAGAGGTATTGGGGCAACAACGATCGATAAATTGACAATTGCTGCAAACCATTATAAAAAATCAATGTTTGATATTTTAAAAAATATCAACACGATTGATATAGGTATTAATTCGGGAACTAAAACAAAGTTGCAAAACTTTGTTAATATGATTCAGCGTTTTCAAATAGAAGCACAAACCAAAAATGCATTTGAAATAGCAGATTTGGTGGTCAAACAAACACAATTAGTCAAAGACCTGCAAAAAGATGGAACTCCAGAAGGAGTTAATAAAGTTGAAAACGTTCAGGAATTACTAAATGGAATTAAAGATTTTATTACCGATAAAATAGAGACAGGTGAAGATGCTTCATTAACATCATTTTTAGAAGATGTAGCATTAGCAACCGATTTCGATTCTGATAAGCAAGATGAAGAACCACGTGTTTCATTAATGACTATTCACTTATCCAAAGGATTAGAGTTTCCGTATGTATATATTGTAGGATTGGAAGAAAGTTTATTTCCTTCTGCAATGAGTATGAATACCCGTAGTGAGTTAGAAGAAGAACGTCGTTTATTTTACGTAGCCTTAACAAGAGCTGAAAAAGGAGCATATTTAACCTATGCTCAAACACGATATCGTTGGGGGAAATTAACCGATGGAGAACCAAGTAGATTCTTAGAAGAAATTGACGATCAGTACTTGGAATATTTAACACCAAAAGTGCCAGAGACTTCTGCAAACAGATTTATTGATGCAAGTTTATTTGATGATTCTCCTAAACAGATTCGCTTTCAAAAACCTATTCAGAAGAAAAGGAAAGAGTTTTTAGAGAAGAAAGAAAAACCAATGACGGTTCCACCAAAAAGTAAAATGAAAAAGGTTTCAGAAATGAACCAAACAGTAAACTTATTTGATGGTGAAATTACAGTAGGAAATTTAGTAGAGCACAATCGCTTTGGAGCAGGACGAGTTCTAGCATTAGAAGGAAAAGGTCCCAATAAAAAAGCAGAAATAGAGTTTAGTACCGTAGGTAAAAAGAAATTATTGTTACAATTTGCAAAATTGAAGGTAATAGGATAGCTAATTCATAATAATTACCTATTTTGCATAGATAAAATATAGAGAAATGACGTTTGATTTAGAATACAATTCAGAAAGATCCAAACTAATAATTCCAGAATATGGAAGACATATACAAAAGTTAGTGAACCACTGTGTAAAGTTAGAGGATAGAGAAGAACGCAATACAATGGCAAAAGCTATTATTGATGTGATGGGTAATTTACAACCGCACTTGCGTGATGTTCCTGACTTTAAGCATAAGCTTTGGGATCAATTACATATCATGTCTAAATTTGAACTTGATGTAGATTCTCCATATGAGACTCCTTCGAAAGAAGAATTAGCAGAGAAGCCAGAAAGAATGGCGTATCCTAAATCAGCTTCAAAGTATCGTTTTTATGGGACTAACATTCAAACGATGATTGATGTTGCTTTGACATGGGAAGAAGGAGATATGAAAGAGGCGTTAGTGTTTACGATTGCCAATCATATGAAAAAATGCTACTTAAACTGGAATAAAGATACGGTGGACGATAATGTGATTTTTGATCATTTATACGAATTGTCTGATGGTAAAATCGATATCCGTAGCATAGAGGAGGATTTAACTGATAGCAAAAGCTTGTTAAGAAAACGTAGCACTCAAGGGCAACATAAAACAAAAGGAAAAACAAATACTAAATACAGAAAAAAGTAGATGGCATCATTTAAAATAGAAGGAGGTCACAAATTAAAAGGAACAATAACACCACAAGGAGCAAAAAATGAAGCGTTACAGGTAATATGTGCGGTGTTGTTGACTTCAGAAAAAGTAATTATTAATAACATTCCTGATATTATAGATGTTAATAAGCTGATATTTATCTTAGGAGAGTTAGGAGTTAAAATAGAAAAACTTTCAAAAAATTCATATAGTTTCCAGGCAGACGATATCAATTTAGGATATTTAGAATCTGCAGATTTTAAAAGGGATGGTAGTTCGCTAAGAGGTTCTATTATGATTGTAGGTCCTTTGTTAGCTCGTTTCGGAAAGGGATACATTCCACGTCCAGGAGGCGATAAAATAGGACGTCGCCGTTTGGATACACACTTTGAAGGATTTATCAATTTAGGAGCAAAGTTCCGTTATAATCGTGAGGAGTATTTCTACGGAGTTGAAACAGAAACTGGATTGGTAGGAGCAGAAATGTTGTTAGATGAAGCTTCTGTAACGGGTACTGCAAATATTATTATGGCTGCCGTATTAGCGAAAGGAACTACAAAAATATACAATGCAGCCTGCGAACCATATATTCAGCAATTATCAATAATGTTGAATTCAATGGGGGCAAAAATCTCTGGTGTAGGTTCTAACTTGTTAACTATTGAAGGAGTAGAGTCTTTAGGAGGTTGTGAGCACACCATTTTACCAGACATGATTGAAATAGGGAGTTGGATAGGTATGGCTGCTATGACACGTTCTGAATTAACAATTAAAGATGTTAGTTGGGATGATTTAGGACAAATTCCTAATGTGTTTAGAAAGTTGGGAATTCAACTTGAAAAAAGAGGAGACGATATTTTCATTCCTGAACAAGACAGTTACGAAATTCAAAGTTATATTGATGGTTCGGTGTTAACTGTTGCTGATGCACCTTGGCCTGGGTTTACTCCAGACTTATTAAGTATTGTATTAGTAGTAGCAACACAAGCTAAAGGTACAGTTTTAATTCACCAAAAAATGTTCGAAAGTCGTTTGTTCTTTGTTGATAAATTAATCGATATGGGAGCTAAGGTAATTTTATGTGATCCGCATAGAGCTACAGTAATTGGGCATGATTTTCAATCGCAATTAAAAGCTACTAAGATGACTTCGCCAGATATCCGTGCAGGTATTTCATTATTAATTGCCGCACTTTCAGCTAAAGGTACAAGTATCATTAACAATATCGAGCAGATTGATAGAGGGTATGAAGATATTGAAGCTCGTTTAAAATCTATCGGAGCAAAAATTGAACGAATAGAAGATTAATTACTATTTGGACAATAGTATTGAAATAAAAAAAGCAGCTACTAAAAAGTGGCTGCTTTTTATTTAAAAGTGAATATCGTTACATTTCTTCGTTACAAGTATATTCTTGTGTACAAGCAAAGTACTGATTACAGTAAATTGGACCAGTTACTCTACCAGCACAATCACATCCACACTTACTAAGGTCAACAATAATACCACCATTTAGGCTTTGTTGTTGTTTTTTAGAAAGAATTGAAACTCCAGAAATGTTTAAAAAATCTTTTTTCATAACGAGGGACTTTTAAAATGTTTGTTAATTAATAATAAAAATTTTTCTAAATATAGAATATTCAAATGTTTTAAAAAAATATAGGTGAGTTTTTATATGTTAAATTTGAGTAAAGTTTTAACGGTTGTATTTCTAGTGTCATTATGACACTATTTTTTTATTGGCAGTATTCTTGTTAGTCAAAAGGTGAAAATACATGAAACGATTTACAATGAGTAAAGATCAATATACAAAAGAAGACGAAATTAACGATGCTATTAAAAATGGCGATTTAGGAGAAAATCAAGAAGAAAATCAGGGAAATAAAGAGATTGAAGCTAAAGAAGAGCCTACACCTGAAGAGTTAATTCAGGCAGAAAGGGATAAATATTTACGTTTGTTTGCTGAGTTTGAAAACTATAAAAAACGTACTTCTAAAGAACGTATTGAACTTTTTAAAACAGCAAGTCAGGAATTAATGACAGCTTTACTGCCAATTATGGATGATTTTGACAGAGGTTTGGCAGAAATTAAAAAAACTGAAGATTCTGAATTGTTAAAAGGAATGGAGCTTATTAATAGTAAGTTTAAAAACACCTTAACTCAAAAAGGATTGGTAGAAATTGAAGTAAAGGCAGGTGATGATTTTGATGCAGAAATTCATGATGCAATTACACAAATACCAGCACCGACTGATGATTTAAAAGGAAAAATTATCGATTGTGTAGAGAAAGGATACAAGTTAGGAGATAAAATTATTCGTCACCCTAAAGTAGTAATAGGGCAAGCGTAAAACGATTATAATTTAATACAATTATCAATTAGTTGAGATAACGGTTTTTAGATAATTGAATACTGGAAATTATGGCAAAACAAGATTATTACGAAATATTAGGAATAACAAAATCGGCGTCACAAGCTGAAATTAAGAAGGCGTATCGAAAGATGGCGATTAAGTACCATCCAGATAAAAATCCTGATGATAAAGGTGCTGAAGAGAAATTCAAGCTTGCTGCAGAAGCATATGAGGTATTGAGTGATGAGAATAAAAAAGCTCGTTACGATCAGTATGGTCATGCTGCTTTTGAAGGTGGTCATGGAGGTTTTGGTGGCGGAGGTATGAATATGGATGACATATTTAGCCAATTTGGAGATATTTTTGGAGGCGCTTTCGGAGGTGGTTTCGGAGGTTTTGGTGGTGGAGGTCATCGCCAAGCAAGAGTAAAAGGAAGTAATCTTCGTATTCGAGTAAAACTTACTTTAGAAGAAATTGCCAAAGGAGTAGAAAAGAAGGTAAAAGTTCGCAGGAAAGTTCAAGCGGAAGGAGTTACCTATAAAACGTGTTCAACTTGTAATGGTAGTGGGCAACAAATGAGAGTTACCAATACTATTTTAGGAAGAATGCAAACTGCAACTACTTGTAGTACTTGTCATGGAGCTGGTGAAATGTTAGACAAAAAGCCAAGTGGAGCCGATGCACAAGGAATGGTGATAAAAGAGGAAACAGTTTCTATCAATATTCCAGAAGGAGTTACTGAAGGTGTTCAATTAAAGGTAGGAGGAAAAGGAAACGAAGCTCCGGGTAAAAATTCTATTCCAGGAGATTTATTAGTCTTGATAGAAGAAGTACCTCACGAAACTCTTAAGAGAGAAGGAAGTAATATTCACTATGACTTATATATTAATTTCTCTGAAGCTGTTTTAGGAACTTCAAAAGAAATAGAGACAGTAACAGGAAAAGTTAAGATTAAGATTGATACAGGGACGCAATCAGGTAAGATTTTACGATTAAAAGGTAAAGGTTTACCTAGTATTGAACGTTATGGACATGGAGATTTCTTAATTCATATTAATGTATGGACACCTCAAGAATTATCAAAAGAACAACGCAAGTTTTTTGAGGAAATGCAAGAAGATGAAAACTTTAGCCCGAACCCTCAAAAGTCGGACAAGTCATTTTTTGAGAAGGTAAAAGACATGTTTTCTTAAATAAAACTTAAAAAAGATAATTTTTTTTAATTAAAATTTTTTTTAATTAAAAAACGTTTATATATTTGTAGTGTCTAGGAGACGTTCTAGACACTTTTTCTTTTTCATAGCAATTTTCCCACTCAATTCTTTTGAGTGGGTTTTTTTATGAATGGAGGTATGAACCTTTATTATTAAGGATAAAATAATAGCAGACCTATCTTATCGACTTATATTAATTATAAGTAGGAAAGTCTGGACACCATAGAGTAGCATAGCGGATAACATCCGTCCGGTGTAAACCGAGGACAAGTGCAACAGAAAGTATGTACAGGTAATGCTGTAGTGAAACCAGGTAAACTCTATGCGGTGCAATGCCATGTACATTAGAGCTTGAGCGTTACTCGCGCGATTCTAAGGGGTAGGCAGATTGATTCCGTGAGTAATTTCGGAACTAGATAAATGATAAGAGCCTCATTTTTTTGAGGAACAGAATCCAGCTTACAGGTCTGCTTTTTTCCTATTTAGAATCATTATAACTTTTTTTACGTCTTTCTTTAAAATATTGAATTATTAATTTGATAATTTTTGCAGATATTTTTAAGTGTTTTTTTAATATATTTTCAAAAAACAATGTTTCAAATTAAATTAATTTAGTGTTTTAGCTGTTTTGTTGTTTATTTTTAAAATTGACTTAAAAATGTTACTTTTGCTAGGCAAAAAATAACAAGATAGTACAATGTTTCATCTTGCTATATATGCTTTTAGACACTTATCAATCAGGAAATAATAAGAGTGTTTTTATAGTTGAAGTTGTGTAAAAATCAGTTTCAAATTATATTCTAAATTTTAGTATTTCCTTTAAATATTTAAAAACAAACCTTTTTATGAACACATACTCAGATTACCTAAAGGAGATTGAAGTAAGAAAAGGACAAGGTCTTCATCCTAAGCCAATCGATGGAAGTGAATTGTTAGCTGAAATCATCTCGCAAATTAAAGATGTAAATAACGAGCATCGTCAAGAATCTCTTAATTTCTTTATTTATAATGTTTTACCTGGTACAACTAGTGCTGCCGGTGTAAAAGCTGATTTCTTGAAAGAGATTATTTTAGGAGAGTTTGTTGTAGAAGAGATAACTCCTGCTTTTGCTTTTGAGCAATTGTCTCATATGAAAGGAGGACCTTCAATCAAGGTTTTATTAGATTTAGCTTTAGGGAATGATGAAGCAATAGCTAAGGAAGCTGCTAAAGTGTTAAAAACACAGGTATTCTTATACGAAGCAGATACAGAGCGTTTAGAAGAGGCTATGAAAGCAGGGAATGCTATAGCTAAAGAGATTCTTGAAAGTTATGCCCAAGCAGAGTTCTTTACTAAGTTACCTGAGATAGATGAAGAAATCCAAGTAGTAACGTATGTAGCTGGAGTAGGAGATATTTCTACAGATTTATTATCTCCTGGTGCTGATGCACACTCTAGATCAGACCGTGAATTACATGGACAGTCTATTTTTGAGCACAATAAAGAAATGCAACAAGAATTGTTAGCATTAAAAGAGCAACATCCAGATAAACGAGTGATGTTAATCGCTGAAAAAGGAACGATGGGAGTAGGATCTTCAAGAATGTCAGGAGTAAATAACGTTGCTCTTTGGACAGGAATTTCTTCTAGCCCTTATGTACCTTTTATCAATATTGCACCAGTAATTGCTGGTACTAACGGAATTTCTCCAATTTTCTTAACTACTGTTGGTGTAACTGGTGGTATTGGTATTGATCTTAAAAACTGGGTGAAACAAAAAGATGCTGAAGGAAATACAGTATTAGATGCTGATGGAGAGCCAGTTTTAGAACAAACATATTCTGTTGATACAGGAACTGTGTTAACTATTAACACAAAAACTAAGAAATTATATAACGGAGATAAAGAGTTAAAAGATATTTCTGATGCTTTAACTCCACAAAAAATGGAGTTCATCAAAGCTGGTGGTTCTTATGCTGTGGTTTTTGGTAAAAAATTACAAACATTCGCTGCCAAAGTTTTAGGAATTGAAGCTCCCCAAGTATATGCAGCTTCTAAAGAAATTTCTGTTGAAGGACAGGGATTAACAGCGGTTGAAAAAATCTTCAACAAAAATGCTGTAGGAACTACTCCAGGCAAAACATTACATGCAGGTTCTGATGTTCGTGTAGAAGTTAACATTGTAGGGTCTCAAGATACTACAGGGCTAATGACTTCTCAAGAATTAGAAATGATGGCAGCTACGGTAATTTCTCCAATTGTTGACGGAGGATACCAATCAGGATGTCATACGGCTTCAGTTTGGGATGATAAGTCAAAAGCGAACATTCCTAGATTAATGAAGTTTATGAACGACTTCGGTTTAATTACTGGTCGTGATCCTAAAGGACAATACCATGCAATGACGGATGTAATTCATAAAGTATTGAACGATATTACGGTAAGTGATTGGGATATCATCATTGGTGGAGACTCACACACACGTATGTCTAAAGGAGTTGCTTTTGGTGCAGATTCAGGAACTGTTGCTTTAGCCTTAGCGACTGGAGAAGCTACAATGCCAATTCCTCAATCGGTAAAAGTTACGTTTAAAGGAGACATGAGAAGTTTCATGGACTTCCGTGATGTAGTGCACGCTACACAACAACAAATGTTAAAGCAATTTGGAGGTGAAAACGTTTTCCAAGGAAGAGTTATTGAAGTACATATTGGTACATTAACAGCTGACCAAGCTTTTACATTTACAGACTGGACTGCTGAAATGAAAGCAAAAGCTTCTATCTGTATTTCAGAAGATGAAACATTAATTGAATCATTAGAAATTGCTAGAGACCGTATCCAAATCATGATTGATAAAGGAATGGATAATGAAAAGCAAGTATTACAAGGTTTAGTTGACAAAGCAAATACTAGAATCCAAGAGGTTAAAACAGGTATCAAACCAGCGTTAAAACCAGATGCGGATGCTAAATATTATGCAGAAGTTGTGATTGATTTAGATGAAATCGCTGAGCCAATGATTGCTGATCCAGATGTAAATAATGAAGATGTTTCTAAACGTTATACACACGATACTATTCGCCCATTATCATTCTATGGAGGAACTAAAAAAGTAGATTTAGGATTTGTTGGATCTTGTATGGTTCACAAAGGAGATATGAAAATCTTAGCTCAAATGTTAAAGAACATTGAAGCACAACAAGGTAAAGTAGAGTTTAATGCTCCGTTAGTAGTTGCGCCACCAACATACAATATAGTTGATGAGCTAAAAGCAGAAGGAGATTGGGAAGTATTACAAAAATATTCAGGATTTGAGTTTGACGATAATGATCCTAAAGGTTTAGCACGTACTAAGTATGAAAACATGTTATACTTAGAGCGTCCAGGTTGTAACTTATGTATGGGGAACCAAGAAAAAGCAGAACCAGGAGATACAGTAATGGCAACTTCAACACGTTTATTCCAAGGAAGAGTTGTAAAAGATTCTGGTGAGAAAAAAGGAGAATCTTTATTATCATCTACCCCAGTTGTAGTATTATCAACTATTTTAGGAAGAACTCCTACGATGGAAGAATATGAAAAAGCTGTTGATGGAATTGTATTAACAAAATTCAAACCATCTCAAAAGCAATTAGTAAACTAATTACAACAATAGTTTTAATAAGTATAAGCCCGAGTTTTAGCTCGGGCTTTTTTATTATCCTATATTTTTTTGCTAAATTTAGTACTTGTAATTAAAACTAAACACATGGCTTTTGATATTGAAATGATTAAGGAAGTTTACTCAAAATTTCCTGAAAGAGTAGAAGCAGCAAAAAAAGTAACAGGCAAACCTCTTACGCTAGCTGAAAAAATTCTTTATGCACATTTATGGGATGTAAATACAAATACAGCATTTATCAGAGGAAAAGATTATGTTGATTTTGCCCCAGATCGTATTGCTTGTCAAGATGCAACAGCACAAATGGCGTTGTTACAGTTTATGCAAGCTGGTAAAACTAAGGTGGCTGTACCAACTACGGTGCATTGTGATCATTTAATTCAAGCAAAAGTTGGTGCTTCAGTAGATTTACAAACAGCATTAAATACTTCAAACGAAGTGTTTAACTTCTTAGAGTCTGTTTCTAACAAATATGGAATTGGTTTTTGGAAACCGGGTGCAGGTATTATTCACCAAGTGGTATTAGAAAACTACGCTTTTCCAGGAGGAATGATGATTGGTACCGATTCTCATACGGTAAATGCAGGAGGATTAGGAATGGTAGCTATTGGAGTAGGTGGTGCCGATGCAGTAGATGTTATGGCAGGTATGCCTTGGGAGTTAAAGTTTCCTAAATTAATTGGTGTAAAATTAACAGGGAAATTATCTGGTTGGACAGCGCCTAAAGATGTGATTTTAAAAGTAGCAGAAATTCTAACAGTAAAAGGAGGAACAGGTGCTATTGTCGAGTATTTTGGACCTGGAGCCACGGCGATGTCATGTACAGGTAAAGGAACTATTTGTAACATGGGAGCAGAGATTGGAGCTACAACCTCTACTTTTGGTTACGATGAGTCTATGGAGCGTTATTTGCGTGCTACTGATAGAAATGATGTAGCAGATGCAGCAAATGAGATTAAAGAATATTTAACGGCAGATTCTGAAGTATATGCAAATCCTGAGCAATATTTTGATCAGGTAATTGAAATTAATTTGTCAGAATTAGGACCATTATTAAACGGGCCTTTTACACCTGATTTATCTACTTCAGTAGGAAAAGAAATGAGAAAAAAGGCGGAAGCTAATGATTGGCCATTGCAAGTAGAATGGGGACTCATAGGTTCTTGTACGAACTCTTCTTATGAAGACTTATCACGCGCAGCTTCTATTGCACAGCAAGCTATAGATAAGGGGTTAAAAACAAAAGCAGAGTTTGGTATCAATCCAGGATCTGAGCAAGTACGTTATACAGCTGAAAGAGATGGTATCTTACAAGTTTTTGAAAACTTAGATGCTAAAATATTTACCAATGCATGTGGACCGTGTATTGGTCAATGGGGACGTTATGAAGACCCGAAGAATGCTCCAAAAAACTCTATTGTACATTCATTTAATAGAAATTTCGCAAAACGTGCTGATGGAAATCCAAATACACATGCCTTTGTAGCTTCTCCAGAATTAACTGCAGCCATTGCTATTGCAGGGCGCTTAGATTTTAATCCATTAACAGATACTCTAATCAATGAAAATGGAGAAGAGGTGATGTTAGATGAACCAACAGGTTGGGAATTGCCTCCAAAGGGATTTGAAGTAGATGATAATGGTTATTTAGCACCAGAAGTTGATGGAAGTCATGTAGAAATAGTAGTAGATCCAAATTCAGAGCGTTTAGAATTGTTAACACCGTTTGAGCCAATTGGAGATGAAATTAAAGAAGCTAAATTGTTAATCAAAGCATATGGTAAGTGTACTACTGATCATATATCAATGGCTGGACCTTGGTTACGTTACCGCGGACACTTAGATAATATTTCCAACAACATGTTAATTGGAGCAGTGAATGCTTTTAATATGAAAACAAACTTTGTGAAAAATCAATTAACGGGTGAGTATGATGCAGTGCCTAAAGTACAACGTGAGTACAAAGCGAAAGGAATCAAAACAATTGTAGTAGGAGATCACAACTATGGTGAAGGTTCTTCACGTGAGCATGCAGCTATGGAGCCTCGTCATTTAGGAGTGGCAGCAGTATTAGTAAAATCATTTGCACGTATTCATGAAACAAACTTGAAAAAGCAAGGTATGTTAGGGTTAACATTTGATAATGAGTCAGATTACGATTTAATTAAAGAAGATGATACGTTTAATTTCTTAGATTTAAATGAGTTCGCTCCAAACAAACCATTAACTATTGAAGTGGTTCATGCTGATGGTTCAAAAGACATAGTTATAGCGAATCATACATATAACGAAGGGCAAATAGAATGGTATAAAGAAGGTTCTGCTTTGAATTTAATAAAAAAGCAAAATGCTTAATACATAAACTAGTTTATTTATAGAAAGTGCAGCAAATACTGCACTTTTTTAATTTTTAATTATGACAGATTTTTTAAAAAGCATATCTAAAGATTCATTGCATGTAATTGATACCAATATATCTTTTGATGAATATATTCCAATTTCTATAGCGGCATCAAATAAAGATTTAGTTTTTGATGTCTCTTCATCAAAAGCTTGGGAAGCATATTTAGAAACCTTTTTCTTAAAAAATAAAAAGACGGTTGCTTTTGGGGGATATTTAGAACAAAGAGATATTTATAGTAGAAGTGAACATTTCAATAAATTATCTGAAGAAAACCAACGAAATATTCACTTAGGAATTGATTTGTGGTGTGATGCAGGTACTAATGTCTTAGTTGTATTAGATGGAGAAGTTCATAGTTTTAAAAATAACACTAATTATGGAGATTACGGCCCAACGATTATTCTTAAACATTCAATTGAAGGAAATGAGTTTTATTCATTATATGGTCATTTATCATTAGAATCGTTAGAAAACTTAGAAGTTGGAACAAAATTCAGACAAGGAGAAAAAATAGGAACTTTAGGTGATAGTTCAGTCAATGGAGATTATGCACCACATTTACATTTTCAATTAATAATAGATATCGAAGATTACTATGGTGATTATCCAGGAGTATCTTCAAAAAAGACCTTAGATTTTTACAAACAAAATTGCCCTAACCCCAATTTATTATTAAAATTGCCAAATGAAACCCTCATAGAGGGATTAAGCAAAACAAGATAGTGTAGCTCTAATTAAAGAAAATGAATAAAGCTAGAGCTAATTAATTACAAAAATTTAAACGTTTGAAATATAGACAACTTACAAAAGAGCAGTTTGAAGGATTACATGAGGAGTTTGCACGTTTTTTAGCTTCACAAAACATTGATAAAAAAGAATGGGACGAATTAAAAAAAGAGAAGCCCCATGTAGCTGAAGATGAAATGAATGTGTTTAGCGATGTTGTTTGGGATGATGTACTTACCAAAACGAATTATTTAGAGCATTTTTCTCCAAAAGTGGTCAATTTATTTAAATGTGATGAAAAAGAAATTCATCGTATTGTGATAACGATTGATAAAGAAGTAAACGTACTTGAACAAGAAGGATTTGAATGGCTATTAAAAAATCCACAAGATGAAGCTATAGAGTTTTTAAGAGGGTCGAAAACCTATCAAGAAGAAAGAAATTCGGAATTGTTTGATTTGATTGAAAAAGGAAGCAACATTTCTAAAGGAGAATTATACGAATATTTCGACAAGTTAACCATGACTCGTAACCAATAATAATACTGAATTTATTTAAGCATGCTGATTAATATATCAGTACCAGTACTGGCAACGTCTTTAATAATGGTTAAATTATTAAAGGCGTTTTTGTTTACAGCTGGATTAGGGTCAATAAAGTAAATCGGAGTATTTGCAGTTACATAATCTACTAAACTAGCTGCAGGATATACTTGCATTGAGGTTCCGATAATAACTAAAATATTCGCTTGCAAAGTAATTTCAACCGCTTTTTCTAGTAGTGGAACATCTTCACCGAACCAAACAATGTGTGGTCGTAACTGCGCATTTTCTTCACAGACATCTCCTAAAAGTATATCCTTCTCCCAAGAATATACCAAGTTTTCATTTTTTGTACTACGTACTTTTAATAATTCACCATGCAAGTGTAATACATTAGAACTACCAGCACGTTCGTGTAAGTCATCTACATTTTGAGTGATGATATCAACTTCAAAGGTGTTTTCTAAATCAGCTAAATTCAAATGTGCTTTGTTAGGAGTTACCTCTAAAAGTTGCCTTCTACGTTGGTTATAAAAGTCTAAAACTAATTCTGGGTTAGCTCTAAATCCTTCTGGAGAAGCTACTTCATAAATATCATGTCCTTCCCATAAGCCATCAGCATCTCTAAAAGTTTTCAATCCACTTTCAGCACTAATACCGGCACCTGTTAATACTACCAAACGTTTTTTCATAGATATAAAATTTGTTGCAAGTTTAAGAAAATAGATACTTAACTATCTCCTTGCGATTAAAAATAGGAAAAATTACTATGTTTGTTGTATGATTGATGAAGGATTATTAGCCTACTTAGAAGGGTATATCACCGAAAATAGAAAGGAAACGTTTGAAAAGGTATTAAGCGAGCGAACACGTCATTTTACGGTGGTTTTAGAAGATATTTACCAACCGCATAACGCCAGTGCAGTGGTGAGAAGTTGCGATATTTTTGGTATACAAGATGTGTATGCCATTGAAAATAAGGTTACGAATAAAGTATCAAGACATGTAGCTAAAGGAAGTCAGAAATGGTTGAATATACAACGTTTTAAAGAGGATGGGGATAACACTAAAGCATGTTTAGAAGATTTAAGAAAAAAAGGATACCAGATTATAGGAACTACACCCCATACCGATTCGTGTGTGTTGTCCGATTTTGATGTAACAAAAAAATCGGCCTTTGTTTTTGGGGCTGAAAAAGATGGTATTTCTGATTATATTAAACAAGAAGCAGATGGCTTTTTAAAAATTCCGATGGTAGGTTTTACTGAAAGTTTGAATATTTCGGTAGCAGCAGCAATTATCTTACAAGATATTACCTCTCGTATGAAGAAGTTACCAATTGATTGGAAATTATCGGATGCAGAGAAAAAAGAGTTGTATTTTAAATGGATTAAAAGCACGGTTAAAAATCCAGAGAAACTAATTGAGTATTATTATAAAGAACTTACTTAGAAGTTAAAATATTATACACTAATTCTTTAGTCAATGGCTTTCCATTGGCAATTTTTTTGATGTTTTCAAATGTAAATACAAAATCACAACCATTTTTGTATTCAGAGCACCCGTAGGCAGATTTTCCTTTTAAAACGGTTCCTTTATTACATTTAGGGCAAGTTAAGGTGTCAGAATGAGATTTAGCTTCGCTGAACTTACGTTTCTCGTTATCACTCGAAATGACATTTGAACTCGTTTTTTTGGGTTCAAACTTTAAATTGAAAGCATCATCAAAACGAACTAGACCTTCTACTTTTTCTGAACCTTGCTTGAAGCCTTTTAAATTGGTAGTACACTCTTTATCAAGTAGTCTGATTAATTGACTTTCAGATATTTTTTTATCCATGAACTCAAATGGAAGTTTAAAATCACATCCATTCTTATAGGAAGAGCATCCGTATGCAGTACTTCCTTTTAATAATTGCCCATTGTTACACTTTGGACAACTTTTACCTACAACTTCTTTCTTTTTCGAAGTACTTTTTTTCTTGTTTTCAACTGCTTTCGAACTAACACTTTTTTCTGCTGATAATCTTACAGATTTTGTATTAGATCGTACTTCGTATACCAAACGGTCTACCATTTTTTTCATTTCATGAATAAAATGAGCAGCACTGTATTCACCACGTTCAATTTCTTTTAAACGTTTTTCCCACAATCCAGTTAGTTCTGCAGATTTTAAGAGTTCGTTGTCAATCAAATCAATTAAGTCGATACCCGTTTTGGTAGGAATGATTAATTTTTTTTGACGCTCAATATATTTTCGTCTGAATAAGGTTTCAATAATACTTGCGCGTGTAGATGGACGACCGATACCATTCTCTTTCATTAATTCACGCATCTCATCATCATCTACTTGTTTTCCTGCAGTTTCCATAGCACGCAGTAAACTAGCTTCGGTATAATTGCGAGGTGGTTTGGTTTCCTTTTCTAAAAAAGAGGGTTCGTGTGGACCTTTTTCTCCTTTGGTAAAAGTAGGTAACACGTCTTTTTCAGTATCTTTTTTAGGTTCTTTTCCATATTCAAATACTTCGCGCCAACCTTTGGTCAAAATTTCTTTTCCTGTGGTTTTGAATGAAACTTTATCGGCTTCACCTATTACAGCAGTATTAGCAATATCACTGTCTGGGTAAAATACAGCAATAAATCGACGAACAATAATGTCGTACACTTGCTGCTGATTGTATTGTAGATTGATTTCTATTCCTGTAGGAATAATCGCATGGTGATCGGTTACTTTTTTGTCATTAAAGACTTTACTCGACTTACGTATTTTTTTCCCTAAAAGAGGTTGTGTTAAGGTTGCGTATTGCTTTAACCCTTTTAAAATATTCGGAACTTTTGGATAAATATCATTTGGAAGAAAAGTGGTATCTACTCTTGGGTAAGTAACCACTTTCATTTCATAGAGTTTTTGAACAATTTTTAAGGTTTCGTCCGCAGAAAATCCGAATTTGTTGTTACAGTAAACTTGTAAACCCGTTAAATCAAATAGTTTAGGAGCGTATTCTTTTCCTTTCTTTTTGGAAACTGAAGTGATTTCAAAATCACTTTCTTTTACTTTATCAGCAAAGGCTTGTCCTTCTTCCTTCTTTAAAAAACGACCTTCTTCACAACTAAAAAGGGTGTCTCGATATAAGGTTTGAAGTTCCCAATAAGGTTCTGGTTTAAAATTTTGAATTTCTTTATAACGGTCAACCAACATGGCAAGGGTAGGAGTTTGTACTCTACCAATCGATAGCACTTGTTTGTAACCACCAAATTTTACGGTGTACAATCGTGTAGCGTTTAAGCCCAATAGCCAATCGCCAATCGCACGAGAATACCCTGCATAGTATAAGTTATTGTAATCGTCGTTGTCTTTTAGGTTGTCAAAACCTTCTTTGATAGCTTCTTCAGTAAGAGAAGAAATCCATAAACGTTGAATTTTGCCCTTATAATTTGCTTGATTAATTACCCAACGCTGAATGAGTTCTCCTTCTTGTCCTGCATCCCCACAGTTAATCACTACATCAGCTTTTTCAAATAAAGATTTTACGATTTTAAACTGTTTTTGAATACCACTATCGTTGGTAACCTTAGTATCAAAGCGCTCAGGAAGCATGGGTAAGTTATTCAAATCCCAACTTTTCCAGTGCGGTTTGTAGTCTTTAGGTTCTAAAAGTGTACATAAATGGCCAAATGTATAGGTAACCGCATAACCATTCCCTTCGAAATATCCATCTCGTTTGGTGCTGGCTCCTAAGATATTAGCAATCTCACGGGCTACGCTAGGTTTTTCGGCTATACAAACTTTCATTTAAGTAATTTAGAGGGTCGAAATTACTAAATTATTTGCGAATGCTATACCCAGTTTTTAGAAGAAATTTTAAAAATTATTAAGAGGTTTTTGGAGCTCTAGTTGTAATGGCAATAATTAATAAACCAATTCCTATACCGATACCTAAACCTTGCATCGTATCTGACATTTCAGTATAATGAGTAAGTATTTGTGATGTTGCAATTGTTAATGCTCCAACGAATAATAAAATTGAAGACTTTTTGTTAATTACTTTTTTCATAATTTTATTTTATTTCACTCTATTAGTATCATAAATAGGGTAGTTGTTACATTAATTCCATTATAATTTTTATGAATAAAGAGTGTAATATAGTTTAAAAATAAAGCTTTATAAATTCATATTTATAAAAGTGTTTTAGTTTATTTTTTTCTTACTTTTAATTTAAGTAGGGAGCATATTCCTAAAAGAAAATTAAATAGATAAATCAGTAATGAAAGCAGTAGAGCTTATACAACCTAATACATTTAATAACGAAAATCATTGGTACCCTAAAGCATTGAATGCCACGATTCACCCCATGGTAAACTTCTTTTTAAACTTAGATAAAGAACGAATTATTGCCAGATATTGTCACTTGCATCCCAAAGTAAATTCTGAAAAGTTAAGAGAAATTTTGTCGTATGAATGCAAGTATTTTTTGTGGGGAGGAGCTGATTTAATCAACTCAACATCGGCAGATGGAGATAAAAATATGGTTGTTATAGAGAATAATTCATGTCCATCTGGTCAAAAGTCAATGCCTTTGTTAGATGACAATAAAGAAGACGGCGCTTATCGATTATTAATAGAAAGAACTTTTAAACCTATTTTAGATAAAAAGAAGAAATTAGTTAAGAAAGGTAGATTAGCTGTATTTTATGATAAAAACTATATGGAAACCTCAGGATATGCAGCTGTAATTGCAGATGTGTTTAATGAGGATGTTTTTTTAGTTCCGTATTTTTCAAATAAAGAGAATAATCATATTAAAATTGAAAATGAAATCTTTTACTTGAAACAAGATGAAGAATGGATTCCGTTACGAGGTATTTTTAGGTATGTAACTCAAAAACCATGGAATAGATTTCCTGTAAATAGCAAAACAAAGATTTTAAATCCAATCATTACTTGTTTGGCGGGAGGAAGAAATAAAATGGTAGCTGCTAAAGCATATGATATTTATAATACAGAGTTAGAAGAACACGGAATGAAAATTAATACCCCAGACACTATTTGGGATGTGAGTAAGAATGAAATTCCGTTATGGGTAAAAAAAATGGGCGGACAAGCGGTGATAAAAATACCATACAGCAACGCAGGACAAGGGGTATATACTATTGTAAATGAAGAAGAACTGGAAGAATTTATGAAACAGGATATCGAGTATGAACGTTTTATTGTGCAAAGTTTGATAGGAAATTACAATTGGAGTTCGGTAAGTACCAAAGGGAAGTATTACCATGTTGGTACTATGCCAAATGCTAAAGGAGAAACTTTTGTTTCTGATATTCGTATGATGATAAGCAGTACAAAAGACGGGATTAAACCTTTGTGTATGTATTCGAGAAGAGCCTTGCTACCTCTTGTAAATGATTTAGAAAATAGTAAAGATTCTTGGCAAATGTTAGGAACTAATTTATCGGTTAAGCTGGGAGAAAATGAATGGACGTCAGACACAAACCGTTTGTTAATTATGGATAGAAGAGATTATAACAAATTAGGTTTAGGAATTGACGATTTAATAGAGACATTTATACAAACAGTACTTTCAACCATAGCAATTGATAAAATGTGTGTCAGTCTAATTAACTCTAATAAAAAGTTTAAAAAGAAACTATTTACTTCTTTAAACAACGATAGTACTTTATTAAATGAGTTGTATTAAATATAAAATTTATGGGGCACCAAATTGAATATATTACAGAGTTTGATGTAAATCAAACACCGCCAAACTCTATAAAAAATTACTGGTTAAAAGTAACTTCTAATGCTTTGGGAATACCAACGTGTATTCCTATAATGGTTGCAAGAGGAAAAGAAGATGGTATTGTATTAGGGCTTACAGCGGCAGTTCATGGAAATGAACTGAATGGAATATCTGTTATTCAACGATTGTTTAAAGATTTAGATACGAATAATTTAAGAGGTACCATTGTTGGAATTCCTATTGTAAATGTGCCTTCATTTGTTAGAGGAACTCGCGTTTTTAGCGATGGTGTGGATATTAATAGAATTATGCCAGGGAAAGATAATGGGAATACAAGTGAAGTATATGCCAATCGTTTTTTGAATTTAGTAGTAAAAAAGTTTGATTACCTATTAGATCTTCATACTGCTAGTTTTGGTAGAGTAAATTCGTTTTATATCAGAAGTGATATGAATAACGAGGTTACTAAAAAATTAGCCTTATTACAAGAAGCGGAAATTATAGTGCATACACCGCCATCTGATGGTACTTTGCGAGGTGCAGCAGAAGAGTTAGGGATTCCATCTATTACTATTGAAGTTGGAAATCCACATAGCTTCCAGAAGAAAATTATTAAGAGCGGTCTTTCTGGAGTACACAATGTATTGGCATATTTAGGAATAACAGATGATGAGTTTGAAATATCAAAAAGAAATACGGTAGTCTGTAAGAAATCTTATTGGATATATACTCAAGAAGGTGGTTTACTAACTGTACATGTTGATTTAAGAGATATCGTAGAAGAAGGAGATCATATTGCAACATTAAGAGACGTGTTTGGTAATACAATTAAGAAATATTATGCGCCAGAAAAAGGAATTGTAGTTGGTAAAAGTGTAAATCCTGTAAATCAGTCAGGTGGACGTATCATTCACTTGGGAGTTATGAATTAAAAGCAAAGAAGAGGTATGTTGTTGTATATTTCTTATGTAAGTCTTTTGTAATAGATGACAAGAAATGTATACACTTTACAATTTTTATTGAAAGAAAAGCAATAAAAAAAGAAGGACGCAGTTTTACCTTCTTGCTATTTAGTTTATACATAAAAAAAAACACTAATTATTTTGATTATAGATTAAAAAACTACCCTTTTGTTTAGGTATTTTTTTTTTTGATAACTTATTTTTGTACTAAAAATAACTATGATGAAACATAGGTATGCTAGAAATAGATTATATGTAACCCCAGAAGAACAGGAACTCATTAAGAATTTCCCAATTTTATTGGGAGGATCTGGTATAGGAAGTATAATTGCAGAGTGTGCATTACGTTTTGGCTTTGAAAATATAACAATAATTGATGGAGATTATGTAGAGGACTCTAATTTGAATAGACAAAATTATATTGAAGAAGATGTAATGAGCAACAAGGTAGAGGCTATACAGAAGAGGTTAAAATCTATCAATAACGAAGCAAATATTAGTGTATATAATTGCTTTTTAACAAGTGAAAATGTTAAAGAGTATATTGGAGGGCATAAAGTAGCTATTAATGCCCTTGATTTTTCTTCAGATGTCCCTTTGATTTTTGATGAGATTTGTCAGAAGAATAACATTCCGGTTTTACATCCTTATAATTTAGGATGGGGAGGATTAGTAACTGTTATTTCACCAGATGGATTATCATTAAATTCACTTGCAAAAAAAGGGGAAAAATTTAATGAATTGCGTGTGGTCGAATATGTTTCTAGTTACATGAGATTTTGGGGAAAACCTCAAGTGTGGTTAGAAGACATTATTAATGCTTATATAAACGAAAAAGAAAAATTATCACCACCTCAGTTGTCTGTAGGCTCTTGGGTAGTTGCCGGAATGTGCACACATTTACTTTTTGATATTGCGACACAAAAAGAGATTAAGAGTTTCCCTGAGTTTTATTTGTCTTCTTTGTACGACGACTAACACTAAATTAATTTATTGTTAGTCGCATATACAATTGCCTCTGAAATATTAGCTACTTCCAGTTTCTCAAATAATTTTCTTCTGTGGAATTTTACTGTATCAGGAGATACATACATTGATTCAGCCATATCATTAATGGTAAAGCCTCGAACAGAATATCTCAATATTTCTTTTTCTCTATTGGATAACTCTATTTTTTCTTCTATTTTCCAAAAATCACCTTTCAAATCATACCTAAAAAGTTTATTTTCTCCCTTTTTAGATATTTTGATATTACCAGAATTTTGCTCGTTAGAAATAGATATAATGCAAATAGCTTTCCATATCTTTCCTTCATTAGTAAGGAATAAAGGTGTAAGCTTTTGATTAATTAAAAGCACTTTACCTTCTTGGTTTTTCATATGAAAATCATAGGAAATCGAATGATATATCCTTTCATTTATTGGAATTGTCTCATAAAAGTCAAAACCAATTGTGTTTATTTTTAAAAGCAGTTCTAGATCTTCTGGAATTACATAGTTAAAATAAAAAAGATATCCCATTTCTTTTACTTCTTCTGCTGTATGTCCACATAGAAAAAGAGGATTTTCAGAAACAAATTCAAAACCTTTTTTTTGGTAATCAATTACATATATACTCTTATATGTAGTCCTTGCAAAGGCTTTTATAGCCTCCACATAATTTGCAGTTTGTTTTTTTTCTTCATCGGAAACATGGTACACTGTGTTTCGTGATGAAAAAAAGTCATTCACGTCATTCATAGATTAGGGGGGGACTTAGGTTTCCAAATTAAGTAAATAATTTACTAATAAGCAATACTTTTTTTTAACAAAAAATTAATTTTTTTTAACCTTATTAATTCTTATAGATACTACTATTTTGTGTAGTGGGTTGACGATTTTAACTAGTTAGTTTTGAGTGTAAAATAAAATATTATAACACTTATGAAAAGCTATTTAGAAAAGTTATCTACTAATGAAATATTCAATTTGTCAAAATTTGTAGTTGAAGAAAATTTTAACCATCATGTAGAGGATGAAGGAAGAATTAAGATAGAAAAAGACATTTTATCAGTCTATCAAGAGGAAATCAATTATGTTGAAAATTCTGAAATTTTTGTTTGCAAAGATGATTGTGGAAGTATAACAGGAGCTATACGTGTTTTAAGATGGAATTATATTGATAAACTGCCTATTCAAAATATTTTTGGGATAGATCCTTTAATGGTTGTTGAAGACAGAGACTTACATGAAATATGGCATATAGGTCGTTTTGCAATTAAAAAAGGAGTAAATGATCCTAACTTATTTAAAAAATTAATGGTTTGTGCTATATCTCCCATTTGTAAACATAAAGGAAATATAGCTTTTGCTGAATGTGATAGTAAGTTATTACGAATACTTTTGTTGTTAGGAATAAAACCAAATGTAGTTGGAGAGTCAGTTAATTATTTAGGTTCTGAGACGATACCTATAAGCTTACCTTATGAAGGACTTATTGAATTCTACGAAAGAAATAAACATTTGATTATAGATAACAAACTACTATAAAGCTAAGTATAAAATTAAAAACTACCCTTTTGTGTAGCTTTCCCCTTTTTTTTCCATTCTATATTTACATCGTTCTAATTGGGAAACAAATTAATTAACCCCCTGTGACTGGGAGTAGCGAAGCTTTGTTTTGTATTTATATATTATGATAAAATTTGATTGTGGCTGGTACGTATTGTACGTTAAATCTTGTTGGGAAAAAAAAGTACATGAGTCATTAAAAGAAATTTCTTTAGAATCTTTTCTACCACAGATAAAAACAATTAGACAATGGAGTGATAGAAAAAAGGTGATAATGAAACCATTATTTCCTTCTTATGTTTTTGTATATATCAATTCATCTTTAGGTTTTCATAAAGCATTATCTGTTAATGGGGCATTCTCTTACATTCGTTTTGGAAAAGAATATGCAAGAGTGCCTGAAAAAGAAATAAATCAGATAAAACTTTTAATAGGAGATGAAGGTATTGAAGATATGGAAATCACTGAGCAACGCCCAAAGGTAGGTGAGATAAAAAAAATCACCAATGGTCCTTTAGAGGGGTTAGATTGTGAAATTATTAAGGTAAATAATCAGAGTAAGATTATTGTAAGAATTGAATCATTACAACAAAATATTTTGGTTACTGTGCCTCTTTATTCTATAGGGGCATAGTATAAACTTTACACATTTTTTATTTATGGATAAAATTGGGCAAAAACTAGCTTCTAGTTATTGGCTTAAAAAAGTACGTGGTGCTTTTAAAGTTGATGAATTTTCTTTGAGTGAAATGAAGCAATTAGAAGAGACAATCGAGATGAATGATCTTTTATATTTTTCAAAACTGGCTAAAGATAATTCAATCATTGAATACACTACTTTGCTGAGTGTATTTAATGCGCTTCTATGTCGTTATTTTGATGTAGAAGGCTTACTATATTCTTCAAAAATAGGAGATGAAAACACTCCTTTATTGTTCAATTTCAGTTCAATTAAAAATAAGACATTTAAAGAGTATTTACAGAGCAATAAAGAAGAGGTACAAGAGGTTTATCATTATGTTAATTACGAAAATAAAATTCAAGAAGAATGTAGTTTTAGAGAGTATGCAACCTATGGTTTTTTATATAATATATCTTCTCCTTTAGAAGAATTAAAAGCGTTAGTTCCATTTTTACTTTTAATAAAGAAAAGTGATAAAGGATTGGAGTTAGGGATTTCTTACAATAATTCTTTTATAGATGATTGCGTAGCAATTCATTTTTTACAAACCTTAAAAAAATGGATATGTGACCTAGAGGACTTTATAAGTAAACCTATAGAAGATATTTCTATTGTTACAGCAACTGAAAAGTATCAGTTGTTAAATGAGTTTAATGATACTGAACGGGAGTTTTCAAAAGACAAAACAATTATAGATTTATTCGAAAATCAAGTAGAGAAAACACCAGAAAGTATTGCAGTTTTATTTGAAGAAAAAGAGATTACTTACCAAGAGCTAAATGAGAAATCGAATCAATTAGCAAATTATCTTAGGCAAAATTTTGAAATTAAACTCAATAATTTAGTAGGAGTAAAGCTTGATAGAAATGAAGATTTATTAATAGCTATTATAGCGGTTCTAAAAGCAGGCGCTGCTTATGTGCCAATAGATGTTAATTATCCAAAAGAACGAATTAACTACATAGAAAAAGATAGTAATGCAAAAGTAGTTATTGATAGAGTTTTTTTAGAAGGGTTTGATAAAGAAAAAGAGACATACTCTAAAGAGAACTTGTCAAAAATAAATGTTCCAAGTGATTTAGCATATATAATTTATACTTCTGGAACTACAGGAAACCCAAAAGGTGTAATGATTACCAATGCAAATGCAGTGGCAATGATACATTGGAGTCAGCAAGAGTTCGATGAAAGTGTGTTTGATATAGTTTATGCTGTTACTTCACATTGTTTTGATCTTTCTGTATACGAAATATTTTACCCTTTTTCTATAGGAAAACCTATTAGACTGCTTAATGATGCATTAGAAATAAAATCTGTATTAGATAAAGATGCTAATGTTTTAATTAATACTGTTCCTTCGAGTATGAGAAGCTTGTTAGAAGCTGATATTGATATAGAAAATATAAGTGTTATCAATTTAGCAGGAGAGCCTTTTCCAATTGATATAGCAAATAAACTAGCAAAAACAAGAGCTCAAGTACGAAATTTATATGGACCATCGGAAGATACTACATACAGTACAGTATATAAACTAAATAAAAATGAAGTTTATATAAATTCAATATCTATTGGTAAACCAATTACTAATACTCAAGCGTATGTTTTAGATGAAAACTTAAAACTTTTACCTGTTGGAGTAATAGGAAAGCTGTATTTATCTGGAGAGGGAATTACGAAAGGATATTTAAATCGCCCTGATTTAACAAAAGAAAAGTACATTGAAAATCCGTTTTCATCAGAAGAAGTAATGTATGATACTGGTGATTTAGTGAGATGGACACCTGCGGGAACATTAGAATACTTTGGAAGAAAAGATTATCAAGTAAAATTACGAGGTTATCGAATTGAGTTAGGAGAAATTGAAAATAGAATAATTGAATACTCTTCAAATGTTCAGGAAGCAATAGTTAGAGTAAAACAAGTTGATAATGTTGATGTTTTAGTAGGTTATTACACGAGCAGAGCAGAAATAGATAAAACGTTTTTAAGAGAGTATTTAAGCTCTCATCTGCCTACTTATATGATTCCAACATATTTTCTGAAATTAAAATCTATTCCTTTAACTCCTAACGGAAAAGTAAACACGAATGAATTACCAGAAGTATTTTCAGAAGAAATAATAAGGAAAGAATATGTAGCGCCAAGAAATGCTGTAGAAAAAGAACTAATCTCAATATGGGAAGAAGTTATTAATGTAGAAGGAATTGGAATAAAAGATAATTTTTTTGAGTTAGGAGGTCATAGTTTGATGATTGGTCAAGTAATCAACCAAATTTATAAACGTCTCAACGGAAATATTACCTATAAAGAATTTTTTAAAGTTCCTGTTTTAGAGAATGTTGCTGCAGCTATTAAAGAAGAAAACTATGTGGCTATACCCAAAGCTGAAGAAAAGGATTATTATCAATTAACGCCTTCTCAACACAGACTTTGGTTGTTAAGTCAATTAGAAGGGGGAGATATAGCTTATAATATGTCTGGGGCATTAGTTTTTAGAGGAGAACTAAACGTAGAGCTATTTAGAAAGGCATTTAGTTTGTTAATTGAAAAGCATGAAATATTAAGAACTTGTTTTAAAACGAATGAAGAAGGAGAAGTATATCAGTATATTGTTGAAGGGGATGCGTTAAATTTTGATATTGCTTTTAAGAATTTTAAAGAAAAAACAGAAGAGGAAATAAATACATATATACATCAACAACAAGAGAGACCTTTTAATTTAGATAAGCCCCCCTTACTAAAAGGATCATTGTTATTAAAGGCAGATAATGAGTGGTTGTTTTCATTTGTAATGCATCATATAATAGGTGATGGATGGTCTTTGGAGTTGTTGATGTCAGATATAATGAGAATTTATAAAAATCTTTTAGAGGATGTAGAGTACAGCTATCAAGAGTTACCAATACAGTACAAAGATTATTCAGCTTGGTTACAATTACAGTTGAAAGAAGAAGAATATGAAAGCTCAAAAACGTACTGGCTTAATAAATTCCAAGGAGAGCTTCCAGTTTTAAGTTTACCAAGTTATAGAACCAGACCTAAAATTCAGACATATAACGGAGATATGCATGTGCACCATTTTTCTGAATCTTTTTTGAAGAAGTTAAAAACATTTTCAAGAACTAATGATGTCACATTATTCATGACATTGATGACAGGGATTAATGCTTTATTGTCTCGTTATACAAATCAAAGAGATATTATATTAGGTACTCCAATTGCTGGAAGAGAACATCCAGATTTAGAGAATCAAATAGGATTGTATTTGAATACATTAGCTATTAGAACTCAGTTTGTAGATAATGACAGTTTTAAGGATTTATTGTTTCAGCAAAAAACAAACTTATTTGAGGCTTATGAGCATCAAAATTATCCATTTGACGAATTAGTTTCAAAATTAGATATGAAACGAGATTCTTCCCGTTCTCCATTATTTGACATTATGGTGATTTTACAAAATCAATCACAATTACATACAATAAAAGAAGATGTTAGTATAAATGGAGTAGAAATAGAAGAATATGAAATTACTAGAAATACTACGAAATTTGATGTATGCTTTACTTTTGTAGAAAAGGAAAATTTAGAGCTTACTATTGAGTATAACACAGATATCTATGAACCAAGTTTTATAGAAAGTTTAGGTATTCATTTGGAAAATTTCTTAACAAATGCTATAGATAACCCTGAGCAAAGAGTATCAAAAATAAATTATTTAAGTAATACTCAAGAGCATCAATTATTGCATGATTTTAACTCTACCGCAGCAACCTACCAAAAAGATAAAACAATTATTAATCTATTCCAAGACCAAGTTTTAAAGACACCAAATAAAATTGCGGTTAAATATTCTGACGAGAGTTTGTCTTTTGAGGAGGTTGATGAATTAGCTAATAAATATGCTATTTATTTAAAAAGAAAATATGGAATTGGAATTGAAGATAGAGTTATTGTTTCTGTTGAACACAATCAATATTTAATACCTATACTAATAGCTGTTAAAAAGTTAGGAGCTATATATATACCAGTTGATCCAGGTACACCAAAAGAGAGAGTATTATTTATAAAAAACGATAGCCAAAGTCATATAGTTATTGATACTAACTTTTTTAAAGGTATAGATTTAAATGAAGAAAATTTAGAAGTAAAAATTGAAGTGCCTCAGTTAACAAACCCAGTAGAGTTTATTATTTATACGTCTGGATCAACTGGAGTTCCTAAAGGAGTATTATTAAGAAGAGATAGTGTTTATAATAGGTTAAATTGGATGTGGAAAAACTATCCTTTTTCGGAAGATGAGGTATGTTGTGCTAAAACTTCAATTGGATTTGTAGACCATATATGGGAGTTTTTTGGGCCTTTATTAAAAGGTATACCTCTAGTTTTTTATAAGAAAATAGAGACTTTAGATATTGAAAACTTTATTGATAGTTTATGTAAACAGAATATTTCTCGTATAGTACTGGTACCTTCATTATTAAGAGAGATTATATCATATCCAAAATTATGTAAATCAAAACTTGAAAAACTGAATTTATGGATTAGTAGTGGAGAAGCTTTAAAAGAAAAAGATGTAGAGAGCTTTTATACAGTGATGAAAAATGAGAAAGTAAGACTTTTAAACATTTACGGTTCAACAGAGTTAACGGCCGATGCTACGTATTATGATACTTATGAAGAATATAATACTTTTAGAAACTTTAAGTTATTTGATAATTCTTTAAAGAGAGAAATAGATGAGCTTATTTCCTTACAAGATTCGTCAAATAGAGTCCTTCAAAAGCCATTCGATGAAATTGTAAATAAGGCTGAGTTTTATAATGTGAACTTGGATTTAAACTCTACGGTTGAAGAATATTTAGAATTATTAAAATCTAAAGTATTGCCTAATGTTGTAAATATAAACTTACCTAAGTTTATAGGACACATGACGGGACCAGTACCTAATTTAGTTAGAGAACTTAACGCCTTGGTAGTAGCACTTAACCAGAATCAGGTTAAAATAGAAACATCATCCATCTCAACATTGATAGAAAGGCAAGTGATTGGCTTTTTTCATAAACTTATTTATCAAAATAATGATGAGTTTTATAAAAATTATGTGCAAAATCCGAACACTTCAATAGGGGTAGCTACCAATGGAGGTACTATTTCAAATATCATGGTACTGAATTATACTTTGAGTAAGTTATTACCTGCGGATAATGAATTTAAAGGGATAAAAAGAGAAGGATTAGTTAAAGCATTAAAGTATTACGATTATGAAAGAGTTGTTCTATTAGGATCTAATAGATGTCATTACTCTTTTGGTAAATCTTTAAAAATATTAGGTTTAGGAACAGATTCTTTTGTTGGGTTTGACTATGAAAATAAGACTCAAACAGAAATACATGATGAACTATTTCATAAAATTAAAGAATTAAAAAATCAGAAAGCTTTGATTTTGGCTATTGTTGGTGTAGCTGGAGCTACAGAATCAGGTAATATTGATTTTTTAAAATTGATTGGTGAAATAGCAAAGGAACATCAAATACATTATCATGTAGATGCAGCTTTTGGGGGAAGTTTTCTTTTTGCAGATGAGTTTAGAGAAAAGTTTGAAGGGATAGCTATGGCAGATTCGGTAGCAATATGTGCACATAAGCAAATGTATTTGCCTATTGGGTTGAGTTATAGTGTTTTTAAAGATCCATCATTTGCATTAAGCTCAGAAAATAATACCAATTATCAAGCACGTAAAGGAAGCCATGATTTAGGGAAATTTACTCTAGAGGGCTCAAAGAACTTTTCAAGTTTAATATTACATGGCGTATTAAATATTCTAGGGAAAGAAGGGTTTGCTGAAATAATAAGACGCAACTATCAAAATGCCCAACAGTTTGCTGAAATTATAAGAAAGAATAACGAGTTTGAATTGTTATTTGAACCTGATTTAAACATTGTTCTATACAGGTATGTTCCATCAAAGTTTAAAAATAAAAAGAAGTATTCCGATAAAGAGCTGGAATTCATTAATGAAATGAATAAACAGCTTCAAAAAATACAGTTTGATAGAGGAAATTCCTTTGTTTCTTATACGAAATTAAAAAGACAAAATACTATAGAAGATGTAGCTTTAAGAACTGTTTTTATGAATCCGTTTACTACGGTTAAAGATTTAGAAAGTATCTTAAAAGAACAAAAATCTATAGCTTACGAAATAGAAAATAGACCTACTTCCAAAGATAAAGTAATTAGCAATAAAGGAGTATTAATAGGAAAACCAATTGACAATGTTAAAGTATACATTTTAGATGAAGAAAATAATATACTTCCGTTCAATGTAATTGGTGAGATATGTGTAAGTGGAGATTGTGTTTCAGAAGGATATTTGAAAGAAACTGATGTAAATAACTCAAATAAATTTACAAACAATCCTTTTATAATGGGAGAGAGAATGTTTAGGACTGGTGATTTAGGTAGAAGGTTGAAAGATGGAAATATTGAGTTTATAGGAAGAAAAGACAACCAGATAAAGATTAGAGGAAATAGAGTAGAGGTAAGAGAAATAGAAAATACACTTTTAAGAAAAGAAGGAATTAGACAAGCTGTAGTTTTACTAAAAGATATAGAAAATAATGGTAAGGAGGAGTTAATAGCTTACTTTGTTTCTTCAAATAAGGAAAGCGCAACAGAAATAAAATCGTTTTTAAAAGAATCACTTCCAGAATACATGATTCCTTCTTTTTTTGTGAAGGTAGAAGAAATTCCTCTTATGCTAAATGGTAAAATAGATAAGAGTGCATTAGCTAACATCAAGGTAGAAATTTTACAAAGTGGAACAGAATACATTGCTCCTAAAAATGAAATAGAAAAACGATTAGTAGCTGTTTGGGAAAGTATTTTAAAAAGAGATAAAATAGGTATTGAAGATGATTTCTTTGATTTAGGAGGGCATAGTTTAAAGTTAACAAAGCTTATAAACAAAATAGCTAAAGAGTTTAATGTTAAAATTTCACTAGAAGAATTATTTAAATGTTCAGTTTTAAAAGATCAAGTAAATCTTATAAAAGAATCTAATAAATCAAATCAAGAGCCAATAGTACCTGTTGATGAGGCAAAGAGCTATGAAATGTCATATGCTCAAAGAAGTTTATGGATGGTTAGCCAATTTCAAGAAAAGAATGTGGCCTATAACATGCCGATACTATATAAGTTTAAAGGGGTGTTAAATAAGCATTCAATTGAACAAGCTTTTCAAAACTTAGTAGCGAATCACGAAATATTAAGAACGGTATTTCTTGAAGAGAATGATGAGGTAAAACAATATATAATCCCTGCGAAAGATTTTCATTTTTCAATCGGTTATAAAGAAATAAGTAGAGAAGGAGATACTCAATCGGAGTTAGATTATTACATAAAATCGATTGCTAATAAACCTTTTGATTTAGGAAAAGGACCATTATTAAGAGTTAACTTAATTAAAACAAAAGAGGAAGAACATTTATTGTTGTTTACTATGCATCATATTATTGCTGATGAATGGTCTTTTTCTATAATAATTAGAGAAGTTAGTCAGTATTACAATGCTTTGGTTAACAATCGAGTATTGTCTACTATTTCATTACCAATTCAATATAAAGATTATAGTCATTGGTTAAGGAATAAAATAAACAACCAAGAGATAACGGATACTTATTGGAGAAATGAATTGAAAGGAGAATTATCACCTCTACCTTTAATGTATGATAATTTAGATTTATTGAATGCTAGTTTTGAAGGAAAGAGAGTGATTTTTGAAATAGAGGAAGAAATTTCTTTGGAAATCAAGAAAAAAACAGAAGCATTTAATATTACTGAGTTTACTTTTCATTTAGCAGCTTATACAAGTTTTTTACATCTGTTAACTAACGAAAATGATATCATATTGGGTGTCCCTTTTGCGGGTAGAGATCATTATGATTTAGAAGATCAAATAGGATATTATGTAAATTTGTTACCTATTAGAACAAAGTTTGCTACTGATAATTATTTTGCTGAAATACTACATTTAGTACATCAGAAAATACTAAAAGCATTTGAAGATCAAATGTATCCTATGGATTTACTTATGGAGGATTTAGATTTTGATAGAAGAAAAGGAGGGACAAGTTTTATCAATACAGGGTTTACTTGGGCTGAATTAGAAAATCAAGAAATTCTACTTAATAAAGACCTTACAATAAGTATAGAGCATATTGAAATTCAACAAGCGAAGTATGATTTATGGATAGTAACCAATGGTAGTCGCTTTATTTTGGAATATAGAAAAGATCTTTTTAATCAGGATACGATTCAATTATTTATTGAAAGATATAAGGTATTCTTAAAAGAGGTGGTTAAAAACCCTAATAAAATCTTAACAGACTATGATTTTGCAACTTCTCAAGAGAAGGAAATTGAAAGTTCAAAAATGAGTATAGAAATACACTTCTAATGTCATTTTAAATTATAAAGTTATTAACTCAGGTTATACAACTAAATCCCAATAATTAACTAGAAGTATGTGTTAGAGTTGCATTATAGGTTGGTTAGAACATATCCAAACAGTGTTTCTTCCTATAATGCAGTGTTAATATTGAATCTTAATTTTAGAATACTTCCCATCGCTATTATTTAACAAGCATTATTTAACCATAAAAATATTATGAAAGATAATAAAATCATACAAGAGTATTGGTTTAAAAAAATAGATCAATATACTAACGAAAATGATAGATATATTCCTTATGAAGATATTCCTTCTGGTTCTGTTTCAAGGCAAGTAAAAAGAGAAAGTTTAGAAGGTATTAATGTTTTAACTAAACAGAATTCTATTGCTGAATATGCTATTTATCTTTCTATTTATAAAGGGTTAATAAAGAGATACACAGAGCAAGATTCTGTTTGGGTGAGCTCACCCATAATTTATTTAGACGAGGAAAAAAATGATGAAGAGGGTTTATTTTTCTACAATGTTGATATATCAAATGAGCAAACGATAAAAGATATTATCGTAGCTGTCAAAGCAGAAATAGAGCAAACAATAAGTTATGGTCAAATTGATTATAAAATATTACAAGAAAGGTTTGCTTATAATGGTATTAGTAAAGACGACTATTTACAGTATGGATTTAATTATACTAAGCTAAGTAAGGAACTTGATGTTATAAAAGAAACAAAACTTTCTTTGAGTATTGATAAAAATGAAAAAGAAGAGATAACTATACATATAAATTATGATGCTTATAAATATGAAGAGACTTTTATAAATAATTTTTTAAATGGTTACATAAGCATTCTTGAAAACATTAAAGATTATCTTTCTGAACAACTAATAACTATTGAGATAGTCTCTGATCAAGAAAAAGAAACATTGCTACGATTTTCAGAATCTTTAAAGAATGAAGAAATTAATGAAAGTGTTATAGCAAACTTTCATCAACAAGTAGAAGAAACCCCTAATAATATAGCTTTAGTTCATAAGAATAAGAAATATGCCTATACCGAATTGAATGAACAAGCAAATCGATTGGCTTTTATTCTACGTGAACAGTTTGATATAAAAAGAAATGATGTGGTTGGTGTAATAACTAACTATTCAGAAGATACCATTATTTCCTTTATAGCAATTTTAAAATTAGGAGCCACATATTTACCGTTAGATCCTCTAGCTCCAGACGAAAGACTGAAGTACATCATTAAAGATACAGCTCCCAAAGCTATAGTAATTCAGTTAGATTATTTAAATGATGTAATAGAGTTTGATATTCCTATTTTTAGTATTGATGTAATGCTAAATGAAGAAAACCTTGAAGGATATAATGCCGAAAATATAGAAGAAAAAGGAGATGTAGCTTATTTAATGTACACTTCAGGGTCAACAGGAATTCCTAAAGGAGTTATTATAGAAAATAAGGGAATTACAAGGTTGGTAAAAAATACAGATTATGTACAAGTTAATTCTCATGATAGAGTTTTAGGAATATCGAATCCTGTATTTGATGGATCTACATTTGATATTTGGAGTGCCTTATTAAATGGAGCTACTCTTTATATTCCTGAAAAAGACCTAGTTTTAAATTTTCAGTTATTAGCAGAAGAAATAGTAAACAATGAAATCTCTGTTGCATTTATGACAACGGTATTGTTTAATTCTTTAGTTGACAGTGATATACAAGAAATAGGTTGTTTAAGAAAAATACTTTTTGGAGGAGAAAAAGTTTCAGTACATCACGTGAACAAATTTATAGAGCGTTTTGGTAAAGGAAAACTTTTGCATGTGTATGGACCTACTGAAAACACTACATTCAGTACTTTTTATGAGGTTAATGAAACTCATAAAAGTACAGTTCCAATAGGTAGCCCCATAGCAAATACCCAGTGTTATATCTTGAATGAAAATAAAGCGCTACAGCCTATAGGGGTACCTGGTGAATTATATGTTGCAGGTTTAGGAGTTGCAAAAGGATATCTTAATAAAGAAGAGTTAACTAGCAAAAGTTTTATAAATAACCCTTATCAAAAAGATTCAATTTTATACAAGACAGGAGATATCTGTAAATGGCTTTCAAATGGAAGTATAGAGTTTATAGGAAGAAAAGACAATCAAGTAAAGATTAGAGGCTTTAGAATAGAATTAGGAGAAATAGAACAAAGAATTTTAGAGTTAGATAAAGTCTTTGAGACTACAATAGTAGTTTCCAATGACAGTAATAATGTAAAATTTTTGTCTGCTTTTGTTTGTGGAAAAGAAAATCTTGATTTAGAAGAGTTAAAAAGTTCTTTAAAAGAAAAGTTACCTGCTTATATGATTCCAACGTATATAACGCAGGTAGATGTAATGCCCTTAACAAGAAATGGAAAAATTGATAAGAAAAGGTTATTAGAAATAGAACAACAAAAAACAACCAAAGATAAAGAGATAGTAGAACCAAAGAATGAAACAGAAAAGAAGCTAGTTGACATATGGAAAACAATATTGGAAAAAGATTCAATAAGTATTACCGATGATTTTTTTGATTTAGGAGGGCATAGTTTAAAAGTAACTCGTTTAATAAGTAGGTTGCATAAAGAATTCAATATTAAGTTGGAACTTAAGCAGTTATTTGAAACAACTATTTTAGAGGAGCAAGCACGATTAATCGATGGCGCTGCAAGAAACACCTATAATCAGATTCCAAAAGCTGAAGAACTACCTTTTTATCCTCTATCATCTTCTCAAAAACGGTTATGGATATTAAGTCAGTTCGATGAAGTTAATGTGGCTTATAACATGCCAATAGCACTAGAGTTTAAAGGAGAATTCAAATATGAAAGTTTAGTAAATGCTTTCAACGACCTAATAAAGCGTCATGAAATTTTAAGAACAGTTTTTAAGGAAAATGAAGAAGGAGAAGTAAACCAATATGTGTTGCCTTTTGAAAATATAAACTTTGAAATATCTTATCATGGTTTAGAAGAAGTTAGCAATCATCAAACAATTGTATTAGAAAGAATAAAAGAAGATTTTGATACTAATTTTAATTTGGAATTAGGGCCATTACTGAAAGCTTCGATATACCAAGTAGAAAAAGATAGATGGATTTTTAGTTATGTAATGCACCATATAATTAGTGATGGTTGGTCAATGGATGTGTTAATTAATGAATTACTGAAAGGATATAATGATCACAATCAGTTTGGTCAAACTATTGTAAAAGAAGAACTAGAAGTTCAATACAAGGATTATGCTGTTTGGCAACAAAGCCAGTTAAAAGAAAATCAGCTAGAAACTCACAAAGATTTTTGGACGAAACAATTTGAAGGAGAAATACCAGTACTTCAATTACCAGAAGATAAAATAAGACCAGAAATCCAGACGTATAACGGAAAACTCATTAAAACGCGCATTTCAGCAAGTATAGTTAATAAGTTAAAGAGTCAAATAAATGAAGAAAGAGTTACTTTATTTATAAGTTTACTTACAGCCGTTAAAATTTTACTTCATAGATATACAAATGCAGAAGATATTATTATTGGTTCTCCAATAGCCAATAGAGAGCATGCAGATTTAGAAAATCAAATAGGATTTTATTTAAATACACTTGCTCTTAGAACTCAATTTAAAAGTACTCATTCATTTAAAGAGTTATTAGAGATAGTAAAGCAAAATACTTTAGAGGCTTATAAACATCAAATCTACCCTTTTGATGAGTTAATCAACAATCTGAATATTCGTAAAGATATGAGTAGAGGAGCGTTGTTTGATGTTATGGTGGTATTACAAAACGCTACTTCTAATAACCTTATTCAAAACAAAGAATATGAAGTTGATGGACTACATATTTCTAACTTTCATGAATTAGACTATGAGGTAAGTAAATTTGATTTATCATTTAATTTCATTGAAATTGATGATGAGCTAGAGGTTGAAATAGAGTATAATAATGATATATACTACGAAGAAACAGCCCAAAGGATGTTAAAGCACTTAAAACAGGTACTTATAAGTGTTACAGATAATCCTAATTTACCTGTTGGAAAAATAGATATTTTAAGTCAAGAAGAGAAAAAACTATTGTTAGAAAACTTTAGGACTACGAAGAAGAGAGAAATTACAGAAACTTCTGTTATTTATGAATTTGAGAAAGCAGTACGAAAATACTCTGAAAAAACAGCTTTCTTATTTGAGGATAAGATATTTACCTACGAGAAATTAAATAGAAGAGCAAATCAATTAGCACATTATTTAAAGGAAAATTTTACAGTTGGACCAGATACATTAATTGGAATTGAGCTTGAACGAAGTGAATGGATTCCAATAAGTATGTTGGCAATATTGAAAACAGGATCAGCTTACTTACCAATTGATGTACAATTACCACAGGAACGCATAGATTTCATGAAATCTGATAGTAACTGTAGCTGTATAATAGATAAAAGTGAATTATTAAAATTTGAGGAAAGTAAAGAAGCTTTAGATAATAGTAATTTAGATATAAAAGTAAATAAATCTGATTTAGCCTATTTAATGTATACTTCAGGTTCAACAGGAACTCCAAAAGGGGTAATGATTGAAAACGAAAGTATGTTAGACTATTGTTTAACTTTTATTGAAACATTTGGTTTAGGTGAAACAGATGCTGTTATTCAACAATCTTCAATATCCTTTGATACACACGTAGAAGAAATATTCCCAACTTTAATAGCAGGAGGAACACTTTTAATGGGAACAAACGGAGGAAGAGATATTAAAGAAATTCAATGTTTAATAGAAGAAAAGAATGCTACCATTTTAAGTACAACACCACTAATATTAAAAGCTTTAAATGAGTCTGAACTTAATTTGAATAAATTAAGGTTGATGATTAGTGGAGGGGATAAACTTAGCAGAAATTATATATCTAGCTTTTTTAATAGAGTAGAAATATATGACACTTATGGACCAACTGAATCTACTGTATGTTCAACCTATTCAAGAATTGATAATACTCAAGAGAATTGCATAATAGGTAAACCTATTACTAATAGAGGTATAACGATAACCAATGATAACGGAGTGCTTCAGCCTATTGGAATTGCTGGGGAGATTAGAATTAGTGGTTCTGGTTTAGCTAGAGGTTATAAAAATGAAGAGACACTAACCGCTGAAAAATTTTTAATCAACAATGATTTTGTAAGAGAATACAAAACAGGCGATTTAGGAAAATGGTTGCCAAATGGAAGTATTGAATTTATAGGAAGAAAAGATAATCAGGTGAAAATTAGAGGGTATAGAGTTGAATTAGGAGAAATTGAGAATACTATACAAAATTACTCAACTGTAGAGAGTGCAGCCGTTTTGGTAGTAAAGAATGAAGAAGAAATAGACGAGTTAGTTACATATTTAGTAACAGGAGAAGACTTTGATATACTAGAGGTAAGAAGGTATCTGAATAGTAGATTGCCAAGTTATATGATTCCCGCAAAGTATATTAAAATTGATGAAATGCCATTAAATACTAATGGGAAAATTAATAAAAAAATACTTCATGAAGAGGAGGGAAGTTTGATAAATTCTGGAACTCCATTTGAACCAGCTAGAAATGAAATTGAAGATAAATTAACCAATATATGGAAAGAAATCCTTCAAAAAGAGCGTATAGGAATTTATGATAACTTCTTCGATATAGGTGGACAAAGTATTAAAGCTACACAACTCATAAACAAAATAAATGAATCATTTTCAGTCAAAATAAAGATAAAGAGAATCTTTGAAGATCCTACAATATCAGGAATTTCTGAACACATGAAATTTATGTTGCAACAAAAAGAGTTACAGAAAAATAAACAAGAACTTCAGGAAATAAATTTAGATTAATGAAAGATTTATTAAATAAAATTCAGGAGAATAACTTACTATTAGAAGTGGTAGATGGTAAGCTAAAAGTATTCACTAAAGAAACAAGTATTAATGAAAGTTTAATTGCTGAAATAAAAGCAAATAAAGAGGAGTTAATAAAAGCTTTACAAGAGAATGAGAATACAGATAGTTTAGGTGATAAGGAGAATAAAATTCTTAAGAGTCCTGAATTAAATGGTTACCCATTATCATCATCTCAACAAAGATTATGGACGTTAAGTCAGATGGACAATGCAAGTGTTTCATATAATATGTTGGGTGTTTATGAGATGAAAGGTATTCTTAGAGATGAATTATTATGTAAATCTTTCGAAAAGTTGATTCATCGCCATGAAATTTTACGTACTGTTTTTAAGGAGGACAGTCAAGGAAAAGTAAAGCAATATGTAAAAGATGAGGATACTGTTAAGTTTACACTTAACACAGTTGATTTAAGAAATCTTGAGAATTATGAAAAAGAACTAAAAGATAGAATAAAACATGAAAATGAGTCCTTATTTAATTTAGAAGAAGGCCCTTTATTAAGAGGAGAGTTAATTCAGGTTAGTAATACTAAATGGATATTTTGTTTTGTAATGCATCATATTATTAGTGACGGTTGGTCTATTGATATTATGATGAAGGAGCTCATGGAAGTATATCGACAATTGAATGAGAATCTTGATGACTCGAAACAGGATTTAGAGATTCAGTATAAAGATTATGCTGTATGGCAGCAAGAACAGTTAGTAAATGGAGGTTTAAAAAAAGATAGAGAGTATTGGTTAGTACATTTACAGGGAGATTTACCAGTATTGTCAGATTTTGGAGATTTTCCAAGACCAGCAGTAAAAACTTATAAAGGAAAATTTATAGAGCGTAAGATAAATACATCTCTTTATAAGAAGTTCAAAGATTTGTGTTCGAGAGAAGAAGGTACCTTGTTTATAGGCTGTTTGAGTTTATTAAATACGTTTTTGCATAAGTATTCAGGTCAAGAAGATTTGATTATTGGAAGCCCGGTTTCAGGAAGGACTCATGCGGCGTTGCATGATCAAATAGGTTTTTATGTGAATACCTTAGCACTTCGTAATATTTTTAGTTCTGAAGACAGTTTTGAAGTACTGTTAGAAAAAGTTAAGAAAAATACTCTAGAAGCTTTTGAACATCAAGCATATCCTTTTGATGAATTGTTAGATGATTTACAGATAACTAGAGACTTGAGTAGAAGTGCATTATTTGATATAATGTTGGTAGTTCAAGATGCTAAAAATGAACAAGAAATTGACTTTTTAGAAGATGGTTCTCTATCAATAGCCACTTATAATAATGATTTTCATTCGGCGAGTAAATTTGATCTTTTGTTTACTTTCACGGAGTCATCAGATGAATTAGTTATCGGTATTGAGTATAACAGCGATATTTTTAGCAGGTCGTTGGTAGAACAGATGCTTGTTCATATGGAGCAGTTGTTAGCTAATTTAGTAGCAAATACAAGTGCTAGTTTATCGGCAATTAGCTGTTTGAGTACAGAGGAAGAGCAGGAGCTTGTAGTAACGTATAATGCTACGGAGACTGTTTACGAAGAAGGAACTTCTATTTTAAGTTTGTTTGCA